>JAZPZV010000007.1:0-377826 GCA_045544855.1 Eubacteriales bacterium | reverse complement strand
ATGAGATCGTTAACGTCTACGGCGGTTATCACAAAGAATCCGGCGATAGCTCTGCCAAAAACGTTATTTGGTGTGTCAGAAAAAAATAGCTTCAACCCCAACCCCTGTTTCGTCCACTTATGTCCACCCACACCCGCCGCGGGTCCGTAGGGGCTGACGCCCTCCGGCAGCCCGTTTCGCCCCAAACTTAATTCGTCCACTTATGTTCACCCACACCCGCCGCGAGACCGTAGGGGCTGACGCCCTCCGGCAGCCCGTTTCGCCCCAAACTTAATTCGTCCACTTATGTCCACCCACACCCACCGCGAGTCCGTAGGGGTCAAGACGTCATACCGCCTGCGGCGGCAGAGCAGCCCGTTTCATCCCAAACTTAATTCGTCCACTTATGTCCACCCATACCCACCGCGAGTCCGTAGGGGTCAAGACGTCATACCGCCTGCGGCGGCAGAGCAGCCCGTTTCACCCCAAACTGAATTCGTCCACTTATGTCCACCCACACCCATCGCGAGTCCGTAGGGGCTGACGTCCTCCGGCAGCCCGTTTCGCTTCAGGAGGCCTGCCCTCCGTAAGACGCACCGCAGACGTATCGCTTTTCGCCTTGTTTCTCTTTTCCCCTATGTCTCTCTTCCACCCCGCCCCGCAGGGGCATACGATACTTCCCGCACGCCAACGGCGTGCCTCGCCTTCCCCGCTTGCGGGGATAAGGGAAGCCCCGGTGGGGCGGATGAGGTTCCTATTTCCCCAACGAAAAAACGCCCCGCTTTTTTGCAGGGCGTTTCGTCATATAAAACTCAGTTGTGCTTCATCAACCGTCTGATACGGGAGGTACATTCCAGCAGGGGAGAGATGGACTCATCGCTGTTGAGAGTGTTGGTGATCTTTGCCACGAACTTGGAAAGATCCGCGCAAACCAGCCAAGGACGGGTGAGATATTCCTCGGGAACGTAGGAAAGGTTGGTGGTGTAAAGACGAGTCAGCTTGCCTTCCTCGTACAGCTTGTCAAACTTCTCCACGCCTTCGGTAAAGAATGCAAAGGTAGCGGCCGCATAGATCTGAGTAGCGTTGCGCTTGTAAGCCTCGTTCACGACCTCGATGATGGACTGACCGGAAGCGATCATGTCGTCGATGATCAAAACCTTCTTGCCCTCCAAAGAGCCGCCGATATACTCGTGCTGAACGATGGGGTTCTTGCCGTTGACGATGCGGGAGTGGTCGCGACGCTTGTAGAACATACCTACGTCCAGACCCAGAACGTTTGCGTAATAAATCGCACGTTCCATAGCACCGTTGTCGGGGCTGATAACGGTCATGTTGTCCTTCAGAATATCGTCGCCTTCGTTGGCAATGAAATTTTTCAGAATGGAGTAAGTGGGAAGAACGTTTTCAAAGGAAGTGCCGGGGATAGCGTTGTGAATGGTGGGATCGTGAGCGTCGAAGGTGATGATGGTGTCAACACCCAGATTTCTCAGTTCCTCCAAAGCCATTGCGCAGTCCAGGGACTCTCTACCCTTTCTGCGGTGCTGTCTGGAAGCGTAAAGCAAAGGCATGATCAAAGTGATACGGCTTGCCTTGCCGCCGATAGCGGAGATCACACGCTTGATGTCCTGGAAGTGCTCGTCCGGACCCATGCGGTTATCGTAACCGAACATCTTATAAGTGCAGTGATAGTTGCCTACGTCGGTGAGGATGTAAAGATCCTTGCCGCGGACGGAGTCAAGAATACGAACCTTACCCTCGCCGTTGTTGAACCGAACCTCTTCGGTGGGGATGATGTAGCTGGGGGAATTGGGATCCTCGCCGCGGATCTCCTTGATCCATGCATCGACCTTTTCGCCCAACTCTTTGCAGTTGTTCATAACGATCAGACCGAGACTGCCGTTGCTTCCGATTGACATTTGCATTTCTCCTTATCATATACAATTCTTTGTTGCATATAAATTTTACAACAGATTTTGAAATTTGTATATAGGTTTATTTAACAAAATATCGTCTCTTTTTTTACATAAAATCACATATTTTTTCCTAATTCGAAAAAAAGCTCTTTTTTATTGACAAAGATAGAATTTATTTTCAAAAATAGAATTGACATTTCCTTCAAAATATGGTATTCTATCTTAGAACATCAGTTCGTAAACTACTATGCTTTGAGAGGATATTGATATGGCTACGAAGGATATGAAAGACAGCAAAGCAGCGGCGTTGGAGACTGCCATCGCCCAGATCGAAAAGCAGTGCGGCAAGGGCTCCATCATGCGCCTTGGGGATAACACCCGTATGGGCGTTACCGGGGTCACCACCGGCTCTATTTCCTTGGATATCGCCCTTGGCATCGGCGGCGTCCCCAGAGGACGTATCATCGAGATCTACGGGCCCGAGTCTTCCGGTAAGACCACCATCGCTTTGCATATCGTAGCCGAAGTTCAGAAGCTTGGGGGCGAGGCCGCTTTTATCGACGCAGAGCACGCTTTGGATCCCGTCTACGCAAAGGCGCTGGGCGTGGATATCGATAAGCTTCTGGTCTCCCAGCCCGACGACGGTGAACAGGCTCTTGAGATTACCGAGGCTCTGGTGCGTTCCGGCGCCATCGAGGTAGTGGTCATCGACTCCGTTGCCGCCCTGGTTCCCCGTAACGAGCTGGACGGCGATATGGGTGCTTCCCACGTGGGCCTCCACGCCCGCCTTATGTCCCAGGCACTCCGTAAGCTTTCCGGCGCCATCTCCAAGTCCAACTGTATCGTGGTGTTCATCAACCAGCTCCGCGAGAAGGTGGGCATCGTCTACGGTAACCCCGAGGTTACCACCGGCGGCCGCGCCTTGAAGTTCTACGCCTCCGTCCGCATCGACGTGCGCAAGACCGCACAGCTGGGTACCGGCGAGGATATCTACGGCAACCACGTCCGCTGTAAGGTGGTCAAGAACAAGGTAGCGCCCCCCTTCAAGTCCGCCGAGTTTGACATCATCTACGGTCAGGGCATTTCCAAGGAAAGCGAGATCATTGAGCTTGGCGTCAAGTGCGGCGTTCTGGAAAAGAGCGGCGGCTGGCTGTCCTATAACGGCGAAAAGCTGGGCAACGGCAAGGACCGTGTCCGCGGTCTCCTTTGCGAGAATCCCTCTCTCTGCGCCGAGCTGGAAGCCAAGATCAAGGAATGCTTCGTGAAGAAGCCCGAGGGCTTCGAGGAGTCCGATACCGAGCTGTCCTTCTCCGACGAGCTGGAATAATCTCCCATGCTCATTTTGGAAAAGCTCCTTGTTGACGAGGAGCGCAAGGAAGCCACCGTCCATTGTGCCGGGAGCCGCTTCCG
The DNA here is from genome assembly GCA_045544855.1 of Eubacteriales bacterium. GTDB lineage: Bacteria > Bacillota > Clostridia > Oscillospirales > CAG-382 > Coliplasma. Next base: position 374,524 of record JAZPZV010000007.1, on the reverse strand, counting down.
CATCACCCTGTACGATTGCAACCGTCTGGGGTTAGAGCAGGGGATGGACGTCTCAGACGAACTCTTGGAGGAGCTGCAAGCGGCGGAATCCCGCTTGTCCTGCATCCAAAAAGCCTTTTCCCATCTGGCCTACGGCGATCTCTCCAAAAAACGCCTGTACGAAAAGCTGCGCCGCCATTTTGAAGCACCGCTGTGCAAAGAGACGGTGGACCTTTTCGAGGAGCGGGGGTATCTCAACGACCTGCGTCTGGCGGAGCGGTATGCGGATAACTATTATTCCCTTCGTTCCTACGGTCCTATGCGGATCAAGCAGGAGCTTTACGGCAAAGGCTTCACCGCCGAGGTGATCGATACGGTTCTGGAACCCTACCGTTCCATGGACCATCGGGAAAAGATCCAAGAGCTTTTGGAGCAGAAGTTCCGCGGCGCTTCCATGGAAGACCCTGCCGTGAAGAAAAAAGCCGCCGCATGGCTGAACCGCCAGGGCTACGGCTGGTCGGATGTGTCCGACGTTCTCAACGATTATCAATATTAACACAGGAATAAAAACGCTATGAACATCAAAGTCGGTTTCGTATCCCTCGGTTGTCCCAAAAACTTAATGAATACCGAGCGGATGCTTGCTCTGCTTGCCGCCGAAGGCTTCGAGATCGTTGCCGAGGACGTGGAAGCGGACGTTATGGTCATCAATACCTGCGCCTTCATCGAAAGCGCCAAATCCGAAGCCATCGACAGCATTCTGGACATCGCTTGGCTGAAGGAGCATCATACCTTAAAGGGCATCGTGGTGGCAGGCTGTCTGCCCCAGCGCTACGGCGACGAGATCTTAAAGGAGCTTCCCGAGGTGAACTGCATCATCGGCACGGGCTCTGTGGAAAAGATCTGTGAGGCGGTTCGCGCCGCCTACCACGGCACCTCCTACCGTTCCTTCGACGATATCCATACCGCCCCCATGGGCGGGGAACGTGTGGTCACTACCCCGGAGCATTTTGCATACCTGCAGATCTCCGAAGGGTGCGATAACTGCTGTACCTATTGCGTCATCCCCTCTATCCGCGGTAAGTTCCGCAGCCGCCCCATGAGCGAGCTGGTGGAGGAAGCCACCGAGCTGGCGGAATTGGGCATCAAGGAGCTTTGCCTCATCGCCCAGGATACCACCCGTTACGGTGAGGATCTCTACGGCACCTACGCATTGGACAGCCTCATTTCCGAGCTGTCTCAGATCGAGGGCATCGAATGGATCCGTCTGCTGTATTGCTATCCCGACCGTATTACCGATGGCCTGATCGAAGAGATCGCCAACAACCCCAAGGTCGTAAAATACATCGATATGCCCATCCAGCATATCAACGATGAGATCCTTACCCGCATGAACCGCCGCGGAGACAAGGCACAGATCCTGGAAGTGATCGGCAAGCTTCGTGAACGTGTTCCCGGCATCATCCTCCGTTCCACCGTGATCGTGGGCTTCCCCGGGGAGACCATCGCCCAATTTGAGGAGCTTCGCAAGTTCTTAAAGGAGATCCGTTTCGAGCGTCTCGGCGTGTTCCCTTACTCCCGCGAGGAGGGCACCCCCGCCTACGATTTCCCCGACCAGGTCTCCGAGAAGGTGAAGGAAAAGCGCCACGATATCCTGATGGAACAGCAGGAACGGATCCACAACGAGTGTAACGAGGCTTTCCTGGGGCAGACTCTGCAGGTGATCTGCGAAGGTTACGACCCCGTCTCCGAAAGCTTCTACGGCAGATCCTATGCGGATGCCTACGATATCGACGGAAAGATCTTCTTCTCCTCCTCCAAAAATGTCCACGAGGGGCAGTTTGTTAACGTCACCATCACCGAGGTCATGGATTACGACCTTTTAGGCAAAGCGATCTAATATTTTCGTAAGGAGAGTAAAACCGTGAATCTTCCCAACAAACTCACGCTGATCCGTATCATCAGCATCCCCTTCTTGATCCTGTTCGCCGTGTACGATTTTTTCCCCTTTGACGATGGATACGGCGATTGGCTCAGCAGAGCCATTGCGGCGGCATTGTTCATCGGCGCGGCAATTACCGATTTTCTGGACGGTCACATTGCCCGCAAGCATAATCTGGTCACCGATTTCGGCAAGTTTATGGACCCCTTGGCGGATAAGTTCCTGATCCTGGGTTCTCTCTTCGCTCTTTGTATGTCCCAATTCACCTTTGAATACAACACCGTATTGGCTCACGATTTCGGCGTTCCCGTGGAGCTTCTGAAGCACGTGTTCTTCTGGGCATCCGTCATCGTTCTGTTCCGTGAACTGGCCGTGACCTCCATGCGCTTGGTGGTAGCCAAGACAGGGGTGGTGGTAGCCGCCAATATGCTGGGCAAGATCAAGACCAACACTCAGATCGTCTGCGTGTCCGTCCTGCTTTTGGAGCCCATCGTCCTGCCCTTTTGCCGCGGCTGGCTCTCTCTGGCCTCTGTGATCGTTATGACGGTCTTCACCCTTTGGTCAGGTCTCAGCTACATCCTCAGCTATTGGAAATATATGGATCCGGAAAAGTAAGCACCTAAACTTGGAAAGGCAATTCTCATGATCAAATTATACAACAGCGTCACCCACACGGTTGACCCTTTTACCACCCACGAGCCCGGCAAGGTCAAAATGTATACCTGCGGGCCCACCGTGTATCACTTTGCCCATATCGGCAACCTCCGTAGCTATATCATGGAGGATGTTCTGGAAAAATTCCTGCGTTGGTCGGGCTACGACGTTCTCCGCGTGATGAACATCACCGACGTTGGCCATCTGGCCAGCGATGCCGACACCGGGGAAGATAAGATGCTCAAAGGCGCCCGCCGCGAGCATAAGACCGTCATGGAGATCGCCCGTTTCTATACGGACGCCTTCTTTGAAGACTGTAAAAAGCTGAACATCCGCAAGCCCGACGTGGTGGAGCCCGCCACCGGCTGTATTCCCGAGTTCATCGAGATGGTGGAAAAGCTTCTTGCCGACGGCTACGCCTATCTGGCAGGGGGCAACGTCTACTTCGATACCTCCAAGTGCGAGGAATACTACGTGTTCAATCGCCACAACGAAGAGGATCTGGAGGTTGGTGTCCGGGACGGTGTCGAGGCAGACGGTAACAAGAAGAACAAGGGTGACTTCGTTCTTTGGTTCACCAAATCCAAGTTCGACGATCAGGAATTGAAGTGGGAAAGCCCCTGGGGCATCGGTTATCCCGGCTGGCATATCGAGTGCTCCGCCATTTCCATCAAGCATTGCGGCGAGTATCTGGACCTCCATTGCGGGGGCATCGATAACCAGTTCCCCCACCACACCAACGAGATCGCTCAGAGCGAGGCATATCTCGGCCATGCATGGTGCCCCCAGTGGTTCCACGTACACCATCTGAACACCACCGGCGGTAAGATGAGCAAATCCAAGGGCGAGTTCTTAACCGTTTCTCTCTTGGAACAGAAGGGCTACGATCCTTTGGTGTACCGCTTCTTCTGCCTCCAGTCCCATTACCGCAAATCCTTGGTGTTCTCTTTTGAAAATCTGGACAACGCCAACACCGCTTATAAAAAGCTCACCGAAAAGATCGCAGCATTGCTTCCCGAAAAGAACGGGGAAGTGGATGCGGAAGTCTTTGCCGCCTATAAGGAGAAGTTCGCCTCCGCCATGGGCGAGGATCTGAATACCTCCATGGCCATCACCGCCGTGTACGACGTTCTGAAGGCAAAGACCAACCCCGCCACCAAGCTTGCTCTGCTTGCGGATTACGACGAAGTACTCTCCATCGGGATGATCGCCGCCGCCGAAAAGCTGGCTTCCGCCGCACCCGCAGAAAGCGACGAGGACGAAGCGTATATCAACGAAATGATCGCCAAGCGTGCCGCCGCCAAGAAGGCAAAGAACTTTGCCGAGGCGGATGCCATCCGTGACGAGCTGAAGGCCAAAGGCATCCTGCTGGTGGATTCCTCTCAGGGCACCACATGGAAGCGGGCGTAACCTTTCGCAGAGGTGACTACAGCCCCTTGGTGCTGGCATATTTGGGGGATTCCTTCTTCGAGACCCTTGCCAGAGAATATCTGGTGGGGGACGGCAACTGTAAGCCCTCCGAGCTGAATGACCGCGCCAGAGAGATCGTCACCGCCCACTGCCAAAGCGTTATGGTGGAACGTCTCCTGCCCCTTCTCACCGAGGAAGAGCTTGCCATCTACAAAAGCGGAAGAAATTCCAAAAGCGCACACCGCTCCAAAAGCGCCTCTGCTGTGGAATACCGCCGCGCCACAGGGCTGGAATGCCTCTACGGCTACTTCTGGCTGTCGGCGCAACACGACCGTGCCAGAGACCTGTTCCTGCAATGTGTCGAATAAACAAGGGAGATCGTTAAGATGACCGGACTGACTCAAAAAGAAATCGATATCTACAAGTTCATCAAGGAATGCATCGAGCGTGACGGCTACGCCCCCTCCGTGCGTGATATCTGCCGCGCACTGAATATCCGCTCTACCTCCACCGTCCACGGCTATCTCCACCGTCTGGACGAGAAGGGATATTTGCAGATGTCCTCCCGCAAGAGTCGCGCCATGCGCCTCGAGCCAACTTCGGAGGAAACAAGCGAGCAGACCCGCCGTGTCCCCATCCTGGGCAGAGTCACTGCGGGCGCACCTATTCTCGCCATCGAGAACTACGACGGCTACGTGGATTTCCCCACGGTGATGGCAAGGGGCAGATCCAACCTCTTCGCTCTTCGCGTCATGGGGGAGAGTATGATCGAAGCGGGGATCCTCAATGGCGACATCGTCATTGTGGAAAGCCTCCAGCATGCCGACGACGGGGATATCGTAGTCGCTATGATCGAGGACGAGGCCACCGTAAAGCGCTTCTACCGCGATAACGGCAGGATCCGTCTCCAGCCCGCAAACTCCGCCATGAAGCCCATTTACGCCCCCGAAGTTACTGTCCTGGGCAAGGTAATTGCCAACTTCCGTTTCTATTAATATTTCCGAGAAAAATCCAAAATCCTCTTGACAACCGACCGTTTTTGTGGTATTCTAACATGCGTTGGAAATCTGATCCACTAGCTCAGTCGGCAGAGCATCTGACTTTTAATCAGGGGGTCCGGAGTTCGAGTCTCCGGTGGATCACCAATAAAAAGGACTTGCTTTTGGCAAGTCCTTTTTTGCATCCAATTTTACAACACCAAGGAAGGTGCGGAATAGATCCGTGCCGCCAGCTCCTGGTTCAGCAGGTACAGGCTTCTGGGATCGGAACCAAACAGCTCCATCTTGGTGATGAGATCGTTGGCGTTGGTCTCTTCCTCGCCCTGCTCCTTCACAAACCAGTCAAGGAACTGCATGGTACGGAAATCCTTCACGTCGTAAGCCGCCGCGTAGATGTCGTTGATGAGAGAGGTCACGTATTCCTCGTGCTCCAACCCCGCCTTCAATACGTCCATGTGGCAGGTAAATTCCTTGTCGGGCTTGGCAATTGCTTCCAAGGTTACCACCTGATTCTCGTTCTGCAAATACTGATAGAACAGCATAGCGTGATCCCGCTCTTCCTGTGCCTGGATCATATACCAGTTGGCGAACCCGTCAAGCCCCTTGGCCTTGAAGTAGTTGGAAAAATCCAAATACAAATATGCGGAATAAAATTCTTTGTTGATCTGCTGGTTCAAAAGCGCTCTTACTTTTTCATTCATCATAACGGTTGCTTCCTTTCTTTCGTTTGCATCTTTATGATACACGTTTCCAAAAGATCTTTCTGTGACCAAGTCACAAATCACGTTTCTTCTTGACAGAACGGGAAAATAGAGGTATAATTATTTATCACGGGTGCAGAGATACGGCGTTACTTCCTGATCGTTCACCACCGATTCATACAGCCGCCAACCGCCTGCCAGATTGTAGCAATCGTAACCGTTTCCGCTTAAGATCCTGCAAGCGATATAAGAGCGGAACCCGCTGTGGCAATGAACGTAAACCGGTTTTTCCTTGGGGATCAAATGCAGATTCTCCCGCAGTTCATCCAACGGTATATTTACAAACCCGGGAATATGCCCCCGATTGTATTCCATCCCTGTGCGGGTGTCCAAAAGAGTCACACTGCCGTCCCGGGGCAGGGAAGAGATATCCTCCGGGAAGAACTGCTTCAGCTTGCCCGTAGCAACGTTTTCCCCAATAAAGCCGATCATATTCAAGGGATCCTTGGCAGATCCAAAGGGCGGTGCATAGCAAAGCTCCAATTCTGCCAGATCCGTGACCTTTGCTCCCAGACGAATGGCGGTGGCAAGCACGTCCATACGCTTATCCACCCCGTCGAAGCCTACGATCTGCCCACCCAGGATCCGCAGACTTTTTCTGTCCCACAAAACCTTCACGGACATCATGGAATAATCGGGATAGTACTTGGCGTGGGAGGCAAAGTATCCGTAGGTCTTATCATAGTCAAACCCCGCCTTCTTCGCCGTCTCCTCGTTCAATCCGGTGACGGCCACCGTCATATCAAACAGCTTCAGCAGGGAAGACCCCTGGGTGCCTTTGTATTCCGAGGGGATCCCGCATAGATTGTCCGCAGCGATCCGCCCCTGCTTGTTGGCAGGTCCCGCCAGAGGCAAAAACGCAAATTCTCCCGAAAGGAAGCTTCGCACCTGCGCCCCGTCTCCCACGGCGTAAATTCCCGGGACGTTGGTCTCCATGTGCCGATCCACCGCAATGCTACCGTTTTCGGCAAGGTGGATCCCGGAGGACTGCAAAAATCCCGTGTCGGGGCGTACCCCCACAGCAAGGATCACCAGCTCCGTTTCAAGCACCCCTTGGGAAAGGGTCAACCGCAGCCCCTTGTCCGTTTCTTCGATCTTTTCAAGGCTGCTGCCGAGATACAACCGCAAACCCTTGTCTTTGGCGTAGCGGTGTACGTCTGCGGCCATATCCCGATCCAAAGGCGGAAGCAGGTGTTCTGCCCTTTCAACGATGGAGACGTCAAGCCCCAGCTTCTTCAAATTTTCCGCCATTTCAAGGCCGATATACCCGCCCCCAACCACCACGGCGGAAGCAGGCTTTCTCCCCGCAATATACTCTTTAATGGCAATGCTGTCGGGGATGCTCCGCAGGGTAAAAACACCTTCGCTGTTCACGCCGGGGATCTTCGGCAGAAAAGGCTTTGCCCCGGGAGAGAGCACCAGCCGATCGTAGCTTTCCCGATACTCCATTCCGTTTTCGAGATCTCTCACCAGCACCGTCTTGGTTTCCGTCTCAACGGCAACCACCTCGCTGTGGAGTCGTACCTCAATGCGGAAACGCTTCAAAAAGCTTTCGGGACTTTGCAGGGTCAAAAGCGACCCGTCTTTGATCTCTTCCCCCACGTAATAGGGAAGACCGCAATTGGCAAAGGATACGTATCCGCCACGCTCCAAGATGATAATTTCTTGCTGTTCATCCAACCTGCGCAACCTTGCGGCGCAGGACGCACCACCGGCCACACCGCCGACGATCAATGTTTTCATACCCAATTCCTCACTTTCAAGGGAGTTTGTTATGTCTCAAAATACACTGCAACAACTGTTTCGGCAAACCTTTCCCTTCTGGGAAGACCTATCGGAGGCAGACAGGGAATCCCTGGTCCGTTCCTCCTACCCTGTAAACTTTAAAAAAGGTACGCATATCCACGACGGTAACGAATGCACGGGGGTCATCCTTGTACGTAGCGGCAACCTCCGCCTCTATCTGTTGTCCTCGGAGGGCAAGGAGGTCACCCTCTACCGCCTCTACGAGGGAGACGTGTGCGTTCTTTCCGCCTCCTGCGTGCTGGACGCCATCACCTTCGACGTCTCCGTGGATGCCGAAGAAGATAGCGAATGCGTCGTGGTGGGCAGCTGCGTCCTGGAAGAGCTTTCCCGCCGCATTCCCCGGGTAAAGCTGTTCATCATGGAGGTTGCCCTGTCCCGCTTCTCCGACGTGATGTGGGTCATGCAGCAGATCCTTTTTATGAGCATGGACAAACGCCTTGCCATCTTCCTGCTGGACGAATCCGCCAAAACAGGCTCGGATACCATCAAGCTCACCCACGAGCAGATCGCCAAATACATGGGCTCCGCAAGAGAAGTGGTCACCAGAATGCTGAAATACTTCTCCGCCGAGGGGATGCTTTCCGCCATCCGCGGAGAAGGCATCAAGCTGCTGGACAAAAAGCGTCTCCGTGCCTTAGCCTTTCAACAGCTCTAAGATCTGCTCCCTGGAGCGCACCCCAACCACCTGCTTGTGCACTTGACCGTTCTTCAACACGATCAAAGTGGGAATGCTCACGATGCCGAATTCTCTGGCCAGCGCCTCTTCGTCATCCACGTTGATCTTGCCCACCAGAACGTCCTCCCGCAGAGCGGAAACCTCCTCTACCACGGGGGCGACCATACGGCAAGGGCCGCACCAATCCGCATAGAAATCCAAGAGGATCAATCCCTCTTCCTTTCTTGCTTTCTCAAATTCTTCACGGTTCAATTTCTTAACAGACATTTTTCAGTCTCCTTTCCTTGTTGTTGTTCATAGTATACCCCCAAAAGACCCAATTTCTCTGTGACTTTATCACCAAGATTGACAAACCCACCCCCTCGGTGGTATAATATCTCAAAACCAATCAAGAAAGTACGGTACACCCACATGGAACGTAACAGCGGCGTGCTTATGCACGTTTCCTCCCTCCACGGCGATTACTCCACGGGAAGCTTTGGCAAGGAAGCCAAGTATTTCGTGGATTTCCTGGCAGATTGCGGCTTTTCCTATTGGCAGGTTTTGCCCTTCTGCATGACGGACGAGTACAATTCCCCCTATAAATCCTATTCCTCCTTCAGCGGCAATTTGTATTTCGTGGATCTTCCCACCCTGTATGCCAAGGGACTCCTGACGAAAGAGGAGCTGGACTTTGCAAAACAGAAATCTCCCTACCTTTGCGAGTTTGACCGCCTGCAGAAGGAGCGCTTTGAGCTTCTCAAAACCGCCTCCTTGCGCGTTAAAGAAAAAACACCCGTAGAGGCCTACATCTCCGCTTCTCCTTACCTGGAGGCTTTCTGCCGCTTCATGGCGCTTCGGGAAGCCAACGGCGAAACGCCCTGGCAGACCTGGACGGTGGATACCCCGGACGAAACCACTCTCTTTGCCTGGAAGTTCATCCAGTACGAGTTCTTCACCCAGTGGCAGGAGATCCGCACCTACGCCAACGGCAAGGGCATCAAGCTGGTAGGGGATATTCCTATCTACGTAGCCCTGGACAGCTCCGACGTGTGGAGCGCTCCCGATCAGTTTAAGCTGGATAAAAACCTCAACCCCACCCACGTGGCAGGGGTTTCTCCGGACTACTTCAGTGCCGACGGTCAGCTTTGGGGCAATCCCCTCTACGATTGGGCGGCCATGAAGAAGGACGGCTACAAATGGTGGTGTGACAGGATCCGCCACATGGCAACCATGTTCGACACGGTGCGCATCGACCATTTCCGCGCCTTTGCCTCCTATTGGTCCATTCCCGCCGACTCCGAAACTGCCAAAGCAGGGAAGTGGATCAAGGGCCCGGGGATGCCCTTCATCAAGGCCATCAAGGCCGCCGCAGGCAAGACGGAGATCATCGCCGAGGACCTGGGAGACATCACCCCCGACGTCTATAAGCTGGTGCAGGACAGCGGCTTCCCCGGCATGAAGGTATTCCAGTTCGGTTTCCTTTCCGACGATAACAGCACCCACCTGCCCCACAACTATCCCGCCAACGCCGTGGCGTATACCGGCACTCACGATAACAACACCCTCTTGGGGTATCTGTGGGAGCTTGACGACCCCACCCGTAAGAAGATGCTGGCCTACTGCGGACATAGCGGCGATTGGAAGAATGGATGCGAGAGCATCATTCGTACCATGTTCGCCAGCCACGCAGATCTGGTGATGATGCCCATTCAGGACCTTCTTGGCTACGGATGCGACACCCGCTTGAACACCCCCGGCAGAGCCGACGGCAACTGGGCGTACCGCATCACCAAGGAACAGCTGGATTCCATCGACAGAACCCGCTTCCGCAAACTGAATCAATTGTACCACCGCTAAAAAAAGAGCCGATACGAGTTTCATTTCGTATCGGCTCTTCTTATGTTGTAAAACCGTTAGTCCTCAAGACTTGCAAGGAAGTCATCAATCGCCATTTCGTATCCGGTGCGCTTAGCGTCCAGCGTGGAAACGTGAGAGTTGTTACCGGAAAGCAGAATGTCGGTATAGAAGCTGAGAATGTAGTTGAAGCTGTAAACCGCACCGATGTCAAAGGACTTGTTGCGGAAGATCAGATCCAGCATTTCCTCGGATTCCGTATCCTCAAATCTCTTGTTCTTCAGAGTGCGCTCGTAGTACTCCTGGGTCATCAGCTCCTGTCCGTAGTAAGCCAAAGCCTCCATGGCGTAGCAGGTAGCGTCAAAGTTCTCTACGTTGGTAGTGGGGATGGCCAGAGCAGAGCACCAGTAAACGGTAACGGTAGAGGAGTAGTTTTCCTGCTCCTTGGTCTCCTTGGGCATGGGGAGGATGCCGTAACGGATGTTTGCCTCACGCATGATGGGATCGGAAACGGTTGCCACCTTGTTGGGCATGAACAGCGCCTTGCCGTTTGCAAAGACCTGGGTCATTACGGTGTAGCAGTCGGAAACGCCTGCACGCTCTGCAATGACGATGTTCTGCTTGTCGGTAAGCATATTGAACACGGTCTCGTAAGCCTTGACGTTGGATTCTTCACCGATGGTGATGATAGGCTTGTCATTCTCAACGCGGGTAAGGGTCTCATCGGAAGCTACCATAAAGGTGTAGGAGTCATAGCACTGTGCCACCATACCCCAAGTATCGTCGGTGTCTGCGCCAAAGGTCATTTCATTGCCCACCTGCGTAGTGGTGTTTTTGATCATCTGGTAAAGCACGTCAATGGTCCATTCACCCTTTTCGGCGATCTCATAGATGGATTCCACACCGAAGGGAGCGGCCACTTGGTTATCGTTGGCGATATCCTTGTTAAAGAAGATCGCCCAGGTGGATTCATCGTCGGTTACCAGTGCGTCACCGGTGGCGAAGTAAACACGGTCCTTAATGGAGATGCTGTCGTTCAGCTTGTGATCCCAGTAAGGCTGAGAGAGATCGATGTAATCGTTCTGCTCAATGTTGTTCAGGTCCACGAAAGCGCCCTCCAGGGAAGCGGAAGCCAGATAGAGGATACCTGCCACGAAGACCTGATACTCATCGGTGTTGGACTGAGCCTGAGCCTTTGCCTTTGCGGCAACGTCGTTCTGATTGTCGGCGTAAACCTGCTCCAGAACGATGCCGTATTCCTGTGCCAGCAGTGCGGCACGGTTGTAAGCGGCGTCGTTGACAGGCTCGTTATTCAACGTAGTGGGAGCGATCTCGCAGGAGAGATAGTCGGTGGCTTTGTCTGTCAGGATCTTGATGGTCACGCCGCCGAAATCCTCCTTTTCCAAACGGAACTTCTTTTCGTTCTCGTTGGGAGTTTCGTTTTCGGTGTTTTCGCTGCTGGCGGAAGAGGTAGCGGACGTATCCTGCTTATCTCCGCAGGCAACCAAAACAGTTCCCGCCATGGAAAGCACCAAGATCAGACAAAGCAGCTTGGAAAATAATTTCATAAGTGGAAATCCTTTCTTGTGTTATTTATACTTGCTTTTTATTCCAAAAACAGATCCGCAAAATCGTCAATGGCTTCCTGATAAGCATCTCTCTTGGAATCCAAATCGGAAACGTGGGTGTTGTTACCGGAGATCAGGATGGCATCGTAGAAGCCCAGCATATCGTTTGCAAAGTTCAAAACGATGCCCACGTCGTAGGTTCTGTTGCGGAAGATCAGATCCAGCATATCCTCGGATTCCTGATCCTCAAATCTCTTGTTCTTCAAGGTACGGTCGTAGTATTCGGGGGTAAGCATTTCCATACCGTAGAACGCCAAAGCCTCCATGGCGTAGCAGGTAGCGTCCAGCTTCTCCACGTTGCTGGTGGGGATGGCCATGGCAGAGCACCACCAAACGGTAACGGTGGAGGTGTAATCCTCCTGCGCCTTGTCGATCTTGGGCATGGGAAGCAGACCGTAACGGATGTTGGCGTTACGCATCACGGGGTTGGAAACGGTACCGATCTTCTCGGGGGTGAACAACGCGCCGCCGTTGGCGAAGATCTGCACGATCTCCTCGTACCTGTTGGAGGAGGACTTGCCTTCAACCTCTGCCAGAGAGCAAACGGTCTTATCGTTGAGAATGTTGTGGATCTTGGCGTAAGCGTCGATGTTGGCCTCTTCGCCGATGGTGATGTAGGGGACCCCTTCTTCATCCAGAGCGGTCATAGTATGGCCGCCTGCAACGGTAAAGGTGTAACCGTCGTAAGCCTGTGCGCTGATGCCCCAAACGTCGTCGGAGGAGGCGGACCAGCTCATGCCGTCGCCGTTGTCGTCTACCACTTGCTTGGCCATTTCGTACATCACGTCCACCGTCCAATCGCCGCGTTCAACGATCTCGTAAATGGAAGCGGCGTCGTAAGCCTCGGCCAGCTTGTAGTTTGCGGCAATATCCTTGTTGAAGAACACGGCCCAGGTGGCCTCGTCGTCGGAAACGATGGCGTCACCGTTCACAAAGAAGTTGTGACCCATCACGGAAAGCTGCTTGTTGATCTTCTGATCCCAGTAGGGCTGGGTCAGATGGATGTAGCCGTTTTCAATGGCGGAGAGATCATAATAAGCATCGTCAGCCACCAGCTTTGCAAGGTAATGCAAGGGAGCCACCACGATCTGGTAGTTGTCCATACCGGTGGTCACCATCTCACGAACGGTATCCACCACGTCGTTTTTGGTGGGAACAAGCTCCTGAACCAGGTCAATGCCATATTCCTGACGGATCACGTGGGCACGGTTGAATGCCGTGTCGTTAACGGGATCGGTGTTGATGGCCACGGGAGCGATCTCAAAGGTCTGATACTGGAAGCTGCCCTCGGGGTCGTAGGACAGCGCCTTGATGGTCACGCCGCCGAAGTTTTCCTTCTCCAAGGGGAAGGTCACTTCACTGACGTCGCCGCCCTCATCGGGCTGATTGCCTTCTTCCGTCACGCTGGAGGTATCTGCGGGATCCTCGTCGCCCTTGCAAGCGGCAAATATGGTCACAGCCATGCAAAGAAGAACGCAAAGGCAAAGAATTCTGTAAATGCTCTTCATGAATCTATCTCCTTATTTGAAATAGGAAACTGCCGCATCAAACATACCCAAATTGTAATTGCCCTCTACGTTGCGGTACAGATAGTTGCCGATTCTCTCGGAGTGCCCCATCTTACCGAACACACGGCCGTCGGGAGAGCAAATACCCTCGATGGCACATACGGAATCATTGGGGTTGAAACGGATATCGGAGGTGGGGTTGCCCGCCAGATCCACGTACTGGGTAGCGATCTGACCGTTCTTCGCCAGCTTTTCCACCCACTCTGCAGAGGCATAGAAGCGGCCCTCACCGTGGGAGATGGGAACGGTGTAAACCTCACCGGGCTGTGCGTTCATCAGCCAGGGGGAAAGGTTGGTACAAACTCTGGTGCGTACCAAACGGGATTGGTGTCTGCCGATGGTGTTGTAGGTCAGGGTGGGATCCGTCTCCAGGGTATCGCGGATCTCGCCGTAAGGCACAAGACCCAGCTTGATCAGTGCCTGGAAGCCGTTGCAGATACCTGCCATCAGACCGTCCTTTTCCTTCAACAGCTTGTGCACCGCATCCTTTACCTGCGCAGAGCGGAAGAATGCCGTGATGAACTTACCGGAGCCGTCAGGCTCGTCACCGCCGGAGAAGCCGCCGGGAATGAAGATGATCTGAGAATCCTCCACCCGTTTTGCAAAGTGATTGACGGACTCCGCAACGCTGGAAGCGGAAAGGTTGTTCAGCACCACGATCTCGGGCTCGGCACCCGCTCTTGCAAATGCCTTTGCCGTATCGTATTCACAGTTGGTGCCGGGGAACACGGGGATCAGTACCCGAGGCTTGGCAATGCCGATGTGGGGAGAAGCGGGCTTGCCTTCGGTATACAGGAAGGCGGGGATCTCCTTGCCGTCACCCTGGGGAATGTTGCAGGAGAATACGGATTCCAGCTTGTCCTCGTAAAGCTTCAAAAGCTCGCACAGACACAGGCAGTCGTTACCGCGGCAGATCTTTGCCTCCTTGGTGGTATGACCCAGCAGAATGCCGTCAACCTCTTCGGTGCACTCCGCAACGATGCCGCCGTAGCAGTAGCCGAACAGAGTCTCCAAGGAGCAATCGGCAAGGAATTCACAGCCAATGCCGTTGCCCATAGCCATCTTCAAAGCCGCCTCGGCAATACCGCCGTAGGTGGGCGTGTAAGCCGCCAGAACCTTGCCTTCTCTTGCAAGGGAAGTGAACTTGTTATAAAGCGCCAGCAGAGATTCCGTTACGGGCAGCCCGTTTTCGTCATATTCCGGACGGAACAGGTAGATAGGATGTCCCGCACCCTTGAACTCGGGGGAGAGGATGTGATCGCCCTTCTCGGTGGTCACCGCAAAGGAGCACAGCGTGGGAGGCACGTCGATCTTCTCGAAGGTACCGCTCATGGAGTCCTTACCGCCGATGGCAGCAATGCCCAGATTCTTCTGCGCCATGAACGCACCCAGCAAAGCCGCCAGGGGCTTGCCCCAACGGGCAGGCTCCTTACCGGGCTTTTCAAAGTATTCCTGGAAGGTGAGGTACACCTCCTCAAAGGAAGCACCGGTGGCGATCAGCTTGGTCACGGATTCCACCACCGCAAGATAAGCGCTGTGGAAGGGGCTCTTCTCGGCGATGAAGGGGTTGTAGCCCCAGCTCATCAGAGAGCAGGTAGAGGTCTCCTTCTTCTCGGTGGAAACCTTGTGGACCATAGCCTGAATGGGAGTCATCTGGTACTTACCGCCGAAGGGCATCAGCACCGTACCCGCACCGATGGTAGAGTCAAAACGCTCGGAAAGACCTCTGCGGGAGCAAACGTTCAAGTCCTCCGCCAAAGCCTTCATCCCCTGCGCAAAGTCGGCGGGGATCTCCTTTTCGTAGCTTTCGATCTTACCGGGGGCAATATCGATGTGCTTTTCAGCACCGTTGGAATTCAGGAACTCACGGGAGATATCCACGATGGTCTTCCCGTTCCAGGTCATACGCAGTCTTGCTTCCTCGGTAACCACGGCAACCTGAGTAGACTCCAGGTTCTCGCCGTAAGCCAGCTTGCAGAACTTCTCCGCATCCTCGGGTGCAACCACAACGGCCATACGCTCCTGAGATTCGGAAATAGCCAGCTCCGTACCGTCCAGACCCTCGTATTTCTTGGGCACGCGGTTCAGATCGATCATCAAGCCGTCTGCCAATTCACCGATGGCAACGGAAACACCGCCGGCACCGAAGTCGTTACAGCGCTTGATCAAGCGGGTAGCCTCGGGATTGCGGAACAAACGCTGAAGCTTACGCTCCTCGGGAGCGTTACCCTTCTGTACCTCTGCGCCGCAGCTTTCCAGGGATTCCAAGGTATGGGACTTGGAAGAACCGGTAGCACCGCCGCAGCCGTCACGGCCGGTACGGCCGCCCAACAGAATGATCACGTCACCGGGGGCGGGACGTTCTCTTCTCACGTTCTCAGCGGGAGCCGCCGCAATAACCGCACCGATCTCCATACGCTTTGCCACGTAACCGTCGTGATACAGCTCGTCAACCATACCGGTGGCAAGACCGATCTGGTTACCGTAGGAGGAATAACCTGCCGCCGCAGTGGTCACGATCTTTCTCTGGGGAAGCTTACCGGGCAGAGTCTCGGAAACCGCCTTCAAAGGGTTTGCGCCGCCGGTAACACGCATAGCCGCATACACGTAGGAACGGCCGGAGAGGGGGTCGCGGATAGCACCGCCGATACAGGTAGCCGCACCGCCAAAGGGCTCGATCTCCGTGGGATGGTTGTGGGTCTCGTTCTTGAAGAGCAACAGCCAATCCTCGGTTTCGCCCTCGATCTCCACCTTCATCTTCACGGTGCAGGCGTTGATCTCTTCGGATTCGTCCAGATTCTCCAGCTTGCCGGTGGCGCGGAGATACTTGGTTGCCAGAGTGGCAATGTCCATCAGATTGATGGGCTTGGTACGGTTCAATTCGTCTCTGGTCTTAAGATACTCGTTATAAGCGTTCTGCAGAACCTCGTCCTCAAACTTCACACTATCGATGGTGGTGGAGAAGGTGGTATGTCTGCAGTGATCGGACCAATAGGTGTCGATCATCTTGATCTCGGTGATGGTGGGATCTCTCTGCTCCTTGCGGAAATACTCCCGGCAGAAGCGGATATCGTCTCCGTCCATGGCCAGCCCCGCACCCTTCAGATAAGCCATCAGCTCCTCATCGGAGAAATCACAGAACCCTTCCACGGTCTCCACCTCGGTGGGGATCACGTACTCCGCCTTCAAGGTCTCCACGGTATCCAAAGAAGCCAAACGGCTCTCCACGGGGTTGATGACGTACTTCTGAATGGAAGAGACGGCTTCTTCGTTCAGATCGCCGTACAGCAGATACACCTTTGCGGTGCGCACCGTGGGACGGTCCCCCTGGGAAAGGATCTGAATGCACTGCGCCGCAGAATCCGCCCGCTGATCAAACTGACCGGGAAGATACTCCACGGCAAACACCACGTCCGCTCCCTGGGGAAGCTCCGTATAAACGGTATCCAGCTGAGGCTCGGAGAACACCGTCTTCACGGAAGAAGCAAACAGCGCTTCGTCAATATTCTCCACGTCGTAGCGGTTCAATACCCGCACCTCGGTCAAGCCGCCGATCTGCAACAGGGAAGTGAGATCGTTCTTCAGGCTCTGCGCCTCGTGGGCAAGACCTTCCTTCTTTTCTACGTAAATTCTGTAAACCATTAACAGCCACCTCTTTCCTGCAGGACGGACAAAGCTCTCTGTCCGATATCCTTGCGATAATAGGCATTTTCAAAATGAACCTTGGTCACGTTTGCGTATGCTTTCTCAACCGCCTCGGGGAGAGTCTCGCCCGTAGCCACCACGCAAAGCACACGTCCACCGCCGGTAACGATCACGCCGTCCTTTTCCTTGGCACCGGCGTAAATGATGTCGGCAGTCATACCTTCTTCTGCGGTGATGGCAAACCCGGTCTCATACTTTCCGGGATACCCGTTGGAGGCCATCACAACACAGCAGGCCGCCTTCTCGGAGAACTTCACTTCCAGATCTCCAAGAGTGCCCTTTGCGGTGGCTTCCATGATCTCCAGCAGATCGCCTTCCAGCAAAGGAAGCACGACCTGGGCCTCGGGGTCGCCGAAACGGCAGTTGTATTCGATTACCTTGGGGCCGTCTTTTGTGATCATCAGTCCGAAGTACAAACAGCCCTTAAAGCTTCTGCCCTCGGTATTCATAGCGGCAACGGTGGGCAGGAAGATCTTTTCCACGCACTCCTTTGCCACTTCCTCGGTATAGAAGGGGTTGGGAGCAATGGTGCCCATACCGCCGGTATTCAGACCCTTGTCTCCGTCCAAAGCTCTCTTGTGGTCCATGGAAGAAACCATGGGAACAACGCACTTACCGTCTGTAAAGGCAAGCACGGAGACCTCCGGCCCTTCCAAAAATTCCTCGATGACCACCTTGCTGCCGGATTCCCCAAAAATTTTGTCCTCCATCATGGAGCGGATAGCCGTCCTCGCCTCTTCTCTGGTAGTGGCGATGATCACGCCCTTGCCCAGAGCAAGCCCGTCCGCCTTCAAAACCGTGGGGATGGGAGCAGTTTCCAGATATTCCAGCGCCTTGTCGAGATCCTCAAACACCTCGTAAGCCGCCGTGGGAATGCCGTATTTCTTCATCAGATTCTTGGAGAAGACCTTGCTTCCCTCAATGATGGCCGCCGCCTTGTTAGGCCCGAAGCAGGTGACACCCACCGCCTCCAAAGCGTCCACGCAACCCAATACCAACGGATCGTCGGGGGTCACCACCGCAAAGTCGATCTGCTTTTCCTTGGCAAAGTCCACAATAGCGGGGATATCCTTTGCACCGATGGGAACGCAGGTGGCGTCCTTGGCAATACCGCCGTTGCCCGGCAGAGCGTAGATCACCTCTGCCTTGGGATTGCACTTCAATTTTTTGATCACGGCGTGCTCACGTCCGCCGCCGCCGATTACCATTATCTTCATGCTTATCTCCTCGTTTCAATAATCTCGCGGGAGACCTTTTCAGCCGCCATGGGAAGCAACAGCCATTCCGCCTGCTCCATCACCAGCTTCTGCAATCCGGACGCATCGATTCCGTCGGGAATCTCAACCGCCTTCTGAAAAAGGATCTCACCGCCGTCGGTGATCTCGTTTACAAAATGCACCGTCGCACCGGTGACCTTCACACCCTTCTTCAAGGCCTCTTCGTGTACCCGAAGCCCGTAATACCCGTCTCCGCAGAAAGCGGGGATGAGAGAAGGATGGATATTGATGATCCGTCTGGGGTATCTCTTCACAAAGTCCTCGGAGAGGATGCACAAAAAGCCTGCCAATACGATGAGGTCGATCTTCTTCTCTTCCAAAAGAGCTACCAGCTGCTTTTCAAACTCCGCCTGCCCCAAATCCTTCTTGGAGATCACGGCAGACTCCACCCCTGCAGCGGAAGCGCGCTCCAATGCGTAGACCCCCGCCTTGTTGGATACCACCAAAGCGATCTCCCCGGAGGGAAGCTTGCCCGCCTTCTCGGCATCTAACAATGCCTGCAGGTTGGTTCCGCCTCCGGAAACAAAGACTGCGATCCTTGCCTTTAGCATAAGATGATCCCTTCCTCGGAACGGATCACTTCACCGATGATGTAAGCGTCCTCGCCTGCTTCGCGGAGGGTAGCCAATGCCAGATCGGCCTGCTCCTTGGGCACTACGATGCTCATACCCACACCCATGTTGAAGGTGTTGAACATATCTCTCTCGTCAATACCGCCCTCTTTTGCGATCAGATCGAAGATGGGCAGCACCTTCACCGCTTTCTTCTCGATCTTTGCGGTATAGCCCTTTGCAAAGGAACGGGGAATGTTCTCGTAGAAGCCGCCGCCGGTGATGTGGGAAATCCCCTTCACCTGTACCTTCTCCAGCAGAGAAAGCACGGGCTTTACAAAGATCTTGGTGGGGGTCAGCAGAACCTCGCCAAGCTCACGGCCGTTCAGAACGTCATACTTGCGGTGAATATCGCTGTGCTCCAGATCGAACACCTTACGAACCAAAGAGAAGCCGTTGGAATGCACGCCGCTGGAGGGAATGGCGATGATCACGTCACCTTCGGTCATGGTGTTTCTGTCGATGACCTTGTCGCGGTCCACAACGCCTACGGAGAAGCCCGCCAGGTCGTACTCGTCAATGGGGTAGAAACCGGGCATTTCCGCAGTCTCACCGCCGATCAAAGCGGAGCCGGACTGCACACAGCCCTCCGCCACGCCGGAAACGATGGAAGCGATCTTTTCGGGGACGTTCTTTCCGCAGGCGATGTAGTCTAAGAAGAACAAAGGCTTCGCACCTACGCAGATAACGTCATTAACACACATTGCCACGCAGTCGATACCCACGGTATCGTGCTTATCCATCAAAAATGCGATCTTCAGCTTGGTACCCACGCCGTCGGTACCGGAAACCAGCACGGGCTTGGAGATCCCCGTAAGATCCAGGTCAAACAATCCGCCGAAACCGCCGATATCGGAGCAAACTCCTTTGGTCATGGTTCTGGCAATGCTTGCCTTCATCAGTTCTACCGCCTTATAACCCGCGGTAATATCTACGCCTGCTTCTTTGTAGCTTTCGCTGAAACTCTTTTCGTGCATGATAGTATCCTTTCGTTGTAAAACGGTAATTTATGATTTCTTTTCCTTCTCGGAGATCTTCTGGTCAAAACGCTTTCCTCTGTTTTCCGTAGGAATCTCGGTGGGATATTCCCCGGTAAAGCAAGCGTTGCAGTATTCCTTGGTCTCGCCGCTGAGCTTCATGGCGCTTTCAATGCTGAGATAGCCCAACGAATCTACGCCGATGACTCCTGCGATCTCCTCCAAGGGATATTTGTTTGCGATCAACTTATCCTTGGAGCTGATGTCCGTGCCGTAGTAGCAGGGGAACTTGAAGGGCGGGGAAGAAATGCGCATATGCACTTCCTTCGCACCGGCGGCTCTCAAAAGATTTACGATCTGCCCGCAGGTAGTACCGCGAACGATGGAGTCGTCCACAAGAACAACGCGCTTCCCTGCAATAACGCTGGCAATGGGACTCAGCTTCATCCGCACAAGGTTCTCTCTGGACTTTTGCCCGGGTGAAATAAAGGTACGCCCGATATAACGATTCTTCAAAAGTCCGGGTGCGTAAGGAATCCCGGACTCTCTGGAATAGCCCAGAGCAGCATCCAAACCGGAGTCGGGGACGCCTACCACCACGTCCGCTTCCACGGGGTGCTCCTGTGCCAGGTAACGCCCTGCGCGAACGCGAGCCTCGTGAACGCAGCACCCGTCGATAACGGAATCGGGCCTTGCGAAATAAACGTACTCAAAAACGCAAAGTCTGGGGCAGGACTCCCCGCAGTGATCCGTAATGGATTCCACGCCGTCCTTGGTGAACACCAGGATCTCACCGGGCTTCAGATCCCGTACGAACTTGGCACCGACCGCGCCCAGCGCACAACTCTCGGAAGCCACGATGTAAGCTCCGTCATCCCGCACGCCGTAGCAAAGGGGTCTGAATCCGTTCTTGTCACGGCAAGCGATCATTTTAGAAGGGGACATCACCACCAAAGAGTAAGCGCCCTTAACACGGTGCATGGCGGCGTTGACAGCCTGCTCAATGGAGGGCTGTCTCAAACGCTCCTCAATGATGATGTAGGACATCACCTCGATGTCACTTTGGGTATGGAAGATAGAGCCCTTCAGCTCTAATTCCTCTCTCAACTCAAAGGAATTCACCAGACTGCCGTTGTGGGCAATGGCCATTCTGCCCTTGATATGATCCACCACGATGGGCTGAGCGTTTTCTCTGCCCTTACTGCCTGAGGTGCCGTAACGGCAATGACCCAGCGCCATGTTACCGCCTTCAATGGAAGCCAGTACCTCGGGAGTAAACACGTCGTTCACCAGACCGCTGTCCTTGTGGGTACGGAACAGACCGTCATCGTTCACCACGATGCCACAGCTGGATTGACCGCGGTGCTGCAGAGCAAACAATCCGTAATAAGTGGTGGCGGCAACTTCGCAGCTTGCGGGAGCAAAGATCCCGAACACGCCGCATTCTTCTCTTAATTTGTTCATTTGTAAAACCTACCTGTATAGAGTGTGATTATTCGGCATATCTTGCGGAGATCTCCGCATCTTTTTTCAAAACCTTCTCCGTGTCGGCCTTTCTCTTGGCGGCAAGCTTGGCAGCCAGTGTTCTGTCACTCACGGCCAGGATCTGAACGGCCAGCAAAGCGGCGTTGGCCGCACCGTCAATGGCAACGGTGGCCACGGGCATCCCGGTGGGCATTTGTACCGTGGCGAGCAGAGCATCCAGTCCGTCCAGCGTAGAGGACTTCACGGGGATGCCGATCACGGGCAGGGTGGTGTTTGCGGCAAATGCACCTGCCAGATGGGCAGCCTTTCCTGCGGCACAGATCATCACGCCGTACCCCTTGCTTCTTGCGCTTTCCGCAAACTTCTTGGCCTCTGCGGGCGTTCTGTGAGCGGAAAGCACCCGAACGGTAAAGGGCACCTCAAACTGCTTCAATACGTCGAGGGCTTTTTCCACTACGGGCAGATCGGAATCGGAACCCATAATAACGGCAACTTTTTTCATAACTTCAAAGATCCTTTCATGAAATGGCAAAAAATGAAAGAACCGGCATCCCGCCCAGATAGGCAAGAACTCCGGTCAAAACAGTGGAAAGGGGGCGGGGCGGCGTTGAGAAAGCGTAAAATCGCCGCAAAGAGGCGCAATGCTACCGCCTGCGCAAATTCCGTGGAACGTATCGGTCTGTCGAGAAATGCACATAGCTTTCACAGGGGCTCCGCTCCTTTCAAAACATATACAATATTTTATCACGCATCCCGTTTTTTGTCAACGGATTGGGGAAAAATAAATCAAGTTTTTCGATTTCCACAGAGGAAAGGACAAAAAACTCCCCCTTTCTCGTCTCTTTGTCAAAAAACGACAAAGGAAACTTGACAAACTTTCCGGAATGGAGTAAACTACAACGTGAAAACTTCGAAAGGCGGAAGCACACATGGAAGGCACACTCATCGTTAACCACGGCTTGATGACCGAAAAATATACGGAACAGACGGCGCTTTATACCGAGGCTGCGGAACGGCTGGGCATGACTCTTCACGTTTATACCAACGCACAGCGTCCCGAAAACTGCGGCGACTTCGTTTTGTTTTTGGACAAAGACGTAGTCCTTGCCCGCACCCTGGAGCTTGCGGGGATCCCCGTGTTCAATTCCGCATCCTCCATCGCCCTCTGCGACGATAAAGCCTTCACCTATCTTGCCCTGAAAAACAGCGGTCTCCCCATGCCCAAGACCCTTGTCGTCCCCATGACCTTTTTTGAAACCGATTGGACGGACAATCCCTTTTTACCCTATGCGGAAGCACAGCTTGGCTACCCCATGGTGGTCAAGGAAGCCTGCGGCTCCTTCGGCTGGCAGGTGTGGCTGGCAAAGGACCGCACCGACCTTGTGGAATATCTGAACAGGACCTCCCCCAAGCGCACCCTTCTACAGGCCTTTGTCGCCACCTCCAAGGGCCGCGATATCCGCATCAACGTGGTTGGCGGTAAGGTCGTTGCAAGTATGTACCGCTATTCCGAAATGGATTTCCGCGCCAACGTCTCCTCCGGCGGCAGTATGAAGCCCTATACTCCCACCCCCGAGCAGGAGGCCTTGGCCATCCGCGCTTGTGAACTTCTGGGCTTGAACTTCGGCGGAGTCGATCTGCTGTTCGGAGAGAATGACGCTCCTGTTCTGTGTGAAGTGAATTCCAACGCCCACATCAAAAATATCTTGAACTGCACAGGCGTCAACGTAGCCGACTGCATTCTTGCCTACATCAAAAACACCCTGGAGAACAAGCAATGAAGGGCTGGCTGATCTACGACAGGGAAGGGGCGGCCCGTAACCGCACCTTCATCGACTTTTGGTTTGCCGCTTGCGCCAAGCGGAAGGTAGAGCTGGAGCTGCTGTATTCCCACGAGCCGCTTCCCGAGCAGAACCCCGATTTCGCCGTGGTACGTACCATAGATCCCGCCCTCAGTTTTCGTTTGGAAGGGAGAGGGATCCCCGTTTATAATCCCGCATCCGTCAGCGAGATCTGCAACGACAAATGGAAGACTTACCGATTGGCTTCCCGTCTGGGTGTTCCCTTTCCCCAAACGGAATACGTCCCCGATCCCGCCGTTATGCCTTCCCACCCGTATCCCTACGTTCTCAAGGCCTGTGCGGGCCACGGCGGCACCCAGGTTTTCATGGTGAAAAGCAGGGAAGAGGAACAGGCCGCCAAGCGAGCCCTTGCGGGTATCCCCTCCGTCTTACAGGAGCCTGTTTCCGACCTGGGCAAGGATCTCCGCGTTTACGTCCTGGGCGGTAAGATCCTGGCGGGAATGTTGCGTGTCTCCCACACCGATTTCCGCAGTAATTTCTGCCTGGGCGGCACTGCCACCCCCCACGAGCTGACACGCGAGGAGCGTGCCATCGTGGAATCCTTTACGGAATCCCTCCCTCTTGGACTTGCGGGCATCGACCTGATCTACCACGAGGGAAATCCGGTTTTCAACGAGATCGAGGACGTAGTGGGATGCCGTATGCTGTATTCCCAAACCGAAACAGATCCCGTCGCCCTCTACCTGGACTGGATCTTAGAGAGAATGTGACGAAAGAACACCTACCCCGATTTCCAAATTTTGTAGGATTTTTCATTGCCACATGGGAGAAAATGTGGTACAATATGTCGATAAAAATTGTTAGATGATAGATTGGAGTAACGTTTTGGTACGTAAGGATTTAAGAAACATCGCCATTATCGCCCACGTTGACCACGGTAAGACCACTTTGGTAGACGAAATGCTCAAGCAGGGCGGTATCTTCCGTGACAATCAGGTCACCGAGGACCGCGTTATGGACTCCAACGCTTTGGAGCGTGAGCGCGGCATCACCATTCTTGCCAAAAACACCGCCATCCACTACGAGGACGTGAAGATCAACGTGGTGGATACCCCCGGCCATGCCGACTTCGGCGGGGAAGTTGAGCGTATCCTGAAGATGGTCAACGGCGTTATCCTGCTGGTGGACGCCGCAGAAGGTCCCATGCCCCAGACCCGTTTCGTGTTGCAGAAGGCTCTGGAGCTGGATCACCGCGTCATCGTGGTGGTGAATAAGATCGACAAGCCCGACGCCCGTCTGGACGAGGTTCCCGACGAGGTTCTGGAGCTTCTCATCGACCTGGATGCCAACGACGAACAGCTGGAAAGCCCCGTGCTGTTCTGCTCCGGCAGAGACGGCACCGCCTCTCTCAACCCCTACGAAAAGGGCACCGACCTCCAGCCCCTGTTCCGTACCATTCTGGATTATATCCCCGCACCCGAAGGGGAGCCGGAAGAGGATCTCCAGCTTTTGGTCTCCTCCATCGACTATAACGAGTACGTGGGCAGAATCGGCATCGGCAGAGTGGAGCGCGGCACCGTGAAGGTGAACCAGGAGGTCGCCATCACTAACTTCCACACCGGCGCTGCCCCCAAAAAGACCCGTATCGTCAGCCTGTATCAGATCGACGGCCTGAACCGCGTTCCGGTAGAGTCTGCCTCCGTGGGTGACATCGTCTGCTTCTCCGGTGCGGAAAGCATCACCATCGGCGATACCGTCACCTCCGTGCTGAATCCCGAACCCCTTGAATTCGTCAAGGTCAGTGAGCCTACCATGGAGATGACCTTCTCCGTCAACGATTCTCCCTTCGCAGGTAAGGAGGGCAAGTTCGTTACCTCCCGCCAGCTCCGCGACCGCTTGTATAAAGAGCTCCAGAAGGACGTTTCCCTCCGTGTAGAGGACGGCGAGACCACCGACAGCGTCAAGGTCTGCGGCAGAGGTGAAATGCACCTCTCCATCCTCATCGAGAATATGCGCCGCGAGGGCTACGAGATGTCCTGCTCCACCCCTAAGGTGCTGTTCAAGGAGATCGACGGCGAACGCCACGAGCCTATCGAATTGGTGTATATCGACGTTCCCGGTGAATATTCCGGCTCCGTCATCGAGGAGCTCAGCCGCCGCAAGGGCGAGCTGCTTGCCATGAACCCCAACGCCGCAGGCACCCGCATGAAGATCGAGTATAAGATCCCCACCCGTTGCCTGCTGGGCTACCGCAGTATGTTTATGACCATGACCCGTGGCGAGGGCATTATGAACACCGTGTTCGATTGCTACGAGCCCTTCCGCGGTGAGATCCAGTTGCGCTTCACCGGCTCTCTGGTAGCCTCCGAGGCAGGGGAGACCACCTCCTACGGTCTCTATAACACCCAGGAACGCGGCAATATGTTCTTAGGGCCCGCCACCAAGGTCTACGAAGGACAGATCGTTGGCATGAACCCCAAGCAGGGCGACATCGTGGTCAATCCCTGTAAGCAGAAGCACCTCACCGCCATCCGTTCCGCAGGCGCAGACGAAAAGCTGATTCTGGTTCCCCCCATCATTTTCTCCTTGGAGGAAGCCATCGAGTTTATCAGCGACGACGAGCTGATCGAGGTCACTCCCAAGAGCATCCGTCTCCGTAAGCGGATCCTGGATAAGGACGCCCGTCTGAAGGCGGAGGCCAAGGCAAGAAGGGGGAACTGATATGCGCATCCTGTTCCAAGGCGACAGCGTCACCGACGCAGGCAGAAACAAAGAAGACCCCATGGATCTGGGGCCCGGCTATACCTCCATCGCCGCAAAGCTGTTGCAGGAGGCCTTCCCCGAAACGGAATTCACCTTCTACAATCGCGGCATCGGCGGCAACCGCACCGAGCATCTGGTACAGAGACTTCAGTCCGATTTCCTGGATCTGAACCCGGATATCGTCACCATTCTGGTAGGTGTCAACGATAGCTGGCATATCTTCGATAAATACGCCCTGGTGAACACCACCCACGAGATGACCGAGCAGAACTACCGCACCGTGCTGGATGCATTGAAGGCCCGCAATATCCCCGTGATCATGATGGAGCCCTTCTGCCTGCCCACCCCCGCCACCGAGGAGTTCCGTATGGATCTCTACGGCAAGATCGACGTGATCCGTCGTCTCGCCCGTGAGTACGCAGTAGCCTATATTCCTCTGGACGGTCTCGCCCAGGCGGAAGGGGTCGCCCACGGTACCCTGTATCTGGCCGACGATGGCATCCACCCCAACACGGAAGGCAGAAAATGGCTTGGCAACCTGGTTGCCGAGACCCTGAAGCCTGTGATCGCGGAAAAATTGGAGAATACCTCTTGCTGATCTTACGATTTAAGGGGGATTTCTTGAAAGAAAGCCCCCTTAAAAAACCCCAAAGAACTTTTCCTTCCGAAAACTGCCGTTTTCGGGGGAATTGGACTATATAGGTATTTCCCGCCGTCTTGACAAACCGCCTCGTTTATGGTATCATAAACGTATGCAAGGCAGGTACGAATCGTTTCATTTCGCACCGCTGATTCATTTTTATGATAACGTACTTGCTTTTTGAGCAAGTGCGTTTTTTTGCTGAAGGAGGTATTGCCATGGGTGTATGGGGTGTTGGACTGTATCAGAACGATACTTCGCTTGACGTACAAGACGAATTTAAGGAGTTGTTTCGGAAAGGGAAAAACGTCCGGGAGATCACCGACAAAATACTGACCGCATACGCAGAGGGGTTGGATGATCCCGTGGAAGCTCCCCTTGTTTGGTTTGCTCTGGCAGATACGCAGTGGTGTTACGGGGTGCTCTTGGCAGATGTCCGTGAAAAGGCTCTCGAATGGATAGAAAAAAGCTTGGAACGAGCAAATTCTTTTGATGATTTGCCATTACGCAAGAAGGCGATTAAGGTTTTGGAAAACCTGCGGCAAAAGCTCAATTCTCCCCAGCCTCCCGCCAAGGTTCCGCCCGCTGTTCCTCCTCGAAGCAGGCTATACCGCTGTCCCTGGAACGTGGGTGATGTTTTTGCCTATCGTCTGACAAGTGATTTGGCCAAAGAACGTGGCATTGCAGGACGGTATTTCCTCATCCAAAAGGTGGATGAATACACCTGGCATCCCGGCCATATTGTTCCGATTGTGTATGTGAAACTCACCAAAGACGAAACGCTCCCCGTTACCCAAGATGAATATAATCAGGTGGAATATGTTCAAACAAGTTTCACCAATTTCGAAGAACGTTTCTTTCCCATTGACGGAAGAAGACCCGAGGAGGACATCTTGGAAAAATCCAAGGTCACTTATGAAGTGGATGAGTATGGTTTTTTGCCGGAATTTAGGATTAAACTGGTCGCCACCAGCAAAGTTCGTCCTCCGCGAGATTTAATATTTCTTGGTAATTTTCCCGATGTAGAACCGCCTAAAAAAGAATTTGTCCCTCACGCAAAGATTAATATTCATTCAGCTCTTTGGAAAAACCACGATCTTACGTTTGAATCTGTCATGATACAAGCGTTCTACAGACACAATAAAAGGGAATTATCGATCTACCGATCACAAGAGCAGTAATTCCAACCTTTCTCCCTCACCAAAAACGATAGTTTTTGGCATTCAAGTTTCTTTGGAATTTTTAAGGGCCTTTCTTTTCAAAGAAAGGCCCTTAAAGTCTTTTTTTTAATTTTAACCCTTCCCGTAACGATGCCACAGCACAAGTGCGCCGTTGACGCACCCGCCGCCGCATGCCATACCCTCAAAGAAGTTCTTGGTGCTCTTGTGATACCGAAGCTTCAAAAGCTCCCGCCGCACCTCGTCCAACCCGTTCATGGCAATGGCGTCCGCCTCGCCGCCGGAAAGCTCTTCTATGTACCCGGAAAGATTGCCGCACCGTGCAAACCCCTTCCCGTATGCCGTGGCCTCGGTGCAGGGATCCTCCTCCAGGGACTCCAAGTCCACGTCCAACCCGTCGAAATACCCGGAAAGCTCCTCAAAGGAAAGCATGGCATCCACGTAAGGGCTGTTATGTACCTCCCGCATCTTCGCCGTACAGGGGCTGATAAACACCACCTTGGCGTCGGGCTGTTCTTCTTTTACCTTCTTGGCAATGGCAACCATGGGGGAGTCACTGTCGGAAATATAAGGTGCAAGATCGGGGAAGTTCTTTCTCACGTAGGAAACGAAGGCAGGACAGCAGGAGCTGAACAGCAAACGCTTTTCCTTCCATTCCGCCGCCTCATGAGCCAGCGTGATGTCGGCGCCGTATGCCACCTCCCGCACCTCGTCGAATCCGATGGCCTTCATCCCGGCGATCACCTTTCCCAAGGGTACGTCAAACTGCCCCTCCAACGCGGGAGCGTAAATGGCAACCACCTTGGAACGCTTCTCCTGCAGCATACGGATCACGTCCACCAGCATGGAGACGTTGGTGATGGCACCAAAAGGACACCGTTGCTGACAAGCCCCGCACTCCACGCATTTTTCCTCGTCAATGTGGGATTGCTTGGTCACGGGATCGATGTTGATGGCGTTCGCTTTGCAGGCCACCACGCAGGGGCGTCTCTGCAGAATGATGGCGTTGTAAGGACAGGCGGAAACGCACTTGCCGCACTCAATGCACTTTTCGTGATCCACCACGCACTTTCTGTCCACAATGCTGATGGCACCCTTGGGACAGGCGTGCTTGCACTCGTGGGAAAGACACCCTCTGCAGGCGTTCAGAACGGTGATACCGTCCACAGGACACTCGTCGCAGGCGATGTCAATAACCCGCACCGCAGGCTTACTTTCCGTAAACCCTTCCATGGCCAGCTTCAACCGCTCCTGCACGATGGCACGTTCCTTGAAAATGCAACAGCGAAGCAACGCCTTAGGCCCGGGAATAATCTCACGAGGCACGTGGTAATGCAGCACGTCCACACGATCAGCATAATAGGCCCGCACCAGCTCGGCGTAAACCCCGTGGCGGATGCGTTTGATCTTGGTTTCAAATTCCATGCTTATTTCGCCCGGGCGGCGATGAGATCAGCCATCTCGCCCACGTTCTTCATGGAGCTGACCTCCTTCATGGTGAACTTCACCTTAAATTCACGCTCCACAGCCCCGATGAGGGTGATATGCTCCAGGCTGTCCCAATCCTCAATATCCTTCGCCGTGGTCCTTCTGGTCACGGTGATACTGCTGTCGTCAAAAACCTTGCGGAAAATTTTGTTCAACCTGGTAAAAAGCTCTGCTTCTGTCATGATAGATCTCCTCCATTGATACGAATAACGTGATTCTGTTTCTGATATCCTTCGGTAAGAAGCTCCCAAACGGTGTTGCCCTCCTCATCCTCGCGGATCTTGGTAAAGCCAAACTTTCCGTAAAGCTCTCTCACCATATTGTTCTTTGCGGTGGGGTAGTAGTAACCCACAATGCGCCCAATGCCTTGCTCTTTGGCCTTGGCAACCACCTCGTCCAGCATGGCAAACTCCATGTCCTTCTTGAGAACGCGGCAGCTCATCAGCCAAAGCTCCATGTGCAGGTCTGCACCCTCTTTTTTGCCGATGACCACCGATACAACGCCGTTGTCACCGAATCTGTCCACCAGCTTGCCGTAAAGAGCGATATGCTCCCCGTCGGAAGCGGCTGCACGGATCTCATCCTCGGTATATCTCCGTGTGGTCAGATTGAATTGGTTGGATTTGTTGGTCAACTGAGTAATGCGGGACATATAGACCTCGGGGAAAGGTAAGATCTCACCCTGCATATCCAAGCTGAGCAGATACTCGGTGTAGTCTCCAAAGGAAAGCTCTGCCTGCGCACGCTCTGCGTTGGCCTTGTACATCTCGTTCCGCTTGATATCGTCCTCGGAAATGACCGTAGCCTCAAAATACCCGTTGCGGTCTAAAATGCGGATATAATCGTGAGGGGGATCCATCTCGGGCACGGCAATGCCGGGAACGTTGGCTTTCACCAAGGCACGCTCCGTGGGATTGTCGTCCGCAAACACGAAGGAATCCACACCCAGATTCATCTCCGCCGCCGTCTGCATAAGGTTCCTGTCCTTGTTCTCCCAGTCCGCCTTGATGACGATGAACTCATCGGGACGCAACACGCCGTCGGGGTGATTCAACCCGTCAAGAGCGTTCTGCAGGTCGTTTTTGGAAGCCACCGTCAGCATAACGCCCAGCTGCTTTTGCTCCTTCACGTAGGTCTGGAAGGCCTTGAAGCACTCCGCCGTAGCGTTCTCACTGCCGATCTCAATGCCGTCCACGCCGTCGTCGCCGACCACGCCGCCCCAAAGGGTGTTGTCCAGATCCAACGCCAGCACCTTTTTGTTCTTGCCGTAAAGGGACTTGATGATCTTCACCGTGTTGAACGCCCAGTGGGGAATAGCCTCCAAAGCGCAGGGATACTTATACAAATACCAAACGGAATCATCCAGCCACTTGTCCAGCCCATAGCAGGCGGAAACAAACTGAATATCGTTGATATAGAAGGTATCCTCCGCCGCCGCATAGTCGGCAAAGGCCATGTTCATACGGTTTACAAAGCGGGTAGCGCCGCTGATGTCCCAGGCGTCACGGTTGCCCAACAAACGGTATCCCGGGAACTCAAAGTTGTTCTGAATGATGGGACAGCGGAACTTCTCCTTCAGCCGCTTCCAAATGGCCTCGAACTGCCCGTAAGCCTCCCCAAAGCGAGCATCCACCGCCTCGGCAGTTTCTCCCCGCTTGGGCAGAAACTTCACCAGATTGCGGAAGGAGGTGTGGATATAAATGAGATCCGGCTCAAATGCATCCAATTCGGGATTGCCAAACATGGCATCTTCTGCATACTGCCCGTACTCCGATTGATAAAATACGGGAGCGATCCCCATATCCAACAGAAAGATCTCCATCATCTTGCAGAAATCGTTGGTGGTAGACCCGCCCAGCACCGCGATGCGCTTGGTCATCCGCTTACTGCCGTCTCCCAACAGCTCTCTCCGCAGGGATCTTTTATTTTCAAACAATTCTTTCCCGTCAAAGGGGTAAGTCAAAGAAATCATAAATGCCTCAAATCTCTGTCAAACGGATGATGTTGTTTCTGGCGGAAGATGCCACGGAGAAGGCCGCCATGACCAACGCCACGTCGGTGATCTCCTGCTCTTCAATAAAGTCCAGAACGTTGCAGTTAAACTTGCGGTAATCCACCACGTAGACCTCTTCAAAGCCCGCCAGCAGGAAGGGCGCCAGAGCATTGCCGAAGCTGTCCTTCACCACCAAAAGCTTTCTGCCGTTCTTCACCCCGGTCTCAACGCGAACCACGTAGCTGTCTCCGTGGATGAACTTGGAATAAGTCTTTGCACTTGAGAACAGACTGTCCTCAAACTTATAGTCGTAGCTCTGGGTGTAATAATGAGCTGTATACTCACGGGTAGGCTCGTACCAGGTAAAGGTCTCGGGATACTTCCGCAATTCCTCCACGTCGTAGCCGGTCACGATAGAACCCAAAAATCCGTCGAAGGACTTGGCTTCAAAGCTGTCAAGGGTATCAAACGCCACGCCTGCTTCCTTGCAAAGAGCCTCCGCGGCGTAATACGCCCCCAAAGCCATCCAATGATGGTCGGTCTTGGCGTAAATGTATTCCTCGGTGTGCTTATTCAACGCACTCAAAACGTCCACGTACTGCACGTTTTCCAGCCCGTCTCTCACCCCACCGAAGCAATCTGCCGTGCGGGAAATAGAACCCTCGTACCCCTCGGGGGCGTAGAAGGCGCAGGCCAAAGGAATGGGCATACCGTAAACGTTGACGCCGTCACCCACCAATGTCTTAAACTGATTGAACACCTCTGCGGTATACCCGCCGCCAACGGCAGACCCGCCAAAGGGTTCCATACCGCGGTCACCGTCAACGATAAAGCCGTTCACCTTGTGAGGCTTGGAGGGAGCTTCGGGCAGGGAAGATTCCTCCGGCTGGGAGCTTTCCTCTTCCTTGGATTCTTCCTCGCTTTCTTCTATCCCGGAACTCTCTTCCGGTTCGGAGCTTTCTGCCTCCTCGGAGCTTTCCTCGATTTCAGAGCTTTCTTCTGCGGAGAATACCCCGGAGATCTCGCCCACGGCAGAGCTTTCTTCTTCCGCGGGCACAGAAACCACCGGCGCTACGGAAGGCTCGGCAGGGGAGGATACACTGCCGTGCGAGGAAGCATCTTCTAACGGCTTGCTCGGCTCCTCTGTACAAGCCGCAAGAAGGCAAAGACCTATCAATAAAAACAGTAAAACGATCAGCTTACGTCTCATTTGATCAAGCCTTCCAGCTTCGCAATATAGTTATTGCTGGTAGCGGAGAAAGCCACCTCGGCAAACAGCACGTCGGTAATGCCCTGCTGTTTGGTAAAGTCATCCAGATGGATCTGGAATTCTCTGGCGTCCACAACGTAGATCTCCTCAAAGGAGTACAGCAGATAAGGCACCAATGCGTTGCCGTAGCTGTCCTTCACCACCAAAAGCTTCCGTCCGTTA
Source organism: Eubacteriales bacterium (assembly GCA_045544855.1). Classification (GTDB taxonomy): domain Bacteria; phylum Bacillota; class Clostridia; order Oscillospirales; family CAG-382; genus Coliplasma. The sequence continues at coordinate 341,915 of JAZPZV010000007.1, read as the reverse complement.
CTGCAAGCGTCCGACTTGATCTTTACGGAGTATGCATCCCCGCCGATGAAGGTAAGATACCAGCTTGCAACGGAGTTATCTCCCACGTAGTGGAAGATGCTGTCTCTCTTCCGGGGGCTTTGGAAGCTCTGGTCGTAGGTCTCGTAGGTGTAGGTTGCCTTGGGCACGTAGGTCACGAAATCCTCGGGATTGTCTTTGATGATGCTGTGATAATTGCTGTATGCATACATGGTTCCGCGGTAACCCGTACGAATGTTTTTGGTATAAGTGGAAATGTCCTGGAAGGGAAGTCCAAGGTCGGAAGCAAACTGCTTCACTGCGTAATAGGCTCCCAAGGAGCTCCAGTGATGGTCGGTGCGCATATAGATATCTTCGTTCTTGTGGGCCATCAAAATATCGTAGATATTGATCGCCTGCACCTGATCGGAATACAGCTTGTCCAGATTCTTCAGATCGTTGAGAGTTCTTCCCGCCAGATGCTTGTAGGTGGGAGATTTATCCAGATAGAACGCCGCCGCCTTGGGGATCACCATGGAATATACGTTCAGGTTGGGATTGTTGGCGGCGAAGGTGTTCAGCGCGTCGGCAAAGCGGGGAAGCTTATTCAAGTTGGGATCACCGTAGTAGATCTCCATGGCTCTGGTGCCCAGGATCAGAATGCTGTCCGCCTGGATCTCCTGGGGAGGATCTTCGTCGGAGGTATCCTGAGAAGGCTCTTCGGAAGGGTTGTCCGGTTCGGAACTGTTTCCGCCGCCGGAAGAGCTTTCGGAACCGGAGGGGTCTTTACTGTCGGGAGGCAGAGAAATATCACCGCCCCAAGAAAACTCGGGTTCGGAAGCGCCGGGATCATCGCTGGGAATATTGATGCCGCCGATGATGATCTCCTCTTCACCCTCCTCGGTAATGACCACCGTTTCTTTGCCGAACCAGGTCTTCAGCTCGGCGTAATATTCACCCTTCAGGGTGTCACGCATAAAAACGGTATCGGAGAAATATGCGCCCAGCTGTGCAGTATAACTGCCGTCAAACAGAGAGCTCCAGGAAAACTCCGGGAACTTAGTCAGGGTATCGTAATTGGATACCGTGGTTCTGGGCAAAAACACGCAGAACACGAACAGGAACAGAAACGTCCCCAGGATCAAAAGCGCACTGATTGCTTTTGCCAATTTTAACAAAGCGGTTTGTTTTTTGCTCATGGATCAATACCTCAAAATATCAGAAGCGGAAGTACAGGAACGGATTGTTGTTGGAGGATACCAACAGGATCATGCAGATCACCAGAAGCCCCACGCAAACCAAGGCGGAAGCCAGTTGTGCCGTGGCACGGACGGGAATGCTGCAGGTGCGGATCTTCTCCTTCGCCCACTGCAAAACGGGGAAGCAGATGATCACGGAGATCAGGAAGACCCAGATGTACTTCATCAAATAAACGGAAGACAGCACCGATTCGTTGTAAGGACCCGCGGTAAACTCCTCCGCGCGGAAGAACCCGTTGCCGGAGAACCCGAACAGGTTGCTCAGGAATCTGCCCATGGTGGAGAAGAAGGAACCGATGGTGGGGCAGTTGTCGTGATAGAAGATGCCGAAACCGATGAAGATGACCAACTTATTATAGATGTGCATGATCACCGAGGGGATCTTCTTAAGCGTTTTCTTGCCGATCTTCTGCTCAATGAAGATGAAGATACCGAAATACAAGCCCCAGGCGATGAAGTTCCAGCTTGCACCGTGCCAAAGACCGGTGGTAAACCAAACCAAGAACAGGGAAAGCACCTGACGTCTCTTGCCGAAGATGGGAAGATACAGCAGATAGTCGCGGAAGAAGCTGCCCAGAGAGATGTGCCATCTCTGCCAGAATTCCTGGATGGAACGGCACATAAAGGGATAGTTGAAGTTCTCGTCAAAGTGGAACCCAAAGATACGGCCCATACCGATGGCCATATCGGAATATCCCGAGAAGTCGAAGTATACCTGCATGGAGTAAGCGATGAGTCCCACCCAGGTGGCCACCACGGAGCTTGTCCCGGCGGTATCCGTCAGATAGGTCTGGGCCAGCAGGGAAAGCTGGTTTGCCAGGATCACCTTTTTGGAAAGACCCAGGATCATACGGCAAAGACCCTCGGTAAGGTCCGTCAAAGTGGTCCTGCGGTCATCGATCTCCTCGGCGATGGTGGAATATCTTACGATAGGTCCCGCCACCAGCTGAGGGAACAAAGAGATGTACAACAGCAGCTTGGAGAAATCCTTCTGCACCGCCACGTTGTCCCAGTAAACGTCAATGACGTAGGACATGATCTGGAAGGTGTAGAAGCTGATACCCAAGGGCAACACGAGATTGACCGCGGGAATGTTGATCCCGAACAGGCTGTTCAGGTTTCCCGTCAGGAAGTCGGTGTATTTGAACACTCCGAGCATCCCGATGTTGAAGACCAGCGAAACGATCAACGAGGTTTTCGCAAGCTTATTTTCACGGTTGGCGGCAATGGATCTGGCCAGCAAAAAGTTCACCATGGCGCTGAGGAGCAAAAGCACCAATTTCAACGGCTCGCCCCATGCGTAGAAGATCAGGGAGAAGGTCAACAAAACGGCGTTTCGGTAGCGGACCTCCTTGGTGAACAGATAAAATCCCAAGCACAACGGAAAGAATACAAATAAGAAGGGTATTTCAGCAAAATTCATATCAAAAACGGCCTCCCGTAACAACAAAAAACGTCTGCAAAGCTATTCAATTTATTATATCTGAAAAGCCTCGGGAAGTCAATACCAAAACCGTAAATCAAGAAAACTTTTACACCCCCTTCACATTCTTCTTTACAGCTTCTTTACCCGCTCCGCCAAAAGGTTGATCTCCCCGCCCAAAAGCAGGATATACATACACACGTAAAGCCACAGCATAAATACCACGATGGCGGAAAGTCCGCCGTAAAGGCTGGTATAGTTGGCAAATCTGTCCACGTAAAGTGCAAACAGCAGGGAGAACAGCATCCATCCCGCCGCGGATACCAAAGCCCCCGGGATCTGCCGGAACGTTCCTGCTTTTCGGTTGGGTAAAACCCTGTATACCGCCGTGAAGACCACCGTCAGGAATAAGAGCCCGATCAAATATCGAAAAGAAGAAAGGACTTTCATCAAATCGCGGAAGCGAGGGAAGCAATCCGCCGCCTGCTCCGCCAGAAAACCGCCGAAGACCATCACCACCAAAGCTCCCGCCACCGCAAGAAGCAGCGCCAGCGTGTAGACCATGGCAAGCAACCGCACCTTGAAAAAGCTCCGTTCCTCCTTGACCTCAAAAACGGAATTCAACCCGCCGATCAGATAGTAAACGCTTTTGGATGCCGACCACAGGACCGTCAGCAGGGAAACGGAGGTAAACATGGAGCCGTCCCGACCGGAAACCTCTGCCAGCACCGTCTCCAACAGAGCCACCACCGCATCCGGAAAAAAGCGCTCGAGTCCCTCGGTAAAGCCCTCGGTCGCCAGAGGCAGAAACCGAAACAAAGAGACACCAAGCAGTAACAAAGGTACTGTGGAAAACAGCAGAAAAAAGGCCGCCTGGGCGGCGTAGGCATCCAAGTGATGCGCCCGTATCTTCCTGGAAAAATACGTGATGAAAAACGGCAAAGCCTATCCTCCTTTGTCACCTTTGTGCAAATTGCAAACAGGAAAGTCCCGAGAATTTAAAATATTATACTCTCTTTTTAAGGGAAATATAATTGACAAGCGAAAAAAAATATGCTACAATAGACAAAATAATCTCTCGCACATAAAAGTCGGTAAAGGAGAAACGCGTCGATGCTTTCGCTGAACAGCTCTCACAGCCAAAAAGCTTTGCTTTCCCGCTGGGACGAACGTACCTCTCCCGCCCGCTTTGCGGGGAACGACGACGTATTGGATACGGTCTACCGTGCCAAGCGGAATGGGAACAAGGTCTATTTGATCCGCAAGGGTTATTCCTCCGTGGATCCCTTCGTCACCGTATTCAGAGGTGAGATCGTGCAGAGCGAACGGGGAAGTGTCTTGCAGGGCAGGTTTACCAAAAGGGTCTTCGATTACGTTCTGATCCTCCTTTTCTTGGTGCTGGACGTTGCCTTTGCCGCCCGCTCCTATCTTATGGGAAGTATGACCTATACGGGTCTGGCGGGCTGTGCCCTGTTTGCGGTGATCATGATCCTGTTGGCCATTCCCATGCCCTCCGCCAAAAAGAGATATACCGAGTTTCTCAAAGACATTACAAGAGACGAATAAACACTGATACATAAAGGAGCAAAGGATTCTTATGATGGATTTTAACGAAAAGTTCGGAAAAGAAGGTCTTACCTACGACGACGTATTGCTGATCCCCGCAGAAAGCCACGTTCTGCCCGCAGACATCGATACGTCCACCCAGTTGACTGCTTCCATCCGCTTGAACGTCCCGCTGATCACGGCGGCAATGGATACCGTTACGGAAACGCGCATGGCCATCGCCATCGCCCGCGAAGGCGGTATTGGCGTTATCCACAAGAATATGTCCATTGAAGAGCAGGCCGATCAGGTGCAGCGCGTCAAGCGTAGCGAGAACGGCGTTATCAACGAGCCTTTTTCCCTCTCCGGCGATCATCTTGTCACGGATGCTTTGGCACTGATGAACAAGTATCGCATCTCCGGTGTTCCCGTGTGCGATGCCGAAGGGAAATTGCAGGGCATCCTGACCAACCGCGATATCCGTTTCCTGGATCGCTACGATATTCCCATCGGCGGGGTAATGACCAAAGAAAACCTGGTCACCGGTAAGGTTGGCACCACCCTGGAAGAGGCTCAGACCATCCTCCGTGCCCGCAAGATCGAAAAGCTCCCCTTGGTGGATGAAAAGGGCTACCTGAAGGGCCTGATCACCATTAAGGATATCGAAAAAGCCAAGAAGTATCCCAACGCCGCCAAGGATTCCCAGGGCAGATTGCTCTGCGCCGCCGCCATCGGCGTTACCAAGGACGTTCTTCAGCGTGCGGAGGCACTGATCAATGCGGGTGTTGATGCATTGGTTCTGGACTCTGCCCACGGCCATTCCGAGGGCATTCTCAACGCTTGCCGCGCTGTGAAGAGCGCATTCCCCGGCGTGCAGCTGATCCCCGGTAACATCGCCACCGCAGAGGCCGCAGAGGCGCTCATCAAGGCGGGTGCCGACTGTATCAAGGTTGGTATCGGCCCCGGCTCTATCTGTACCACCCGCGTGGTAGCGGGCATCGGCGTTCCCCAGATCACCGCTGTGTTCGACGCCGCCTCCGTTGCCAGAAAGTACGACGTCCCCGTCATTGCAGACGGCGGCATCAAGTATTCCGGCGACCTGGTGAAGGCCATCGCCGCAGGTGCCAGCGTCGTCATGGTTGGCTCTCTGGTTGCAGGCTGTGAGGAAGCTCCCGGCGAATTGGAGATCTACCAGGGCAGACAGTTCAAGACCTACCGCGGCATGGGTTCCATCGCCGCTATGCAGCAGGGCTCCAGCGACCGTTACTTCCAGGCCACCAACAAGAAGCTCGTTCCCGAAGGCGTGGAAGGCCGCGTTGCATACAAGGGTCTGGTTTCCGAGACGGTTTACCAGCTCATGGGCGGTCTGCGCTCCGGTATGGGCTACTGCGGCGCTCCCGATATCAAGACGCTGCAGGAGACCGGTAAGTTCGTCCGTATCACCAACGCCGGTTTGCGTGAGAGCCATCCCCACGACGTATACATCACCAAAGAAGCCCCCAACTATTCCAAGGGCAACGACTAAACGAAAACACGACTGCCCCTCAAAACGGGCAGTCGTTTTACTTGGAGTTCTTTATGACAGAATTGGAACGCCTGACGGGTCACAACCGCTTCCCAACGGATCACACCCGCTTCTGCAACGGGCGGATCGTCAGCCTGATGAGCATGTATCTCAACTTCATGCCAAAGGCCATCACCCCCGACGCGTTGGAGGATATTGCCGTTTCCTGCGATCTTTCAAGAGAACGCGCCTACGCAGAATGTCTGGCCGCTCTTTGCGAAGTGGGCACCGACCGCACCGAGCGGGAGTTCACCGCCGAGTATATCGTTCCCATGGTGCAGGAGCTTGATCCCGCAGTTTTCGAAAACGATCCCTACTACCAAACCATTCGCTTCCCCGAGGGAAAGCAGGGGAAATGGGAGCTGAAGACCATGGAGCTTGCCCCCTGTGAAGCCTTTGTGTGCAACGATTTTCGGGTCTTCCCCGATGGAAGGATGATTCCTCGGATCGGCTTCTTTCCCCGCACCTACCGCTATCCCGCCGTGCTGGAAAACGGCAGGGAATGGATGACCCTCATGCCCAACGAGACCGTTACCACCCTCCCCGCCGTGGCAAGGGCCAAGGGAAAGGTGCTCACCTACGGGCTGGGCTTGGGATATTTCCCCTTCATGACCTCCCGCAAGGAGGAGGTTACCTCCGTCACCATCGTGGAACGCAGTCCCGAGGTGATCGAGCTGTTCAAAGAGCACATCCTCCCACAGTTTCCCCACAAGGAAAAGATTCGCGTGATCTGTGCGGATGCCTTCGAATACGCCAAGGAGCAAATGCCTGTTGAGCACTACGATTTCGTCTTTGCGGACATCTGGCACGACGTGGGAGACGGCAGGGAGCTGTACCTGCAAATGAAAGCGCTGGAGCACTTATCTCCCGGCACGGAATACGCCTACTGGCTGGAGGACACCATCCGCTGTTACCTGGCCACCGAGCTTTGGCCGCCCAGGGTTTAATACGTGAATCATGCGAGAGAGGATCTTTTTAGGAAAAGAGATCCTCTCTCGTGCTCTCTCCTCAAAAACCGATTTTCTTTGGGGATACATAAGGACCTTTCTTCAAAAAAGAAAGGTCCTTATGAACTGTTATGCATTATCTCTCAAACAGCCTCGTCCGCTTCAACAGGTAATACAAGGGCATCCCCAGCCCGTAGCAGGCAATGACTTGCCCGATGGCGATGGACAACGCCTGCAACCCCAATACCAGCCACATACCCGTCTCGTTCCCGAAGGTGGTCACCCCGTACCCGAAGTAAAGCACCAAGGGCACGATCAGAGCGTTCAATACCACACAAGCCAAAGGCGCCAGCCAATGAAACGAATCCTTTTTCTCCTTCAGCTTGTAAGCCACTGCCGCCGCCAAAAAGGTAGCCATGCTTCCAAAGATCGCATCCCATACGTTCCCCATGAGGATGTTTACCAGAAAACACCCAACGGTCAGCCCGGGCACCGCCGCAGAGGTGAACAGGGGAAGAACGCACAACGCCTCCGATACCCGCACCTGGATCTGCATGGAGGAAAACTGCCAGAATACCAGGGTCAATACCCCGTAAATGGCGGCGATCATGGCGCCCTCGGTCAGAGAGCGAAGCTTTTTGTTTTTCATTTTTTCGTTTTCTCCTTAGTTTTGTTTTAAGTGAGGATGGTTACGAACTCACTATTATTTCTTAGGTTAAAAGGCAAGCAATGCGTTCTTCAATTCTTCAATGCTGCTTGCAATGTAGGTAGCCCCCGCCGTCTCGTGCTCAAGAGGCTCCGCACAGCCCATATAGACCCCAAAGGAATCCAGACCGCACTTCTTTGCACACAGAACGACGTGCTTCCTGTCGCCGATCATCAATGCCTTGCGCCTATCGGCGATCCTCATCCGCTTCAAGGCCACTTCGATCACTTCATCCTTGGTGCTGACAGCCTCGTCGGGAGTGGCGCCGATGACGAACTCAAAATACTTTCCGATCCCCAAACGCTCCAGCATGGTCTTCGCATAGCTTTCCAGCTTGGAGGTGGCAATGCAAATACGGAAACCCTTTTCTAAAAGGGCTTCCAGCATTTCCGAAACCCCGGGGAAGACGTAGCACTCAAACTGCCCCTTCTCGCTGTACCGCTGGCGGTAAATGGCAACCGCCTTCTTGGCTTCCTCTTCCGAAAATCCGTAGAATTCCATAAAGGAATAGCTCAAAGGAGGCCCCACGAACTTGGTCAGGGAAGAAAGCTCTTCCACTTCAATGCCAAAGGCATTGAGTGCGTGCTTGGCACACTTCAAGATCCCCTCACGGGTATCCACCAGCATACCGTCCATGTCGAACAAGAGAAAATCATACTTCATAAAAAGGACTCCCAAATGTATTGCGAACCATATTATAGCAAAAATTGCCGCAGATTGCAAGGGGTTTTTCAAAACCTCTTGACTTTCCCGTCGAAGTATGGTAAATTCTAAGTATAAAAAGAGTATAAGGAGATTTTTTGCATATGGTCAGCATCTATGAATACCTTTCCGCCAACGCCTATCCCGGCAGAGGCGTCGCCATCGGTAAAACTGCCGACGGGAGCAAGGCTGTGATCCTGTACTTCATCATGGGCAGAAGCGTCAACAGCCGTAACCGTATTTTCGAAACCACCGAGGACGGCATCCGTACCCGTGCTTTCGATCCCTCCAAGCTTTCCGATCCCTCTCTCATCATTTACGCTCCCGTGCGTAAGGTGGGTAACGATACCGTGGTCACCAACGGCGACCAGACCGACACCGTGAGAGATGCCCTGCAGGCAGGCAAGACCTTTGCCGATGCTCTCCGCACCCGTGAGTTTGAGCCGGATGCACCCAACTTCACTCCTCGTATCAGCGGTATTTTGCATACCGAAGGGGGAGAGATGTCCTATAAGCTCTCCATTTTGAAGAAATCTCCTTATTGCGACGGTTGCGACCGTATGTTCTACGAGTACGCCACCCCCGCAAACGGCGTCGGTCACATCATCCATACGTATATGGGCGATGGCAACCCCATCCCCTCCTTCTGCGGTGAGCCCGTAGCCTTCGGCGTGGGCAGCGACCTGAAGGCAATTGCCGACGGTGTCTGGAACGCTTTGAACGCAGACAATAAGGTCTCCCTCTTTGCACAGGCCATTTCCCTGGAAAGCGGAGAAGCCGAGACTCTTATCTACAACAAGAATCAGTAAGAAAGGGATCCACCATGAACGAACTGGAACTGAAATACGGGGTCAACCCCAACCAAAAGCCCGCCAAGATCTACGTCAAGGGCGGCGCCCTTCCCATTGAAGTATTGAACGGCCGCCCCGGCTATATCAACTTCATGGATGCCTTCAACGGCTGGCAGCTGGTAAAAGAGCTGAAGGAAGCCACCGGCCTCCCCGCCGCAACCTCCTTCAAGCACGTCAGCCCCGCAGGTGCATCCGTAGCCAACCCTCTCAACGACGTGGAAAAGCAGATGCTCTTCGCACCCGATTACGACCTGTCTCCCTTGGCGACCGCATACGTCCGTGCCCGCGGCGCAGACCGCATGAGCTCCTTCGGCGACTGGGTCTCCCTGTCCGACGTCTGCGATGAAGAGACCGCGCTGTTCCTTCAGAAGGAGGTTTCCGACGGTGTCATCGCCCCCGGCTATACCCCCAAGGCTTTGGAGATCCTGAAGTCCAAGCGCAAGGGTGCTTACAACATCGTGCAGATCGATCCCTCCTACGTTCCCGCCGCACTGGAGACCCGTGAGATCTACGGCATCACCTTCGAGCAGGGAAGAAACGAGTATAAGATCGACAAGACCTTGTTTGAGAACATCGTCACCGAGAACAAGAACCTTCCCGAATCCGCGGTGCGTGACCTGATCGTGGCCCTCATCACTCTGAAGTACACCCAGTCCAACTCCGTGTGCTATACCTACCAGGGTCAGGCCATCGGCATCGGCGCAGGCCAGCAGTCCCGTATCCATTGCACCCGTTTGGCAGGCAACAAGGCGGACAACTACTCTCTGCGTAAGCATCCCAAGGTATTGTCCCTGCCTTTCCGTTCCGACATCGGCAGACCCGACCGTGACAACGCCATCGACCTGTATATCTCCGCCACCGATGCAGACGACGTTCTCCGCGATGGCGCATGGCAGAACGTATTCACCGTTCGTCCCGATCCCCTCACCGAGGAGGAAAAAGCAGCTTGGCTGTCTCAGATCACCGATATCGCTCTTGGCTCCGATGCCTTCTTCCCCTTCTCCGATAACATCGACCGCGCCTGCAAGAGCGGCGTTCGCTACATCGCAGAGCCCGGTGGTTCCAAGCGCGACGGCGATGTGATCGAGTGCTGCAACCGCCACGGCGTAACTATGGCCTTCACCGGTATGCGCCTCTTCCACCATTGATCATGCGAAAGACCTGCGGCAACACCGCGGGTCTTTTTTTCACATATATTTATGGAAGAAAAGTGCAAAAAAGGCTTGCATATACGATCCGTTTATGCTATAATATGCCGACTTTTGGAAAGACTTTGTGCAAAATGCACTTATTGACCGTTTTGAAATCGTTAATTTATTCAAAAATGACGGTTGACAATGTATAAAAATAAGTGTATAATGCATACAACACCAAAAATCAGGAATATTTATACAGGATCGAGTGATAAACATGAAAAAAGAAAACATCAAGAAGGTGGTTCTGGCCTATTCCGGCGGTCTTGACACCTCTATCATCATTCCGTGGCTGAAGGAAAATTACAATAACTGTGAGGTCATCGCCGTTTCCGGCAACGTTGGTCAGGCAGACGAGCTGGAGGGTCTGGAGGAAAAGGCTCTTAAGACCGGTGCCTCCAAGCTGTACGTTCTGGATCTCACCGACGAATACGTTGACGAGTACATCATCCCCTGCGTCAAGGCAGGCGCCGTCTACGAGGAATACCTGCTGGGCACCAGCCACGCCCGTCCCTGCATCGCCAAGGGACTGGTGGACATCGCCATCAAAGAAGGTGCCGACGCCATCTGCCACGGCTGTACCGGTAAGGGCAACGACCAGGTCCGTTTTGAGCTGACCATCAAGCACTTCGCTCCCAATATGCCCATCATCGCTCCCTGGAGAGAGTGGGACATCAAATCCCGTGAGGAAGAGATCGATTACGCCGAGGCTCATAACATCCCCTTGAAGATCAACCGTGAGACCAACTATTCCAAGGATAAGAACCTGTGGCACCTGTCCCATGAGGGTATGGATCTGGAGGATACCGGCAACGAGCCTCTGTACGAAAAGCCCGGCTTCCTGGAAATGGGCGTTTCTCCTCTGCAAGCTCCCGATGAACCTACCTACATCACCCTGGATTTTGAGCAGGGCATTCCCGTAGCCTTGAACGGCGAGAAGATGTCCGCCAAGAACATCATTCTCAAGCTGAACGAGCTGGGCGGCAAGAACGGTATCGGCCTCATCGACATCGTGGAAAACCGTCTGGTTGGCATGAAGTGCCGCGGCGTGTACGAGACCCCCGGCGGAACCATCCTCTACAAGGCTCACAACGTGCTGGAGACCATCTGCCTGGATAAGATGACCATGCACGAAAAGCAGAAGCTTTCCATCACCTTCGCCGAGCTGGTTTACAACGGCCAGTGGTTCACGCCTCTCCGCGAGGCTCTCAGCGCCTTCGTGGATAAGACCCAGGAGAAGGTTACCGGTAAGGTCAGACTGAAGCTCTATAAGGGCAACATCATCAACGCAGGCGTATGGAGCGACTACTCTCTGTACAGCGAGGAGATCGCCACCTTCGGCGAAAGCGACTACGATCAGAAGGATTCCGCAGGCTTCATCAACCTCTACGGTCTGCCCATCAAGGTGCAGGCAATGGTAGACGCCAAGAACAACAAATAAGTTTTGCACTAAGGTTTACTCTATGGAAAAAATGTGGGCGGGCAGAACCGCCGGACAAACCAGTGCCCTCGCCGATGACTTCAATTCCTCCATCCACATCGATTCAAGGATGTACAAAGAGGATATCAAGGGCTCTATGGCACACGCAGCCATGCTTGCCGAGGTGGGGATCTTGACCGCCGCCGAGGCAGACGGGATCATCGCCGCCTTGGAGCAGATCCTTGCAGATATCGAATCGGGAGCGCTTCCCATCGATATGAACGCCGAGGACATCCATATGTTTGTGGAATCCGTGCTGACCAAGCGCATCGGAGATCTGGGCAAAAAATTACATACCGCAAGAAGCCGTAACGACCAGGTAGCAGTGGATATGCGATTGTACATGAGAGGGAAGTGCGGTCAGATCCAAGAGCTTCTGCTGGATCTCATCCACGCCATCGTCACCGTAGCGGAAGAACACAAATACGACATCATGCCGGGCTACACCCACCTGCAAAGAGCCCAGCCCATCGTATTTGCCCACCATCTGCTGGCCTACGCCGAGATGTTCCGCCGTGACCTTTCCCGTGTAGAGGACGCCAAGGTGAGAATGAACAAGTCTCCCTTGGGCGCTTGCGCCTTGGCAGGCACCACCTATCCCATCTCCCGTACCATGACGGCAAAGGCCTTGGGCTTCGACGGTTACGCGGGCAACAGCATCGACGCCGTGTCCGACAGAGACTTCTGCGTGGAGCTGCTCTCCGCCTTCTCCATCATCATGATGCACCTGTCCCGCTTCTCCGAGGAGGTCATCCTCTGGTCAAGCTGGGAGTTCTCCTACGTGGAGCTGGACGACGCCTACACCACGGGCTCTTCCATCATGCCTCAAAAGAAGAATTCCGACATGGCAGAGCTGGTAAGAGGGAAGACGGGCCGTGTCTACGGCGACCTGATGGGAACCCTCACCATGTTGAAGGGCTTGCCTCTGGCATACAACAAGGATATGCAGGAGGATAAGGAATCTCTCTTCGACGCTACGGAGACGGTTGCCCGATGCCTGGAGATCTTCGCTCCCATGATCCGCACCATGAAGGTCAAGAGCGAGCATATGTATTCTGCCGCACAGAAGGGCTTCATCAACGCCACCGACTTGGCAGACTACCTCACCAAGCGCGGCATGCCCTTCCGTACCGCCTACAAGACCGTAGGCTCCATCGTATCCGATTGCATTGCAAAGGGAACCGTCTTAGAGGATCTCCCTTTGGAGGCATACAAAAGCTATTCCACCCTCTTTGAGGAGGATCTCTACGAGGAGATCTCCTTAAAGACCTGCGTTGCCAAGCGTATTTCCGAAGGCGCTACAGGCTATGCTTCCGTGGAAAAACAACTCACCGATTTTAATGAATTTTTAAAAACGAAAGGAATCTGACCATGAAAAAGTTTATCGCACTGGCACTGTGTGCCATTATGACCCTGACCATGTTTACCGGTTGCGGCGCAAAGGGCAAGACCCTGGCCGAAGTCAAAGAAGCAGGCAAGCTGGTGATCGCTACCAGCCCCGATTTCCCTCCCTTTGAGACCATCGAGGGCGGCGAGGTCGTCGGTATTGAAGTGGACATCATGAACCTGATCTGCAAAGAGCTGGGTGTGGAATTGGAGATCGTCCAGATGGACTTCGACACCGTTCTTGTAGGTATCCAGTCCGCTAAGTACGACTGCGGTATGTCCGGCATCACCGCCAACGAAGACCGTAAGCAGAACATGCTCTTCACCGTTCCCTACTATGAAGCCGCTCAGGTCATCGTAGTCAAGGAAGGCAGCGACATCAAGGGCAAGGCTGATCTGGAAGGCAAGTCCGTTTCCGTTCAGACCGGTACCACCGCCGACGAAGGCTGTAAGGAAGCAGGCTACAACGTGCAGGCATTTGCCGCCAACGCAGACGCCAAGGCAGCTCTTACCACCGGTAAGGTAGACGCATGGGTTGTTGACAACCTCACCGCTATCCAGATGGTAGAAGAAGGCGACGGCCTTGTGATCCTGGGAGAAGAGATGACCACCGAGCCCTACGCATTCGCATTTGCCTTCGGCTCCGAGGATCTGGTTGCAGAGATCGATAAGATCCTCACCAAGCTCATCGACGACGGCACCGTCGAAGAGATCTTTGCAAACTACAACGAGACCTACTTCAAGCCCTAACCAAATGTAAGTTACAAGCAGCTCCGCAGTCTCTGCGGAGCCGCTTGGGTTTCATCACAGTATCGATTTAAGGAATAATTCAATGAATTGGTTTGATAAATTGCAAGACACTTTCTTGGAAGACGACCGCTATCTGTGGCTTCTGGAAGGTCTTGGCAACACCCTGCTCATCACCCTGGGCGCCTTGCTCATCGGTGTGATCATCGGCGGCATCATCGCCATTGCAAAATACTTTGCAGAAGGCAACAAAAAACTTCGCATCGTCAACTGGATCTGCGATCTCTACACCACCGTGATCCGCGGCATCCCCGTTACCGTATTGCTGTTGGTGTTCTTCTACATCATCTTCGTCTCCGCCAAGGACGGTGTTCCCGTTGCCATCGTTGCCTTCGGTATCAACTCCGGTGCCTACATGGCAGAGCTGATCCGCAGTGGCATCAATGCCGTTGATAAAGGACAAATGGAAGCGGCACGAAGCCTTGGTCTTTCCAAAGGACAGGCCATGGCCAAGATCATCCTGCCCCAGGCCATCAAGAACATCCTGCCCGCCATCGGTAACGAGTGTATCGCTTTGCTGAAGGAGACCTCCGTTGCAGGCTACGTGGCCGTTGTAGACATTACCAAGGCGGCTACCAATATCCGTAACACCACCTTCGATGCGGTAAACCCCATCATTCTGTTGGCTTTGGTTTACCTTGTAATGGTAGTCATCATGACCAAGCTGCTCTCGATCCTTGAAAGGAGGCTGCGTAAGAGCGATGGAAAATAAAGAAACGATCATCCGTGTCAGAGGTCTGAAAAAGGACTTCGATAACACCGCAGTCCTCAAGGGCATCGACGTGGATATCCACAAAGGGGACGTGCTTTGCGTCATCGGCGCCTCCGGCTCCGGTAAATCCACCTTCCTCCGTTGCTTGAATATGCTGGAGATCCCCACCGACGGAAGCATATATTTCGAAGGGGAAGACCTCACCAATTCCAAGGTGGATCTCAATCTCCACCGTCAGAAGATGGGTATGGTGTTCCAGCAGTTCAACCTGTTCCCTCATTACACCGTTCTTAAAAACCTCACATTAGCTCCTATGATGCTCAAGAAGGTTTCCAAGGAGGAGGCTGAAGAGAAAGCCATGGCGCTCCTTGCCCGAGTAGGACTTGCCGACCGTGCGGAGTCCTATCCCAACCAGCTTTCCGGCGGCCAGAAACAGCGTGTGGCCATCGTCCGCGCTTTGTGTATGGAGCCCGACGTGATGCTCTTCGACGAGCCCACCTCCGCCCTTGACCCCGAAATGGTAGGGGAGGTATTGGACGTTATGAAGGAGCTGGCCCACGTGGGGATGACCATGGTGGTGGTCACTCACGAGATGAACTTCGCTCGTGAGGTTGCTAACCGTGTCATCTTCTTGGACGACGGCGTCATCGCAGAAGAGAATACCCCCGCAGAGCTCTTCGGCAACCCGCAGACCGAGCGTCTCAAGACCTTCCTTTCCAAAGTGCTTTGATGCGGAGGCTTTTACATGAAGTTCAAAGGAAAAAGCTTTTTGAAGCTTCTTGATTTCACCCCCGAGGAGATCGGCTATCTTCTTGACCTGGCCGCAGACCTGAAGGCAAAAAAGAAAAACGGCATCCCCCACCGCCTTTGCGAGGGCAAAAACATTGCCCTGCTGTTTGAAAAGACCAGTACCCGTACCCGTTGCAGCTTTGAGGTGGCTGGCTACGACCTGGGTATGCACGTCACCTACCTTGATCCCAAAAGCTCCCAGATGGGCAAAAAGGAAAGCATTGCCGACACTGCAAGAGTCTTGGGCAGAATGTTCGACGGTATTGAATACCGGGGCTACGGCCAGGAGATCGTAGAAGATCTGGCCAAATACGCAGGCGTTCCCGTATGGAACGGTCTGACCAACGAGTTCCATCCCACTCAGATCCTTGCGGATTTCCTCACCATCCGTGAGCATTTCGGAGAACTGAAAGGGAAGAAGCTGGTCTACCTGGGTGACGCCCGCTACAACATGGGCAACTCTCTCATGGTGGGCTGTGCCAAGATGGGCATGGATTTCGTTGCCTGCTCTCCCGAGGCCTATTTCCCCACAGAAGAGCTTCGTGCTACCTGTGCTGAGGTGGCAAAAGAGACCGGTGCTACCCTGTCTTTCATTACCGACCCCGCTGAAGCCGTCAAGGGCGCCCACGTGCTGTATACCGACGTTTGGGTCTCCATGGGTGAGCCCGAGGAGGTTTGGGAACAGCGGATCAAGGATCTGTCTCCTTACCGTATCACGGGGGAGCTGATGGCCATCGCAGGCCCTCAGTGCCGCTTTATGCACTGTCTGCCCGCCTTCCACGACCTGAACACCGAAGTGGGAACGGAGATCTACGAGAAGTTCGGCATCGACTGCATGGAGGTCACCGACGAGGTCTTCGAGGGAGAAGCCTCCATCGTCTTCGACGAGGCGGAAAACCGTATGCACACCATCAAGGCCGTCATGGCGGCTACCCTTGCCGAGTAAGGTATCGCTATGAAGGATTCCAAGAAGAACTTCCTCCAGGCCTTGAAGTTTACATTGTTTTCCGTTTCCGCAGGGGTCATTCAGGTGGGAGCCTTTGCACTGCTGGAGATCTTTATCAAAACCTATTGGATCCCGTATCTGGTCTCCCTGGTGCTGTCCATTCTGTGGAACTTCACCCTGAACCGCCGCTACACCTTTCAGTCCGCCGCCAACGTACCGGTGGCCATGGCAAAGGTGTTCGGATTCTATCTGGTATTTACTCCCTTGTCCACCTATCTTGGCGACCTTGCGGAAGCAAACGGCGTCAACGATTTTCTGATTCTGATCGTGACTATGCTTGCCAACTTTGTTTTGGAGTTCCTGTTCTGCAAGTTCGTCGTATACCGCGGCCAAGAGAATACGCGTAAGTAAATAAGAACGATTATGTACCCCGAAGAAAACCCACTTTAAAGTTTTTGAAGAGAGAGCACGAGAGGGAAACTTTTTCCAAAAAGTTTCCCTCTCGTATTGTTTCTATTGAATATTATCCGCGTACGCACAGGCCGCAAGAGCGGCAACCGCGCCGTCTGCCACAGCGGTGGTCACCTGTCGGATGGCCTTGGTGCGGCAGTCACCTGCGGCAAACACACCTGCCGTTCCCGTCAAGCAATCCTCACCGGAAATGATATAGCCGCGAGCGTCCAAGGGAACCAACCCGGCAAACACCTCGTTCTGGGGCACCAACCCGATGGCAACGAACACACCGTCCACCAACAGATCCCTTACCGTGCCGTCAGCCTCTTTGCGGATGCGGATCCCTTCCAGGGAATCCCCGCCGATAAAGCCGTCTACTACGGTGCCTAAGATCACTTCCACGTTGGACTTGGTAGCCAACTTGTCCTGCAGCTTCTTTTCCCCGGTCAGGAAATCAAGATTCTGCACCACTGTAACCTTCTTCGCCAGGTCAGCCAGCAAAATAGCCTCCTGCAAAGCGGAGTTACCGCCGCCGATGACGGCAACCTCCTTGCCCTCATAGAACGCACCGTCGCACACCGCACAGAAGGAGATCCCTTCGCCGATGAACTTCTCCTCGCCCGGCAAGCCCAAAAGGCGATGCTTCGCCCCGGTTGCGATCACAATGGCCTTGGCGGTAAAGTCTCCGGAGTCGGTAACCACTGTCTTATAAACGCCGTCCTTGATCTCCAGAACTTCTGCGCACTCCACGTCCGCTTCCTGTGCCAACACCTGCTCCACCATCTTCTCACCGAACTCGTTGCCGGTGATCTCGGTAAAGCCGGGTATGTTCTCCACCTTGGGAGAATAGGTGATCTGCCCGCCGAAGGAGCCCTTTTCGATCACCAAAACGGTCTTATTCGCCCTGCGTGCATACAGGGCGGCGGTGAGCCCTGCAGGTCCACCGCCGATTACGATCAAATCATACATATTTGATTCTTCCCTTATGTCGTACTTATGCGTTCAGCAACTTCTTGATGTCGGAAACGCCGATATGCTTGGAAACCTCGCCGTTTTGAACCACTACCAGCGTGGGAGCTTGCTTGATGCCGTACTGCTCAACCAGATCGGGATGCTCGTTGGCAAGGAGCTTCTCGTAGGAAACGCCGGCCTTGTCCAGCAAGGTGCAAGCGATCTTGCAGTTGGGGCAGGTTGCGGTGGTGAACAGCAGCACGGTGTCGTTTGCGTTGTCAGCGGGAGCCTCTTCGCAAGCACAGGTCTCTTCCACGTTCAGAGGACCTTCGTGGGTCAGCTTGGAGCCTGCAATGTCGTAAACCTTACGATCCTTGTACTCCTGCGCCTTACCGTCGTTCCAGTTCTGAATGGGACGGTAGTAACCGGTGATACGGCTGTAGACCTCGGTCTTCTCGCCGCACTCGGGGCAAACGAACTGCTCGCCCACCAGATAGCCGTGGTTCTTACATACGGAGTAGGTGGGGGACAGGGTGTAGTAAGGCAGCTTGTAGTTCTCTGCGATCTTGCGAATGAGGGTAGCGGCAGACTTCCAATCGGGCAGCTTCTCTCCAAGGAAGGCGTGGAATACGGTGCCGGAGGTGTAAAGGGTCTGCAGCTCGTCCTGAACGTCCAGAGCGGTGAAGATGTCCTCGGTGTAACCAACGGGCAGGTGAGAGCTGTTGGTGTAGTAGGGAGTCTCTCCGTTCTTGCCGCCTGCGGTGATGATATCGGGGTAGAACTTCAAATCGTGCTTAGCCAAACGGTAAGAGGTGGACTCTGCGGGAGTAGCCTCCAGGTTGTAAAGATCGCCGTACTCTACCTGATAGTCGGAAAGTCTCTCTCTCATGTGGTTCAGAACGTCCTTGGTGAACTTCTGTGCATCCTTGTCGGTAAGGTTCTTACCCAGCCACTTGGCGTTGAGGCAAGCCTCGTTCATACCGACAAGACCGATGGTGGAGAAGTGGTTGTTGAAGGTACCCAGGTATCTCTTGGTGTAGGGATACAGGCCCGCCTCCAACAGCTTGGTGATAACCGTTCTCTTTACCTTCAGGGAGCGTGCGGAGATGTCCATCAAGCGATCCAAACGCTTGTAGAAGTCCTCCTCGTCCTTCGCCAGGTAAGCGATACGGGGCATATTGATGGTAACCACGCCAACGGAACCGGTGGACTCACCGCTGCCGAAGAAGCCGCCGGACTTCTTGCGGAGCTCACGGAGGTCAAGACGGAGTCTGCAGCACATACTGCGCACGTCGCTGGGCTCCATGTCGCTGTTGATGTAGTTGGAGAAGTAGGGAGTGCCGTACTTTGCGGTCATCTCGAACAACAGACGGTTGTTCTCGGTGTCGGACCAGTCAAAGTTTCGGGTGATGGAGTAGGTGGGGATGGGATACTGGAAGCCACGACCGTTGGCATCGCCCTCGATCATGATCTCGATGAACGCCTTGTTCACCATATCCATTTCCTTCTGGCAGTCCTTGTACTTGAAGTCCACTTCCTTGCCGCCGATGATGCAGTTCAGCTCTGCCAGGTCAGCGGGAACTACCCAGTCAAGGGTGATGTTGGTGAAGGGAGACTGAGTGCCCCAACGGCTGGGGGTGTTCACGCCGTAAATAAAGGACTCGATGCACTTCTTCACGGTATCGTAGGAAAGGTTGTCCACCTTTACGAAGGGAGCCAGATAGGTATCAAAGGAGGAGAAGGCCTGTGCACCCGCCCACTCGTTCTGCATAATGCCAAGGAAGTTGCCCATCTGGTTGCAAAGGCTTGCCAGATGCTTTGCGGGTGCGGAGGTGATCTTACCGGTCACACCGCCCAAGCCCTCCTGGATCAGCTGCTTCAAGGACCAGCCTGCGCAATAACCGGTGAGCATGGAAAGGTCGTGAATATGAATGTCCGCGTTTCTGTGAGCGTTGCCGATCTCGTCGTCGTAGATCTCGGAAAGCCAGTAGTTGGCGGTAACCGCACCGGAGTTGCTGAGGATCAGACCGCCTACGGAGTAGGTAACGGTGGAGTTTTCCTTCACTCTCCAGTCGTTGATGTTCAGATAGTTGTCCACGATGTCCTTGTAGTCCACCATGGTAGCGGTGATGTTGCGGATCTTCTCTCTCTGACGGCGGTACAGAATGTAAGCCTTGGCTACGTCGTCGTAGTCGGACTTGATCAGAACGGTCTCAACGCTGTCCTGGATATCCTCCACGGAAACACGCTGATCCTCGATCTTGTTTGCAAAGTCTGCGGTGACCTTCAGAGCAAGGAAATCGATGACGTCGGGGTTATACTGCTTGTTGCAGGCGTCGAATGCCTGACGGATGGCGGTGCTGATCTTGGCAAGATCGAAAGAAACCAACTTGCCGTCTCTCTTGACTACGTTGTACATAAGCATCTCCTATATATTGTGAATTTGTTATTTCTTGCTCAGGCACAAGATGTAGTGTGTGAAACACAGCATTTTGTGTCGTTGGAATCACATTATACACTATATATCGTGTCTTGTCAATAGCAAAATCGCAATTTTTAGGAATTATTTTTAATTATCGAGCCATCACGTAACCCACAATATCTTGTGCCGCCTTTACCATTTCCTCCATGATCTGAGGCGTAACGGCAGTATTTCCCACGGAAACGATGTCTCCCGAATCCTTGAAGTTCTGCAGGAAGTATCTTTTCGCTCCGCGGATACGGCTTGCGATCCCCCCAATATCTTGTGGTGTGTGCAATTCCGCCGTCACCGTGGTGCGGAACTCATAGTCTAGCGCGTCCGTCAGAAGAAAGTCAATGCTTTCTTCGATCTTTGCAAGGTCTACACCACCACACCCCGCCGTAACGGGATACTTTTCGAAGACGTTCTTGATATCCATGGCCACGTAGTCCACAAGTCCTGCGGAAACAATGCTTTTCAGCATCTCCGGGTTGGTGCCGTTGGTATCCAGCTTCACGGCGTACCCCAAAGCCTTCACCTTCCCCAGAAAATCCCCAAGATCTTTCTGCAAGGTGGGCTCGCCCCCCGTGACCACCACGCCATCCAAAAGCCCCTGACGCTTCTTTAAATAGGAAAGGATCTCCTCTTCGGAATAGTCCTCCCCCTCAATATGGGTCACCAGGGACGCATTATGGCAAAAAGGACAGCGGAAATTACACCCCGGCGTAAACAGAATGCAAGCCACTTTTCCCGGGAAATCCAACAGCGTCAGCTTTTGAAAGCCGTTTATCTTCATAACCAATCCTCCAAGGAGAAAACTTTCTTCTATTCTATCACCTCACGGTTTGAAAGTCAATACAAAAAGCTCCCCGCTTTCAAAGGGAGCTTTTATGAGAGGTCTGCTACTCTTAATTTTTGGGCGTATAGACAGATTCCGCCGTAGCCTTTGCGGTGTCTGCCGAAAACAACCCGAACGCGGGATGGCTTTCCGGACACTCCGAAAGAAAGCTGGAATACAAGACAAATATAATTCCCTCGTCTTCCCATTTGACGGAGATCAATTTACCCTTTGTATAACCGTATGTCATACCGTCGATCATGAAATAACCTTTGCGTTCCTCCCGGAGTGTGCGGAGATCTTCTTTGTTCAGGACTTCCTCGAGAAGAGGGGAAAGGAGGTTCTCTCTTTCCTCGTGATAGACGTAAACGTTACATTCCCAACCGTTGTCCGTCTTGAAGCTATAGAACAGAGAGCTGCCTTTTTCCACTTTGGTCCCATCCAGACAAACGAATCCGTCGAATTCTCCCAGCATGGAGATCTCTTCGTAAGAAACGAAATCCTCCGGTAATTTCGCAGTATCCAAAAAGTGCAGATACTCGGCATAGTCATAATAGTGAAGCTGCGCATGCTCTCCCATCGGGTCCCCACCGCTGACATCGGAACTGACAGGATCTTTTAGGCTGACTTCGGAGTCGGTCGATTCACAATTGCTTGATGTAGACCCTTCGGTTCCCGCCTCCGATACCGCCGGAACGTCCCGACCGCCCGGCAATGCCGCGGCGGCAAGGATCCCCGCCACCGCCAAAAAGCAAGCGGCCGTCAATACCCATTTTTTCCATGAAAGGGGAGACCCGACGTTTTTCTTCGCTTCTTTTAAGGAAAATCGCTTTGCTTCTTTTTCAAAATGCTTTTTCAAAAGCTCTTCCAATTGTTGATCCTTCATCAATACGTCTCCTTCCTATAAAAAATATTTACGTAGCTTCTCAATGGCGCGTTGATACCGCTTTTGGGCGCTGTCCTCGGAGATCCCGAAAACGGAAGCGATCTCCTTGTGGGAAAGTCCCGCGTAAGTCTTCAGGTTGACGATCAACCGCTCCTCTTCGGAAAGACTTGCCAAAGCAACCTGTAAGATCGCCGATTCCTCCACACCCTCCCGGGAGGGATGAGAAATCTCTGCGGAAGCAACCTCCTCCAAGTGCAGATCTCTCCCGCGTTTTTTCGCCAGATTCAACGCAACGTTTCTTGTGATGGCCATCACCCACGCCCTGGGGTTACTGTCGGGCGTATAACGGGACGGGCTCTCGCCGATCCGAAGCAGAACGTCCTGCAGAACGTCCTCCGCATCATCCGTTGTACCTACGATCTGATACGCCGCCGATAGGATCATCCGTCCGTACGTACGGTAGATCACGTCCAGCCCACCCTTGTCCCCTTTGGCAAGGGCGGCGAGAGCGGCGTTACAGCGTGCGTCGTCTTTCGTTCTTTGGTCGCCCATCATCGTCTCTCCTTTCATTTTCCCGTTTCTGTCTATATAACAATCCAAACCCCTCTTTTACGACATCTTTTTTTCAGTATAACGTAAAATTATTTCTCTGTCAACGAAACCCGCATTTTCGTATTGCTTTTTTCTGCATTTTTTGGTATACTGTAAAAAGTGATAAAATAAGGTAGGTATTTTCTATGCACAAGCTTCTCTGTATCCTTCTTTGCGCTTTGCTTACGCTAACGCTGATCGCCTGCACCCCCGAAGAGCCCGCCCAAAGCGAAAGCACAGCCCCCGCAGAATCATCCGCATTTACGGAAAGCGAGAGTTCCCAAGAGGAGGAACAGCCTGTGACCGATCCCGTGGTAGCCTATATCCCTTTGGATAACCGTCCCGTGAACAAGGACCGTGTGGAATACCTTGCACAGTCCGTGGGCATCAAGCTTCTCATGCCCGAGGAGCATCTTTACCGCACCGCATTGGACAATATGACCCCCAATCCCGACGGCTCCACCTTAGGCAACAGAGAAGCACTCCTTGCCTGGGTGAAGGAGATGGACAAGACCTGCGACTACTTCATCATCTCCCTGGACCAGATGCTTTCCGGTGGCTTGGTAGGCTCCCGCTGGCTGGACAACACCGATCTGACCTTCGAATACGAGATCGCCGACACCGTCATCGACCTGTGCAAGAACAACACAGTCTACCTCTTCGATACCGTGATGCGTCTCGCCTCCACCGTCTCCTACGGCGGATACCAGCTGGACGAATACTATATGCTTCGTGAATACGGTCAGGTTGCCCGTAAGACCCTTACCGGCAAAGACCTCACCGTGGAGAACATCATCGCGGGCTACCGCTTTGACCAAAACGGCAAGAAGGTTTCTACGCCCCTTCCCGAATCTGCCCTGGATAAATACCACGCTTCCCGCACCCGCAAGCTGGTCATTGCCGATTACATTTTGCGGAACGTGGGGGACGACTTGGAATTCATCTACGTTGGCGTGGACGATTCCTCTCCCCAAACCACCATCCAGACCAACGAGATCAACTACCTGAAGAACCTGATAGGCGACCGAGGCGTTCTTTCCGCCGCCGCCGACGAGCTGGGAATGTGTTGCCTCGCCCGTATGGCCACGCAGATCTACGGCAAAATAGAGGCGACCTTGACCTACTACGGCGATGGTAAAAACCAAGCCGCCGACGAGTTTGACATCGGCACCTTGGGTGAGAATATCCAAAACCACCTTGTATGCCTGAATACCAAAGAAACCACCTCTGCAAACGAGGGTCTGCAGGTACTGATCCTCACCCGCAGCTCTTCCTCCTCGGACCGTATCAGCCTGATGCGGCATCTGGAATCCAACTTGGAAAACAATATTCCCACCGTCCTGCTGGACGTTTCCGGGAAAGCCTATAACCTCTCCTATATGCTGTTCCATCAGTACGATATTGGCGTGACCGAGCTTTTGGGCTACTCCTCCTGGAACACTGCAGGCAACGCCATGGGCATCGCCCTGTCCCAGGGCATCGCCAGATACGCATACCTCTCCTCCGTAGAAAAGTCCACCGACGAAGCCAACGAAGGCTTCTTGAAGTCCATGACCTTCGCCTATATCAAGGACGTGTGCTACAAGGCCAAGGGCAAGCGGGTAGAAAACATCTGGTCGGAAGACGGGGATTGCAATATGCCCTTGGTGCTTTCCCGCATCAACGAAAGCCCCATCATCACCTCTCTGTCCTCCTATGCCGAGGAAGAGCACCCCGCCGTGAAGGTGTCGAACTTCCGCTACCCCTGGGACAGAACCTTCGAAATGACCTTCGATATCGAGATTTCTTAACCTTTTCTATATCCCTCTGAAAGGAGGTGGATCCCTTGATTCTCATCATAGCCGAAAAACCAAGCCTTGCCCGCAACATCGCCTCCGCCATCGGCGATCTTCGCCGTCGTGACGGATACCTGGAAGGGGAGGGTTACATCGTCACCTGGGCCTTCGGTCACCTGTTTTCCCTGTGCGACATTGAGGCGTATTCACCTCTCCCCGCAGGCGCTACGGGCTGGACCATGGAGAACCTGCCCTGCTTCCCCGAGACCTTCCGTTTTGAGCTCCGCAAGGGAGACGACAAAAAGACGGTGGACAGCGGCGTACAAAAGCAGTTTGGCATCATCACCTCGCTCTGTGCAAGAGAGGACGTGGATACCATCGTCAATGCGGGAGACGCCGACAGAGAGGGTGAGATCATCGTCCGCCTCTGCATTACCCATGCAAAGGTCACGGGCAAAGCCTTAAAGCGACTTTGGCTTCCCGACCAGACGCCCCAGACCGTCCGTGCCGCTTTGGCGGAAATGAAGGACGAATCGGAATACGACAACTTAGCCGACGAGGGCTTCGCCCGCACCTACATCGATTGGCTCTACGGCGTGAACCTTACCCGCTACGCCACCCTCCGCACAGGCACTCTCCTCCGGGTAGGCAGAGTCATTGTCCCCATCGTCAAAGCCATTTACGAGCGTGACATGGCCATCCGCAACTTTATCCCCGGGAAATACCTGTCCCTTGCCAGCAAGGAAGAGACCAAAGGGGAAGTGGTGGAGCTGAACTCCAAAAAGAAGTTCGATATGGAGGAGCTCCCCAAGGTGGAAGCCCTCTGTGCCACGTATAATAAAACGGGAGCGGTGGTCACTGCCGTCAAACGTCAAAAGTCCACTCTCCCTCCCGGTAAGCTGTACTCCCTTTCCAAATTGCAAAACGTGCTGGGCAAGAAGTACAAAATGTCCATGAAGGACTCTCTGGATATCATCCAAAAGCTCTACGAGGAAGGCTACCTTACCTACCCCCGTACCAACTCCGAATATCTGGCCACCGCGGAAAAGGGCAAGATCAAAACCATTCTGGAAAACTGCAAGAAGCTGGGCTACCCCGTGGAATTCAAGGATAGCAAAACCATCTTCGACGACAGCAAGATCGAATCCCACTCCGCTTTGACCCCCACCTATAAGATCCCCGCCAAGGGCGCTTTGTCCGAACGGGAAAACCAGGTCTATTCCACCGTGTTCCGCCGCTTTATTGCGGTGTTCTGCGCAGAGCCCTGTAAGATCTCCAAAACCGAGATCACCATCGCCGTGGGAGATCTGGAGATCTTCACCCTGAAGGGCAACGTGATCTTAGAGCCGGGCTGGACGAAATACGACGACCGTACCCAAAAGGATAAGGTCCTGCCCCCCTTGGAAAAGGGCGACCAAGTGGTCATCGACTTCAAACCCACGGAAAAAGAGACCTCGCCTCCCAAGCACTATACCATCGAAACCTTGAACAACTACCTGAAGAACCCCTTCCGCGAGGAAAAGGCGGCGGCAAAAGAAGCCGCGGAAAACGCCGACGATACCGAGCAGGAGGACGACACCGAGGATTACCGCGCCATGTTTGAGGGCTTGGAGCTTGGTACCGAGGCTACCCGCACGGGCATCATCGACAACGCCCGCCACAGCGGGTATATCGAGCTGAAAAAGGATACCTACACCATCCTTCCCGGAGGAGAATTCCTTGTGGAATCTCTGGAAAATCTGGGAGTGGTCATGGATAAATTCAAGACCGCCGAATTGGGCAAGGCCCTAAAGAGCGTCTTCCGCGGGAAGATCACCGTCCGCGACAGTGTGGATCTGGCAAAGGAAAAAATCTCCGCCGCCATGGAGGCGGGAGAGGGCAGCCACGACATCGGCTACTTCGGAGATATCCTGGGCTCTTGCCCCCTTTGCGGCAAGGAGATCCGAAGGCAACGCTCCTTCTACGGCTGTTCGGGCTACAAGGACGGCTGTAAATTCAGCATCAATACTTATATCTGCGGCAGAGCGGTTTCCGCAGAGAACCTCCGCAAGCTCCTTTCCGAGGGAAAGACCGACCCCATCGAGGGCTTTGTTTCCAAGAAAACGGGAAACACCTTCACCGCCCGTCTGGTGCTGGACGAAAACAAAAAAGCGGTCTTCTCCTTCGACGACCGCAAGCCCAAAAAGAAAGCCCCGTCCATGCCCCTCTGCCCCAAGTGCCAAAGCCCCATCATCAAGGGCAAGACCGCCTACGGCTGTTCCGCGTGGAAAAACGGCTGCGATTTCCGCCTTCCCTTTGAGCAAAACGGCAAGCTCCTCACCGACGAGGAGGCCACCCGCCTTCTGAACGGGGAGGTGACCCAATGAGCCACCAATACACCCTTCCTCCCAAGGATGCCGTCACAGAGCTTCTGACCTGGTACCATACCAACAAGCGGGACCTTCCTTGGCGGCATGATATCACCCCCTACCGGGTATGGATCTCGGAGATCATGCTCCAGCAGACCCGTGTGGAGGCTGTGAAGCCCTATTTTCACCGCTTCCTGGAAGCATTCCCCGACGTTTACGCCCTGGCAAATGCAGAGGAGACCCACCTTCTCAAGCTTTGGGAGGGCTTGGGCTACTACAGCCGTGCGCGAAATCTCCAAAAGGGAGCCATCAAGATCGCAACCGAATACGGCGGCAAGTTCCCCTCCGACCCCAAGGAGCTGCAAAAGCTTCCCGGAATCGGGAGCTATACCGCAGGCGCCATCGCCACCATCGCCTTCGGCGTGCCCGCCCCCGCGGTGGACGGCAACGTATTGCGGGTTCTCGCCCGTGTGACGGGGGATGAGCGTGACATCATGCATCCCCACACCCGCAAAGCGGCGGAGGAAGCCGTGCTGTCCCTCTGCCCCTCGGAGACTCCCGGGGATTTCACCCAAGCCATGATCGAGCTGGGCGCCACGGTTTGCGGCCCCAATACCGCCCCTCTCTGCAACGAATGTCCCTTAAGCCCTTGGTGCGTAGCCTATAAGACGGGGAAGACCGACCTTCTTCCCGTGCGCTCCAAAAAAGCACCCCGCCGTATAGAGAACCGTACGGTGCTTCTGCTAAAGGAACACGACCGCTACATGATCCGCCGCCGTCCCTCCAAAGGACTGTTAGCGGGGCTCTACGAGCTTCCCAACGAACTTGGAACGCTGACACGGGCCCAAGCCGTATCCTTTGCCAGAGAAAACGGCTTCCAGCCTCTGCACGTAGAGGTGCTTTCTCCCGCCACCCATATCTTCACCCACGTGGAATGGCACATGACCGCATATCTGATCACAGGCTATTTTGAAGAACACCAAGACCGCATCATGGCAACTGCGGAAGAAATGGCAGGCAAGTTCGCCATCCCCTCCGCCTTCGCCGCCTATATCAAACCCATCACGAAAGGAATCTGACCATGAAATTTTCCGAAATGCCTTACAAGCGTCCCGATCCCGAGGCACTCATCGCCCTCTGCAAGGAGGTAGAGACAAGCATCCGCAACGCCCCCGATGCCAAAACCGTCGTTTCCGTCTACCGTAGCTTTATGGAAGAGCAGGGACATTTCTACACCATGGGCTCTTTGGCCTATATCCGCTTCACCCTGAACACCAAAGATCCCTTCTATAATGCGGAAAAGACCTTCCTTGACGAGCAAAGTCCCCTCCTCCAAGGCCCTGCGCAGGCGGTAGATCTGGCATTGCTGGAATCTCCCTTCCGCAAAGAGCTGGAAGCAGAGCTGGGCACCCTCCTGTTCAAGAACCTGGAGATCTCCGTCCGTTCCTTCCGACCCGAGCTGGTTCCCCTTATGCAGGAAGCCAACAAGCTGGAATCCGCCTACCAGGAGCTGTACGCCTCCGGTATCGTGGAATGGGAAGGGGAGACCATCCCTCTGCCCATGCTTGGCCTTTATAAGGAATCTCCCGACAGAGCCATCCGTAAGAAGGCCTTCGAAAAAGAAGGCGGCTTCTTCGATGCCCACAGAGAAGAACTGGATACCATCTTCGATAAGCTGGTGAAGAACCGCAACGCCCAGGCAAGACTCTTGGGGCATGAAAACTACCTGCAACTGGGCTACGACCGTCTGGGCAGAAACTGCTACGGCTACGAGGAATTGAAAGCTTTCCGCAAGCAGATCGCAGAAGATCTCGTCCCCGTGGTCACCATGACCAAGGAGGATCAGAAGAAGCGCATCGGCGTGGATCAGATCCACCTTTACGACCACGACTTCCTGTTTGCCGACGGCAACGCCCTCCCCGAAGGCACTGCGGAGGAGATTCTGGAAGCAGGGAAGAAGATGTACGACGAAATGTCCCCCGAGACTGCGGAGTTCATCGACTTCATGTACGATAATCAGCTTCTGGATGTCCTCAGCAAGGAAGGCAAAGCCCCCGGCGGCTACTGCTCCACCATCGAGGATTACAAGGCTCCCTTTATCTTCTCCAACTTCAACGGCACCGCCGACGACGTGGACGTTCTCACCCACGAGGCGGGTCACGCCTTCGCCGCCTTCCGTGCCTTCAAGAATGATCTGCCCCTCTACGCCCAGTCTCCCACCATGGAAGCCTGCGAGGTGCACTCCATGAGCATGGAATTCTTGACCCAGAAGTTCCACCACCTGTTCTTCGGAAAGAACACCGATAAGTACGAATACGTTCACGCCGCCAACTCCCTGTCCTTCATTCCCTACGGCTGTATGGTAGACGAATTCCAGCATATCATGTACGAAAACGAAAACCTCACCCCCGATGAGCGGAACCAAGTGTGGCTGGATCTGGAGAAGAAATACCGTCCCCACCTCCATCAGGAGGATCTGCCCTTCTACGGCAGAGGCTCGGGCTGGCAGTTCAAGCTTCACATCTACCTCCACCCCCTGTATTACATCGACTACTGTATGGCACAGGCCGTGGCCTTCCGCTTCTGGACCATGTCCCTCAAAGACCCCGCAGACGCATGGAAGCGCTATCTCGCCTTCGTAGATCTTGGCGGCACCGTCACCTTCGAAGAAGCCGTCCGTGCCGCAGGCCTGCCCTTGCCCTACGATGAAGGAAGCATGGGCGAGGTAGCCCGTGAGATCGCCGCCTGGCTGGAAGCCCACAAAATGTAACGGAGGAAGGATACTTCTATGAAACTTCTCATCGCATCCGACCTTCACGGCTCTTCCTATTTCGTGGAAAAGCTTGCACAGCGCATCGAAGCGGAACAGCCCGATAAGATCCTGCTTTTGGGCGACCTTCTGTACCACGGACCCCGCAACGCCCTGCCCAGCTTCTACGATACCAAGGCCGTGGCAACCTACTTAAACGACCGCAAAAATCTCCTCCTCTGTGTCCGTGGCAATTGCGACACCGAGGTGGACCAGATGGTCCTTGATTTTCCCATTCTTGCGGATTACTGTATGCTGGATCTGGACGGACACACCCTGTTCGCCACCCACGGACACCACTATAACCGTGAGAACCTGCCTCCCATGGGTACCGGGGAGATCCTGCTCCACGGCCACACCCATATCCCGGAAAACGGCGTCTGCGGCGACATCCGCATCCTCAACCCCGGCTCCGTTTCCATCCCCAAGGGCGGCTCCAAAAACAGCTATATGACCTACGAAAAGGGCACCTTCTGCTGGAAGGATCTGGATGGGGAAGTGTACGACACCCTGAGTTTGTAATTCAACCAACGGTATACTCCCATCCCCTTGACAAACCCCGATTTCTCTGTTACAATAACTCCGTACCGAGGTCAAGCGGACTGCAGACGCGTGCCCTTTGGTGCATTCAATCTCAAAAGAAAGGAGGCGAAGCAATATGACTAATTCTTTTGGTTTTACCAAAAGCGCCGTATTGCTCGCCTACTAAAACGCCCAAGCACGTCTATCCTTCATTGCGTGCATAAGCGCATGTAGCGAGCAATAACGCAATCGGTACATCCCCGAAGATCCCTTCGGGGTGTACCCTTGCGTCATACAGAAACCCTGTGTGCGGCAAACCACATTCTCACAGGAGGTCTGTAAATTGGAACTTCAGATCGGATCAAACATCCGCAAGCTCCGCATCCAGCGGAGCATGACACAGCGCGAGGTGGCAAATACCCTTTGCGTAACGGTGCAGGCGGTTTCCAAGTGGGAGCAAGGTCGTTCTTATCCGGACCTCCCGTTGCTCCTGCCCATCGCCAATATGTTCTCCGTCACCTTGGACGAGCTGTTCTCAAAACAATTGTAAATGCAAAACAAAGAAGCGGTTCATCTCGAACCGCTTCTTTGTGTATATCCGATTGATTGATTAGCCTTCCATTGCTGCCTTGTCGCAGATCAGCACAACGTCGGGATGGCACTTCAGAATGGTGCCGGGAACCTGGGTGGTGATGCGGCCGTCCATCATCTTTTCGATCACGGCGTGCTTTGCCTTACCGCTGGCCAGAACGACGATCTTCTTAGCCTTCATGATGGTACCGATACCCATGGTAACTGCCTGGGTGGGAACGTCGGCCTTGCTGGCGAAGAAACGGGAGTTAGCCTCGATGGTGCTGTCGGTAAGACCGGTGAGGTGGGTACCAACGTACAGCTCGTCCTCGGGCTCGTTGAATGCGATGTGACCGTTCGGGCCAAGACCCAGAACCTGCAGATCGATACCGCCTGCAGCCTCGATCTCAGCGTCGTAAGCGGCGCCCATAGCGGCGGGATCTTCAGCCAGACCGTCGGGAACGTGGGTCTTTGCAATGTCGATATCCACGTTGTTGAACAGATTCTGGTTCATGAAGTAACGGTAGCTCTGATCGTGATCGGGAGCCAGGGGATAGTATTCATCCAGGTTGTAGGAAGTAACGTTCTTAAAGGTGATCTCGCCTGCCTTGTTCATCTCGGCAAGCTCCTTGTACATACCCACGGGGGTGGAACCGGTTGCCAGACCCAGAATGCAGTCGGGCTTTTCCTTCAGAAGAGCGGCGATGATCTTCGCGCCTTCCTTGGACATTTCATCATAGTTTTCGCAAACGATAATTTTCATGTGAATTCCTCCATATAATATGTTTTTGCCCGTATAGTTTAGCACAAATTTCCGCTTCATTCAATAGCCTTTGGGAAATTTCTTTCAAAAAAATGAAAATATTTGACAAATACTTGAAACTGTGCTATACTGAACTCACGAAACACAGAAAGGATCTGTAAAATGAAACGCTTGATCTTGGTTACCTCGCCTCCCGCCTGCGGTAAGACCTATATTTCCAAAAAGCTTGCGGAAAACCTCCGCCACGTTGTCTATCTGGATAAGGACACTTTGATCCCCCTTTCCAAGGTGATCTTCCAAGTGGCAGGGGAGCCCTATAACCGCAGCTCCGACTTCTTCTACAAGTACATCCGCGACGTGGAATATACCACCACTCTGGATCTGGCATACGAGGCCTTGAAGTACGACGACATCGTCCTCATCAACGCCCCCTTCACCAGGGAGGTTCGCGATCACGATTATATCATGGCGCTGAAGAAAAAGCTCATCACCATGAACACCAAGCTCACCATCATTTGGGTGGAGACTTCTCCCGAGGTGTGCAGACAGCGTATGATCGACCGCAATTCCGACAGAGACACCTGGAAGCTTCAGAATTGGGACGAATACATCAAGACCGTCAACTTCAACATCCCCGCCGCTCTGGACGATCCGGACGTTCTGGATGACCTGCTGATCTTCAAGAACTCCTCTGACGCGGAATATAAAGAATCCATGCGCCGCATCGTGGACATCATCGAGAACAGCTGAAAATGAATGAAAACTCCGCAAAAGTCAACCCATCCGGGTGGCTCTCGCGGAGTTTTTTGTTCTGCTGTGCTTCTGTCAGCGAACGATTGAAAGCAAATTTCCGCACACCGTAGGTGTGCTGACCTTCCCCTCTGGGGAAGGGGGACCATTCGCTTCGCGAATGGGGGATGAGGTTCCTATTGGTTTTACGCCCCGCAGTTGATCTCAGCTTGTCGGGATTGAAATAATATATTTTTCTTCTTTAAAGTCACCGATGATTTTTCCGCCGTTTTTCAACATTATTTTTACGGTTGCTTGATTCGTTTTCAATGGAAAACATTTTATTGCGTCGTATCTAAACTCTTTGCACTTCTTCAACAACTCTTGAAATAAAATGTTCCCATAGCCTTTTCCGCGATGCTCTTTTGAAATTCCGTATCCCAGATTGCCTGCACCGAGAACCGTTTCCAAATACTCATCCGAAGCGTGCCTTACTCTTCCATATCCTACCGGGAGATCATCAATGTACAAAATGTATGTCGTATAAGGTTTCCAACCATTGGGTAAGCCTATACCTTTCGAATGGTTGCTCTCTTCTTGCAACCAATTTTTATATGCATCGTATGATAAATTATATGCCGGATTGGTAAATCCGTTTTCTACCCCAAGAATACCTTGTAACATTTCGTATTCCGGTTCGTTCATACTGCAATCTATTTGTTTTAATTCGACTTTCATTGTAATGCTTCGACAACCTTCTTTTTCACGCCTTGAACAAATGAGATGTATCTCCGATATACTCCGCTCTGGGCACTGCGTAACCGTCTCCCGTTTCCATCATGTAGAACTTGGTCACCGCCGTGGGATTGAAGCAAATACGGTACCAGGAGAACAGGGGATGGCACCCCAGCAAATGATTGATCCACGCAGACCCAAACCCGCCGTGGCAGAAGCAGGCAATGCGGTCGTTGTTGGGGGTCACGATCCTGTAGCGCATGCCCTCTCTTACGTACCCGTGCCGCGCCATAAACTCGTCGGAGGCCTTGATCATCTCCTCCAACGCCTTGGTTCTCTCGGGGGCAAAATCCTTGTTCAAAACCGCACCCTTCTCAATGGAAACGGTATACCCCGCATCGAAATCCTTGGGATCCTTGCAGAACTGCATGTAATCCATGCTTTCGTTCATCCATTCTTCAATGGTGTATTCCATTCCCAAAACCTTCAAGGAAGGCTTGGAGGTGTCCTGCGCCCTCCCTCTGGGAGAAGCGTAGATCTTGGTAGGGTTGATCTGTACCATGCGGGGCACCAATGCCTCCGCTTCCTTCCAGCCCTTTTCGGTGAGGGTATCGTTTGCGTAATCGGGATCTCCGTGACGAATGATATAAAGCTCCATACAATCTCCTTTTTATACCTTGGAAAGACGGAAAATAGTTCTGGAGGTAAACACCTCACCCGCCTTCAAATAATTGCCGTCAAAATTCACGCTGTTGGGCTCCTGCTGTGTCTCCACGCAGAAGGCACGGTGATGCACCTGAGGAAGGCCGTACTTCATAGGCTTTTTGGGTACGTCGTTGGAGGTGTAGAACTGCAGGCAGGGCTGATCCGTCAGCACCTCCAATGCGATCTCCTTGCCCTCCATCCGTGCCGCCATGGAAAGCCGTTCGCTCTTCCGCAGGATATAGTTGTTGTCATACCCGCCCCAAGGGGTCAATTGGGGATGATCCTTCTTGATATCCTGCCCAATAGCCTTGGGCTTGTTGAAATCCAAGGGTGAATCCCAGCAGGGAAGCCGCTTCCCCGTGGGAATGTGCAGTTCATCGCATTCACTGATAAACCAAGCGGGGATATAGGCCTTGTGCTCCAGAATATTCCCGCCGATGCCGTCCAAATTAAAATAGGAGTGGTTGGTCAGATTCACCGCCGTGTCCTTGTCGGAAACAGCCTCGTAATCCAACACAAGATCCGTCCCCTTCAGGGTGTAGGTCACCTTCACGGTGATATTTCCGGGGAACCCTTCTTCACCGTCCTTGGCATGGCAGGTCAATACCAGGCAGTCCTCCCCCGTCTCTACGTCCCAGATCTTCTTATCCATCCCCACAAACCCGCCGTGAAGCTGATTGGTGCCCTTCTCGTTCATGGTCAGAGGGTAAGAAACACCCTCGATATTCAGCTCCTTCAAGCGGTTGCAGTATCTCCCGATCAAAGCTCCGTAATAGCAGGTGCTTTCCAGATAGGAATCCGGGTCGTCAAATCCGCAGACGATATCCTTCCCGCAGTAAATGTATTTCTGAATGATCCCGCCCAGGGACAGCACCGTCAAAGAGACCTCTTCGTTCTCCAGAACGTACCCATCCACAGGACCGACCTTGCAGTCGCCAAAGAAAAACTTTTTAACAGACATCTTTTTCCTCCCGGTTGTCTAAAGTTTCTTCTATCTTAACATAAAAAGACTTATTTTTCAATATTGACTTTTCAAAAAATACGCTGTATAATATAGTTTTGAAAGAAACCTAAAGCAAAGGAATGGATCGTATGACAAAGATTGATATTTTTTCAGGCTTTCTCGGTGCGGGAAAGACGACGTTGATTAAAAAGCTTATCAAGGAAGCTTACGCAGGGGAAAAGCTGGTGCTCATCGAAAACGAGTTCGGCGAGATCGGCATCGACGGCGGCTTTCTGAAGGACGCCGGCATCGAGATCACCGAGATGAACTCCGGCTGTATCTGTTGCAGTTTGGTGGGGGATTTTACCAAAGCCCTTGGGCAGGTTCTTACCGAATTCACCCCCGACCGCATCCTCATCGAGCCCTCCGGCGTGGGCAAGCTCAGCGACGTGATCCGTGCTGTGGAAGGGGTTGCCACCGAGAACGTTCAGCTTGGCAACTACACCACCGTGGTGGACGCCAACAAGTGCAAAATGTATATGAAGAACTTCGGCGAGTTCTTCGGCGACCAGATCGAAAACGCTCACACCGTGATCCTCAGCCATACCGACCGTATCTCCGAGGAAAAGCTGGCAAAATGCGTGGAGCTGATCCGTTCCAAAAACGATCACGCCACCCTGGTCACCACCCCCTGGGATTCTCTTACCGGCGAGCAGATCCTTGCCGCCATGGAGCACAGCCACACCACCGAAAACGTGCTGGAGGAGCTGGCCCACGAGGTAGAGCATCACCACGAGCATCATCACCACGATCATGATTGCGATTGCCACGACCACGATCATGAGCATCACCATCATCACGACCATGAACACGACCATGAACACCATCATGATCACGACCACGAGCACGAACATCACCACCACGACCATGATCATGAGGAAGGCTGTACCTGCTCCTGCTGCTGCGGCCACGATCATGACCACGACCACCATCACCACCACGCCGACGACGTGTTCACCAGCTGGGGGGTGGAGACTACCAAGACCTTCACCGCAGAAGAACTGAACGGCATTCTGGAAGAACTGATCAACGAGGGTGAATACGGCATGGTGCTCCGCGCCAAGGGCATCGTCCCCGCAAAGGACGGCACATGGCTCCACTTCGACTACGTGCCCGGCGAAGGGGACGTACGCACCGGCAGCGCAGACGTTACCGGCAGACTTTGCGTCATCGGCGCAGGGATCAACCAAGAGAAGCTTGCCGCCCTGTTCGGTATTTGAAAGGATTGTTAAACCATGGATATGCCCGTATATCTTTTTACCGGCTTTTTGGAAGCGGGGAAGACCAAGTGCATTCAGGAAACTCTGGAGGATTCCCAATTCAACACAGGAGAGCCTCTGCTGGTGATCTGCTGTGAGGAAGGCGTTGAGGAATTTGACCCCACCTCCTTCGCATCTCCCAACGTAGCCATCGAATTTGTGGAAGAGCCCGGGGATCTGACCACCGAGCTGATGACCGCCCTGGAAAAGAAGCACAACCCCAAAATGATCATTTTGGAATACAACGGTATGTGGATGCTGGATCTCTTCTATTCCCGTATGCCGGAGAACTGGTTCGTCTACCAGGAGATGCTGTTCATCGACGCCACCACCGTAAAGACCTATAACACCAATATGCGTACCCAGATGGTGGACAAGCTGCAAAGCTGTGAGATCGTTATTTTCAACCGCGTTCCCTTGGATATGGACGTAATGGAGCTTCACCAGATGGTACGTGCCGTCAGCCGCCGCGCCACCATCGCTTACGAATACCTGGACGGCAGAATGGACTACGATCAGATTGAGGATCCTCTGCCCTTCGATATCAACGCTCCCGTCATCGAGATCAAGGACACGGACTACGCCGAATGGTACCGCGACCTGTCCGAGGAGATGGAAAAGTACGACGGTAAGACCGTTTCCTTCAAGGGAATGGTTGCCAAGGGAAGCAATCCCTTCGATAAGTCCTTTGCCGTGGGCAGACACGTGATGGTTTGCTGTGCGGAGGACATCACCTACCGCGGCTTGGTGTGCAAGGGTACGGATCAGCTCAAGCTGAAGACTCAGGATTGGATCCAGATCACCGCCAAGATCACCATCGAGCACCACAAGCTGTACGACGGAGAGGGACCCGTTCTCACCGCTATCCAAGTGGAAAAGGCCGAGCCCCCCGCCCAGCCCGTAGCGACTTTTTATTAAAAACGATCCCTATAAAAAAGGCTTCCGCTACATCGGAAGCCTTTTTTTCATGGAGAGAGGAACTTTTTGAAAAAAAGTTCCTCTCTCCAAACTGCTTTCGCAGTTTTCCTCTCTCCTCAAAAACTTTTCCCTCCAAAACCGATGCATATCGGTTTTGGCAGAAGATTTCTTTGGGGATTCTTAAGGCCCTTTCTTTTTCTAAAGAAAGGGCCTTAAGTCGTTTTTCATTCATCTTTAATAGGCAAATAATACGCCACCGCAAGGTCCACGACAAGCCCGTAGCTCTTGGTGCCCGCGGACTGTCCCTGACTGCCTAAGAAGGTGTTGTTTACCGCCCCCGTCACTTGTGAAGCCGTGCTTTCCCTGTACTTGTCAAAGAAAGCAGAGTATGCGGCAAACTCCTTGGAGACCTCCGTAGGCATATACGTCCGCGCATACTTCCTGTAAAGCTCCTTATCCGCCGACCAAAGAGCATCCGTCACGTACTGTAACAGATTTGCATACCCGGAATACCGCACGAAGGCATCGTCACTGCGAATGCACACCAAATAGGCCATAAAGTTTGCTTCGTCTTCCCTTGCAATGCCCCGCTGATGAGAAAACTCGTGGGCAATGGTGAAGGGTCGGATGAAATCGGGATAATTGGTGTTGATGTTCACTTCTCCCGTCATAAAGGTGTAGATCCCGGAAATGTGGGTATAGGTGAACAGGGGAGAAATGGCCATGGGCTTGGCGTAGGTATCGAAATGCCCGATAAACTCTTCTTCCTCTGCGTAATTGCCGTAAGCCTCATTGACCTTCTCCACCAACGTATCGTAATCGTAGGGCATGATACAAGCGCCGTGAATATCAAAGGTCAGTTCATCTACCAAGCTTTCGATCTCTTTGCCCAGGATCAACGCCGTTTCATACAGCTCCTCCGGGGAAACGGGTCGCTTCTCGATGTTCAGATTCTCATCCAGACCGTAACGAAAATAACAAGGACCAAAGGCTGTGAAGAACAAGGTCAGAATGACCAAAAGCATGCAGACCAACGAGAGCATCCAGCGGTAGTAGTTTTTTACACTCTTATCCTTCTTCATGGAGCGGCTTGAAAAGAAAAAATATCCCCAGATCAATACGGGTGCGGAATAGATCACCCATTCCGCAGTGGAAAAGGGTAAAATACTCGTTAACTTCCCAAGCACAAAACGTAACCCCTGGGAGGGATACCGAGCCCAGAACTCCGCAAAATCGGGAAAGATCCTCGCCAAAACGTAGACGAGGATCCCGAAAACGAAACTACCCGCAAAAGCCAAAAACCAAGGGCTCAGAAGCTCCCGTTCCTTCAGCTTTTGCCAAAAACTTGTTTTAACTGCTTGCTGTTCCATCAAAGAACCATGCTCCAGCCGAAGGGATCGTCCTTCTTGCCGTATTGAATGCCGGTGATGTCGTCGTAAAGCATCTGAGAAATAGCACCGATCTCGTTGTTGTTGATGATCACCTTGTTGCCGTCCCAGTTCAGCTCACCAACAGGGGAGATCACGGCGGCAGTACCCGTACCGAACATCTCGTTCAATGTGCCGTCCTTGGCCGCGTCGTAAACCTCCTGAATGGAGATCCTGCGTTCCTCAACCTCGTACCCCTTGCCGCGGAGATACTGGATGGTAGAGTCTCTGGTAACGCCGGGAAGGATGTTACCCTCCAGCTGAGGGGTCACCACCTTACCGTCAATGACGAAGAACACGTTCATGGCGCCAACCTCGTCAATGTACTTGTGCTCAATACCGTCCAGCCAAAGCACCTGAGCGTAGCCCATCTTCTCTGCCTTCTGCTGACCGATCAAAGAGGCCGCATAGTTACCGCCCACCTTGGCAAAGCCGGTACCGCCCTTGACGGCACGGACGTACTCGTCCTCCACCACGATCTTAACGGGAGCAAGACCGCCTGCGTAATAAGAGCCGGAGGGAGCGAGAATGATGCAGAACTTATAGTTCTTGGAAGGGTGAACACCCAACCCAACGTCGGTGGCGATGATAAAGGGACGGATATACAGGGAAGTTCCGGGCTCCGTGGGGATCCAGTCCGCATCGGTAAGCACGGTCTCCTTGATAGCCTGCAAAGCATCCATGGGATCGATCTTGGGGATGCACATACGCTCGTTGGTGGCGTTAAGACGCTCAATGTTCTTCATGGGGCGGAACAGACGCACCTTGCCGTCAGCATCCTTATATGCCTTCATGCCCTCAAACATTTCCTGAGCGTAGTGGAATACAACGCAGGCAGGGGAGAGCACCAGATCGTGATAGGGAGTAATGCGGGGATCGTGCCAACCCTGCTCGGGGTTGTAATCCATCTCAAACATATGATCGGTAAAGATCTTGCCAAATCCCAAAGCGCCCGTGGGCTTCGCCTTGGGAGTAGCGGTTCTTTCAATTCTGATTTCCATAGAAAAGTCTTCCTTTCCTTTTTGCATTCTCGGCTGCAAAAATACAGATATACTCTACCACTTTTTCATTCAAAATGCAAGTCTTTTTCAAAAAAATTGCAAAAACTTGAAGAATTCGATTTTAGAATGTCAAAAAGAGCGTCCTGTTTTTGTGGATAATCCACATATCGTATTAAAACCCTCTTCTGTTCATATTGAGTTCATATATTTGTTGTACTATAAATACGTAACGGAATGTCCAAAGGAGCTTCTTCATGAATATTCTCCGCTTCCTGATCCCCAAGAGCCTTGTGGCTTGCTTGGAGGATACCAACACCCTTCGCAACGGGCTGGAAAAAATGCATAACCGCGGCTACACCGCTATCCCCGTGATCGATAAAAACGGCGTGTACGTGGGCACTGTCACCGAGGGGGATTTTCTTTGGTATATTATGGATACCGAGGATTGTTCTCACAAATCGCTGGAGAAGAATCAGGTCTCTTCCTTGATCCGTCCCGGTTTCAACCCTCCCGTAAAGGCTTCCGAGACGGTTCCCCAGGTGTTTGCCAAGCTGAAGGATCAGAACTTTGTCCCCGTGGTGGATGACCGCGGCGTGTTCGTGGGCATCGTTACCAGAAGAGCTATTTTGGAGCATTGTACCTTTGAAGAGAATAAGAATGCTCCCCATCCCTTTGTGGATTTTCGTTCCATTTGATGATTTCAAAAAGCGTTTTTTGCCCTTGTGTCAACGGCGGAAAACGCTTTTGTGCCGATAAGGAGTAACACCCACTATGAACGAAGACGTCACTCCCAATCTTCCCTCGTCCGCCTGTGCGGTTCTGCGGGAGGATATTCCCGTCCTCTTTTCCTCCGTGGAGCTGCTGTTGCAGAACGCTCCCGTAGTGCGGGAGAATTGCCCTGCGGTTCCCTTGGTTATGGAGGATCTGTAAGATGGCAACTTTGCAACACCTTTCCTTGCAACTTTCAAAAAAAGAGATCTCTTCCTTCGAGCTGACCTCCGCCTATCTGGATCGCATCGCCGAGGAAAACCGTGATATCGGTGCTTTTCTGACCCTTTGCCAGGAGCGCGCCCTTTTACAGGCTCGGGATGTCGATTCCCGTCGTATAAAGGGGGAAGAGCTGCATCCTCTGGCCGGGATCCCCATGGCGGTAAAGGATAATTTCTGTACGGAGGGCATCCCGACCACCTGCGCCTCCAGGATGCTGCGGGATCATGTCCCGCCCTATTCCGCCACCGTGGTGAATCGTCTGGAGGAAGCGGGAGCTGTTTTGCTTGGAAAACTGAATCTGGATGAATTTGCCATGGGTGCAACGGGGGAATACTCTGCCTATTATCCTGCGGTGAATCCTCACGACCTCACCCGTATGGCAGGGGGTTCCTCCAGCGGTTCTGCCGCATCCGTTGCCGCAGATCAAGCCGTGTTCTCCTTGGGCTCGGATACCGGCGGTTCGGTACGCCTGCCCGCGTCCTTTTGCGGCGTGGTGGGGATGAAGCCCACCTACGGCAGGATCTCCCGCTACGGTATGATCGCTTTTGCATCCTCCTTGGATACCGTTGGGATCGTCACCCATACCATGTGGGATAGCGCCATGGTGCTGTCCGTTCTTGCAGGTGCAGATCCTTTTGACGCCACCTGTTCTTTACAGCCCGTTCCCGATTATTTTGCTTCCATGCCGGCATCCGTCAAGGGCTTGCGCATCGGCATCCCAAGGGAGTTTTATACCGAGGATCTTACCCCCAACGTGCAAAAAGCGCTTGATTGCGTCATGGAGGTTTACCGCTCCCTGGGAGCTGTTTTTTGCCCCATGTCTTTGCCTGTCACCGAAGATTCTCTCAGTGTGTACCATATCCTCTCCTCTGCGGAGGCGGCATCCAATCTCGGCCGTTACGACGGCGTTCGCTTTGGCGCAAGAGGAAACGGAACGTCCCCATCCGAGATCGCAAAAAATACCAAAGAACGTTTCCTCGGCGGGGAAGTGCAGGCCAGGATCACCTCCGGTGCGGCCTACCTGCTGGAGGAAAATCTGGATACGTACTATAATCCCGCTCTGGAAAAACAGCGTTTCATCAAAACCTCCTTTCAGCAAGCCTTCCAAAGCGTCGATCTGATCTTGGCACCCACCGCCACCTGCGAAGCGCCCCAATCCGGCGGCTTCTCCCGTAGCGAAAAGCGTGCTTTTGACCGCTTCACAGTGCCTGCAAGCCTTGCGGGGCTTCCTTCCGTCTCTATTCCCTGCAAAACGGAAAACACCCTTCCCATCGGCTTCCAGCTGGTAGCTCCCGCTTTCCGCGAAGACCTTCTTTTCCTTGCGGGCGATGCCTACGAACGGGAGGTTGGCCGTCATGTATAACAATTACGAAGCCGTCATCGGTTTGGAGGTTCATGCAGAGCTTTCCACTCGCAGTAAGATCTTTTGCGCCTGTCCCACCACCTTCGGCGCACCGCCAAACACCGCGTGCTGTCCCGTTTGCATGGGCTTTCCTGGTACGTTACCCGTGCTGAACCGTGCCGCAGTCTGTTTGGGGATCAAAGCAGGCCTTGCCACAGGCTGCGAGATCTCCCGTGAGGTGCGTTTTCACCGTAAGCACTATACATATCCCGATCTTCCCAAGGCTTACCAGATCACCCAGTACGACCTCCCGCTGTGCAGCGGCGGCAGTCTGACCTTTACTTGTGAATCCGGGGAAAAGACCGTGGAGATCACCCGTATCCACCTGGAAGAGGATGCAGGCAAGCTGATCCACACCAAGGAGGGCTATTCTCTGGTGGATCACAACCGTTGCGGTGTCCCTCTCATCGAGATCGTTACCGAGCCGCAGATCCATTCTGCAGATGAAGCGGTTGCTTTCCTGAAGGCTTTGCGATTGTGTCTGCTTTATGCGGGGGTCTCCGATTGTAAAATGCAGGAAGGATCTCTTCGTTGCGACGTGAACCTTTCCGTTCGTAAAATAGGAGAGACCGCACTTGGTGTCCGCACGGAAATGAAAAATTTGAATTCCTTCACTGCCGTCGCAGGTGCCATCGATGCAGAGTTTGCCCGCCAAGTGAAGGTGTTGGAAAACGGGGGCGAGATCTACCGTGAGACTCGCCGTTTCGACGAACAGAAGAATCAAACCCTCCTGCTTCGCCGCAAGGAGAGCGTTTCCGACTACCGTTTTCTTCCCGAGCCCGACCTTCCGCCCTTCTTTTTGGAGTCGTCTTTGATCGAGGACATCCAAAATACGCTTCCCGAACTTCCCGCGTCCCGCAGAGCGCGTTACCAAGCCGTCTACGGCGCTACGGAGGAGGAAAGCCGTCTTCTCACCTCCTCGCCCCACCTTGCAAACTTCTTTGAATCCTGCGCCTCCCAGACGCCACATACAAAATTGCTGATCAACCTTCTTTTGGGGGAGATCCTGCGCACCTTGCCTGCCGATCCCGCACCTTCGGATTTCATCGCTTCTCCCGCCGCCTTTGCAGAGGTTTCCACTCTTTGGGGCGAAGGAAAATTGAACTCCACCGCCGCCAAACGTCTGGCGATGCTTGTATGGCAAGGAGAGCAAGAGCCCGTATCCGCTATGAACAAGCTGGATCTGGCGCAGAACAGCAACCCGGAGGATATTGAAGCCTGGATCGAAGAAGTCTTTGCCACCAATCCGGATATGTTAGAGTCCTACCGCAACGGCAGGACCAACGTGGTAAAAGCCATGACAGGTGCGGTGATGGCCGCATCCAAGGGCAAGGCCAACCCCGTCTTGCTAAAAACACTTTTGGAAAAACGGCTTGCAACCTTATAAACAAAAGAACGCCCTTCTTCGTTTCTTTGAAGAAAGGCGTTTTTTCATATTTCTTTCAAGATCTCTTTTTCGGTAGCATCCGGATAAAGCTTATGCATCTGCTCAAGGAGCTTGGCAAGTGCTTCCTTTTTTGTCAGTTTATACTTAGCTCTCACCATGTCTCTGCCAAATTTTGTTTCCGCCGTGGTATAATTGGCAACGGGCCAGCCGTAGGCTTCACCTTTTTTGTTCAGCTTCCGCTCAAAGCCGTCAATGACCACGTAGGTCTGCATCATCAGGTTGGTGACGGCACCCTCAAAGCCCCGTTCGCCGTCCTTGCAAAAACCTGCTTCCGCTTTCAACACGTAAGAGGGCACGTAGAGCTGACCGTCCAAAACGTCCATCAAAAGCTTACTCTTGCGAGGTGCCATCCCCAATTCATACAGGGTGTCAAAATCGTATCCGTCTCTGCGGTAAGCGGCAAAGTAGGGAAACCATTCCTTGGAAATAAACCCTGCCTTCCGACCGAAAAACTTTCCGTAAACTACCTTTCCCTCCGAAGCGGCAATGCTTCGCCACTCCCAGGGATCTTCATCCTCTCCGGAAAACCATGCCTCGGAAGCCGTCAGCTCTTCCAGCGAGAAGCCCGTGACGTGACTGCGGAACAAGGGTAAAAACCCCACCGTCTCCACGTATTCGTAAAGCTCCTCCATGTTCTTGATCCGTTTGGGGTCTCGGGCTTCCAGCCCTTCCATGACCCATTCTCCGTCCCGTTCGTACATCAGCGGATCTCCCGAATATCAAAGGGGGTGTTCTGGTAAACGGAATAGTTCAGCCAGTTGGAATACAGCAGATGGGCAGTGGCCCGCCAGGTATTCATGGGCTCTTTGGTGGGATCGTCGTCGGGGAAGTAATTCTTGGGAACCTTGATATCCAACCCCTTGGCAACGTCTCTCTCGTATTCCTTGCGCAGCGTGTCGCTGTCGTATTCGGGGTGCCCCGTAACGTAGCATTCTCTTCCGTTCTTTGCGGCGATCAGGAACAAACCCGCCTCCTCGGAGTCCGCCAGAATGGTCAGATCCTCGCAGGCCAAAACGTCCTCTCTCTTCACGTAGGAATAGCGGGAATGGGGCGCGTTGAAATGGGTGTTGAACCCGCGTACCAAAGGATTCTCGGGCACCAGCGTTCGATGGCGGTAAATGCCGGAGACCTTTTCTTCCAAGGGGTACTTCTGGATCCCATGATTGTGGTAAAGCCCTGCGTAAGCCCCCCAGCAAACGTAAAGGGTGGAGTATACGTTGGTCTTCGCCCACTCCATGATCTTGCAAAGCTCTTCCCAGTAATCCACTTCTTCAAAGGGCAGATATTCCACGGGAGCACCGGTGATGATCATGCCGTCGAACTTCTCGTTTACGATGTCGGAAAATTTGGTATAAAATGAGTTCAAATGCTCCTCGGGGGTGTTCTTGGAGCAATGGGTCTCGGGTGTCATCAAGCAAACGTCCACCTGCAAGGGCGTGTTGGAAAGCAATCGCAACAGCTGTGTTTCCGTCACGATCTTGGTGGGCATAAGGTTCAGGATCGCAATGCGCAAAGGACGGATGTCCTGACTGGAGGCACGGCGCTCATCCA
The DNA here is from genome assembly GCA_045544855.1 of Eubacteriales bacterium. GTDB lineage: Bacteria > Bacillota > Clostridia > Oscillospirales > CAG-382 > Coliplasma. The sequence goes on along the minus strand of JAZPZV010000007.1, from coordinate 297,474 downwards.
TGACGAAAATATTCTCCCGCGTCAAGGTCTCGGTGGCGGGCAAAGAGTAAGGAATACGAATGGGCATATCGACCCTCCTTGTTCAAAAGACTTTTCACATTATACCATGGATTTTTGAGCTTTTCAATACTTTTTTTCAAAAGACTATGGAAAAACGCCGTCTCCTGTGATATAATAGAATAAACAGAGCAGTGAAAGGAGAGAAACCATGCCCGCAATCATCATCCGCGTTACCGATGAAGCCTCTTTCAAAGAAGCCGTTTCCTTGGGCGCAGCCTTCCTGCGGGAGGGGAAATTGGTGGTCTTTCCCACCGAGACGGTCTATGGCATAGGCTGTAATGCTTTGGACGAGAGTGCCGTATATAATTTGTACCGTGCCAAAAATCGCCCCTTGGATAAACCTCTCCTGTTGCATCTCCATTCCGTTTCCCAGGCGGAGGAATTTGCCTTTATCGACGATTCCGCCCGCCGTCTATTGAATACGTTCACTCCCGGCCCGTTGTCCGTGATCGTCAAGAAGCGGGAATGCGTTCCCTCTGTTGTCACCTCCGGCGGGGATACCGTTGGCTTGAGGTTCCCCGATGAACCGCTGTTTTTAGCCATTGCCCGTGGGGCGGGCGTGCCCATTGCCGCCACCAGCGCCAACATTTCCGGCTTTACCTCCGCAAAGGATGGTGAGACCGCCCTTGAGATGGCAAACGTTGCCGATCTGATCATTGACGGCGGCGCTTGTGCGTATTCTATAGAGTCGACCATCCTTTCCCTTGCGGGAGAGCGTCCCAAGCTCCTGCGTGAGGGTGCGATCTCCAAAGAAAAGATTCTGGAGGTCGTGGGAATATGCGATTGATCGGATTGACCGGCAGAAGCGGAAGCGGCAAGACCACCGCCTCGGAAGCCGCAAAAGAACTTGGCTATCTTGTTTTGGATTGCGACCGTGTTTATGCCGAACTTACGTCTCAAATGACCCCATGCCTTAGGGCCATTGGGGAAACCTTCGGGGAAGACACCGTCAAAGACGGTAAGCTTTACCGTCCCGCTCTGCGGGAGAAGGTGTTTTCCGATCCTTCCGCCATGGAAAAGCTCAATGCCCTCACCGCACGATTCGTGGGCGAAGAGATCCATGTCCGCACTGCCGCCTCCTCTGTGGAATACGTGCTTTTGGATGCGCCCACTCTGTTCCAGAGCGGGTTGGACCCCCTCTGCGACTTCATTGTGGCAGTGGTAGCTCCTGAGGAGGATTGCGTTTCCCGTATTGTATCCAGAGACGGTATTTCCGAAGCCGAGGCCCGCCGCAGGTTGGCCCACCAGCCCTCTGCGGAATTTTTCCGTGAGCATTGTCACGGGATCTTGGAAAACGATGGCAGCAGGGAAGCGTTGTACAAAAAAGCTATAGAAACCTTCTCCGCTATCCAAAAAGGAGCGCTTTGATTGCTCAAAAAGAAACGGCTTGTCCTACTCTGCCTGCTGTTGATCTTTTGTATCCTTTTCGCCTTGGGCACTCTTGCCTTCAAAAGGATGTATCCCCTTGACTATCAGGACGTTGTCACGGCCTATGCCCACGAAGCGGAGCTTCCCATTTCTTTGGTGAACGCCGTGATCTGTTGTGAGAGCCGCTTCCGTCCCGGGGCGGTTTCTTCTGCGGGTGCTTGCGGTCTTATGCAACTGACACCCTCTACCTTTCGTGAGCTTGTGTCGGAGCTTTGCTTGCCTCCGAACAGCGACCTTTTTGACCCGGCTACCAATATTCGTTGCGGGACGTATTATTTGCAAAAGCTTATCAAGCTGTTTCCCGAACCATCTACCGCTCTTGCCGCCTATAATGCGGGAATCGGTAACGTTTCGGAGTGGCTTGCCGATCCAAAATATAGCCGTGACGGCAGGACGCTGCACACCATTCCCTTTGCAGAAACCCGCAAGTATGTCAAAAGGGTGCTTTTTGCCCAAAAGATCTACGAAAAAATTTATTCCCAAAAGGAGCTTTAAAATATGGAAAAAGAATTTGCCAAGAATCTTCTGTTTAAGCCCACGCCCTCCCTCAAAGGACAGGACCGTGTTGCTGTGGACGCTTTCTGCAACGCATACCGCACATACATGGATGCTTCCAAAACCGAGCGAGATGCCGTTCGTACCTCTGTGGAGATGGCGGAAAAGGCGGGCTTCAAGCCCTATATCCCCGGTTCTCCTCTGACTCCGGGTCAGCGTGTATACCGCATCAACCGTGAAAAGAGCCTGATGCTGGCCGTCATCGGCTCCAAGCCTCTTTCCGAGGGCTTCCGTATCATGGCTTCCCACATCGATTCCCCCCGCCTTGATCTGAAGCCCATGCCTCTGTACGAATCCTCCGGCATCGGCTACTTCAAGACCCACTACTACGGCGGAATCAAAAAATACCAGTGGACGGCGTTGCCTTTGGCACTCCACGGCGTTGTTTACCTCAAGGACGGCGCCCGCGTTGACGTTTGCATCGGCGAGGATGAAAACGATCCCGTTCTGTATATCAGCGACCTCATGCCCCATATTGCCAAGGATCAGGTGGCCAAAACAGGCGCCAACGTTATCGGCGGCGAGACCTTGAACCTCATCGGCGGCTCTCTTCCTTTCGACGAAGAGGAAGGCGTTAAGCTGAACATTCTTTCCATTCTTTACGAAAAGTACGGCATGGAAGAGCGAGATTTTATGACCGCAGAGCTTTCTGCCGTCCCTGCGCAGAAGTCCAGAGAAGTAGGCCTCGATCGTAGCATGGTTGCCGCATACGGCATGGATGATAAGGTCTGCGCATATCCTTCTCTCCGTGCGTTGGAAGAGCTGGAAGTGCCCCAGCATACCTGTGTTGTCTTCCTTGCGGATAAAGAAGAGATCGGTTCTGAAGGCGTTACCGGCCTTCGCAGTGAAGCCTATGCGGGCTTCCTGCGCGACCTCTGTGCCGACGCAAAGGTTTGCGACCGCGAGACCTTCCGCAACTCCCTGTGCATTTCCGCAGACGTTGGCGGCGCCTACGATCCCAACTTTGCAGATGCATATGAGGCTAATAACTCTTGCTATATCGGAAACGGCGTAGTCGTATCCAAGTACACCGGCTCCCGGGGCAAGGGCGGCTGTTCCGACGCTCCTGCCGAACTGATGTCCCGCATCACCCGTATTCTGGACGCCGAAGGTGTTGCATGGCAGACCGGCGAATACGGTAAAGTGGATCAGGGCGGCGCAGGTACCGTTGCCGTGGATATCGCCAAGTTTGGCATTGATGTTATCGACGTAGGCGTACCGTTGCTCTCCATGCACGCACCCTCCGAGCTGGCGGCCAAATCCGATATCTACGCCATGTATCAGTGCTGCAAAGCATTCTTCAAGGACTAAACTTTACAAAACGAAAAGCCTGTTCTCCTATCGAGAGCAGGCTTTTTCTCAACGCCATTTGACCTTTTTCGTTCCTAAACTTTGTTCCAACAGCTTCCTCAGCGAATCCACTTCATAATCGGAAAGGCTGCTGATATCCACAATGTTGCCGGAAATATTGTTCAGCATCAGGTATAACTCCCTGCCTTGCTTTTCGGCACGCTTCAGCAGAGCATATTGTACAGTGCCTTCTTCCTTCGTGAATTGACCGGAGGAACGGTAGCGAAAGCCCGTTTCCTCAAAGGTGTATTCAATTTCAGTGCCCAATATCTTCGATTTCCCCACGGTCAGCCTGGGAAGAACCACCGAAAGAAAAACCTGTACCAGATCCATGCCAAGGACTGTGAAGAAACAAATAAGGATCGTGGAATCAAGAGCGTCGTAACAGTATACCAAAAGAGTGCTCAAAAGAGTCAATGCGGTTGCGATCCCCATGGTCCAGTTGAAGAATCTGCGAGAACGTAACACGAAGCTATTGAACTGCAATAAGCGTTCTTTTGTATAAAGGGTGGTAACGGTCATTACGTCTTACCTCTTTTTGTTAAGAATAGAAAAGCGGCAGGGGAGGTGCCTCCTCTGCCGCAAACTTTTATTAACCGTTGGTGCCGAACTGTGCGTAGTAAGGATTCTGGAACTTCACTTCAAACACGAATTCGTAATAAGATTCGTACTGGCCGGGTTCGGTAGTGTCTTCACCGGGCTCTTCGGGAGTTTCGGTCTCGGTATCTTCTCCGGCCTCTCCGCCTTCTTCGCCCTCACCTTCTGCGGGAGTGTCACCAAAGGTCTCCAGAGAAGATCTGGACAGGTAGCCGATCTCAACCAGAGCCAGCTTGGTGCCGTTGTAAGCATTGGCGTACAGAGGCAGATAAACCTCGGTGAACAGCTTCTCAAGCTCGGCGTGCTTAGCGTTGATCTCTTCCTCTGCAGTCAGCTCGGGGTAGAACTCTGCAGTCAGATCGGCGAAGCCCTTGTCCCACTTCTTATCGGTGGAGCTTACCTTTGCATAGTCCTTAATGAAATCCAGCTGGGTCTTGGTCAGCTTTTCGATCTCTTCGTCAGTCTTGGTGGGGAAGAGCTTCTTGATCTCTGCCTTCACGCCATCCTCATATGCCTTCTGAGAGTTCTTTGCATACTCTTCTGCAAATTTCACGATTGCTTCTTCCAGCTTTGCTTCGCACTCTGCGATCATTTCGTCGCAGTATGCGGAGATCAGATCGGACAGGGTATTGTTCAGGTAGTTGCTAACGGTATCGTCAACCTGGATCAGAACGGTGTAGTCGTATTCCTTCTTGAACTCTTCGGATTCGGGAATGACTGCAACGGAAGCCAAATAGTCTTCACTGTTCAAAATCTCTTCGGTCTTTTCGTCAACCTTTGCCTCCAGAAGCTTCTGATAACGGGAAAGGATATCGTTCTCCCACTGAGCTTCCTTAACTGCCAAGGTTCTGTATTCCCACAGAGCGTCAGGATCAGCCAGGATCTCTTCCATCTTCAAATCGATTTCTTCTGCGGTGAGTTCGGGATACTGAGCTGACAGCTCCTTTTCCAGCTTTCTCTGACGAGAACTGCTCTGGAACTTCTTAACGCATTCTTCCTTGGACTGTACCAAAGCTTCTGCCTTGAACTGTTCGCCAAACTCTGCTTCCACGTCCTGGGTAACGTTTGCGGTTGCCGCCAGGCTCAGACGAAGCTCGTAGGTCTTGAACAGATCGTTGTAAATGCTCTGCATTGCGGCTTCTCTGGAATCGATAGCCTCCTGCTGATAGTCAAAGTCGATAGCAGTACCGCTCATCAGCTCGTTGTAGTAGGGTTCGATCACGGTCCACATAATGGACTGATAATCGGGCTCTGCGATCTTCCAGTCAACCTCAACGCCGTTTTCATCCTTGTAGGTACCAAAGACAAATTCCTTGGGGAGGAAGTTAAAGCCGATGGTCTTGGACTCGGTAGCGTCGATGTTCTGGTCTCTCATCAGCTGCCATCTGTCAACAGAGTCGCCTGCGTCCAGATCGGTATAAGCGATGAAGCAGTTACCGGTGTGCTTGTAGCTCATCATGTAGTCCTTGTTCTTGCGAACTACCTGAGAGCCTTCCAGACGATAGTGCTCGCCTTCAATACCGTAAAGCAGGGTGTTCTGCAGACCGTCGTCAACGTAAAGCTCGGTCAGGATCTCCATAACCTGGGTCAGCCAGCTGGAGGGGCAGTGGATAGAAACACCGTAGATGCAATCAATGGAGTTTTCACTGGTTGCAATGGGGTTGCAGTAGGTATTGTAAACGTAGTTGTTTTTCTTAGCCAGCGCGTCGATCTCTTCCTTGGTGCCGGAAATGAACTTCACGGCAAAGGGAGCGCTTTCATCGTCGCCCTTCTTGCCCTCGTTGTTTTCAAAATAACCCAGAGAGTTATAACGAGCCAGCATGGAGAAGTAAGCGTTCATAGCGGCATCCTCGTAGGTGGAACGAACGTTGCCGGAAGCGTTAACGTATGCGGCAAAACCGTCCACGAACATATAAGAGAACTGCCAGGGAGTTACGGTGTTGGCAAGGGGGATGATATCGGGGTTGTTTTCCTTGACGATGGCAAGATAATCGGAAAGGTCATCCATATCCTTCAAAGTTTCCAGAGCAACGTTGCTGTCCTCAAGGATCTGCTTGTCGAACACAACGTAGGTGTACTCGCCAATGCTGGTGTTACAGGGAACGCCGTAGGTCTTGTTGTTGACCTTTGCCGCATTGAAGAAAGAGGAGTGAACAACGCTCTTGATCGCCTTTGCTTCGTTACCCAGAACGGTATCCAAAGCTGCCAGATCGCCGTTTTCGGCCATCTCCAGATATTCCTGGTAATCGGTGATCAGGAACAGGTCAAGACGGGGGCATTCCAGCTCGATGGGAATCCCTGCCTCAAGGTCGTTCAGGATCGCCTCACCGGTCATAAACTCAAATCCGGAAGCCTTAGCAGTCTCGGAAAGCTTAGCGGTGTTTACCAGAGCCTTCTTTTCTTCCTTTTCGTTGGTGCCGCTGATGTTGGTACCGTTGATATAATCGCTGACCTCCAAGGTCTTGGATTCGATCAACTCATGATACTCTTCGGCAGTGGCAAACTCCAATTTAACGATAGAACCGATACGGTAGAACAGCGTGCGGTTCAGCTCGTACTCGATCTTAGTGATTGCTTCGTCGGTAGTGGTGTCGCCCGTGATGCAATACAGGGTGTACACAGGTGCGGGCTTCTGTTCGATCTCCGCGACCTTGGTACATGACCCCAAAACCAGGGGGAGCACCATCACCAGTGCCAGACAAAGACAGAGAAAACGGTTGCGCATAATGAACCTCCTAAAGGCGGATTTTAATATCATCCCATGATTGTTCCTATTATACTATGATTTTCTCTTTTTGTCAAGGTTTCAAAGTGTAAATATCTTATTAAAAAAATTATGGATATTGCATAACTTTTAAAAGTGTGATATACTAAGGCTACCGAAAAAATCCCCAAAGGAGCCATCCATGGACGATCTGCTTTACCGCAACCTGTTTTCCGCCCTCCCCGTCCTCACAACGAAACGTCTGACCCTTCGGCCGTTTACCGGCGCGGACCTTTACGACGTCAACGAATATATGTCCCGGGAAGAGGTCTCCCGCTACCTCCGCTGGACTCCTCACCTGAACCTTCACGAGACACGGGGCTATCTGGAATTTATTCAAAAACGCTACCGTAAAGGACAGCACGCCGATTGGGCCGTCGTCTTGAACGAAACCGGTAAGGTCATCGGGAACTGCGGCTTCACCTCCGTGGATATCACCAACGAATGCTGTGAGCTTGGTTACGTCCTGTCTCCCGATTATTGGGGCAAGGGCTATATGAGCGAAGCCTTTTCCGCTCTGCTGGAGATTGCCTTCGGTCGGCTGGAATCCAATCGTGTGATCCTGCGTATCTTGGAGGGCAACGATGTCTCCGTCCGCTTCGCTTTGCAAAACGGCTTTCGGGAGGAGGGCAGGGAAGTGAACTCTTTGATGGTCAAGGGCAGCTACCGTACCGTCTTGCGCTTTGCCATGCTGAAGAGCGAATATCCCGGGAACAAATAAAAAACAGAGCTATGCAAAAATCTGCATAGCTCTTTTTTGCGATGAAACGAAGAACCGATTATACGGCTCTGGTTACCTTGCCGCTTCTCAGGCAACGGGAGCAAACGGCGATCTTCTTGTTGGAACCGTTTACAACAGCGTTGACCTTTCTGATGTTAGCCTTCCATGTTCTACCAGTCTTTCTGTTAGAGTGGGAGACATTGTGGCCGAAGGAAACGCCCTTTCCGCAAACACTGCACTTTGCCATATCTATACACCTCCAAATTTTATCAAAAATTCACGAACAACTTAATATACTACATTTTTCCGACTTTGTCAAGAGATTTTTTATCTTTTTTTCATTTTTTCTGCCAGTTTTCCAATATCTCCCGCACCCATGATCAAAACCGTGTCGCCTTCGCGGCAGATTCCATCCAGATAAGCGGGGATCTCTTCAAGAGAATCCATGTAGACCGCCCCTGTCTGCTCCGCTAAAAGTGCCGAGGAGACCTCTTCTCCCGCAGATTCTCTTGCCGCGTACAGCTTGGTCAGCACCAGCAGATCCGCATCCCCGAAGCAACCCTTGAAATCCTCAAACAGATCTCTCAGTCTGGAATAGTTGTGAGGCTGGAATACACAGATCACCCGCCCCTTGGTAATGGCCTTCGCTGCCGCAAGAGTCACCTTGATCTCGTCGGGATGGTGGGCGTAATCGTCAAAATACCGCGCACCCTTTTCTTCCTTCAAGAACTCAAACCGTCGGTTCACACCGCAGTAGCTGTTCAGCCCCTTTGCGATCTCCTCCGGGGAAAGACCGGCAGGCAGAGAAGCCGCCACGGCCGCCAAAGCGTTGGACACGTTGTGAATGCCCGGCACCTTCAATTCACTATGGAGCAGGAAGACGCCCCGATGATACACGTCAAACTTCCCGAACCCGTCGGAAAGGTCAATGTTCTTTGCGTAATAATCCGCTTCCTCGTTACCCGCGGCGCTGTAAGTCACCATCTTGCGGCTACACGCCTTCATAGCCTCGCGGCAGTTCTCGCAATCCAGATTTAAAACGCACAGGCCGTCCTCCTCCGTGTTTCCCAAAAACTGCTCAAAGGAATGACGCATCTGCTCCAGAGAATGAAAATAATCCGTGTGATCCAGCTGAACGTTCAAAACCACCGAAACCTTGGGGTAGAAGGAAAGAAAGCTGTCCTTGTATTCACAGGCCTCAAAAATAAAATGATCGTCCTTGCCGATGCGGTAAGCGGAATCGATCTCCGTGATCTTGGCGCCAACCACCACCGTGGGGTCGCAACCGGGAGCGTGCATAAAAATATGGGAGATCATACCGGAGGTAGTGGACTTCCCGTGAGTGCCCGCCACGGCGACGGAATAGGGATAAGAAGCCGCAATACAGCCCAAAAGCTCCGCACGGGAGATGATCCTCGCCCCGCTTTCCCTTGCAAGCACCATCTGGGGATGTTCTTCTCCCACGGCGGCGGTGAAGCATACCAGATCCACGCCGATAAAGCCCTTGGGATCGTCCTCGTAATACATGGTGACCCCTGCCTGCTCCAAACGCTCCGTTACGGCGGAACGGGATCTGTCGTAGCCTCTGACTTCAACGCCCTTTTCTCGTAAGATCAACGCAAGGGAGGACATACTCACACCCCCCGCACCGATCATGTACACGCATTTAAATTGCTGTAATTCGTCTATTTGAAGCCGCTTTACCATAAAAAGCCCGCCTTTCAAAGCAATGGAGCATATCTTTTGCTCAATACAATACATTATACCACCGAAAGCGCAAAAAGGGAAGAGGGAAACGAAAAAAAGTCAAAAAAGAAAGCCGAGATCTCTCTCGGCCTTCTTGATAAGTAGAAATTAGTTGATGCTGTTGTTGAACGCTTCGATGGTCTGCTGCATTGCAGCCTCAACGCCGGGCAGGTTAGCTTCCCAAGAGGATGCCAGAGTGTTGGCGTTTGCGTACAGGTTAGAGCTGTACAGACCGATCATCTTGCCGTTCCAGTCGAATGCACCGCCCAGGTCGTAGATACGGTTGGAGGTGATCAGGTCCAGCATTCTTGCGTCGTTGTCGTCGGTAATAGCCTGGAACTTCATGGAAGTGTCATAGAACGCTGCGGTTACGCTGTCTGCGCCGAAGGGGGATTCCTTCATGCTGTAGTAGCCCAGAAGCTCCATAGCGTAAGCGGTCATCTCAAGCTGCTCTTCGTCAACAACGCATACGGGAATTGCCAACACGTCGGACTGATATACGTTGATACCTGCGTGGTAGCCTTCCTGCATCTCGTCGAACTTGGGAGGAGGCAGAACGCCGGGAACGACCTTATCGGGAGTCTCGTTGGTCATAATGCCCAGCAGACTGCTGAGGTAACCAACAGAGAACAGAGCGCGGTTGGTGATGAACTGGGTGGAACCGTAGCCCCAATCGGTGGGCTTGAACTGCTCTGCGAATACGGAAACGGTTCTGTCGGTGAGCAGGTTGAATACCTTTTCGAATGCCTTGATAGACTGCTCGGAGCCGCCGCTGAGAACGATCTTGTTCTGTTCGTCCTTGTATGCGGAAACTGCGCCTGCACCGTTGGTCAGCATGGTAGCGCCGGAGTAACCGTCGGTAACAACGCCGTAGTAAGCGCCGCTGGTCATCCATTCACCGTTTTCGTCGGGCATTGCAAAATCTCTTGCCAGCTCGTACATCACGTCGATGGTCCAGGTGCCTTTGTCAACCATATCGTAGAGGGAGCCGTATTCAGCCTCGTAACGGTCGGCGTAAACGTTTTTGTTAAAGAGTACGCCTGCGGTGTAGGAGTCATCCTGGAAGATGGCGTTGCCGGCTACGAAGAACTTCTTGTCGGAAAGGGTCAGCTGGTTGCAAGCGTTCTGGTCCCACCAGGGCTGGTTCAGATCCAGAAGATCGTTCAAAGAGTAGAACCAGTTGTCGGTGAAGTGACCGATCATAGAGTAAACTGCGTCGCAAACGATCTGATAGTCGGAGGTACCGCCCTGAATGGTCAGGCCGATATCGGTTGCGGGACGGCCGGTGGGTTCGATCTCAATGATGATACCGTACTTTTCTTCGATCAGGTCATTACGAGCCTGAACGGAGCTGTTGATAACGGAACCTTCGAATTCGTCCTGCGCAACGAACTGCTGAGCGTGACGTCCGGCACGGGTAAGGATCTTGACGGTCTGGCCGCCGAAATTCTTTTCCTCCAAGGGGAACTCTGCAAGAGGATCGTCGCTGATTTCGCCTTGGCTGTTGTTCTGAGATACTTCATCGGAAGTACCGCCGCCCTGCTCGGTGCTGCAAGCAGTCAGAACAGGAAGAGCCAACATCATCAGTGCCAATGCGATAATGAGAAGCTTTTTCATGTGTAGTCTCCATTTCTTTCGTTATTTTTTATAACAGTATATCACACGAAAACAAACTTGTCAACCCGCAGTTTGGCAAATGTAACGAAAAGATGAAAAAAGAAGCCGGAAAAGCTCCGACTTCTTTTGCTTTTTGGGGGAAAATTACTTGCTGAGCTCAGCGAAGTACTTAATGGTACGAACCATCTGAGAAACGTAGGAGTTCTCGTTGTCGTACCAGGAAACTACCTGTACCTGATAGGTGTCGTCGTCAACCTTGGAAACCATGGTCTGGGTAGCATCGAACAGAGAGCCGTAGGTCATACCGATGATATCGGAGGAAACCAGCTGCTCCTCGGTGTAACCGTAGGACTCGTTGGCAGCAGCCTTCATAGCAGCGTTGATGCCTTCCTTGGAAACGTCAGCACCCTTAACAACTGCGATCAGGATGGTGGTAGAACCGGTCATGGTGGGGATACGCTGAGCGGAGCCGATGAGCTTGCCGTTCAGTTCGGGGATAACCAGGCCGATAGCCTTAGCAGCGCCGGTAGAGTTGGGAACGATGTTCATTGCACCTGCTCTGGATCTTCTCAGGTCGCCCTTTCTCTGGGGACCGTCCAGGATCATCTGGTCGCCGGTGTAAGCGTGAACGGTGGTCATGATACCGCTCTGGATGGTAGCGTAGTCGTTGAGAGCCTTAGCCATGGGAGCCAAGCAGTTGGTGGTGCAGGAAGCTGCGGAAATGATGGTGTCCTCAGCGGTCAGGGTCTCGTTGTTTACGTTGTAAACGATGGTGGGCAGATCGTTGCCTGCGGGAGCAGAGATAACGACCTTCTTAGCGCCTGCGGTGATGTGAGCGGAAGCCTTCTCCTTGGAGGTGTAGAAACCGGTGCATTCCAGAACTACATCAACGTCCAGAGCGCCCCAGGGGCAGTTTGCAGCGTCTTTTTCAGCGTAGATCTTGTTTTCCTTGCCGTCAACTACGATGGAATCCTCGGTGCAGTCAACAGTGTGAAGGGGAGTGGTACCCAGCTTGCCACAGAAAGCACCCTGAGCGGTGTCATACTTCAGCAAGTGAGCGAGCATCTTGGGGCTGGTCAGGTCGTTGATAGCAACGATCTCGTAACCCTCAGCGTCGATCATCTGGCGGAAAGCCAAACGACCAATACGGCCGAAGCCGTTAATAGCAACCTTAACAGACATGATAGAAACCTCCGAAAAATGAATTTCTTTATTTTGCTTTTTTATCTTAATTATTGTATACCAAAATCAGGAAAAAAACAAGTCCTTTTGCAGAAATTTTTTTAGGCAGAAATGGGGAATTTATTGTCCATTTTTCCCAATATATGTACGAACACGTAAAACCACACCGCATCTGTCCGCCGTAGCCTGACACATGGCCAGCTGGAATTTGTTCAGATAATCGCCCACCACGGAGAACTGCACCTTGGGGACGTACTTCTTACATTCCATGGCAAAGGAAAGCAGTGCGTCGTATGCTTTGGCACCGTAAACGGGCTTGCAAAGCTGAGTATATTCCGCAGCACTTGAGGTATTCAGGCTTACGGAAACGCAGTCGATCAGCCCCGCAAATTCCGGGGTAATAGCTTTCCCGCAGATCAGATTTCCGTGACCGTTGGTATTGATGCGCACAGAGATCCCCGGGAACGTCTCCTTCAAAAGCTTTGCACTTTCCAAAAGCACCTCCGCCTTCATCAACGGCTCGCCGTATCCGCAGAACACAAACTCCTTGCACCCTGCAAAGAAGATCGCCTTCACCGCTTCAAGAACCTCCAAAGCGTTCGGCTCCTTTTCCAGCCAAAGGCTGTCACTGCCGTAAGCACCGTCTCCGTTGTTGCGGATGCAAAAGGCACAGGCGTTGGTGCATTGGTTTGTCAAATTGATATAAATACCGTTTTCCACACGGTAAGCGTAGGTATTAGATCTCAATGCCGAACAACCTCCTTGCATTGGCTTCCGTTTGTTCCTCCACCGTCTGGAAGGGAACGCCCCGAAGCTCTGCCAGCTTTTCCACGGTATAGTACATTTTTCCGCTGTCGTTCCGTTTCCCGCGGAAGGGAACGGGGGTGAGGTAAGGACAGTCCGTCTCCGTCAGATACCGATCCTCCGGCACCATTCTCGCCACGTCGGGGGCCTGCCTTGCGTTCTTGAAGGTCACCACACCGGAGAAGGAGAGATACCAGCCCAGATCCAAAAGGATCTTTGCCATCTCCACACTGCCGGAATAGGAATGGAACACGCCCTTCACGCCGGGATATTCCTTCACGATCTCCAGAATATCTCCGTGTGCATCTCTGTCGTGGACGATCACCGGGTAACCGGTCTTCTGTGCCAGCTCCAGCTGCATACGGAACGCCTTCTGCTGGATCTCTCTGCCCGGATCTTCGTAGTAGTAATCCAACCCGATCTCCCCGATGGCAACCACCTTGGGATGCTTCAACAGCTCTTCCAGCAATGCAATGTCCACCTGCTCCGCATGATCGGGATGAAACCCCACCGCGGCGTAGATCTTATCGTGACTCTCCGCCAAACGGATGGCCTCGCGGGAGCTCCTCTCGGAGCACCCGATGGTCAATATACCCGACAACCGTTCCTCCGAGAACATTACGGCAAATAAAGCCTCTCTGTCCTCGTCGTACATACGGTCGTCGTAATGTGCGTGTGAATCAAACATCAGTGGATCTTGCTCCCTACGGGAATGGAATCGTCAAGGAACAGCACGCAAGCCTCCTCGCCCTTGTCTGCGGCAAGGATCATGCCAAAGCTGTCCACGCCTCTCAGCTTCACGGGCTTCAGATTGGTCACCAGAACCAGCTTCTTGCCCACCAGATCCTCGGGCTTGTACCACTTGGCAATGCCGGAGACCACCTGTCTCTTTTCCGTGCCGATGTCCACCATCAGCTTCAACAGCTTATCGGATTTCTCCACGGGCTCACAGGAAACGACCCGGCCCACGGTCAGCTCCACCTTGGCAAAGTCCTCAATACCGATCAGCCCCACGGGAGCTTCTTCCTTTTTAGCCTCTGCGGCCTTCTTTGCCTTTTCCGCTTCCTTGGCGGCCTTGGCCTTAGCGGCCTGCTCCTTCAAAAGAGCGTCCATAAACTTCTTTTCGTCAATGCGGGTGAACAGAATGGGGGTCTCACCCAGCTCGTGACCGCTCAGCTCGTAGGTGTAACCGAACGTGCCGTTGCAAACCTCTGCGGGAGTAGCGGTAATGATGGCGTTGATCTTCTCGCAAGCATCGGGCATAAAAGGAGTGAGCATGATGTTGCACAGACGGATGCTTTCCATCAGATTTGCCATCACGCAAGCCAGCTCGCCCTTCTTGCTCTCGTCCTTTGCCAATACCCAGGGAGTGGTCTCGTCAATATACTTGTTGCAAGCGCGCAAAGCCACGAAGATCTCCTCCACAGCCTCCGCAACGCTGTATCTGTCCATCAAACGGTAAGCGTTCTCCAGCTTCTCCGTCACGGTCTGCTTCAAAGAAACTGCAAAGGGGGAGTCCTCGCCTACGGGAGCGGGAACAACACCGCCGAAGTACTGCTTCACCATGGCGCAGGTACGGGAAACCAGGTTGCCCAGAGTGTTTGCCAGATCCGCATTGGTACGCTTTACCATCAGCTCGTAGGTGATACAGCCGTCGTTATAGAAGCCCATTTCGGAAAGCAGATAGTAACGTACCGCATCCAAACCGAACTTCTCTACCAGCTCGTCCCCGTAGATCACGTTGCCCTTGGACTTGGACATCTTGTCGTCACCTGCCAACAGCCAGGGATGCCCCATGACGGTCTTGGGCAGGGGAAGCCCCAGCGCCATCAGGAAGATGGGCCAGTAAATGGTGTGGAAGCGCACGATGTCCTTGCCGATGATATGGAGATCCGCAGGCCACTGCTTGTTAAACTGCTCCGTGGGATTTTCGGGATCGTAACCGATGGCAGTGATATAGTTGTTCAGCGCATCAAACCATACGTAAGCGATATGCTTCTCGTCGCCGGGGATCGGAATGCCCCAGGAGAAGGTAGAGCGGGAGATGCAAAGATCCTGCAGACCGGGCTTGATAAAGTTGTTCAGCATTTCGTGCTTTCTGGAAGCGGGAACGATGAAATCCTCGTGAGATTCGATATACTCGGCCAGCTTCTGCGCGTACTTGGACATACGGAAGAAGTATGCTTCCTCCTGCTTGGGGGTAACGGGTCTGCCGCAGTCGGGACAGCAGCCGTCCTTCAACTGAGAGTTGGTCCAGAAGGACTCACAGGGGATGCAGTAATGACCCTCGTAAGTGCCCTTATAAATGTCACCCTGCTCGTAAAGCTTGGTGAAGATCTTCTGTACCGTCTTCACGTGTTCTTCGTCGGTGGTACGGATAAACTTATCGTAGCTGATATGGAAGGTGTTCCAGGTGCCCTTGATCACGTCCGCAACGCCGTCCACAAACTGCTGAGGGGTGATGCCTCTCTTTTCGGCCTCGTTCTGGATCTTTTCGCCGTGCTCGTCGGTGCCCGTCAGAAAGAACACGTCGTTCCCCTGCAAACGCTTAAAACGAGCGATACAGTCTGCCAGAATGGCCTCGTAAACATTGCCGATATGGGGCTTACCCGAGGTATAGGCAATGGCGGTGGTCATATAAAACTTCTTCTTTTCCATGTTTCTTTGACCTTTCCTTTCTATTCAAACAAATTCAAATCAATTCTTTTTTTGCCGCCTTCTCGGCTTGCTTTTTCACCCGCAAGGAGGCAAAGAAGTCCGAAAGCAACCCGGCGCATTCTTGTTCCATCACGCCGCCGGTCACCTCGTAATAATGGTTAAAGGGATATTCCTGCAGATCCATCACGCTGCCGTAAACCCCGGCTTTTTTATCAAAGCAGCCGAACACCACCCGCTTGATACGGGAATTGATGATGGCTCCCGCACACATGGGGCAGGGCTCCATGGTGACGTAAAGAGTGCAGTCCTCAAGTCTCCACGCACCCAGCTTTTTGCAGCCTCTGTCAATGGCCACCAGCTCCGCGTGGAGCAAAGCGTGCTTCTTGTTCTCCTTCATGTTCCTTCCGGAGGCAATGACCTCGCCGTCCTTCACCAGCACGGCACCGATGGGAACCTCGCCCGCCTTGGCGGCGGCCTTTGCGCGGGAGATGGCTTGCTTCATAAAGTAAAGATCGTCTCTTATCATTTCAAATACAGCAACCAGAGCAAACAGCAATATCCTGCAAGCATAAGGTATAAAAACGGATTTTTGAACGTAGCCTTCACAACACTTCTCCCCGCGGGGAGCATTCGTTCCTCTTGACCCATGCGGTGGAATTTCTGCTTACGCATGGTGGTGAAATAAATGGGGAGACCGATGATTGCAATCGCTATCGAGATCAAAATATAGATCCCCAATGCCGCAGTAGCCTCCTCGGAAGCATACACCACAGACCAATAAGTCCCGCAGCCGGAAACGGCGTTGTTCACGAAATGGATCAAGACCCCGAACCAGATAGACCCGGTCTGATCAAACAGATATCCCGCGATCAGCCCAAAGCCGATGGCAAACACCGTCTGCCCGGGATCTACGTGCATAAAGCCGAAGATCACGGCGCTGATGACGACGGCAGCCTTACGGCTGATCACCGTGGAAAGATTCTTCTGCAAAACGCCGCGGAAGAACCACTCTTCAAAAATTGCGGGCAAAACGGACAGATAGATCAGATACGCCGCTACACCGGCAGGGGTGTGGGGGAAGCTGTCCGCCGTATAAGAGGGTTCAAAGGGGGCAAGCAGATCTCCGAACAGCATATTGACGACCATGTTCAGCAGATACAAAACCCCAATGACCATAGGAATGACCAAAAAGGGAAGCCTGGGGCAAGCGGGTGTACCCGCAAAGCCGGACCATACGCTTTTGCGGAAAGCGATCAGTACCAACGCCCCGGAAACACCGATGGTAGCCAGATAGGTGCATCCCACGGCCACCAGCCAAAGCCATTCGATCTCGGCCCACTCCGTGCCGAAGTTGGAAAGCAGAGCGTAGAGCATCAGATCCACTACGAAGTACTGCATGACGTACATGAGGATGCCGGACATGAAGGCGATGGAAAGATAAAACGAGATCTTCTTTTTTGGTTTTACAGTCTGAATGGCTTCCATTCCGTATCCTCCTTGGTGTTTAATCGAATAATTATACCATATTTTTACAGCTTTGTCAATGATTCCTCCGCCTGTTCCTACGGAACCATGGCGGCTTTTGCCACCAGTGCCGCCTCGGGGCTGTTGGTGCAAGCCATCTCCCAAAGAGGCGTATCCGTCAGGATCTTATCCAGCACGGAAAGAGCCTTTACAGCCGCCGTCCGTTTCCGCGGCAAATACACCTGGGAAAGCATTTTTTCCAAAGCTTCTTTTGGGGAAAGGGGAGAGATCTCGTTTTCTTCTCCTCGCTTCAGAAAACAAATGCCCTTCAGCGGCACGCAAATATTCCGCTGAAGCCCTTCTTTTCCCGCCCAGGGTGTTCCGCAGGCGCAAAGCGCTCCGTCGATAAAGCGCAAGATCGGCTTATCCCCGTTTATAGGAAGCACCTCTTGCCCGAAGACCTTGCGCCAATGGGTGATGTGGGTGGTTTTCCCCGTGCCGCTTTTGGCGGTGAAGGCATAGGCAGCCCCTTGGTATTCGATAACGGCACCGTGAAAGATCAGCCCGTCCCACAAAGGAAGCAGATCTCCGATCTGACGGTAAACGGACAAGGTCTCCAGATATTCATCGGAATATTGCTCCGTAGCGGAAGCCCTCTCCGTCTCCAAAAGAGATTCCGTTGTTTCCACGGAAAACTGAGGTGATCCTTCCGAAAGATAGTCTTTGCACATGGCTTCCACAAGAGGGTATCGATTATGAACCTTTATACGCAGTTTTGCCAACTCTACGGTAAACATAGCGCCACATCCTTTCTTTTCACAGATATACCATAATTTTCCCTCGGTGTCAAGTGAAGTCCCTTTATTTTGCGAAAATTCTCTCTTGACAAAACACCCCTCCGCGTGTAAACTGTAAAGAGTATTTTAAAACGAGAATAAGGAGGGACGGCAGTATGTTGTTTGGTTCCGGCAGTGTAGAATTTTTGTTGGTGGGCTTGGGCAATCCCGGCTCCGAATACGACCACACCCGTCACAACGTGGGCTTCCGTGCCTTGGATTATCTGGCAGGGGCTTGCAATACGGAAGTACGCCGCCTCAAGCATATGGCGCTGACAGGTAAAGGCACTCTGGGCGGACACAGCGTTTTGTTTATGAAGCCCCAGACCTATATGAACCGTTCGGGCCAGGCGGTGCAGGATGCCGCTCGCTTTTATAAGATCCCCGCAGAGAGAGTGATCGTCATCAGCGACGATATCTCCCTGCCCGTGGGCGCCATGCGCATCCGCTACAGCGGCAGTGCAGGGGGCCACAACGGACTGAAATCCATTCAGGAGCATCTGGGCTCCGACGGATATACCCGCATCAAGCTGGGCGTAGGCGGAAAAGCTCATGCGGATATGGATCTCGGCGACCACGTTTTGGGAAAGGTCTCCTCTTCCGATTACGCAGAGATCAGCGAGAATTTCCCCGCCTTGCTGTCTGCCCTTGAGCTGATCGTAAAAGGGGAGAGGGAAAAGGCCATGAGCCGTTACAACCGCAATCCGCAGAAGAAGAGTCCTCAATGATCGCAGAAATCAGCAGGCAATTTGCCAAAGACCGTGAATATAATCAGCTCGTACAGAGCTTAAAGGAGAAACGCACCCCCTGTACCGTGACCGGGATGTGCGATTCTTCACGCCCTTTTTTCGCCCTTTCCCTCTTAAAAGAGCTTGGCGGCAAGGGGTTGATCGTCGTCCCCGAGGAAAAGGATGCCTACGCCATGCAAAAGGTGTTGTCCCGCTGGTTTCCCCGTACCCTCGTGTATCCTTCCAGAGACTTTGTGTTCGAAAACATCAGTGCCTATTCCCACGAATGGGAGCACGAGCGTCTCAACGTATTGAAAAGCGTTTGTGACGACAGCTTCGACGTGATCTTGACCGTTCCGGATGCGTTGATGGAATATACCGTTCCCGCAGACGTCTTAAAGAAGCATACCATCACCCTTCGCCTGGGCGATGAATTCCCCGTGGAGGATCTTTGCCACCGTCTGGAAAACATGGGCTACGTTCGCACGGAGGTGGTGGAGGGCGTAGGGCAATACTCTGTCCGCGGCGGTATTGTGGATGTGTTCACCCCCCAATATCGGGAGCCTCTCCGCATCGATTTTTTCGGAGACGAAGTAGATCTCATCGGCTATTTCGATATTTTGGGACAGCGTACCATCGACAACGCCATTTCCTGCGAGATCATACCCTGTACCGAGTTTATCCCCGACGAGGGGGCATATCTCCGCCTGGAAAAGGAGTTCGTTTCTCTGTTGAAAGCCTTCTCCGGGGAAGAAAAATACCGTGACCAATTGAAGCTGGAGCTGGAAACCGTCCGTTCCCGTGGGAAGCTTCGCTTCTCCGACCGCTACTACGGCGTTCTATATAATAAGGAATATTCCCTCACCGACGCCCTTGGCAAGGAGTGCCTTACCATGGTGTTTGATTCCGTTCGTGTGCTGGAGCGTGCCAAGGGCTTCTATACCGAGACCTACGGCGTTCTTTCCCGCTTGGCGGAAAACCGCCTTTGCCGCCTCTCTTCGGGACTTCCGCTGATGGATCAGGAGCTGTTTGCCGTCTCCATGCCGGGGCAGACCCTCTTGGTTGATCTCTTTGCCCACGCAGGTACTGCCTTCGGAGAGGGCGACACCTTCTTGATCGAGACCCGCAGTGTCTCCGCCTTCGGCAACCATTTTGATCTTCTCTGCGAAGAAGTGGAGGATCTGTGCAAAAAGAAAACGGAGATTCTGTTCTTGACCTCCGGGGAACGTCCCGCCGCCAACCTCCTGACCGTTCTTGAGGAAAAAGAGATTCCCGCGGTCATGTATCGGGAACGACTGCATCCCGGTATGGTGTGCATCGCGGTAGGGGAGACCGAGGGCATCGCAAAAGGCTTTGCCATTCCCTCCGCCGCCTTTGCCATGATGGCGGATACTTCTTTGGGAGCGGACAATGCGCCCCGGAAAAAACGCCGTCCCAACTCCCGTAAGGCGGAACGCATCGCCTCCTACGCCGACCTGACCGTAGGGGATCTGGTGGTCCACGTGAACCACGGCATTGGTAAATACTTGGGCATTCAGACCCTCACCACCGACGGGGTCACCAAGGATTGCATCACCTTGCAATATACCGACGGCAAGATCTACGTTCCCTGTAACCAGCTTGATCTGGTGAGCAAATACATCGGCGGGGACGATAATACCCGTCTTTCCAAACTGGGCGGTGCGGAATGGAAGAAAGCCAAACTTCGTGCCAAGGCCGCTGCGTCCGATATCGCCAAAGACCTTATCCGCCTGTATGCGGAGCGCCGTGCCAAGGCGGGCTACGCCTTCCCCCCGGACGACGACCTGCAGGAGGAGTTCGAGGGTAGCTTTGAATACGAGGATACCGAAGGGCAGACAATTGCTTCCAAAGAGATCAAAACGGATATGGAGCGCTCCTATCCCATGGATCGTCTTTTGTGCGGCGACGTAGGCTTCGGCAAGACTGAGGTTGCTCTCCGTGCCGCCTTCAAGTGTGCCTTTGCGGGAAAACAGACCGCTATTCTGGTGCCCACCACCATATTGGCTTCTCAGCACTACCAAACCCTGTTGGCCCGTTTCCGCGGCTACCCCGTGGAGATCGGTGTGCTGTCCCGCTTCATTCCCAAAAAGACTCAAACGGAATACCTTGAAAAACTCAAAGAGGGTAAGCTGGATATCATCGTAGGGACTCACCGCCTGCTCCAAAAGGACGTGGAATTCCATGACCTTGGGCTTTTGATCGTAGACGAGGAACAGCGCTTCGGCGTCACCCACAAGGAAAAGCTGAAGCAGCTTGCCAAGGATGTGGACGTCCTTACTCTTACCGCAACCCCCATTCCCAGAACTCTGAACATGGCGCTCTCCGGCATCCGGGATATGTCCGTGCTGGAGGAAGCCCCGGTGGACCGTGTCCCCGTGCAGACCTTCGTGCTGGAGCATGAAGAGGATGTGCTGGCAGAAGCCATTCGTCGGGAGCTTCGCCGCGGCGGTCAGGTGTTCTACCTCCACAATTTCGTGGATTCCATTCATTCCAAGGCCGCAGAGCTTTCCAAGCTGTTCCCGGAATATCACGTAGGCATCGCCCACGGGCAGATGGACAAAGAACAGCTTTCCGAGATCTGGCAGGAGATGGTGGAAGGGGAGATCGACATCCTTGTCTGTACCACCATCATCGAAACCGGTGTCAACATCCCCAACGCCAACACGCTGGTCATCGAGGAAGCCAACCGTATGGGTCTTTCTCAGCTTCACCAGATCCGCGGCCGCGTGGGCAGATCCACCCGAAAAGCCTACGCATATTTGACCTACCGCCGTGGAAAAGAGCTTTCCGAGATCGCAGAAAAGCGGTTGGAAGCCATCCGGGAGTACACGGAGTTTGGTTCCGGCTTCAAGATCGCCATGCGTGACCTGGAGCTGAGAGGCGCGGGCAATATCCTGGGCGCACAGCAAAGCGGACACATGGAGGCCATCGGCTACGATCTGTACGTAAAGATTTTGGAGGATGCCGTCAACGCAGAAAAGGGCATTCAACCCAAAGCGGAACGGAACTGTATCGTGGATCTCCAATTGGATGCTTATATCCCCGAATCCTACATCAAAGCCTCCCGTCTGCGTATGGACGTTTACCGCAAGATCGTTACCGTCTCCAACGAAGAAGAACGTCGGGATCTGGAGGATGAGCTCTTGGACCGCTTCGGAGAACCGCCCGCCGCCGTACAGAATTTGGTGCGGGTGTCTCTCATCCGTCATTCCGCCATGGATGCGGGGTTTACCTCCATCGAGGAACGCTCCGGCATTGTCAGCTTCTACCATTCCTCTATGAACGCCGAGGCGGCTCTGCGCCTGCCTCATTGTCCCGGCTTCCACGGAAGAGTGATGCTCACCCTCTCCGGGCGAATGCACGTTGCCGTGCGAATGCCTCCCGAAAGCGATCTTTTGGGGGATGTGCAAAAAATATTAAATTTGTACACAAATTTCTTACAAAAACAGGTGGACAAAAGCGTATAAATACGCTATAATGAGATATTAAATCAGTTTTTATGTAAAAAACGGAGGATGTTCTGATGAAGAAATTCAAAAAAAGCCTTCTCTTGCTGTTGGTGCTGGCTATGATTCTTTGCTCCTTTGCTTCCTGCAGCGGCGAGATCGGCATTGGTGGCGGGGACGTGGTCATGCGTTACGGCGATTGCGTACTCACCGAGACGGACTATGCTTACCTGCTTTCCTACGTGAAGGGCTACTACGAGTATATGTTCATGAACCAGTACGGCACAGGCTTCGTATTGGATGACTTTATGGATATGGAGATGGCTGACGGCCAGACTCTTGCCGATATTCTGGATTCCGCCGTGATGGAAGCCGCAAAAATGCTTCTGGTGGTAGAACAGCTTTGCAAAGAGAACAAGCTGGAGATCACCGATGCCGACAGCCTGAAAGAGATCGAAACCTTTATGGCGGATCTTGAACATAACTACGGCGGCAGAGATGCCTTTGCCATCGAGCTTGCAAAGCTTGGCTATAACCCCACCGCGGTGGAACGCTACGAGAAGTACAATCTTTATCTTGGCGTTTTGAAGGACTATTACTACGGTGAAAACGGTGTGACCCGCATCGACGAGGATAAGGTTGTGAAAGCCTTCAACGAGTCTTACGTCAAAGCGGAAGGCTACCTTTATAACTTCAACGTCTCCTCCTACCAGCCCTACGTCTACGATTTTGCTTCCGATTACAAGGAAGAGGATGTCAAAGCGTTCTACAATGATAATTACGTGATCGACTACCTTTCCTTTAAGGACAAGGACGTTGCAAAAGCCGCATACGAGGCTTTGGTTGCAGGCGGCTCCATGGACGATCATATCGAGTCCTGTTACAAGAACGCAAAGGGTAAGTTCGTTTCCGAGCACTCTCTGTCTGCGACCCTCTTTGAAACTCTTAAGACCACCGAGGAGGGCAATTGGTTCCTTTCTGATAGCGAAGGCGGCGTTTATTACGTGATCTACCGTCACGCTGTCACCGATGAGCTTTATACCGAGGAGCTTGCGAAAACCGTTCGTTCCGCTATGGTCGTAGAAGATGCCTTTGCATACTTCCTGGAGAATTACTATACCGTTCGTCACATCCTTTACACCGATAAGGAAAAGGCTACCCAAGTCTACAATGATATCCTGGCAGGGAAGACCACCTTTGCAGAGCACGAAAAGGATACCAAGGACAGCGGCGTGCAGTATACCTTCACCGATGGTACCATGGTGGAAGAGTTCCAGGAAGCCGCCGAGACCATGGAGATCGGTTCCTATCAGCTTGTTGAGACCGAGTACGGCTGGCATTTGATGACTCGCTTGGAGCTGGACGTTACCGCAGGGTTCAATTCCTCCGATGCCGTTGCGGCAATGTCCAGAGAGGTCCTCCGCGAGGATGCCAAGAAGATGCTTGCCGCTCTTAAGTCTGGCGAATCCTTTGCAGAACCCGAAAAAGGTGCTATGTATACCTATTCCAAGCCCACTCTGCTGGAGCTGACCAAGCAGTTGCCCGCTTTAAAAGAAGCCTTTGAAAAGGCCGAAGTCGGCGAATATTTCATGCTTGAGGCTACCGGCTACGGTATCTTCGTTCTGCAGAAGCAGGCTTCCACCGACAAGGATCTGGAAGAGGTCTACGAGACCGTGGAAGAGACCCTGATCAGCGATGCTTATTACGAGCATATCCACACCTACTTCGATTCCGTTACCGTGAATCAGGACGTGCTGGGCCGCTTCAACGTGCGCACCGCAAAAGCATTGGACGATATCTTCTATTATTGATCCTTCCCAAAAAAACGCAAGAGCTTCGCTTGAACGGCGAAGCTCTTCTTTTTGTACGAACCGCTTTCACAGTCCCTTTCTCGGGCTTGCTCTGCCGCTGTTTAGCAACTCGGCGTATCGTAGGGGAGGAGAAAAAGAAAAGCACCGCGGATATCGGATATCCGCGGTGTCTTTACGTGTAACTTAGTGGATGATGATCTTCTCGGTTTCTTTGTCAAAGAAGTGGATGTGAGAAGTATCGATAGCGATCTCGACGGTGTCACCGGACTTAGCGAGAGAACGGGAGGATACGCGAGAGATCATGTTAATGGGTTCATTCTCTTCGTCGTCGCCGAAGTTCAGGTACAGATAGATCTCAGCACCCATCAACTCGGTGAATTCAACGTCAGCCTTCAGGATAGAATCCTTGAACTTCTCCATGTAAACGGGCTCGTCGTGGAGCAGCTCGGGACGGAGAGCGGCGATCACAGGCTTAGCAGGCTTGTTGGGCTTGCCGATGTATTCCTGCAGATCCTCGTCTTCTGCCTTATCCTTGGGCAGAACCAGGCTGTTCTTGCCGAATTCCATGTAAACGTTGCCGTCATCTTTTCTGGTGAGCTGGCAGTTTACGAAGTTCATCTGGGGAGTACCGATAAAGCCGGCTACGAAGATGTTGCAGGGCTTATCGTAGAGGTTCTGGGGAGTGTCGACCTGCTGGATCAGACCGTCCTTCATAACAACGATACGGGTAGCCATGGTCATAGCCTCGACCTGGTCGTGGGTAACGTAGATGAAGGTAGTCTTCAGCTTGATGTGCAGCTTGGTCAGCTCGGTTCTCATTGCCGCACGGAGCTTAGCGTCCAAGTTAGACAACGGCTCGTCGAGAAGGAAGACCTTAGGCTCACGAACGATTGCACGACCCAAAGCAACACGCTGCTTCTGACCGCCGGACAAAGCCTTGGGCTTTCTGTCCAAAAGGTGAGAGATGTCAAGGATCTTAGCGGCTTCTTCAACGCGCTTCTTGATATCTTCTTTTCTTACCTTACGGAGCTTCAGACCGAACGCCATGTTATCAAACACGGTCATATGGGGGTACAGAGCGTAGTTCTGGAACACCATGGCGATGTCTCTGTCCTTAGGAGCAACGTCGTTTACACGCTTGTCGCCGATGAACAGCTCGCCTTCAGTAATTTCCTCCAGACCTGCGATCATACGCAGAGTTGTGGTCTTACCGCAACCGGAGGGGCCGACGAGGATAATGAATTCCTTATCCTTGATTTCCAAGTTGAAATCCGATACCGCGGTGACGCCGCCCGGGTATCTTTTGTACATGTGCTTAAAGAGAACACTTGCCATTGAATGAACCTCCTGGTGAGGGCCTAACGAACCTCATAGATTTTGCATAAAATTTCTATTGATAATAATACCAAAAAATTATCCCGAATGTAAGTACCTAACTACCCAAAATTTAGTTTTTGGTTTTGGTGATACTGCACAAGTGCCGAGAGAGAATTCTACTCCGAAACCGCCTCCGAACCTTCTTGCGAGCTTTCTTCCGGCTCGGAGCTTTCGTCCTTCAGGTCGTTTTCGGGTGATCGGTAGCTTTCTAACCCTATGACGTAACCCTCATCACCCATGACCGTTATGTCACCGCCTACGATCCGATTCTTGTAGATCAGCAAGGTCGCGTAAGCGGGCTCTGCGCTGTCTTTTAATTCATAGGTGTACCGTAAAACGGTTTTTCCTTTGTATTTCTCCAGATTCAATCCCTGTGCCTTTTGAATATCGTTGTACCTTTCGTAAACACTGTCAAATTCGGCGGGGATCACAACCTCATCGGAAAACACAGGGATGGTTTTCACTTGGTAGCCCAACGCCTCCAGAAACCGAAGCTGTTCATCTACCGTAGCGACCCCTTTGTAATCCAGCATGGTCAACGCCGTTTCTCCTGCGGTATCGATGCTCGGGACGAATGCAACGATCCCTACAAGTACTGCGGCAGAGACCAAAATAGCGGTAAAAAACTTAATGCTTGACGCTTTGACTGTACAAACGAACATACTGAACGAGTCCTTTCCCAACATTCTCGTTTCAATATATTGAGAACGGGGGAGCGATTATGCACAATTCTTTGATCAACCGTTCAATTCTTCGTCCAACTCCTCGTATTCCTCGTAGAGCGCCCAAAGCTTTTCTTCCAATTCTTCCGTTTCGGCGTACAGCTTGTTCAGTAACGTGTAATCCGTTGCCGCTTCATCGCTTTCCTGCAAAGCTTTTTTCTCTTTGATCAAAGCTTCCAGTTCCCCGATCTCTTTTTCCACTGCGGCAAAACGGTTTTCCGCAGAACGTCGGCGGTTCTTGGCCTTCTTAGCTTCTTCAAAAGAGAGCTTTCCCGCAGCTTCCTGCTTGGCCGCTGCCACCTCCTGTACCGCCTTCTCCCGCTTTTCCAGAAAACGGTCGTAGTCTCCGTGGAACAGCGTGTATCCTTCTTTGTAGCCCTTCTTATCCAGCTCCAGCACGTCCGTTGCCAAGGCACGGATAAAATAACGGTCGTGAGAAACTGCCAGCACAGTGCCGTTGTAGTTCCTCAAAGCCTCCTCCAACGTTTCCTTGGAGGCAATATCCAGATGGTTGGTGGGCTCGTCCAGGATCAGCAGACTCACCCCGCAGGAGATCATCTTGGCAATGGAAAGTCTTGCCCGCTCCCCGCCGCTGAGCACCGCCACCTGCTTGAAAACGTCCTCGCCGTAGAAACCAAAGGAGGCAAGCATCCCTCGCACTTCCGTCATGGTCTTGTCGGCGTAAACGCCCCAGATCTCGTCCAGAACGGTATTGTCAAGATCCAGAAGCTGCTGTTCCTGATCGTAGTAACCGATGCTCTGGTGATATCCCGGTTCAAAGGTACCGCTGTCCGCAGTTTCCCGCCCGGTAAGGATCTTAAGTAGGGTAGATTTACCGCTTCCGTTGGCACCCACCACGAACAAACGGTTCCCGTGGCGAAGCTCAAAGGAAAGATCCTTGAACAACGACACGCCGCCGTATCCCTTGGAAAGTCCCCGCACCGCCAGAACTTCTTCCGCCATAGAGCTGCTGTTTGCAATGCGGAAGGCAACGCTCTTGGGGGCGTTCTTAGGCTTTTCGATCTTCACCATCCTTGCCAAAGCCTTCTCACGGCTTTCTGCGGCGATGATGTTCTTTTCCCGGTTCCAACGTCTTTGATTTTCAATAAACGCTTCGATGCGCTTGATCTCTTTCTGCTGTTGCTCGTAATGCTTCAATTGTGCTTCCAGCAGTTGACGCTTCTTTTCCTTAAAAGCGGTATAGTTGCCGCTGTGCATCCTGCATTTCCCGTGTTCGATCTCCAAAGTGTCCGTAGTCACCCGATCCAAAAAGAAACGGTCGTGGGAGACGATCAAAAAGGTCTTCTTGGAGTTCCGCACGAAATTTTCCAGCCACTCAATGGCTTCAATATCCAAATGATTGGTAGGCTCGTCCAACAGAATGATATCCGATTCTCTCAGAAGCAACCTTGCCAGCAACAGCTTGGTCTTCTGCCCCCCGGAAAGATATTGAGCAGGGGAGTTGAATTCGCTTTCCGCAAACCCAAACTTCTTCAGAATGGCAGAGGTTTTCCCCCTGTATTCGTTGCCGCCGGCGCGGAGATATTGCTCGTTCAGCTCGGTAAAGCGGTCAATGGCACTTTCGTCTCCCGCTTCGATCCGATCGTGGAGATTCTGCAATTGCACTTCCATGGCCATCAGACTGTCAAAGGCCTCCAGAGCCGTCTCGTAGATGCTTTTTTCAAAATGCTTGTTATCGTTGATCTGCTCCAGGCAACCCATTTCCGTGTCCTTCTGCAGATACACCGCCCCGGAGGTGGGCTCAAGTGCCCCTCGAATGATGGAAAACAGCGTGGTTTTCCCCGCACCGTTTACCCCGATCACCCCAACCTTGGCGCCCTGGTTGACCGCAAAGGTCACGTCGTTCAATATTTCCTTTACGCCGATGGCGTAGCTGATATTGTCGCAAGTCAAAATACTCATGTGAACAGTTCCTTAATTTCAATCGCATCATTATACCATAGAAAAATACCTTTGTCAATCAACTCCTTTTTGCAAAATAATAAGCACCGAGCATGCTGCCCGGTGCTTGGTGGTGCGTTAGAATTCGTCCAAATGTTTTTTGTAAAAAAACGCAATACTAACGTGACAAAGTATTAAGAACAATTCGATACCTATTACAACCAAGTCTCTTGCGAGCAATACATCCGCACTCGGATAAGTTGAAGAAAAGTCCGGAGTTGCAAAATACAGTATTGGAAAACACATCACAGCATCCATAATGGAAATCGCATAAAATGGCAGGGGCACCATTTGCTTCATCCTGCAAACGAATTGCAAAAAGAAGCAATATATTACAGTTGCGCAAAGTATCTCAATCAGGAAACCCATTCGATGTTCCCAAAACAATGGCAAACTGCGAGCGGGCTCGTGCACCAAAAGCCACGTAAACAGCATTGCTTGAATGTATGCAAAAAACAAAACGGAAATGATGGGCGATACGATCTTTAAAATGCGCAACAAGATTTCCTTCGTATTTTCCCGCCTCATAATACGTGACGTTGTTTCTTTCATTTTTTCTCCTCCTTTTGCAAAAAAGCCGTACCTACCCCTTGGGCAAGTACGGCGAAATCATCGTTTACAGCGGTGCGGAGTGAGACGCTTCGTACCTGCTTATATGGGTATTATAGCATATTTTGCCACCGTTGTCAATAGGCCGTGAAAATCAACGTTTCGTCGCTTCTCCAAAAAAGAAAAACGGCGTTCGCAAACACCGTTTTCTTAACCACGTTTTTAGTCCGCGGAGGATACTTCGACCTCACGTCTGCGGAACAGCAGAGAGATACACCAAGCGCCGCAAAGAGCCACCAGAGTGTAGATGATCCGGCTGACGATGGCCGCCTGCCCGCCGAAGATCCATGCCACGATGTCAAATTGGAACAAACCGATGGCACCCCAGTTGACGGCACCGATGATCACCAAGATCAATGCAAGTCTGTCTAACATAGCGTTGTAGATTCCTTTCCGTAATTTCGGAGTTGCTCTCCAAATATGGAAGGCATTCCAAGGATAGTCTTTGCGAAAATGAAAAAAATATGCGGGAAACGGTTGACAAAAATCCTTCGTTTGTGTATGATTAAAAACCGAAGAAACCACAGAAAGCAGGTAGACAGCCTTATGCATATGCGCAAGAAGAAAAATCGCGACACCCGTTTGGAGCGGGTCAAGGGATATTTCGCAAAAACCACCGAGGAAGGTGCCGTTTTGCTGGACGAGACCTTTGCAACTCCCGGAGAGCTTTACCTGGAGATCGGTTGCGGCAAGGGTGCCTTTATCACCGAGCTTTCCCGCCGTGTGGAAGGGAAGAGACTTCTTGCGGTGGAGCTGATCACCGACGCCTTGCTGATGGCAATGGAGAAGTGTGCCGCAGAGGATTGCAAGAATCTGATGTTCCTGAACGCCAACGCCGAGAAGATCCATGAGATCCTGCCCCCTCATTCCGTCAGCCGCCTGTATCTCAATTTCAGCGATCCCTGGCCCAAGAATCGGGACAGAGAGAAGCGCCTGACCTCCTGCACTTTCCTGGAAAAATACAAACAGATCCTCGCACCGGGTGCAAGGATCTGCTTCAAGACGGATAACCGCCCGCTGTTCGATTTTTCACTCCAGACCTTTCCCGCCTCCGGCTTCGTGTTGGAAAAGGTGTGCTTTGACCTGCACAACGATCCCATGAACGAGCAGAACATCGAAACGGAATACGAAAAGAAGTTCAGCGAAAAAGGCTTTACCATCAATCGTTTGGAAGCGTATCTTCCTCTTTGAAGTAGTCCAAAACGATCTGCTTTTCGTCAAAGGGACGCTTTACGCCGCCGATGTCCTCGTAGGTTTCGTGTCCCTTGCCGATCAAAAGAATACAATCGCCTTCTCCCGCAACGGAGAGGGCTTTTTTGATAGCCTCTTTGCGGTCGATGATGATCTCGTATTTCCCGCCGCTGGGCTTCATGCCCACGAGAATATCCTCAATGATATCTTCCGTCTTCTCCAAACGGGAATTGTCCGAGGTAATAATGGACAGATCGGAATTTTCCCCGATAGCGGAGCCCATGCCGTACCGTCTCAGCTTGGAGCGGTTGCCGCCGCAACCGAACACGGAAATAATGTGGTTGGGAGAATACCGCTTGATGGTCTCAAACAGGCTTCTGCAGCTGAATTCCTCGTGAGCGGCATCGATGATCACGGTATAGGGACGGTCAGAGGGCACGATCTCCATTCTGCCTCTTACCCGCACGTCCAGAAGTCCCTTTTGCATGGCTTCAACAGAGATTCCAAGATCCTTTGCCACTGCAATGGCACCCAGCGCATTGTACAAGGAGAAATACCCGGGAATGCCCAACTCCACGTCGAAGGACTCTTTTCCACAAACCGCAGTAAACCCGGTCTTCAGCCGATGATCCTCCATGGTAAAGATAGGATCCTTGGCGGTATAGAAGGTATCCTTCTCCAAAGAGAACGTCTTCACGGGACAGGCGGCCCCGTCAACGATCTCCGTATAGTGGCTGTCATCCTCATTTACGTAGCAGATCTTGCATTGCTCAAAGATCTGCTTTTTGCAGTTCAGATATTCTTCAAAATCCGCATGCTCGTTCTTTCCGATATGATCGGGAGAAATATTGGTAAAAATACCCGCATCAAACTTGATTCCGTAGGTGCGGTGAAGCTTGAACCCCTGGGAAGCGGCCTCGATAATAACGGCCTTGCATCCCGCGTCCAGCATTTGTCTGTACAGCTTATGCAATAAATAGGACTCCGGCGTGGTGTTGGCGGTGGTTTCAAAATGATCGCCGTAATATACGCCGGTGGAGCCGATAACACCTGCAGGGATCCCGGCGGCGTCCAGAATGCTCTTCAAAATAAACGAAGTGCTGGTCTTGCCCTTGGTACCCGTGACCGCAACGGTAAACAGCTTTTCCGCAGGCTTGCTGAACAGATTGGCGGAAGCCAGCGCAAGAAACTTACGGGTGTCCTCCGTATAAATCACGGTGACATCCTCGGGAATGGCAACCTCTTTTCTGCACGCAAAAACACGAACGCCCTTTTCATAGGCCGTCATAACGTAATCATGTCCGTCGAACACAAAACCTTCAATGCACACAAAAACGGTGTCTGCCTGCATTTCTTTGCGGGTATCGTATACGACGTCCCGAATGGTAATATCCGTGTTTCCCGCTACTGTGCAGGGAATTCCGTTTAGCAATTCTTTTACTGTCATTTGTTTTTCTCCGTCATTGTATAAAGTCGGGGATCTCGCCCCGGAATACGATCTTTGCTTGGCTGGAAACGGTCATTTGTTCTTTTGCGGGATCTATCTTCACCGCAATGATGCCGCCGGGTTGCTCTACGGAAACCTCCGCGTCGCACAGCTCCTGCAGATAAGCGGCATATACCGCCGCCGCAGATCCGGTGGAGCAGGAGAGGGTCTCGCCGCAACCTCGTTCCCAAGTACGCATACGGAAGCGGCTTCTTGAAATCATTTGCACAAATTCCACGTTTGCTCTGCATGGAAATAAGGGATGCTGTTCCAAACGCGGAGCGTGTGCAAAGAAGTTAGCGTCGGAAAGGTCATTGGTCCAAACTGCGCAATGGGGATTCCCGAAGGAGAGATACGTAGAGGGAAAGGACCGATTCTCCAAAAGGATCCTGTGGTCTGTGAACAAAACCTCCGGATAGGGAAGCGTGACCGAAACCTCCGAGACGGTATTTCCCGAGTATCGAAGAGATACCCTTCGGACCCCGGCACGGGTCTTGACGCGCACCTCTTCCCGATGGTTCTCGCAGGAGAGGGCGAACAAAGCCGCAGAGCATTGTAAGGCGTTGCCGCAAAGCTCCGCCTCCGTTCCATCGGGATCGAAGATCCGCATCTCAAAATCCGCAGCATCACAGGGACAAAGCAAAACGAGACCGTCGCCGCCGATCCCAAAATGCCTGTCGCACAACAGAATTGCATTCTTTTTCGGATCCCGAAGCTCTTGTGCGTGCGTATCTATATAGATGTAATCGTTTCCGTTGGCGTGCATCTTCGTAAACTTCATGTGTGCCTCCTAAAATTATAGCATTTTTTATGCTGTTTGCAAGAGCAAATTTTGAAAACGATAATTTTTTATGAAAATTTTAAAAAAGTATTGTCCTTTTGCAAAAAATGTGATAATATTTACCTGTTGAAATTTCGTTAATCGGAGGAAGAACGTGGAAAACGGTTTTTACGCAATGGCATTTCGGATGAAGTACATCCGTCGATGGGGACTGATGTATTCTGTACATCCCGAAAATCTTTCCACCCATTCTTTGGAGGCGGCCCTGTGCGCCCATGCTCTTGCGGTGATCGGTAACAGCCGTTACGGTAAGCATTACGATGCGGACCGTATTGCCACCAAGGCGTTGTTCCATGATCTTCCCGAGATCTTTACGGGGGACATTCCCACTCCCGTTAAGTATTACAGCGAAGACACCCATTCTTCCTATTCTGCCGTAGAGGAGGCCGCACTGGAGAAGCTGTTTACCATGCTGCCCCAAGAGCTTCGCCCTTCCTACGAAGAGCTGTTTGATTATTCCGACGATGAACGTCGTTTGATCAAAGCGGCGGATAAGATCTGCGCCCTTTTGAAGTGCCGCGATGAGGCTCATTTCGGAAATCCCGAATTCTGCGAGGCGGAAAAGACGCTTTTGCAAAGCATCATGGATGCGGGATGTGAGGAAGCGATCTATTTCTTAGAATCTTTCGGCGATAGCTTTTCCAAGCCGATCGATACATTGATCCAACACAAAAACAATTGATCAAAGGAGAATTTCCAACATGAAAATCGGTCTTATTTCCGACTCTTTTCGTCTGCCTTTTGCAGAAAGCATTTCCGCAGCCTCTAAGCTGGGCGTTACCGGTGTACAGAAGTACTTGACCGGATGGGGCGGCTTCGGCGCAGATGATATGACCCCCGAAAGGATCCGCGAGATCCGTGATATCATGGATTCCAACGGCTTGATCTTCTCTGCCTTCTGCGGAGATTTCGGCATCGATCTGGACAACGATGAAGTGATCGAGAAGTCCATGAGAGTTCTCGACAAGGCAAAAGAGCTGGGGTGCAGCATTGTCACCACCCATATCGGTCATATCGAGGATGGCGACAGCCCCCGTATGGAAAAACTTCGTAACAATTGCTATAAGCTTGCAACCTACGCCGATAGCATGGGCTCCAAGTTCGCTTGCGAGACCGGTACCGAAAAGGCAGTTGCCATGAAGAAGTTCTTGGACGATCTGGGCGCAAAGGGTCTGGCTACCAATATGGACCCCGCAAACCTGGTGATGGTTGCCAAGGACGATCCCGTACAGGCTGTTTATACGCTGAAGGACTACATCGTGCATACCCATGCCAAGGACGGCATTGTTACCGATAAGACCGAGTACGGCTGGCTGGAGGTTCCGTTGGGCACCGGCGGCGTAGATTGGGATAACTACCTCAAGGCTTTGAATGATATCGGCTACGAAGGCTACCTCACCATTGAACGCGAGGTTGGTGAAGATCCCGGTGCGGATATTGCCATGGCAGTAGATTTCCTGAAGGGCAAGCTTTCCGCTCTTAACATTAAGCTGGGCTGATTTTATTCAAATTTGACAGAAAGAGGGCGAAAGCGATTTCGTTCTCCGAAACGTTTCGTTTTTTGACAGTATATGAGAAAGATCAAGATATTTGACACCACCTTGCGAGACGGCGAGCAGATGGTGGGGGTCGGGATGAATATTGCAGATAAAGTTCGCATTGCCGGAGTTTTGGCAAAACTGCAGGTGGATTTTATTGAAGCCGGCTTTCCCGCCTCTTCTGTAAACGATTGCAAGGCCGTAGAGCGCATTTCTCAGCTTGTAACGGGATCCACCGTTGTTGCTCTTGCAAGAGCAAACCGTGAGGATATCCGTATCGCTGCCGAGGCGCTTGCCAAGGCGGAGCGCAAACGGATCCACGTTTTCATCGCGACCAGCGATCTCCATCTTGAATATAAGCTGCGCATTTCCAGGCAGGAGTGCTTGGAGCGGATCCGCGACAGTGTCGCTTATGCCTGTTCTTTGGTGGATGAGGTTCAGTTCGCCGCGGAGGACGCCAGCCGTACCGATCCCGAATTCTTGTGCTTGGCGTATCAGACCGCAGTGGACGCAGGTGCTTGTTGCATCAACGTTCCCGATACCGTGGGATATTCCACTCCCGAAGAATTCGGGCAGTTGATCGCCATGCTGTCTTGCCGTATTCGTCGGGAAGGAAAGCCTGTGGAGATCGGCGTGCATTGCCACAACGATCTCGGCCTTGCCGTGGCGAACACTCTTTCTGCCATCGAAAACGGCGCTACTCAGGCCGACTGTACCGTGAACGGCATTGGTGAGCGAGCAGGCAACACCTCTCTGGAGGAGCTTGTCATGGCTCTGAAGGTGCGGGCTTCTGTTTACGGTTGCGAGACGAATATCGATACCACCATGCTGTCAAAAGCCAGTAAGACTGTCTCGGAGGTTTCCGGCATCTATGTTCCGTTGAACAAAGCGGTCGTTGGTAAGAACGCCTTTGCTCACGGCTCCGGTATCCATCAGCACGGTGTCCTTTCCAATCGCAATACTTATGAGATCATGTCTCCTCAAATGGTGGGCATTCGAGAGAGCTCCATCGTTTTGGGGCGTCTTTCCGGCCACCATGCTTTTGAGGAAAAACTGGCCGAACTTGATCTTCACGTAGAGCAGCCCGTTGCGGAGGCGGCTTTCGCCAGATTCAAAGATCTGGCTTGCCGCAAGAAGGACGTCTCGGATGAGGATATCCGCGCTTTGGTGGAGGAAGCCGTTATGGATTCCCACATCGAAGACGGCTATGAGCTTGATGCGTTCCAAACGCAAAGCGGTAACCGTGTCAAAGCAATGGCGCTGGTTTCTCTTTCGCGTTGCGGAAACACGTATTCCGAAGCGGCAACGGGGGAGGGGCCTATCGATTCCAGCTTCAATGCCATTAACCGAATCGTCGGCAAGGATTTTAAGCTGGTCAACTATTCCATCAAGGCTTTGAGCGGCGGCACGGATGCGTTGGGTGAAGTGCGTGTGCGTATATCGGATGGGGAACAAGAATATCTCGGGAAAGGTGTTTCCACGGATATCATTGCATCCAGCATCAAAGCGTACGTAAATGCCATCAACCGAGCATTGTTTGCCGGTATTTAATCAGATAACAAAGAAAAAATAAATATCTTTATGGAGGAAAACATGAAAAACATTTTCAAGCGCTTCTTGACCTTGTTCCTCGTCTCCCTGCTTCTGGTGAGCTTGGTTGCTTGCGATTCCAACGGCAACACTACCGAGACCTCCTCAACTCCTGCAGGTACATCCGGCGAGACTTCCAAGGGAGAGAATCCCAACAACGATTACCTGGACGAAAACGGTATGTACGTTCCCAAGGTTGGCGTGCTTGACGAGTATGTCGGAGAGACCTTTGACATTCTGGTCATTGGCGTTAGCGGCGGTACTTATCAGTCCGACGACTTTACCACTTCGACCGGCGGTAACGGCGGTATCGATTACGGCGATACGTATTACAAAGACGGCGTTGCCGTGCGCAACGACAAGATCGAAGAGGATTACGGCATCACCCTTGAGGTATGGAAGGAAGACGACGCGTTCAACAAGGCTAAGACCGACGCTACTTCCGGTACGGCTACTTACGACGCAGTTATCCTTTCTGTTGGCAACCTTGCCGCTCTTGCACAGGATAATCTGCTGTGGGATCTGAACTCTACCGAGTTCGAAGGCTATCTGGATACCAAGGCTCCCTGGTGGGCAGAAAGCGCAAGTGAGGCATATTCCATCGATGGCAAGCTGTATTTCATGACCGGTGATATCACCATCATGAACAAGGTCAACACCTGGTCCATGCTGTTCAACAAGGAAATGATCGTGGATCATGGTTTGGACAACCCCTATAAGCTCTTCGATGAAGGCACCTGGACCTTTGATAAGATGTGCGAGATGGCAAAAGCCGTCAGCACTGCTTCTCCTTCCGTTGCATGGGATGACGATACTGTGACCTGGGGTATGGTTACCGCTACCGGCGATGCTTACCAGTTCTTCGGCGGTTCCGGTCTGACCGTTTGCCAGAAGGACCCCAACGACCTTCCTATTTTGTCTTTCGGCACTGAAGCTTCTATTACCATTGCCGAGAAGGTTCTTACCGCTATGACCACCTCCGAGTGGATGCTGTACGCAACCGACGCAACCGGCGGTCCCACCGGCAACGTTTGGACCGACTCCTTCAACGTATTTAACAACGGCAGAGCATTGTTCCGTCCCTCCGGCTTCTCCGCAGTTACCAAGGCGAGCTCCTGGGCAAACATTGAGTTCGGTATCATGCCCATGCCCAAGATGGACGAAAACCAGGACGGCTACTACACTGTTACCAGCGGTTCCTGGGCAGCTGCCATTCTGAAGAACAATTGCGACCACAAGTTCTCCGCATATATGCTGGATGCGTTTGCTGCAGGCGCAAAGAACTACGTCACTCCCGCATACATCGAAGTTAACCTGAAGAGAAAGTCTCTCCGTGACGATGACTCCGAGAGAATCCTTGAGTATATCTTCGACAGCATCGTTTACGACGTAGGTGCTGTATACGACTTCGGTGGTATCTCTTCCATGTTTGCTACCCTTGTCAGCAACAACAGTGCGGATATCACCTCTTCCTTCACCTCCGTGCAAGATATGGCGTTGGAAGCTATCGAAGACGTTATCGACGCATACGCACAAGACGACGAATAATTAAACCACGAAAAGCTCGGCTTCATGTCGAGCTTTTTTCTTTGTGTGTGTGCAAATCATACAGAAAAATAGGAGCAGGGGAGTTTTATGCAATGACACTATTGATTTTCGAGGCGGAAAAAGGTATAATATGTGCAATTAAAAACAAAAGGAGTTTTTGTATGAAGCTTATTGCAAAGAAGTTGCTTTGCCTTGCTCTGTTGCTGACTCTTCTTGTTTCTGTCGTAGCCTGCGGCGGAAGCGATCAGGAGACTTCTCGGTTGGATTCCGAAGAGGGAAGTTCTCAGGTTTCCGATGGCCCTGCGGTAGATCCGGAAACTCAGTATCTGGATGAGAACGGTAATTACGTTACTAAACTCGGCGTTTTGGATGAATATAAGGACCGCACCTTTACCGTTGTTGTAAGAGGGGAGTACTACGGCACCTATCAGTCCGACGACTTTACCACTGCCACAGCGGGTAACGGCGGCATTGACTATGGTGATGCCTATTACGGCGAAGTCAAAGCTCGCAACGACAAGATCGAAGAGGATTATGACATCGAGCTGGTTGTGGAAAAGATCGAGAATCCCAGAGTAGCCATCGAAGAGGACGCACAATCCGGCGGACGTATGTATGATGCTGCGGTGATTCACGTCGTTGAGGATGCTGCCGTGCTTGCACAGAACGATCTTCTTTGCAATCTGTATTCTTTGAAAAATTTTGACTACAGTGCTCCTTGGTGGGATGCCAGTGCCAACGAAGCATATTCCATTGGCGACAAGCTGTACTTTACAACCGGTGATATCACCATTATGAACAAAGCGAACACTTGGTGTATTTTGTTCAACAAGGAAATGGTGACCAACTACGGTTTGGAAAATCCTTACGAGATGTTCCGTAATAACACTTGGACCTTTGATAAGCTTGCGGAAATGGCTTCTACTGTTCATAACGCGGCAGGACCGGAGGATATGGAGAATCCCGATGCTGTGTTTGGTATGGTTACCGCATACGGCGACGCATTGGAGTTCTACGGCGGCTCCGGTATGACTCTTTGCTCCAAGGATGCTCAAAACAATCCCTCTCTTGCTTTCGGTGAGTCTGAGGCTTCCGTTAATCTTGCGGAGACTGTCCTGACCAACCTTCGCAATGCGGATTGGAAGATCTATGCCCAGACTCCCAACGTTGGTATGCAGCCCGCATTCAAGCTGTTCTGGACCGGCAGAGCGTTGTTCCGTCCTTCTGGCTTTACTGCGGTTACCAAGTGCCGCTCCTTGGCCGAGATCGAGATCGGCATTCTTCCCATGCCCAGAGTGACCGAGACGCAGGATGGCTACTATACCACCTCCACCGGTACCTTCGTAGCTTGCATTCCGAAAAACTGCAAGGACCCCGAATACTCTGCATATATGTTGGATGCCTTTGCCGCAGGCGCAAAGAACTATATCACTCCCGCATACATCGAAGTCAACCTGAAGCAGAAGTCTCTTCGCGATAACGACTCCGAGGAGATCCTGGAGTACATCTACAGCCATATCATTTACGACGTCGGCAGAGTTTATAACTTCGGCAAGGTTACTTCCGTTATGTTTTATCTTGCGAGAGATAACAGTAGCGATATTGTTTCCAGCATGGACGGTATCCGAGAAACCATCAATATCGAGATCGAGGATCTGATCTTCGATTACGAAAGCAACGAGACCTGATACGATTTCAAAACAAGCACCCGGTTTACCGTAGCGTAAGCCGGGTGTTTTGCGTGTAACGGCGGGGGGATAGGTATCCCATATGTTGTGTGGTATTGTGAATATCCCACATAATTTTACCGTAAATCTCGTTTCTGTAAGCGGAAAACACAGATTTAGAAAATATTTGAATTTTCTCTTGATTTTTCATGAATTTTAGAGTATTATTAAGTCGTAAAAAAATAAAATGGCTGACTATGGGTCAGCCCAAAAAAGAAAGGATGTGTTAACTTGAGTCTCAGAGATTCAGGCACGAAAAGCAGGAAGTTCCTTCGGATTCTGTTGACTTGCGTGTTGGCGTTTGCATTGCTGGCAATGACCGGCGTTGTAGCCTTCGCGGAAGAAGCTGAAGCCGGAACGGAATCTTCTGTCGCACAAACCGAGGAAAGCGGTACCGCTTCCGGAGAGCTCAAAGATTTTAACAGCGGCTTTGCCAACATTTCCCCCGACGCACCTATCGGTGAGAGATTGATGTATGGCGTTCAGGTTGCCGGTATCGGTATGGCTGTTGTTTTCTTGGTTCTCGTTCTGATCATGGCGATCCTGTACGTGTTCAAACTGTTCGCCACTTCCGGTGCAAAAAAGCCCGCAGAGGCACCCAAGGCTGCTCCCGCACCCGCTCCTGCAGCACCTGTTGCTCCGGCCACCGATGATGAACAGCTCATCGTTGCCATTGCTACTGCAGCTATTGCAGCAGAGCGCGGCGAGTCTGCATGCGCATTCAAAGTTCTTTCTATCACCAAACTTCAATAATTTAAGGAGAATGAATCAACATGAAAAAATACATTGTAACCGTTAACGGCGTTAAGTACGAAGTCGTTGTGGAAAACGCTGATCCCAACGCAACCTACACTCCCGCAGCAGCTCCTGCAGCAGCACCTGCTCCCGCGGCTGCACCCGCAGCAGCACCCGCACCTGCAGCCGCTCCCGCTCCTGCAGCTTCCGGCGCAGGCGATTCCATCACTTGCCCCATGCCCGGTACCATCGTCAAGGTTCCCGTAAAGGCAGGTCAGGCTGTCAAGAAGGGCGACGTTCTGTGTGTCTTCGAGGCTATGAAGATGGAGAACGAGGTTATGGCTCCCCGTGACGGCGTTGTCAATTCCGTAAACGTAAACGAAGGCGCAACCGTTAACTCCGGCGACGTTCTGCTGGTTCTCGGTTGATCACCTTTCTTCACTTGAATCAATAAAGAAAGGTGTGAAACGAGAATGTTAGAAGCTTTGAAGGGTATTTACGAGTCCTCGGCATTTAGCTATATCATCGACGGCTTTATGGATGGCGGCTGGAAATATCTTGTTATGTACGCCATTGTGGCGGTTCTGTTCTATCTGGGTATCGTTCGTAAGTTCGAGCCCCTGCTGTTGTTGCCCATCGCCTTTGGTATGTTGCTGACCAACATTCCCACCCTTAGCGATGCCATCTTCCACATGGAGTTCTTCGTGCAGGATAATGGTGCTGTGATCAACTGGGCTGAGCTCG
This sequence comes from Eubacteriales bacterium, assembly GCA_045544855.1. Taxonomy (GTDB): domain Bacteria; phylum Bacillota; class Clostridia; order Oscillospirales; family CAG-382; genus Coliplasma. The sequence continues at coordinate 257,616 of JAZPZV010000007.1, read as the reverse complement.
GTGCTCACGGCGGTCTTCTGGACTATCTGTATTTGGGCGTTAAGCTGGGTATCTTCCCCCCGTTGATCTTCCTGGGCGTCGGCGCAATGACCGACTTCAGCCCCCTGATCGCAAATCCCAAGAGCTTGCTTTTGGGTGCCGCCGCTCAGTTCGGCGTGTTTGCCGCATTTATCGGTGCATTGGCTCTTGGCTTTACCGTTCCCGAAGCCGCTTCCATTGGTATCATCGGTGGTGCAGACGGTCCTACTGCCATCTACGTAACCAAGACGCTGGCTCCCGCTCTGCTGGGTGCTATCGCCGTTGCCGCGTACTCTTATATGGCACTGGTTCCCATGATCCAGCCTCCTATCATGAAGGCCTTCACCTCCAAGAAGGAGCGTATGATCAAGATGGACGTGCTCCGTCCCGTTTCCAAGACCGAGCAGATCATTTTCCCCATCGTGGTAGCTCTGGTGGTTTCCGCCATCCTGCCCTCCGCTCTGTCTCTGGTCGGTATGCTCATGCTGGGTAACCTGTTGCGTGTTTCCGGCGTTACCGAGCGTCTTTCCAAGACTGCTCAGAATGAGCTGATGAACATCGTCACCATTATGCTGGGCGTGTGTGTCGGTGCTACCGCTAAAGCAGATACCTTCCTGGATCCCAAGACTCTGTACATCATCGTTCTCGGTCTGTGTGCATTTGCGTTTGCGACTCTGGCAGGTATTCTCTTTGGTAAGTTGATGTGCTTTATTACCGGCGGCAAGATCAATCCTCTGATCGGTTCCGCAGGTGTTTCCGCTGTTCCCATGGCAGCTCGTGTTGCTCAGAAGGTTGGTCAGGAAGCGAATCCTTCCAACTTCCTTCTGATGCACGCTATGGGTCCCAACGTGGCGGGCGTTATCGGTTCTGCAGTAGCAGCCGGCGTCTTCCTCACCCTGTTTAAGTAATTGAAAGGCGGTACTGATATATGGAAAAAAGACCTGTTAAGATTACAGAAACCGTACTCCGCGACTCTCACCAGTCTTTGATCGCTACCCGTATGACCATGGATGAGATGCTTCCCATCCTGGATGAAATGGATAAGGTCGGTTATCATTCTCTCGAAGCTTGGGGCGGCGCAACCTTTGACTCCTGCCTCCGTTTCCTGAACGAAGATCCTTGGGATCGTCTCCGCACCATCCGCGACCATGTGAAGAATACCAAGCTGCAGATGCTGTTCCGCGGTCAGAACATCCTGGGCTACCGTCACTATGCGGATGACGTTGTTGAGTACTTCGTACAGAAGTCCATCGCCAACGGTATCGACATTCTGCGTATCTTCGATGCACTGAACGATCCCCGCAACCTCCAGACTGCTATTAAGGCGACTAAGAAGGAAGGCGGCCACGTTCAGGCGGCTATCTCTTACACCACCGGTCCCGTGTTCACCAACGAGTACTATGCAAAGTATGCAAAGACTCTGGAGGAAATGGGCGCAGACTCTATCTGTATCAAGGATATGTCCGGTCTGCTTCTGCCTTACGATGCTTACGACCTGGTAAAGGCCATCAAGTCCGTTGTTAAGGTTCCCGTTCAGTTGCATACCCACTACACCGCAGGCGTTGCTTCCATGACCATTCTGAAGGCCATTGAAGCAGGCGTTGACGTTGTAGATACTGCAATCGCTCCTATGTCTCTGGGTACCTCTCAGGCTCCTACCGAGCCTCTGGTAGCCGCACTGCAGGGCACGCCCTTCGATACCGGTTTGGATCTGAACAAGCTGGACGTAGTCAGCAAGCACTTCAGCAAGCTGCGCGAGAAGTATCTTGCCAGCGGTCAGCTGGATCCCAAGGTTCTGAAGGTCGACGTAAACGCTCTTCTGTACCAGGTTCCCGGCGGCATGCTGTCCAACCTGATCTCTCAGCTGAAGCAGGCTAATCAGTCCGATAAGCTGGAGCAGGTTCTGGAAGAGGTTCCCCGCGTTCGTGCAGACGCAGGCTATCCTCCTCTGGTTACTCCTTCTTCTCAGATCGTTGGTACCCAGGCTGTGTTCAACGTTCTTACCGGCGAGCGTTACAAGTCTGTAACCAAGGAGTTCAAGGGTCTGGTTCGCGGTGATTACGGCAAGACTCCTCTGCCCATCGATCCTGCGTTCGTGAAGAAGATCATCGGCGACGAGCAGCAGATCACCTGCCGTCCCGCAGATAACATCAAGCCTGAGCTTGAAACCCTCAAGGCAAAACTGGGCGACAAGGCAAAGCAGGAAGAGGACGTTCTTTCCTACGCTCTGTTCGAGCAGGTTGCCATGAAGTTCTTTGACCGTCGCGAAACCGATTCCAAGATTGCCGAAGCGCTCTCCGACGCCGAAGCAAAGTACTACGTGAACATCAAAGAAGTTAAGTAAAAGTTAACATTGCGCAAAAAGCGACGACGTTTTTGTTCGTCGCTTTTTTCTTTGAACGAAAAGGGGAGATCAGCTATTATTTTTCCTGAAATAAACTATATTTTACATTCATTTGCCTTGACTTTGGCATTTGCTTAGGATATAATGTAAACGTATAATTGTAACTTGGGTTATTTTGTGAAGGTGTCAGCTTTCGACAAACAGAGGAGCGCTTTTATGAACAGTCAAAAAAAGTATTTGATCGAAATTTTGCACGACCATCTTGTAGTATCTGCAGATGCAGTTCGTGATGTTCTTGCGCTTCTTCCCGACGCCGGAAAAAGCGAAGCGGAGCTCATTATTGAACGCGGCCTTGCCAACGAAACACAGCTTGCCGAAGCGATTTCCGCGAAGTACGATGTGCCTATGGTTGTTTTGAACGGCCTTCAGATCCCCGAAGACATTCAGGCCTTGGTGGAATATTCTGTGCTTCGCCGTCATCGCGTGATGCCTTTTGCTTATGCGCAGGACGGCACCAATACGCTTTACGTAGCAATGTCTGATCCCATGAATATCACTGCTATCGATGACATTTCCATCGTGACCGGATTGCACGTGGAGCCTTACGTTTCCACAGCAACCGACATTATGTCTGCAATCGACCGTTATTACGGCAGAAGCGCAACCCTTTCCGTAGCGGAGCAGTATACCAAAGAGCGCGAAAAACTCAATCAGGAAGAGGAAAACGATCGAGAGGATGAGATCAATAATTCTCCCATCGTTGTGATCGTAAACTCTATGATCGAGCAGGCGGCTCGCCAAAGAGCGTCGGATATTCACGTAGAAGCTCTTGCGGAGTCTGTCCGTGTCCGATATCGTATCGACGGTGTTCTTTACAACCGTATTAAATATGCTTCTCAGCTTGCGGCAGCGATCATTGCGCGTATCAAGATCATTAGCGGCATGGATATTTCCGAAAAGAGAAAGCCTCAGGACGGTCGTGCAACGTATATTGTCGACCACCGTGAGTATGATATCCGTGTGTCCTGCCTTCCCACGGTTTTCGGCGAGAAGTGTGTTCTTCGTTTACAGGTTAAGCAGGACTTTACAAGAGATAAAAAGCTTCTCGGCTTTTCCGACGCGGAGCTCAAGCGATTTGATCATCTGCTTGCTCATCCTCATGGCATCGTTTTGATCACCGGTCCTACGGGTAGCGGTAAATCCACCACGCTTTATACAGCGCTGAGCGAGTTGAATGAAGAAAGCACCAACATCATCACCGTAGAGGATCCTGTGGAGGCGAATATTGACGGCATCAATCAGGTGCAGGTCAATACCAAAGCCGATATGACCTTCGCAAATGCGCTCCGTTCCATTTTGCGTCAGGACCCCGATATTATTATGATCGGTGAGATCCGTGATACCGAGACGGCTATGATCGCCGTGCAGGCTTCTATTACCGGTCACTTGGTGGTCAGCACCTTGCATACCAACAGCTCCGCAAGCTCTATCACCCGATTGATAGACATGGGTGTCGACAGTTATTTGATTGCCGACTCTGTTGTTGGCATTATTGCACAGCGACTGGTCAGACGTCTTTGCCCTCATTGTAAGAGAAAAAAGTATGCTGAACCCAACGAGCTTGCATTTATGGGGCTTCCCGAGGATAGCAAGGTCGAATTGTTTGAACCTGTGGGTTGTCAACGCTGTAACCAGACAGGCTTTACCGGACGTATTGGCGTTTATGAGATTTTGGAGATCACTCCCGAAATCAAATATATGATCTCTCGAAAAGAGAACGCCAATACCATCAAGGAAGCCGCGGTCAAAAACGGCATGAGCACGCTTCGTGCCAGTGCGACCCGGCTTGCTTTGGAAGGGATCACCTCCTTCCGAGAGACTTTGAATGTCTCGTTTGAAGAATAACACCGTTTTTATCGGCGTTATCATGAAAGGAATGGCTTTGTAACATATGGCTGAACGAATGAGAGGCGCGATTCTTGGCGCTTTGGAAGCAAAAGCTTCGGATATTCATATTTCCGTTGGCAGACCGATTCAGTTTCGTGTCTCGGGAGAACTTGTTTTCTTTGGAGACGAAGTTTTAGCGCAAAACGATGTGATCGCTTGCGCGGAAGAGATCATGGATGCACGTACCCGTTCGGTTTTGGAACGGGATGGGGAAGTGGACTTTGCATACTCTTTTGAAGGACTTTCCCGTTTGAGATGCAACATTTATCACGAACGTGGCAATTATGCTTTGGCATTACGTCTTTTGCCCATTGATATGCCTACCATTGAGGAGACCAAAGTCCCCGATGCTGTCGTGAGGTCTTCTTGTAAGAAGCGCGGTTTGATCCTCGTTACCGGTCCTACCGGTAGCGGTAAATCAACCACCCTCGCCGCTGTGATCAATTACTTGAATTGCAACTATAAGAAGCATATCGTTACGTTGGAAGATCCTGTGGAATTCGTTCATCCCCACATTCAGTCGGTGATCCATCAAAGAGAGATCGGCGTGGACACGAAATCCTTTTCCGCAGCTCTTCGTGCCGCTCTCCGTCAGGACCCTGACGTGATCCTGGTGGGAGAAATGCGTGACCTTGAAACCATTTCCACTGCAATTACTGCGGCAGAAACCGGTCACTTGGTTCTGGCAACCTTGCATACTAACAGCGCTTCCGCTACTGTTGACCGTGTCATCGACGCCTTCCCCGAAGAGCAACAACAGCAGATCCGCGTTCAGTTTGCCAATGCAATTGAATGTATTTTGTGCCAAAGTCTTGTTCCTACGGTTGATGGCAAACGAGAAGCAGCTTTTGAAGTTATGGTGGCCACCAACGCTATCAGAAATTTGATTCGCGAAAACAAAACGTTCCAGATACCGTCCAATATTCAGACGGGTAAAAAGCTTGGGATGCAGACGATGGACGATCATTTGTCCGAGTTGTATTTAAAACGTCGTATTTCCTTGAATACTGCCGTGGATTTTGCACACGATCCTACCACGTTGCAAAAAAAGATTATGAACATCTGATTCTTTCGGAGGTGAAAAGATGCCTTCTTACGGATATACCGCTGTAAATTCCCTTGGTAAAATAAAAAAAGGCAGCATTGAGGCCGAGGATCTGGAGCAGGCGCGTGCGCTTTTAAAGCGTAGCGACCTCACCGCGATCGAACTGAAGGAGCAAGGCCTTCTCACAAAGGATATTGATCTTCCTTTCTTGAACCGGGTAAAAGCCAGAGATCTGGGCGTTTTCTGCCGCCAGTTTGTGAGTATTGTCAGCGCCGGTATTCCCATTTACTCCGCTTTGACTATGCTGGCTTCTCAGACGCAAAACACTCGTCTGAAAAAAGCTATTCTGGATACGCACGCTCAAATCGAGAAGGGTGAGTCATTGTCCGACGCATTTCGGATGCATTCTCCCGACATATTCCCTCAAATGATGATCAATATGGTTGCGGCAGGCGAAGCCTCCGGTAACCTTGAAAAGGCTTTTACACGTCTTGCAGATCATTTTGAAAAGGGTTCTCGTGTCAAAGGGGCAGTGAAAAAAGCTTTGATCTATCCTGCCATTGTGTTAGTCATCGTTGTAGCCGTTGTTATCATTATGATGGTTGCGGTGATTCCGTCCTTTACATCTACCTTTGCGGAAATGGGGATGGATTTGCCTTGGATCACAAGATTAGTGATGGGTTTCTCCGATTGGATGGTTCTTCATTGGTGGAAGCTTTTGATCGGGATCTTTGCTGTCGTTGCATTGCTGATTATGTTTGCCAAAACAAATAAAGGAAAGCATTTCTTCGGCAAGATAGCCATGAAGCTTCCGCTGATAGGCGACATGACGGTCAAGAGTGCCAGCGCAAACTTTGCCAGAACGTTGAGCACGCTGACTTCCTCCGGCCTTCCTATGCTGGATTCTTTGGAAATTACCGCCAGGAATATGACCAATATTTATTTCAAAGAAGCTGTTTTGTATTGCCGTGATGAGGCCGCCACAGGCGCTAACCTTTCTACACCCTTGGAGGCAAGCGAAATATTTCCTCCTATGGTTTATCATATGACGGGTATTGGCGAAGAGACGGGCGATCTGGAAGAGATGCTTGATCGACTCGCAGATTATTACGACGAAGAAGTTGAAGCGGCCACGCAGGCCGTGCTTGCGGCATTGGAGCCTGCCATTATCCTTGTCATGGCTTTGATCGTCGGTGTTGTTGTTTGTTCCATCCTGTTGCCCATGTTCTCCATGTACGACGCTCTCGGTCAGTCCGCTTGAGGTGAGGTATGGTGTATTTCGTTGCCGGGATTGCGGCTTTGTTCGGTGCTTTGATCGGTAGTTTTTTGAACGTACTGATCTTTCGCATTCCTAAAAAAGAAGAATTTGTTAAAACCCCTTCTCATTGTATGACTTGTGGACATCGCCTTGCATGGTACGACTTGTTTCCCTTGATCAGCTGGCTGTCTCTTGGCGGAAAGTGTCGTTATTGCAAAACCAAGCTATCGCCGCAATATCCTTTGGTGGAAGGAGCCAATGCTATTTGCTGGTTTTTGGTCTTCCTGTTTTGGTTGCCTGCGGACGGATTTGATCTTGTGCCGTTGTTGCATGCGTTGCTGATGGCACTGATGTGCTCCGCTTTGCTTGCGCTCAGCGTTATCGACTTCCGTACCTACGAAATTCCCGTTGGCTTTAACATTTTTATCGGCTGCTTGGGGATCCTCAGATTGTTGACGGATCTTTCCTCTTGGCCGGATTCCTTGATCGGCTTGTTCTGCGTCAGCGTTCCCTTGCTCTTGATCTTTTTGGTCTCAAAAGGGAGAGCCATTGGCGGGGGAGACGTGAAGCTGATGGCCGCTTGCGGATTTTTGATCGGATGGCAAAAGATCTGCTTTGCCTTTTTGGTAGGCTGTATTTTAGGGGCTGTTATTCATTCCGTTCGTATGAGAGTATCCAAAGCGGACCACGTTCTTGCCATGGGACCGTATCTCTCCATAGGCGTCTTCTTGTCCCTGTTCTTGTGTGAACCTTTTGTGGAATGGTATATTTCACTTCTTGTATAAATGATTCGGAAAGTGAGCGAACATGAATATTACATTTGGTGCGCCGAAAGTGCTCGGCATTGAATTGGATAACGGTGTGACTCGCGTGGTGGAGATGGATTTTAAGTCCAAGTCTCCCAAGATTTACCATGCGTTTACCGTTCCCACTCCTTTGGATCTGATTTCGGAAGATGGCCTTGTGCAGGAAAACGATGATTTCCGCCAAGTGTTCAAAGAGACTCTTGCACGCATTGGCGTTTCTGCCGACCGTGCGGCTTTCTCCATCTCATCTTCCCGCATTATTAACCGTGAGATCTTGATCCCGATGGTTAAGGAATCTAAAATTGAATCTTTGCTTTACCAGAATGCTTCGGATTATTTTCCGGTCAACATTGCCGACTATAAGCTGATTTACAACATTCTTGGCAAGGTGGATGAAGACGGCAAGCGTATGCACAAGCTTTTGGTGTGTGCGGTTCCCCGTGATATCATTCGTTCTTACTACCAATTTGCCAACTACATGGGGCTGGATATCGCCGCTATTGATTTTGCCGGGAACGGTATTTATCAGGCGGTAAAGGCAACTGCAAAGGAATTGGTTAAAGAGACTGTCAACGCCGAAAAAACGGAGCTGTTTGTTTCCGTGTATTCCGAACACGCGATCCTTACGTTTGTCAAGGATGGCACGATTTGTTTGCAGAGAATGCTTTCCGTTGGCACTTCCGCAATGATGACACAGCTTTTGCCGGATGCTTTTGATCCTTCTTTACCCTTGGCTTTCGATTCTATGCTCAGAGATCGGGATGATGATCTGTGCTATAGCTCTTTGAGTCGCGGAGATGATCCCGCCTATGAAGGGGAAAAGGCCCGTTGCACGAAAGCGGTTCGTCCTCTGGTCGTTTCCATTCGCCGCAGCGTGGAGTATTATCTCTCAACCAATTCTACCGGCTCAATTGAAGTATATTTGGTTGGCGGAGCTTTGTTATACCGAGGCTTGGGCGAGCTGATCTCTCAGGAATTGGATCTCCCTGTGATTCCTTTGGAATGCGAACTTGAGAAAAAGTATGCTTCTGTCGGAGATTCATTCGAGTTCACTGTTGCAGAGTTCATCGCGCCTATCGGTGCTTCTATTCATCCGATTAACTTGGCCAACCGTCAACAGGCAAGCTCTGTATCTGCACTGGATATATTCAACGATCGTTCCGTCCAGAACACCCTTCTTGCCATCGGTATCGTATGCTTCCTTATTTGCGGAACGATTGGTGCCGCTTTGGTGTATATGTCCGACGCTGATCGTGATGCGGTTGTTTCTCACGAATCCGCTTTGAATGCTGAACTGATTGGTTTGGGCAACACCACCGCCCAAAAGAATGCTTATCAGAACGCTGTAAATCTTTACGAGTCTCTGCAGAAGGGCATCGGATCCATCGATAACTATATGGAGACCTACAATGATCACTTCGTAGAGTTTATCGAAGAGCTTGAACGCAAGATGCCCACCGAATTCCGTGTGTTCGGTATTTCCGTCAGCGAAAAAGGCGTGGTTATGAACATTCGCGTCAGCACCAGAGAAGAGGCGGCTTACGTCCTCCAGACCCTGCGTAACTGCGCTTCCGTAGTCATGGGCACTCCTTCTACCATTACCATCACCCAGGATTCTCAGGTAAACGGCTACAATATCGATGCTCTTTTGGATTCCGAAGGGCATCTTTCCAGAGAGAATCTGGCCTCCAAGTACAAGGATTATACCCAGGAAGAGCTGGATGCTTTGATCCCTTTGCTGCAGAGCGGCATTCTTTCTCCTTCTGAGGTTTACTCCAATTATACTGCAGTAACCCTTCTTGAGTATTCCATTGATGAGTCTGTCTTGGCAATGATCGAGCTTATGAAGCCTATGTATGCGGACAATCCTCTGGTTCAACGTGCGGATACTATGATGGACGCTATGGTGAGTTATTTGAACACTAATCAAACCGAAGATCTTTCTGTGTTGGATAGCTTCACGTTCGTAAACAACAATATTTTCCCCCTGTCTGATTTCGGAGTCACCGAGGCGGATTATAACAACTATATAAAGAGAATGGGTGAATTTGGTTATACTTGGGAAAACATCTTTGTCAAAGACGTTCGTACCGAGTATACCGAAGAGGGAAGCGGTATCAAGCTGCCTCAGCAAATTGTAAACAGCGAGATCCTTTCCTTCTCCGTTGCTTTGGAATATACCGGCGAGTTTGAGGAAGCTCCCGAGGTTTCCGGAGATATTCCCATCGTTGAGCCGGATGTTTCCGAAGAAGCATCCGAACAACCTTGAAAGGAGGGCTTTTGACCAATGAAAAAATTCTATATAGGAAAATGGACCATCGCTCTTCTTTTATTGATCGTCGGTGTTGTGGGCCTGTACCTGTGTTACAGCAAGGGTTACGTTCCCGCGATGGCTGAAAAAGAAGCTGCGGAAAAGAACATTGATCTGCTGGAGCTTCGTCTTGCAACCGCCAAAGGTAATTTGTCTCAAGAAGGCTACTATGCAGAAGAGGCAGAGAAGGTGAATAAGCAAACCCAGGAACTTTTGGATTCTGTGGATATGCCCGGGGCTATTCTGGAAGAAGATCAGATCTTGTTCATTCGTGATCTGGAGCGCCTTACGAAACAACCGCAGACACAGATCGTATTTGGTGTTGATTCACCGTTGTTTAAAACCGGGCAACTTGTTCTCAATGAGAAGACCTTCCCGTACAGCTATTCATTGCCTTACAAAGAATTCAAAAAACTGATTACCTATTTAGTCGAGAAGGAAGACACCCCAATGTCTTTGGTGTCCCTCACCATCGCCTACGATGCGCAGACTGACACCGTAACCGGAACTATGATGCTTCGCCGTTACTATGTGACCGGCCTTGACGAATACGTTCCTCCCACGATTCCCGGTGTTCAGGTGGGTACCGATATCATTTTGGGCTAATAATCTTTGCAAGATTTCAAAAGAAAGGAGACGTTTGGTATGAAGAACAAGGGCTTTAGCTTTGTGGAACTCTTAGTCGCTGTGGCGATTTTGGGCATTATTTCTCTGCCAATCGTTTCCTCTTTTGCTTTGGCCGCAAAAACCGACGCAAAAGCATACCACTTGTCTGCCATGAACGACGCCGCCGATGACGTGATGATGTTGTTGGAGGAAATGAGAATCAGCGCTCTCGACCCCGAGGTAGAAAATAAGTTACCTGCTCTCCAAACGGCTTTTTTCGAGTCTTTTGAGGGATATCAATTGGCTGATTTAGAGTTTTCCACAACGTTTCAGGATGATGTATTAACATTTAATTATCATCAGTATCGATTTGAATTGACGCTAAAAGACTTGGACGAGAAATATTACCGCGTTGATTTCAAAATCTTTTATACCTCAAACGGCACTACCCTTGAAGTAAATCGAAAGGGGCTTTTGAAGTATGCTTAAACAAAACAAAAATCGCGGCGCCGGACTTGTCACCGTTGTAGCGGTTCTTGCCATTGCCAGCATTCTGCTTTCCGGAGCGATTTTCCTGGCGTTCAATCATTACAGAAACGTTATAAATGATGAGATTGCAGAGGAAGCTTTAGCTGAAATTCAGCTCTGCGCAGAAGTGATTTGCGTTGAATTGGGTAGCAAAGAGCTTTCGTCGGGTGCCTTTCTCAAGGCATTTGAGGATGGTTCTTTCGTCCATTTGTATTTCGCCGAGTTGAATAAATCGGAATATGATGAGCTATCCAAGCCGATTGGGTACTTTCAGATCAGCGGTGACGGAACCTCGGTTGTTTTTGAGAACTTCGTAATCACGAACATTACTTTGGAAAAAAACGATGAAGTTCCTAAGCTTTTCGCAACTATCTCTTGCGGAGATTATGCTCGCTCTGTTTCGTTCTATCACAACGGAGGGAAATGGAGCTTAGTGCCACCGGAGGTGAACGATGATAAAACGTAACACCAACAAGGGCTTCACTTTGATCGAGCTGATCAGCGCCATTGCGATCCTTTCCATCGTTGCATTCTCTGCGTTTACGCTTTTGATGTTTTCCATTCGATCCAATAACGTGATTGTTACGGGTGCTTCTGCGGCACAGGACGCCGATCTGCTGAACAAGCGATTGGAGCTTTGCTTCGCCGATGCAGTTCTTGCGGGTGAGGTTAATGGTGATAGCGTGTCGTTAGATGCGATTGATTTCAGCGATGGAAAAAAATTACGCTTTAATGAGAATGTCCTTTACTTGGGTATTGGTTCTGAAGAATCCGAAGAAGATGAAATCCTTCAAGACAATCTTCAATCCTTCGAGATCATGAAAGTGAATGGTACAGATCTTATCAGAGTTTCTTATACCATTGGCGAACGAAACTTTGTAAAACTTTTTCGCTTGAACACAGCGGCGGAATAATTTATCTGAAAGGACGTTGGCATGGAAAAATTTTTGGCATTGTTAACCAAAGAGAATATTTATATCGGCATTGCCGTTTTTGCGGGTGTTTTATTACTGCTGTTTTTAATCCTGCTGATTCAGTGGAAGCGTGTTTCCAAGCGTAAGAATCATCCCAAGGTAGAAGATTACACGTTGATTACAAAAATAACCATTGGAGAAGCCAAGGCGAATATCAAAGCCGGCCTTATCAATAGCTACCGTGCGGAATTTGGAGACAAAATTCCTTCGGATGGCAGAGCGCTTTATCAATATACCATTGAGGCGTTTTCTCAAAGAGCCGGGAGTCCTTACGTATCGGTTGAGAATCTGATTCCTTTTCTAAGGAATCAAACGGGAGTGTTTCTTCAGGGGATCGACACCGTGGGCGGTGCGTACGTATTACCGATCGTGATGAGCGAAAGCGGCGAAAAAAGTTTTCGTTTAGAAGGCCTTGTTATTACATTTAAAAAAGGTGATTACCAACATTCCGAAACGTGCCATTTGCGTATTCATGCAGATCTTGTTGGACAACCTATAGAGGAAGTGCTTGACTTTGAATCGTAATCAGAACAAAAACAGAAAACACTTTTTAATAACTGCAAGAGCCTTTGCGCTTGTTCTTTCTTTGGCATTGCTTTTACCGGTCGTATTCTCATACGGTATGGTTGTGCTTGGTTATACAGCGCGCTTGACCGGTAGTTCAGAGGTTCGCGCGGGCGATTCTTTTACACTTCGCCTTGCTTTGGATGGCGGTGCGTACGGCTTTCAAGGGGTGCTGGAATATGATTCCTCTGTTTTGGCGGTAAGCACTCCCAAGGTTGTGAACTATAAGCACCAAAAGAACTTTCAATGGGATGCTGACTCAGGTTTGATCGTTTTAACGCACAATACTCCCGTGACTCAGTTGCTGAATCTTACGTTTCACGTCCGTGACGACGCCGAGATAGGCAGCAGCACAACGATCCGTGTTCATTCCGGTGAAGTTTTGAACGAGTCTTCTTCCGATACCTTTGAAGAGGTATCCTTCACCGTGAGTATTGTAGACACTAAGTCCTCCGACGCCTCGTTGGATTCTCTGCTGATCACAACGTATAAGAATGAAGAGGATGCCAGCGGGTTTATGCCCACGCTTAATCCCACATTTGACAGCGACACGAAGATCTACAGTGCTACTGTGCCTAACGAGTATTCTATCTATCGTATTTCTGCCGATCCCAATGATTCTAACGCTACGGTTAAAACTGCGTTAGAGGGTGACCTGCAAGAAGGCATGAATACCATTCCCGTTGTTGTTGCCGCAGAAGACGGCACCGAGATGGAATATACCATCATGCTGTTTAGAGAACGTCCACCGGAAATCTCCGAAGTAGTGCCCGACGAAAGCTCTACCGAATCGGGCGATGCCTCCGAAGAACCCGAGCCTTCGGAGGAACCTTCCGAAGAACCTTCCGAGAACGAGGAGTCCTTCGAAGAAAGTGATGCGGGAGAGTCATCCGAGGAGAGCGATTCCTCCGAGGCGACAGATATTGAAAGCAGTGAGGAAACGTCTTCGGGCGCCGGTGGAGTTGCAGCAACTTCCTCCGAAAGCAATCTGTTTAAGCCATACCAACCCGAAGAAAACAACTGGACAGGTATTATTATCGGCATCGTTGCTCTCGGCGGTATTTGCATCGTTGCTTTGGTAGTTCGTCTTTATATGCTCTACCGTAAAAAGCAGGGGATATAAAATAACCTGATAAACGTTTTGATAGGAGGCCGTTATGTTCCGTATTGCTATCTGTGATGACGAACGCGTTTTTAACGACAGCATGGTGGAGTATATCACCGAATATATGGAATACCGTAATTATCCATATAGCGTGGAGGCGTTTACAGCCCTTTTTGAGCTTGAACGGGCGCAAAAGGAGCAAAAGTATGATCTTTTGTTTTTGGATATTATGATTCGCAGTGATTCCGGAATGGACTACGCAAAGCAGATGCGTGAGCGTGCCGATGATACCAACATCGTTTTTGTTTCTTCAAACACGGATTATGCGTTGGAAGCGTACTCCATTTACCCCATCACGTTCCTCGCTAAGCCTATCTCCAAGAAGGACGTGCATGCATTGCTGGATAGAATGCTTCTGTTGTATACAAAGCGGCCGACCTTTATGATCAACGATAAGTTCAAAGGCAGAACCGTTGTCCAGTACGAAAGTATTTTGTATTTGGAGTCCATGGGGCATGATATTGTAATGCAATTGAACAACGGCGATACCTTGCGTTTTTCCGGCGTTTTTTCGGAATTTGTACCTGAGCTTCCGAGCAGCTATTTCTTCAAATGCCACCGTAGCTATGCGGTGAATATGAGCTACGTTCATCGTTTGCAGAACTATCGGTTTATCATGACCGATGGCTCTATCATTCCCATTGCCAAACCTTCGTATAAAGAAGCACAGGAGCGCTTTGCTTCTATGATCGGTGCATTATGAAGCGAGGGGATAGAGCGCCATTTTCTGCTTGGTGGCAGAAAAGAAGACTGTTTATATTCTCGATTATTGGGATCGCAATCGTTCTTTCCGTTGAACTTTTAACGATTCTATCCTTTGACAGCTTGCCCAGGGATCTTGCGGCGCTTGCCGATTCTCAAGAAATTTACGTGATTTTTGAAGAATGGTATTCCTACATTGGCTATTTCTTCTGCATGTGCTTTTTCTTTCTGTTGTTGGCGTGTATGTGCGTCGTCTATTTGATCAACGCTTGGGATAACAAATTCCAATTGATTCCCGTTATGTTGATCTGGTGTTCCGCTTTGGGTGTGCTGAGCTGCCTTGGAAAGATTGGACTTTTGCTTTCGGCGGCAAGACCTCACGTTTTTTCTGCTGTTGCGGAAGGGCTGGGCCAGCTTTCTATTTTGCCGCTCCTGCTGTGTTTGATCTATTATATGAGAAGGTATGATAGATTTTATATTCCGTTTGTCCTTGTGAGTTGCTTCGCTTCCTCTGCGTTGCTTTTGGCAGAGGCGTGGGGTTTGGGGCAAATTGCAGTCGATCTGTGCCATTGTATCAGTGATGTTACATTCATTCTCTGCTTCGGTTTGGGCATTTTGTTTGCTGTTTTGGAATGGCGCAAGAAAAATGTGTTTCTTCGCTCATTTGGTTCTTCGCTAATACTTGCAATTTTTGTGGTTATCGTTTTCCACGGCTTTGTTCTTTTGCTCAGAAACGGTTTTTCCATCAGCCGTGTTCAATTACATTTAAACCAAGTTGACTTTTCTTTGAGTTGGGTCAGAAATAGTTTTCTTGATCCTGTCGTGTTCCTGGGAACGTCCCTTTTGATCGTTGTCAATTACCTCAGACAGTTCCATCAACACAATCTGCAGCTTCAGACTTTGAAATCCAGGGATGAGGCGAACATGGAATATGCGCAGAACCTGCAGCGCTATGAAGATGAAGTCAGAAAGATCAAGCACGATATTTCCAACACGCTGAACGTTGCCGCAATGCTTTGCAAAAACGGGGAATATGAGCAGTTGGAAGGGTATCTTGGAAATATGACCGATAATATTGCCACGGTTCGTACAGAGCAATATTGCCGCCATATTTTAACAAATTATCTTTTGCTGATGTTCGAGGAGCGCTTCCAAAAGATCGGGGCAGAATTTCGTTGCAAAGCGGTTTTACCGCCGAAGTTTAACATCAATGATGCGGATTTGGCCAGCGAGCTTAATAACATTTTGCAAAATGCCTTTGACGCAGTTTCATTGTTGCCCGAGGAAGAGCGTTGGGTCGATGTTCAGATCCGAATGGAAAACAACGTGGTTCGCATCGATTGCCGCAATCCATATATCAAGGAACCCAGAGCGGCCGAGGACGGACTGTTTCACACGACCAAGGAAGACGGTACCAGACACGGCTTGGGACTTCAGATCATTTACGAGATCGCCGAAAAATACGGCGGCGTTGCGGTTCCTTTCTTCGCTGAGGGTATCTTTGAGATAAAAGTGGCCATTCCTGTCGGAGAAGAAGGGTAGAACGGCACGAAATGCCTTGCTTTCAACCTTTGAAATGTAGTATAAGTTTATTCGGTTAGTATTTTATTTTGGTGGGTGTATTGTGGAGAATCAAAACGTAACAAATTATTCATCGGAAACCTCCGAACAAGAGAATACCGTTGCCATCTGGGACATTTTGCTTTCCGTTGCAGGGAAGTGGTGGCTTATCCTGTTGGTTGCGGTTTTGTTCGGTGGAGTTGCGATGGTTTATAAGGACGCCACTTATGTGGACACTTATGAGTCGTACGGGAGCATCTTCCTTGTCGAGAAAAAAGAAGAAGGTCAGTTTGGAACCATCGAAATCAGTTATACCGGTATGGTCATGGATGACTATATTTACCGCGTAACCACTGAGGAGAACTTCCGTAAAGCCGTAGACTTGCTGCCGGAAGAGCTTCGCGCAGTTTATCGAGATGCGCATTCTCAGGTAGACGAAGCGGAACTTGAAGCCTATATCCAACAGGTCTGTTCAACTATTACATGGAGCTCTTTGCGTTCTGCAACCTCTATCGAGAACGTGGAGAATACCCATTATTTGCGGGTGGTGGTACAATCTACCGATCCCATTCTTTCTTATGCGGCGACCAACGCTGTTTTGAAGTCTTCGTTGGTTAGTCTCTCTGACTTCTTTGGCGTTGAAGAGGTTACCATTGACGAACAGCCTCGTCTGTCCTATGCGCCTTCCTCCTCCAAGAGCTATACGATCGCGTTGCTTGCGGCTTTGGTTGGTATGGCGCTTGTAGTGGGCATTTTGGTACTTTTGTACTTGCGTGATGACAAGATCAACACTTCTGAGGACGTGGAGAAACACTTAGGTCTTCCTGTTTTGGCGATGATCCCCGAAACGGAAGCTACCGAGGACCTTCCTAAAAGATCTGCAGAAAGAAAGGGAGGTGTGCGGTCGTGAGACAGATTCAAGTTCAAGTTGATTTTCAGGACGATTACAGGATTTCCGAAGCGTTTAAAACCTTGCGCACTAACATTCGCTTTTGTGGCGCCAACAATAAGGTGATCATGGTGACCTCCTGTTTGCAAAGCGATGGCAAAACCACCGTTTCCTTTGGAATCGCCAAAGCTTTTGCGGATGACGGTCAAAAGGTCTTGCTGTTGGATACCGACCTGAGAAAATCTGTGATGAGTAGACGTTTGCTTGGAGAAGATATTTCTTTGGGCACTACGAGTGTTCTTTCGCAGACGAATTCTTTCGAGGAATGCGTCTGCACAACACAGATCTCAAACTTAGACGTTATGTTCGCCGGAGCAGTCCCTCCCAACCCGGTCGAGCTTCTTGGTTCTCCTGCATTTGTTCAAATGCTGGTAGATCTGAGAGAGCGGTATGATATCATCATCGTTGATACGCCACCTCTCGGCGCTGTTATTGATGCCGCTGTGGTTGCCAAAAACTGCGACGGTTCCGTATTGGTAATTTGTGCCAACACCATCAGCAGACATTTTGCCAAAAACGTTTTAGATCAGCTTCAAAAAAGTGGCTGTCCTGTCCTCGGCACGGTTTTGAACCGCGTGGCGATCCATAACAGCCGTTTCTACAAAGGCTCGTATTATCGTTATGGAAAGTACTATAAAAAGTACTACCGCTACGGATATGGCAAAGGGGATTACGGATACGGCTACGGTGACAATCCATATCTCGGCCAAGGCAAGAGCAAAAAGAAATAAAATGAAAAGCTGTCCGACTTGGACAGCTTTTTGTCTTTTGAGCGCTTATACTTCGGTTCTACCCTCAATTGCCTTTAAGAGGGTCGTATTGTCAGCGTATTCCAATGTTCCTCCAACCGGGAGTCCGTATGCTAACCGCGTTACCTTGATCCCCAGAGGCTTTAAGAGCCTTCCCAGATACATGGCAGTAGCTTCGCCTTCTACGCTGGGGTTGGTGGCGATGATGACTTCTTCCACAGAGCTGTCAAGTCTGGCAAGCAGCTCTTTGATCTTCAGCTTGTCGGGACCTATGCCGTCAATAGGGGAGATGACACCGTGCAGTACGTGGTATTTTCCCCGATACTCGTGGAGCGCTTCGATCGCTTCCAAAGCACGGTTGTCTTCCACACACATGATCACGTTGCGATCTCTTGTTCCGTCCTCGCAAAAACGACATATTTCCGTCTCGCTGTAGCATTGACAGACGGTGCAGAGTCCGATAGACTTTTTTACGTCGACTAAAGCGTTTGCAAAGGCGGCCACTTCGTCGTCGCTCATATCCAATACGTGATATGCAAGACGAACGGCGCTCTTTCGTCCGATGGAAGGGAGAGAAGCAAAGTGCGCAATAAGCTTTTCAAGAGCGGGCGTCATGTCAGAACATACCCGGAACGTTCATTCCGCCGGCGATCTTGCTCATTTCCTGCTCGTTGGTGGATTCCACCTTCTTGATCGCTTCGTTGATAGCGGCAACCAAGATATCCTGCAAAGTTTCCGCATCGTCGGGATCGATGATCTCGGGCTGAATGGTGATGTCGAGAATCTCCTTGGTGCCCTTGATCTTTACGGCTACAACGCCGCCACCGGCCTGTACTTCGTACTCTCTTTCATCCAACTCGGCTTGCTTTTCCGCCATCTGCTCCTGCATCTTTTGAGCCTGACGAATCATAGAGTTCATGTCGGAAGGGCCACCGCCCATACCCTTAGGCAATCTGACTTTCATTTTTGTATTTCCTTTCACATTTTATAATTCGTTTAACGGGTCTTCTTCCTGCGCTTTTGTGCGATCGCGGAAGAGGATTTCGTATGCGTGTCCGGTTACCATGCGTACCGCTTCGTTAAGGGCTTGAGGATTGCTGCCCAGCTGAAGCATTTGGTTGGTGAAGGCATCTGCTGTAATGACAAACTTGCCGTCCTCTATGGAGGCCTTGATCTTTTGAATATAGGGGAGAAGATCGGGATGACCCATCATCTCTTCCGCAAGCTCTGCGTATTTGGTAAATGCTTTGCCATTGCTTTTTGGCTGAGAAACAACTTCTGTTTTGCTTTCGGCTTTAGGTTGAATCTCGGGAGCGGCCGGAACGGTGGCAACAGGGGAGACAACTCCGTTTGCAAGCAGTTTTTCCAGCCTGGAGATCCTTGCCAGAAGCGCTTTGGTGCTGTCAGATAACGAGAAGTCGCAAAGCTTGATGGTCGCAAATTCCAATAGCATCTTTTTATTGGTTGCGTATTTGCCAATATGACTGAGAGTTTCTTCCAACACAGCGCAAATGTGGAACAATGCTTCTGTAGTAAGAACGTCGGGATATTCTCTCAGCAGTTGTTCAGCCTCCTTTTGGAAACGGAACAGCCCACCGCGTTGGGGAACGGTCTTCATCTGCCTGAGTACCAACAGGTCTCTTGCCAAAGCGGAAACGTCTTCAACAAAAATCGTGATATCCTTGGAGGAGCTGTGAACCTCGTTCAGAATGGTCAAAGCGGCAGGCGTATCCTTACTGCAGATCCCGCGGTAATAAGCAAGAAGCTGATCTGCGTCGGCGATTCCAAGGCGTTCTCTGATAGCCTCGGCAGTGATTTCGTTGCCCTCTCCGACCCCGGACGTACAGGCTTCCAAAATGGAAAGGCCGTCACGCAGAGCGCCGTCGGCCAGCCTTGCCAAAAGCTCAGCTGCGCCCTCGCCCAAAGAAATATGCTCCCGTTCTGCTACGTAGCGAATACGATCGGCAATGATATCCTCGCTGAGACGGCTGAAATCAAAACGGATGCATCGAGAGATGATGGTTGCAGGTAGTTTGCTCAGCTCTGTGGTTGCCAATATGAAAGCAATGTATTCCGGCGGCTCTTCCAAGGTCTTCAGAAGGGCGTTGAATGCCCCGGTAGAGAGCATATGGACCTCGTCGATAATATATACTCGTTTTTTCAACATGGATGGAGGGTAAACAACTTCGTCCCTCAGATCGCGAATATCGTCTACGCCGTTGTTGCTTGCAGCGTCGATCTCAAGAACGTCGGTTGCATTGCCGCTGTCAATGGAAGTGCACGCATAGCAACAGTTGCAAGGGTTTCCGTTTGACGGATTTTCGCAGTTGATGGCTTTTGCCAGAATTTTTGCAGTAGAGGTCTTACCTGTGCCTCTTGTACCGCAGAAAAGATATGCGTGAGAGACACGATTCTCCAGACATTGCAAACGGAGGATCTTGGTGATATGCTGTTGACCGGAGATCTCGTCAAAGGTACGCGGTCTCCATTTGCGGTATAAAGCTTGATACACGTTATTACCTCCTAAAAAATACGGGATACGCAATATGACCATACAGCCAAGTTCGAACAAAATTTCCATCCGGAAACCCATGCTCTGCCTCAAAACAGGCTGCCCCACGGCACATCCGCAGATCTGCTTAATGCTGCTTGGTTCCCCACCTGACATGGTTCACAGGTGCGAATTGCGCAGGACCCATTTCTCAACGGCTTCACATGGATGCGGCGACACAAACTTTGTCCTCATATTGGCATATCACCCCTGCTGGAGCGGATTGCAGGTACAAGGCACCGCTAACTCCCCGGATAGTATGGCCATATTCCATATCCCGTTTCACAAGCTACAGTATACCATAAATAATACGGGTTTTCAAGTATGTTTTCTAATTTTTCATAAAAAATTAAGTTTTCTTTTACATAGGGAAAGAAAAACCATGGGAAAATCCCTCTGATAACATTGACAAACAGAAGGAAAACAGGTATAATATCTTAGATAAAGTCTATGATACCGGGAGGTTCTTTTCATATGGAAAGTTTGAATCCTCAAAAGAAGATTAAAAAGCGTTTCTTTTCCTCTGTGAAAGAGTGCAATTGGCTGAATGAACAGGGGAAGCAAGGGTACCGTTTGTTGTACCGTGAAGAGAACTCTTACACCTTCGAGCAAACGGAGGGTGTCTGGCATTATTCGGTGGAGTGGTTGGATTGTTCTCCGGACAGCGAGGAAGGCTCTGCCATCATTGATTCTCGTGAGTCCGAGGGTGCAACGTTAGCGACTACCTACTCTCTCTGGGCGTATTTCGTTGCCGAAAAGCCCCTTGCGCTGTCAGAAACGGCACAAAAGCGCAATGCCATCCGATATCGTAACACGGCGTTTATTTTCTTCGCTTTGGATTTCATCGCATCTCTTTTGATTGCATATCAGTTTGCTATTCGCAGCTTCTTGGAAAAGCAGTCTTTGTTTTTGGAATCGCCCGAATACGAAGCAGGCGAAAACATTGTTGTAAACCTTGCCAAGCGCATCGTATATGGCGGAGAAGTCCTGTTGTATCGCTATACAAATCTTTTTAGGGATTGGTTTGGAGATACCAAGGCAACCATGGTGTTGAGCATTTTGATCCCTCTCGCCATCATCTTTGCCGTTTTAGGCGCGTTCTGGTTGAACGAGTGGTTGAAAAACCGTCCGGAGACGAATTTACAGGAGGGCATGAAAAATGTTGGTAAAAGGTCCTAAGCATCAGGAAAAACTGCGCGCGATCGTCGAGAAGTTCAATCTCGAAACGATCTACGAGCCTGAGGATATTGACGATCGTTATATTTCCCGTTCCGATACCAGCCGTCCCGGCCTTCCCTTGGCGGGCTTCTACAAGGATTTTGAGAACGAACGTATTCAGATTATCGGCAACATGGAGCACAGTTATCTATGCTCTTTATCCTTGGAGCAACGTAAGGCTTCCCTGGAGGCATTTTTCTCTCACCAATTGGTTATGGTGATCGTGACCGCAGGTCTTCCCATCTTCCCGGAAATGAAGGAATTGGCCGAGAAGTATGCAACCCCGCTTTACCGCTCACAAGGCTATACCTCAAAGGTCGTTGCCGCCATCACATCCGAGTTGAACGTTTTGCTGGCAGAACGGATCACTACCCACGGCGTACTGGTGGAAGTTTACGGCGAGGGTATCCTCGTGATGGGCGAAAGCGGAATCGGTAAGAGTGAAACCGCCATTGAATTGGTCAAACGCGGCCACCGTCTGATTGCGGACGACGCCGTTGAACTGAAGCGCGTTTCCGATAAGACCCTTGTTGGTTCTGCTCCCGAGCTGATCAAGCACTATATCGAGCTTCGCGGCATCGGCATCGTAGACGTTCGCCGTATCTTCGGTATGGGTGCCGTAAAGGATACCGAGAAGGTTGACTTGGTGATCAATTACGAGCCCTGGGATTCCGAAAAGCAGTATGAGCGTTTCGGATTGGAATCCGAGTATACCGATCTTTTGGGCATCAAAATTCCTTCTATCACCATTCCCGTAAAGCCGGGCAGAAACTTGGCGGTCATTATCGAAATCGCCGCCATGAACCACAGACAGAAGAAAATGGGCTACAACACAGCCGAAGAATTTAACAAGCGTCTGATGGAATTTACCAGCAGACAGTAATTTTTGAAAGGTGAATGTTATGTATTATCTTGGAATCGATCTGGGCGGAATGTCCATCAAAGCCGGCCTCTGCGACGAGGAAGGCAATATTCTTGTTCAGGAAAGCTGTCCCACCGTCAGAGATGAAGACGGCGATCGCATCACGAAGGACATGGCAGAGCTTTGCTTGCGCGTCCTTGCAAAAGGCGGCGTGCGTCCCGAGGAGCTGGAGTATGCGGGAATTGCTTCTCCCGGTACTAACGACAGCGAGCGCGGTGTGATCGTTTATGCGTGCACGTTGCCTTTCCTGCATTACCCTATTGCGGAAAAGCTCTCTGAGCTCACCGGCATCAAGAAGATCTATATCGATAACGATGCCAACGCAGCTGCAAAGGGCGAGGCTACCTTTGGCGCCGCTAAGGGTTATAAGGATTCCGTCTTCCTGACCATCGGCACCGGTGTCGGCGGCGGTATCATCGTAGATGGCAAGATCCTTTCCGGCTTCAACTTTGCGGGCGCTGAGTTGGGACATACCGTGATCATTCACAATGGCAAGCCCTGCACCTGCGGCAGAAAGGGTTGCTTGGAATGCTACGCTTCCGCAACCGCTCTGATGGAGCAAACGAGAGAGAAGATGGAACAGCGCAAGGATTCTTTGATGTGGAAGCTTTGCGACGGTAAGATCGAAAACGTCGACGGCAGAACCGCCTTTGACGCTATGCGTGCAGGTGACGAAGCGGCGAAAGAGGTCGTGGATACTTACATCGGTTATCTGGCTTGCGGCGTTACCAACTTTATCAACGTATTCCAGCCCGAGGTGTTCAGCATTGGCGGCGGCATCAGCAACGAGAAGGACGCTCTTCTGGAGCCTCTGAAGAAGATCGTTGAGGTGGAGCAGTATTCCCGCAACAGTGACAAGAAAACCATCATTAAGATCGCCGAGCTGGGCAACCGAGCCGGCATCATCGGAGCGGCATCTCTCGGAAGATAAACCGTTTCCGCGCATCATAGTACTACTTGGAGTTATTTTGTTAATATGTCTTTGATTTATGATAAATCCGAAGTGCTGACGTTTCCTACCATCGCACTTCGGGGCATCGTGGTTTTTCCGGGCATTACCACGAGCTTTGAATTGGGGCGAAAGCTTTCCGTTGCATCTTTGCAGTTTGCTATGGAAAACGATCAACCTGTGTATCTTGCGGTCCAAAAGAATCCTGCGGTGGATGAACCCGGTCATTACGATCTTACCGAGGTCGGCGTTGTGGCCAATATCAAAAGCGTTTTGCGTTTGACCAACGGTAACCTGCAGATCATGGCGGAAGGCTTGTACAGGGCCAGACGCGTTTCTACCGTTTTGCAAAACGATCATTTGGAAAGCGAGATCCTTCCGTATCGTCGTTTTTCTTCTCATCCGGAACGTGAAAGAAGGGTGATCGACTCCCTTTGGTCGTTATTTTCCGATTACTTACGGTACGTCAATAAGCCCTCTCCCGAGATTTTGGAGGAGCTGCATCACATCGACGACGCAGGCGTTCTTGCGGATTTTCTTGCCAGCAATTTCCTGAATAACTTTGAGGATCGTAAGTTCCTTTTGGAAGAAGTCGATTCTGTCAAACGTGCCGAAAAGCTTTGCAACATTTTTGAAAAGAACATTGCTTTGATGGAGCTTGAAAACTCTATTCAGTCCAAAGTGAAATATCGTCTGCAACGTCGTCAAAGAGAAGCATACCTCCGTGAACAGCTGAATACCATCCGTGGTGAGCTGGGCATGGACGAAGACGGCGGTGAAGGGGAAGAGGGAAATGAATACGCCAAGCGAATCGCAGAGGCGGAGCTTCCTGTAGAGGTTGCGGACAAATTGAAAACCGAAGCAGCCAAGCTGGCCAAGATGCCTTTTGGCAGCTCTGAGGCATCTGTGATCAACAATTATCTTGACGTTTGCCTGGAGCTTCCTTGGCAAAAGTACAGTCAGGACCGTTTGGATATCGCTGCTGCACAGAAGATCTTGGACGAGGATCACGACGGAATTGAAAAGGTCAAGGAGCGCATCCTTGAGTTCCTTTCCGTGAAGCAGTTGAAGCAGGATATCAAGGGACAGATTTTGTGCCTCGTGGGTCCTCCCGGTGTAGGTAAAACTTCTGTTGCCAAATCCATTGCCAGGGCCATCGGTCGTAATTTTGCTCGGATCTCCCTGGGCGGTATTCGGGACGAGGCTGAGATTCGCGGCCACAGAAAGACTTACATCGGTGCCATGCCCGGACGTATCATCAACGCTGTTAAGCTTGCGGGTACATCCAACCCTGTGATTCTTCTTGACGAACTGGATAAATTGACCACAGACTCTCATGGCGACCCTGCGGCGGCACTTCTGGAGGTTTTGGACGGCGAACAGAATCACACCTTCCGTGATCACTTTATCGAATTGCCTTACGACCTTTCGTCCGTGATGTTCATTGCCACCGCAAACACCTTGGATACGGTTCCTCATGCACTCCTGGACCGCTTGGAAGTGATCGAAATGAGCAGCTATACCGATACGGAAAAGCTGTCCATTGCCAAGAATCACCTTGTTCCCAAGCAGTTGTCTGCCCATGGCTTGAAAAAGACTCAATGCCGCTTTACCGACGAGGGCATCATGCTGATGATCTCCGGCTATACCAGGGAAAACGGCGTTCGTAACCTTGAGCGCACCGTAGCTTCTATTTGTCGTAAAACGGCGAAGGAGATCGTTTCCGGCAACCGAAAGTCTGTTCGTGTGACTCCGGAGGTTGTAAAGCGTTTCCTGGGGCCTGTGAAGTATTTCAGAGAGCAAATGAACGATTCTGATGAGGTCGGTATCGTCAACGGTTTGGCCTGGACTTCTCTTGGCGGCGAGCTTCTGCGCGTAGAAGTCAGTACCGTACAGGGCTCCGGCAAGCTGGAGCTGACGGGAAATTTGGGCGACGTTATGAAGGAAAGCGCCAAGGCGGCTGTCAGCTATATCCGCAAGCACAGTAGCGAGCTTGGTATCGACCCCGAGTTCTATGTTAAGCAGGACGTTCATATTCACGTTCCGGAAGGAGCTGTTCCGAAGGATGGACCCTCTGCCGGCGTTACCCTTT
The DNA here is from genome assembly GCA_045544855.1 of Eubacteriales bacterium. Taxonomy (GTDB): domain Bacteria; phylum Bacillota; class Clostridia; order Oscillospirales; family CAG-382; genus Coliplasma. The sequence continues at coordinate 232,358 of JAZPZV010000007.1, read as the reverse complement.
GCACGGCTTTGGTCAGCGAGCTGACCAGTAAAACGGTGAAGCGCAACGTTGCCATGACAGGGGAGATCACTCTCACCGGTCGCGTGCTTCCCATCGGCGGCCTGCGTGAAAAAACCATGGCGGCCTATAAATACGGTTGCGATACCGTTATTATCCCTTACGATAACAGCGGCGACATCGAAGAGCTTGACAGCGAAGTGAAGGAGCATTTGAAGCTGATTCCCGTTAAGAACGTTTCGGAAGTTCTTCGCTTGGCCGTGAATCCTTAAGACGAAGGTGATTTTATGGAAATGAGCTTCGGAGGCGTTAACCTCCACAATGCTAATTTGCGTTTTACGGCAGGCCTTCCTTCTCAGCTTGTGAAGGAGGGTGCTCCTCAGATCGCTTTTTCCGGAAGGAGCAACGTTGGAAAGAGCTCTTTGGTAAATTCTCTTTTGGGGCGCAAAAAGTTGGCGCGGGTCAGTAGCGAGCCCGGCAAGACCATTACTGTGAATTTCTATGATGTGGACGGGAAGCTTTTTCTTGTTGACCTTCCCGGCTATGGTTTTGCCAGACGTCCCAAGAATGAGATTCAAAAGTGGTCGTCCCTTACCGAGGGCTACTTTTTCGAGAACCATGCACTAAAGCTTGTTTTACAATTGGTCGATTGCAAGGTTGGCCTTACGGCGGACGATCTGTCCATGCTGCAATATATGGATCACTACGGCGTTCCGTATATGCTTGTGGCCACCAAGTGCGATAAACTGAACAAAACAGAGCTTCAAAAGTCAGTTGAAAAAATTTTAAGAAATCCTGCCCTTCGCCCCGGAACAGAGATTATTCTGTATTCCTCTGCAAAGGATTTGGGTCGGGAACAGTTGTGGGCGAGAATCCTGCGTTCCGCAACGGAAGATTAAATTTTTGGGAGGGAACAATTATGATTCGTTTTGGTACCGGTGGATGGAGAGCCATCATTGGCGATGAGTTTACAAAGGAGAACATCTATCTTGTGGCTCAGGGTTTTTCCAACCTTTTGCATGACAAAGGGCTGGATAAACAGAAGGTAATCATTGGTCACGACCGTCGCTTCCTGTCCGACGAGGCTTCGGTTTGGTTTGCAGAGGTATTGACTGCCAATGCGATCCCCGTTATTTTGATGGGGCGCAGTATGCCTACGCCCATGATCATGCACTACGTGCAGAAGCACGGTCTGGACTTTGGTATTGAGATCACCGCCAGCCATAATCCTTCTGCTTATAACGGCATCAAGATCATTGTATCCGAAGGCAGAGATGCCCCCGTGGAGTTTACTGCCGAGCTGGAAGCCTATATCGAAAAAGTATCTTTGGGTGACGTGAAGAAGCTGCCGGTTCCCAATGAATACAGCGAGGTTCTTCCTAATCCTTTTAATGATTATATCGACGATATTCTTTCTCAACTGAATACCGAGGCAATGCGTGCTCACGGTGCTCGTTTGCTGTTCAACCCCATGCACGGATCCGGTATGTATCCTTTGATGTGCATTCTTTATACCGTTCGTTGCACGGTCGATCCTATTAATTATAATCGCGACGCATATTTTGGCGGCATGATGCCTGCGCCTGCTCCCCATTCTTTGCAGGATCTTACCGAGCAGGTCTTGCGTGGCAGGTATGAGCTGGGCATCGCTTTGGACGGTGACGGTGACCGCTTGGGCATTATTGATGCCGACGGTACTTACATCGACGCCAATAAGATCCTTGTGATGCTGTATCACTATCTCCACGAGTACAAGGGCTGGAAAGGCCCTGTGGTCAGAAACCTTGCCACCACCCATATGCTGGATAAGCTGGCGGCAGATCTCGGAGAAACCTGCCACGAGGTTCCCATTGGCTTTAAGTATATCAGTGCCAAGATCGATGAAACTGACGCCATCCTTGGCGGTGAATCTTCCGGCGGCCTGACCGTTCGCGGTCACATCCATGGCAAGGATTCCGTGTATGCGGCGGCCTTGTTTGTGGAAATGATCTCCGCAATCGGAATGTCTCCCTCCGAGTATTTCCGCACCTTGGAAGAAAAGTACGGTGTACACTGTATGGTGGAAAGTAATCTGGAGTTTGCTCCGGAGGCAAAGGGTGCCATTGTGCACCAGCTGATGGTGGAAAAGCAGCTTCCCACGTTTGAAGTTGCCGTTGACCATGTTAATTACGAAGATGGATGCAAGGTCTACTTCACCAACGGAGATTTTGTTATCTGCCGCTTCTCCGGCACAGAGCCTCTTTTGAGGATCTTTGCGGAGTCTTCCACCGACGAACAGGCAGAAACCTATATCCAGGCATTCCGCGATATGATCGCTCTTTAATCAAACATAAAAATCCTCCTGTGCCAGCTTGTTGACATAGGAGGATTTCGTTTTAGAACAATTGCAAAAATGAAGGTTCTTTTGCCCGGACGGTTTTTCCATTCAGGTAAGACAGCAACGGGAACTCTTTTCCCGGGAAAAAACGAAGGGAATAGGAGCAAAGCGCTTGATAGGTATATCCCATGGAACGGTCTGCTTTGTTAACGGCGTATTTTCCGTCTCCAAGCAAAGGATGTCCCAAAGAAGCAAACTGTGCACGAATCTGATGGGTTCTTCCTGTGAGAAGCTCAACTTCCAGAAGAGATAGCTCTTTTTCCCGATTGGAGCGAAGCACTCGGTAGCGGGTGATCGCTTCTTTTCCGTATTTCGCGGATACGCGAACGGTATTGGTCTTTTGATCCTTTTCCAGCTTTGAGCGTATCTCACCTTGCTTTTGATCAAAAAAGCCGTGAACAACGGTGAGGTATTTCTTTTCTACAAGCCGCTGTTTGATGATCTCGTTCATTTCGGCAAGGGCACGTGCATTTTTTGCGGCGATCACAAGGCCTTGGGTGTTTCTGTCGATGCGGTTGCACAGCGCCGGCGCGAAGCAATTTTCTGCTTCGGGATCATATTCGCCCTTTTGAAATAAATATGCCAAAATGTGATTGATCAACGTGTTATAACTTTCGTTTTCATCAGAGTGAACGATCAATCCCGCAGGCTTGTCGATGATCAGCACGTTTTCATCTTCGTATGCGACGATCAATTCCGGTTTTAGCTTGCGAAAGGGCTCTGACTTTGCGGAATCGCCGAAAAACTCGTCGCTGATGAAAAAGGACAGGACATCGCCCTCTTGTAAGATGTAATTCTCGGCAACCTTCTTTTTGTTCACCGACACACATTTTTTTCTTATGAATTTGTAGATCAAGGCCGTTGGCATAGTCTTGAACCGTTTGCCCATGAATTTGTCTATGCGCTGGCCCGAATCATTGGGGCCGATGGTCATCTGTCTCATTTGTCATCTTCCTTGCCGGCGGGAGCATGCTTCCGATGGGCGAAGTATTGCCGTCTGGTATGGCGGATTTTTTTCGCACTCTTTGAGATCAGAATACCGCTTCCGAGAACGGCGATCACGCCAAACAATGCTTCGGAAATGCCTTTGAAACAGTGGCAAGATATAGCCAAAACTGCAGAAAGAACTGTGGTAGCAATGGTGAATGCGGTGCAAAACTTTCTTCCCAGCTTCGTATGAGGATGCTTGCGGAAATAAGGGATGTGATCCATAGCGGAAATGCTGTTCCTGGCGAAATATCTCATAAGGTAGAGATAGCTCACAACCAGGACGATCAGAGGTGCAAGCAGGAAGGGAAAAAGATTATGCCTGTTGAAATGAAAGGCAGAAGAGGGCTTTCCAAGAAGAGAAGGGGCTTCGGTCGGAGGTGTAACGGGAAGAAGCAGATTGAGAATCTGCAGTCCCAACGTGAACAGCAACAGCAAAAAGCTTAGAAGCACGAGTCCCCTGAGCAGCAAAATATGCGATCTTTTGGAAGAGGGTCTTTTTTTGTTGTTGGAAGCCATGGTTATTCTGCTCCGATGATCAGATCCCCGAAGAATTCGGGACGGTGGAAATCAGGAGATTCCAAGTCGATGGGAGCCCACATGCCGAAATGGGGAATGGGTGTTTCGTCGCCGCACTTGTAGAAATTGCCTTTCAGAACGTCACCTTCGGCAAAGCTATCCTTTCCGAATAGCGTTTTGATTTGAGAAAGGGTGAAAAATGCATCCACGGTCCAACGATCTTCATACTGCTTGGCCATTACGGCAGGCAGATCGGACATCAATTCGTGAATGGGCTGCTTACCCTTCCTGCCGGGACGAAGTGCGGAAAGAAATGCGCCGTTGGCGTTCATCTCGAAATTGATATACAAGGGCTGTTCGGGATTGCAATTTACAAAAAATTCCAAACAACTATCGGTATATACCGGCTGGTTGTACATGGTATAAACACGCTTAGGATCACTTTCGTATGCTTCCATATGCAGTGCCAAACCGAGATCTTTTACGTAGATCACTTGTGCAAATGCGTAGGGCGTATAGCCTTCGGTCCATTTGTAGCAAGAGATCTCTGCCTTAGGGGCGTCAGAAAAATCCACGGAGTCTTTTACAAGAACCTTGTAAACGGGAGTAGTGCTCATATAAGTCCCTCCAAAAAATATTCTTATGCTATCATACTATTTTTTTTAGTTTCTGTCAACCAATTCGCACAAAAAACCTTGTAAAATGCTTCAAAATGATATATAATAGAGCCCAAGGGAGGTAAGTTGCATATGGAACGTATCCCAACGATCATACAGACGTTTCTTTCCTACAAGGAGACGATTCAAGGGCGTTCGCCCCTGACGGTTAAAGAGTATTATCTTGACCTACGTACTTTTTTTCGATTCATTCTGGTTTCCAGAGGAGAAGTGCAAGTAAAGCGCAGTGATAAGGAGGCGTTTGCTTCCATTTCTATCGACGTCGTTGACAGAGCTTTTGCCGCCGGCGTGACCACGGATGAAATCTACGCCTATCTTCTTTGGCTTTCCAGAGATCAGAAGAATGGACCTACCGCCAGAGCGAGAAAGCTTTCTGCCCTTCGGTCCTTCTATAAATATCATACCACCAAGTCCCATCAGTTGGAAGTCGACCCCACCAGGGATATCGATAGCCCTACGGTTCGCCAGGCGTTGCCGAAGTATTTGTCCTTGGATGAAAGCCGCGATCTGCTGGAAAGCGTTGACCCAGATTCGGATACTGCAAAGCGTGACTATTGCATCTTAACTTTGTTCTTGAACTGCGGTATGCGACTTTCCGAGCTGGTTGGCATCGATCTCAGTCATATCGACAGTAACATGACGAAAATGGTCGTAACCGGTAAGGGTAATAAACAAAGAACGATCTATTTGAATCGCGCCTGTCAGGCGGCGTTGTTGTCCTATTTATCTATCCGAGAACAGTTGGGAAGAGCACACTCCGCCACCATCAAAGACAAGAACGCTTTGTTCTTGAGCAGCCGCGGGAACCGGATTTCCAACAAAACCGTTCAATGGATCGTAAAGAAACAGCTGAAGATGGCGGGCTTGGAAGGGAAGGGGTACTCCACCCATAAGCTTCGCCATACTGCCGCAACCTTGATGTACAATAACGGGGACGTGGATATCCGCGTCTTAAAGGATATTTTGGGCCATGAACAATTGACCACCACGCAGATCTATACCCACGTTTCCGACAAAAAGCTGGAGGAGGCGATGCAGTCCAATCCGCTGGCAAATGAGGATCCGCTGTAAAGAGAGCTTTGTATGAAAGAATCGACTATTAAAATTTGCAGTTACGACGTACTGCCGGATGGCAGAGTGAAGCCTTCGGCTTTGCAACGCTATTTTCAGCAGATCGCTTTGGAAGACGTAGCGGAACAGGGCGCATCGTATCAGAATATGCGAAGACATTCCATGGTGTTCGTGATCACAAAGCTTCGTATGGATTTTTACAAGCCTGTTTGTTCCGGAGATCAATTGATCCTGCGTACGTATCCGTATAAAGTTGAGGGTGTGACCTTCTTTCGTGCCTTTGAGCTTTGGAACGGAGAGGAGCTGGTCTGCAATGCGGATAGCCGCTGGGTTTTGATCAATTATCAAAAGAGAACCATCCTGCGGCCTTCGGATCTTCCTTACGAGATCAAGGCCTCTGCTCCTCGGTCCGTCCTTGCTGCAATTCCTCGCAGGGTTTCCCAAACAGACGTGGAGCAAACGGTTATGAGAAAGGTGTTGCTTACCGAGCTGGATGAGAACAGACATTTGAACAATTGCTACTACTCCGATTATTTGCTGGATCATGCTCCGATAAACGTTTGTGAAACGCCTGTAAAGTCCATGTGTATCCTTTTTGATCACGAGGCGTATCTGGGCGACGGGATCGAATTGCGCTATCAGAAGACCTCTGAGGGCTTTACGGCCATAGCGTGGAACAAAACATTGGAAAAACCCTGCTTTCAGTCAATTTTTGCTCTTGATTTTTCCTGAGAAGTGGTGTATACTGTAACTCCCGACACACACGAACGAGAGGAGGTGCCTCGAATGGGAGAGATGATCAAGATCGTTTCTCAAAACAAAAAAGCATATCACGAATACTTTGTGGACGAAAAGTTCGAGGCGGGCCTTGAGCTGGCGGGAACGGAAGTGAAGTCTCTTCGCAAGGGTGCTATCAACCTGAAGGATTCCTTCTGCCGCATCGACAACGGAGAGCTACTGGTGTTTGGGATGCATATCAGTCCCTATGAACAAGGCAATATTTTCAACCGCGATCCGTACCGCACGCGCAGGCTTTTGATGCACAAAAAAGAGATCATGCGCTTGTTTGGGCAGGTGGGGCAAAAGGGCTACGCCTTGATCCCTCTTTCCGTATATTTCAAAGGAAAGTGGGCGAAGATGGAAATAGGTCTTTGCCGCGGTAAAAAGCTTTATGACAAACGAGATGCGGATGCAGAACGTTCCGCAAGGCGTGAAATGGAACGAGCGTTCAAAGAACAAAATCGCTGACAAGGGGGCGTAAAGGTTTCGACTGGGATTTTGAACGAAGGCAAGCGAGCGGAAGCGCATAACTTCCTTAAAATGTGCACTTTAAAATTAAACGCTAACAATAATAGCAATCTCGTAGCTGCCTAAGTGCAGCTTCCGTCATACCCGGGAGTACCGCGGCTTGGGATATGGCGTCACTAAGCGGTGAACGTGAACGAAATAAAGCTTTGCGTTTCGTCATGACTTTATGAAGCTACCTTTCCTGCAGGTTTGAAGGTTCACCTGCAGGATCGGGAACGTAAGAATCTTCTGCGCTCGGAGAAAACTTTCCGGATGGATCTTAGGACAGGGGTTCGATTCCCCTCGCCTCCACCACAGACCGACAGGACTGATCCTGCCGGTCTTTTTTGTTTGCGGAAAACAGGGGAGGGGAGAGCAGTATTTAAGAGGCTTTTGCGAAATAAATCGTGTTTCGTCGAAGCTTCTTTGACGAAATGCACAAACAACATCTTGGGTTATTTGGGGGCGTACTTCACAACATAATGCCCTTTTTGAAGCAGGTTGCCTTGGTATACATAATTCGGTTTACATAACATCGGCAGATAATTCTCTCTTTTGAACGAAAATGATTTATTTCGCGATTCTCTCTTGAAATTTTTGAGGAAAAGATGTATGATATAAGCACGTTCAACAAAGGAATGGTTTTTATGGCAAAAAGAAACGCAAAGCTTGCCTTTATCGGCGGCGGAAATATGGGTGGAGCGATCATCAGAGGGCTTGTTTCCTCCGGTGCCGTTTCTGCGAGTGATATTACAGTTTGCTGCAAAAGCAGTGAGCGTTATCCTTCTTTCCGAGCGATTGGTGTATCTACTGCAGATTCCATTGCTTCTGCTGTTGCGGATGCAGACTACGTTTTTCTTTGTGTAAAGCCTGTGAACTTCCCGGAAGTCGTTGCAGAGTGCCGTAAAGCTTCCGAGTTGCCCTCAAACGCTATTTTTGTTTCTATTGCTGCCTCCGTTACTTCCAAGCTGATCTGTTGTTATGCAGGCGCTGAAGTCCCTGTGATCCGTACCATGCCCGGTATGCCTTTGCAGATCGGCGAGGGGACCGTTGCGGTTTGTAAGAACGATTTGGTTGACAATAAGTCGTTTGCTTACGTTTGCCGTTTGCTGTCTTCCGTGGCGACTGTCTCCGTCATGGAAGAGGATCTTTTGAATCCCATTATTTCAGTAAACGGATCTTCTCCCGCGTATGTTTTTCTTCTTGTTCAAGCTATGTTGGAGGGCGCCAAAGAGCAGGGGATTTCCGAGAAACAAGCCTTGCCTTTAATTACAAAGACCATTATCGGTTCTGCAAAAATGATTGAGCAGTCTTCTTTGTCTCCCGAAGAGGAGATCCGTCGTGTTTGCAGTCCCGGCGGCACAACCTTGGAAGCAATGAAAGTGTTCGAGGATGCTGATTTTGTTGGTATCGTTAAGAAAGCCATGTTTGCTTGCTCGAAAAGAGCAAATGAGATAACCGAATCTTTGGAGTCATAACAGCACGATCTGTTTTCATATAGTGTGCTGAGGTGATCTATATTGTCTTTTCAGCGTACTACCGTTCGCGCTCTTGTTCCGTACAAAGCGCCTCGGAACGGCGTAGCACTCGCGTTTAAGGCGTTGCTTCGCCGTCTTTTTGTGGAGTTGGACAAGCATTTTGCCGCCAGAAAGAATAAGTATTTATTGGTATCGTTCTTGTCTTTCTGGGGCTTGCTTCTTGGCGGTTTTTATACTGCTGAACTTTTTTACGGACGGCTTTCGTTTTTCTTTATCATCCATTGTGTTGCTGTTTTCTTTTCGGGGTTTACTATTTTCGGCGTAGCGGTTGTCCCCGCTTCCGTTCTGTGGGTTTTTTCTACGGTTGGAAGCATTGTCGGAAGTATAGATTCTTTTGATTTCTTTTCCGCCAAACTTCTTATGTTTGCTTTCTTCTATTTGTTTCTTTGCTGCGAGTCCATCGCTTGCTGGGAACGGGGGAGACTTGGTTGGGAAAAGATGGTTTTTCACCGCGATTTCTTGATTGGCTGTGTTGCCGTTCTTATATCTATTGTTTGTATCATTTAATTTGGAGTTATTTATGCAGGTCGTTTCCGGGCAACTTACTTTACAATTGAATCGTTACCTGGCGTATCTGCGTGATGAAAAGCATTCTTCCGCGAACACCGTTCAGGCGTATCGCAGAGATCTTGAGAAGTTCTTTGGGTTTGCGTCTACGAGAGATATACGCAGTTTTTCTCAGCTGACTCCCGAGGATGTGGAAGCTTATAAGCTGTATCTCAATGCTCAGGGGCTTTCTTCTTCCTCGGTAAGCCGTTCTTTGTCTTCTTTGCGAGGATTGTTTCAATACCTTCTTTCCGTGGGACTTGCTGAAAACAATCCCGCCAAGAACGTTCACAACGATAAGGTAGTCCGCAAGGAGCTGAACGTATTAACCTCTAAAGAGGTTGAGACTCTTTTGGCTCAGCCGGATACCAACGATGTAAAAGGTATTCGTGACAAAGCTATGCTTGAGCTTTTGTATGCCACGGGCATCAAGGTTTCCGAGTTGATTGGGCTGAATCTTTCCGATCTGAATCTCAGTGTGTCCTGTATTCGTTGCGGCGAGGGCGAAAACGAGCGCTTGATTCCGTTGTATCCCGTTGCTCTGAAGGCCGTTACGACTTATTTGGAGTATTCGAGAAAGATCCTGACTTCCGCCTCTGATGAATCTGCATTGTTTGTGAATATTTCCGGAGAACGACTCTCACGTCAGGGCTTTTGGAAAATCTTAAAGGCATATGTTCAAGCGGCGAATATTACAAAAGACATCACTCCTCACACGTTGCGCCACTCTTTTGCCACACATCTTTTAGAAAACGGTGCGGATATCCATGATATTCAGGAGATCCTCGGCCATCGAGATTTGTCTTCTACGCAGCGTTATGCGCAGTATCTGAAAGAGAAGATGAAGAACAGCTATATGAAGTTCCATCCCAGAGCTTAAGGATGTATAACAGAAAGGTTCCATAATGGGTAAATTGTTCAACTTTTTCTCCGGGTCGGAAAACAGATCCGGCAAAGGTGTCTCCAAAAGCCAAGCTGCAAAAGATAAGAAGATGGGAATTGGGTATTTCTTTTATCTTCTGCGTACCAGACTTGGTAAAATTTCCAGTACAAATTTGATATTTACGCTTTGTAACATTCCGATCATTTTGTTCCTCGTTGGTATTACGGGTACCTTTGATCCCGAAGTGGCCGCCCCTTCGTCTCCGCTTTACACCCAGCTATACGGCATGGAGGCCGCAGGGGAGTCGAGTTCAATTTTGTCTACACTGCAGGGGATGCTCGGCATCAGCACCACCGTTCCCGTAACGTCTACGACTTCTACCGTGCTTATGTGGTCGGCAGTTCTGCTGGTTGTGACGTTTGGCCTTTCGACCATTGGTATGCTTTATAATTTCCGCAGCATCACACGAGGCGAGCCAGTCTCCTCATGGAGCGATTTCTTTCCTGTCATCAAAAAGAATCTGCGCACAGGACTGCCTATTGCAATTCTGGACGCCTTCATGATTGTATTCATTGTTTATGATTTGATGGCATATCACGCAGGCGCTTCTGCGTCGGGAAGCTTGTTCTCTTTGAGTTCTTTCTACATTGTATTGTTCTTTGGCCTTATCTACTTTGTCATGCGTTACTACATTTATTTGATCACCATGACCTTTGATATTAAGTTTACCAAAATGCTGAAAAACGCTTTGTACATGACGCTTTTGGGGTGGAAGAGAAGCCTGGCTTGTATTGCTTCTTCCACAGGAATTATTTTCTTAAGCTATTTGCTTTACAATACGATGCCTCACTTCGGTATTGTGTTGCCGTTTGTGGTTACCATCGGTGTTCTTGGATTCATCGGAGTGTACTGCACGTATCCTGTGATCGATGAATATATGATCCAACCGTATTACAAAGAGCATCCCGAAGAATTGGAAGAGGAAGAGGCTGTAGAGTCCATCTTCACTGATCGCGGCTGACCCTCCAAAATACGCTGTCGACAGGGGTACGGACATCATATCCGTGCCCCTCTTATCATACTATACAATTATACAAAATGCAAATTTTGTATAATACGATAGGGGAAGAAAACCCGAGAAAACGGCCATACAGCTAATTTCTCGGGTTTTGTACTATTCTTGGGGTTTTAACAGTTTTAAGAGATCGTAAACGCTTTTCAGCTTAATGATCTCCAAACCGTGCTTGTTTTTCATTCTTTCTGCGTTGCGGAACGGAACCGCCGCTCTCTTAAAGCCAAGTCTCGCCGCTTTGCTCAAGCGTTGATCCAACGTGCTTATGGATCTGCATTCGCCTGCCAATCCCAATTCACCCATTACGATGAGATCATCAGGCACCGGTATATCTTTGTAGCTGGAAATCAACGCAAGTGCCGTGGCAGCATCGCACGCAGGCTCATCGATACGAATGCCGCCTGCAATATTGATATACACGTCTTGCGATGAGAATCGCATTCCCAATCTTTTTTCTAAAACTGCCAGCAGAAGCGAAACGCGATTGTAATCATACCCCGAAGCCATTCTTCTTGGCGACGGATAAGAAGTTTGGGTGCACAGCGCCTGGATCTCCGTCACCAGAGGTCTTGTGCCCTCCATGACGGCTACGGCACAGCTGCCGGGTACATCCTTGGGTCTTTGCTCCAAAATCAATTCTGAGGGCTTCTCGATCTCCGTAAGGCCATCATCAGACATTTCAAACATACCCATCTCGTTGGTAGATCCGTAACGGTTCTTCACCGCTCTGATGATTCTGTAAGCGTGCTGTTTGTCGCCCTCAAAATATAATACAGCGTCCACCATGTGTTCCAGGACCTTTGGCCCTGCGATCGCACCGTCTTTGTTTACGTGGCCTACGATGATGATGGAGATCTGTTCTTCTTTCGCTTTGCCGATCAGCTGCATGGTGGCTTGCTTGACCTGTGTGACAGTACCGGGTGACGATGGATAATTTTCGTCATAAATGGTCTGAATTGAGTCAATAATCGCTACGTTGGGCTGGTTGACGTCGATTTCAGGGATGATTTTATTGACGCAGGTTTCGCTAAGTAATAGAAGGTTTTCTGTGTTTACGCCTACACGTTCCGCTCGCAGTTTGATCTGAGAAACCGATTCTTCACCTGTAACGTACAGTAACTTCGCAGTATTGCCTACGTGCTGACAGATCTGAAGCAAAAGGGTTGATTTACCAATGCCGGGTTCGCCCGAGATCAGGACCACAGAGCCTTCTACCAAGCCTCCACCGAGAACACGGTCGAATTCTCCCAACCCTGTCATAAATCGCAGATCCTTTTGGAAGGAGATCTCGGAGATTTTTTTTGCTCGTGAAGTGGTTATTTTTTCGTAAGAACCTGCGTTCGAACGTGCGTTCTTTTTTGCTGCCGGTGCTTCAGCGGTGATATGTTCTTCGATGGTATTCCAGGCATCGCACTCCGGACATTTTCCGTACCATTTTGAAGTGACGTTTCCGCAGTTATTGCAGATATAGTTCGTTTTCAATGTTATACTCCTGTAGGAATTTATTGATTCCGCAACATATAGCAAATGCTAATTGCTCTTGGTATGATTCTGTGGCTAACAGCTTCGCTTCTTCCGGATTGGATAGAAATCCGCATTCTACCAGAACCGAAGGTATTTTAAGACTCTTCAAAACAAATATGGTATCATGATCCGGCTTTGCGAGACGTTTATTGTTGGGATCCAATAGTTTGGAGGAGTCTTGCAGCATTACTGCAAGAGCTTCGCTTTGGGGATTGTTTGAGGAATAGAAAGTCTGTAATCCATAGCAACTTTCCAAAGGAAATTTATTCATATGAATACTAACGAAAATGGCGTTTGGCTCCCCTGCCGCGATCTTTACGCGGTTATATAAGTCAAAGTATTTCTTGCGAGCCTCTTCCCCGTCGTTATACAAAAGACGGTCCTCGGTTCTCGTCATGATCACGGAATGTCCGGATAGTCGAAGGAATGAGGCTATCTTTTGAGCTACAAGCAAGTTTATCTCTTTTTCGGTAACGTTGTTGTCCGTTGCGCCCGGATCTTCGCCGCCGTGGCCGGGGTCGATGATGATCGTAATCGGAATCTTCGACGTGCTTTTGAAGTTTCCGGCTTCTGCAAAGGTTTGATAGCCTACAGAAGTGATCATCGAGGCGATGAAATAGAATAGAATAACAGCCGCTATCAATATGGTCAGTGCGACCAGAAAGAAACGCGGCTCTTTAAAGTTAGATTGTGAACGTTCTCCCATGCCATATACCCTTTTCAGATGTGTTTTCTAAAACAATATATGGCACGGAAGAATGATTTATGCGGTCAATGTTTTACGTCGTGGGAATCGGGAATGTATTTCATCCCGAACAAGGTGCGCAACGGTTTGTCGGCGGCTCCAAGCAGATAACCGATTGAAGAAACCAAAATCACGGGCAATGTGTAAGCCAGGCAAAAAGTCCAGTTCAGTACGCCGTTCAAAACGGTTGTTGTTTGGAAAGATTCCATAATGAGTGCGTGAACTTGAATGTAGGAGCCGTGGATTGCATAGTAGATCAACTGTGTTACGACCGAAGGAGACTCCAAGGATAACAAGCGGAAAATAAGCCCCAAAACAACAAGAAGGAACAATGGAGAAGAGCCAAGCAACGCTATTTTAAATCCAAGTGCTCTCTTGGGCCTTTTAACATCTATAGGCCTATAATGATCCTTCAAACCCAACTGGAACGCGTTATCATATTGCAGATAGCAAAGTATGCCAACTGTGAAAACCGATCCTATAATAGCGAATACGAGATTATCCAAGGCAATTGTAGCCAAGCCAACGCTAATGCCCAAAATAGACATTACGGCTTGATTGGTCCAAAATTTCACGACGTTCGGAGAGTATGTGGACCAAAAAGCTTTTAGGCTCTTCATCAGTTCTTCTTCTTTCTGACAAAATACCAAACAGCGACGCCGCCACCAATTACAAGAACTGCGGCAACAACGACGATTACAATGATCAGAGTGCTGTTTCCATCGCTGACGGGATCGGTGGTCGCAGAAGAATCGTCACCGACCTTAACAATGGAGAAGGAGTAGCTTTCGCTGTCCATTTCCTGCAACTGAACATTGATTACCTCGGCTTCGTCGATGGTCAGCCAAGAGGGATCAAAAGTGCCGCCTTTCACTTCAAAGGTAATGCGGAAGCCCAATGCACCGTCATCAGTAACACCACAATTCTCGTCTGCGTTCAGCATCCAGAAAGACAAGTTGCCGTTGATCTGATCCGCAGGAGTCAAGTTTTCAAAATCTATGGTATCTTCGCGCCAGTTGGAAGGCTTGATACACTCGTAGCTGACATAGTTCAGCTTGTTCTCGTCGTATTTTACACGGAACAGCAAAGATGCAACGCCTGCGGGATCTTTGATTCCGTTAAGCGTGATATCTACGGTTACAACGTTGCTGCCGCCGTCAACGGAAACATCGGTAGAGGGGTCGGAAGCCGTGTTGCCGGTATCCCCTTCGGAGCTTTCGCTCGAGGATTCCGAGGACGTATCGTCGGAGACATCGCCGCTACCGGTTCCGGTGAGTTCCAAAGACAGCGTTTTATCCGCGAGATCAAGGCTTGTGCCATTGGCAAGGTCTTCTACGTCGACAAAAGAAATGTCGGTGATTTTGATATCGGTGGCATCGGCGGAACTGTCCAACACCTTAAACTGAAGATCGGTATACAGAACGCCATCATTTTTTACGCCGTCTTGAGCAGCCACGTTCAACAGCGTGTAGTAGAAATAAGTTTCGCCGTCCTCGTTGATGACCTGAGACCAGTCCTCCGCGCACAGCGTGGAGCTTTCGGAAAAATCCCAATTGGAAGGTGTCCCGTTTTTCCAAGAGGTCAACTCCAGGCACTTGGGGTCATAATGAAGCTTATAAATGGCACAAATGATACCGGTTTCGCTGGTGATTCCCGAAACAGAAACGCGAACGGAAACAGTTCCCTCTGCGCTTTCGGCTGCGGTTTGCTCCACTTTGAAAACTGCGGTCCAACCGGTTTCCGCAGAAACAAGGCAAGAAAAGCCGATTGCGAGGAGACAAGCTGTTGCGAGCAGACAGATGATTCTTTTGAACATAAGAAATCCTCCATTTGGGTGATAACGGATAGCCGTTTTTATTTTGCGACGGGTTTGTCGTCAAGGTCGTCAATAGATTTGGTAACTGTATGCTGAATCGGTTTCCAACCAACTTTTTTGAACAGTGCAACAAAGCCGATGGGAATATAGGTAACCATGTAAAACGGGAATGTGAATACAGATCTGATCTTTTGCCAGCGGGTACAACCGTGAATGTGCTGACCTTCGGTAATCATCGTCAACAACCCCATCAAGAACATCAGCAGGTAGTAGAACACAAAGAATATGATCAAGATCGTCGTAGCGCGTTCCAAACCGTTGCTTTCCGGGTGGATGAGCCAAAATACAATGTCACTCATGGCACACAGGAATGTGACGCCAAAGCCAAGAATACCCGGTAAAATAGTCATCAACATATCGTAACAGGCGAAGCTGCCGCGGAACAGTCCTTTGAATAACTTTCCGGCGTACTTGCCAAACACCTGATAAAAGCCTTTGGCCCAACGCATTCGCTGATTCCAGGATTGAGAAAATTTTTCCGGCTGTTCATCGTAAAGCACGGCATTGCCGCAGTAACCGATCTTCCCTCCGTTGACGATGGTGTTAACGGTAAATTCCATATCCTCGGTCAACAGATGGAACGGCCAACCGCCATTCTCTTCGATCATTTCTCGTGCAACGCAAAAGCCTGTGCCGGAGATCGCACAACTGGTATTCAAAAGCATTCGGGCGTTGTTTAAATACTTGGCCTCTCGCAGGAACCAAAGCGAATACCCTGCGGAAATCCAGTTTGTGCCGTAGTTCTTGGAATTTCGATAAGAAGTCAAAGCTTTATAGCCCCGGTTCAGGCCCTTGCTCATTTCCCGTAGGAAATTCTTATCGATCAAATTATCGGCGTCGAATACAATGTACGCATCGCAATCGTCTCCGACTTCCCTCAAGTGAGCAAACAGGTAATCAAGAGCATATCCTTTGCCGATCAATTCCAGGTTGTTTCTTTCCAACACGTAAGCGCCGTGCTCGCGGGATACCCTGGCCGTTTCATCGGTGCAGTTATCCGCAACAACCATCATCTTGATAAGATCAGCAGGGTAATCCTGCCGTTGAATGCTGTCCAGCAATTGACCGATCACTTGCGCTTCGTTTCTTGCGGAAACGATAACGCCAAACTTATGTTGCTTGTTGGTCAACAACGGCTTTTCCTTCTCCTTGGAGAACAAAACGTAAAATGTATAGAAAAATTGATAAAAAAACAACAGGGAAAACGCACTGGTCAAGACCATCTCTACGATGGTAATGATTTCTCTGATCGTTTGCATAAAAACCCCCGATCTTCGTGTTCGTACATTAAAGATATCTTATTATATCATTCTTTCTTCAGAAAGTCAATCATTTTTTGCAATTCCGAGCCTGAGGAAGCAAAACTTGTTTTTCTTGAAATCAATGATACCTTCTTTTTTCATGCAAGAAAGCTCGCGGCATAAAGCAGTTCGGTCGCAAAACAGGTAGGATGCAAGTCCGCTGCGATCCAGCGGGATCTCAAACCATTCCGTTCCATGCGTTTCCCGATCTAAATATGAGATGATCTTCTCCCGGAGAGAACCGCAAGTGAGATGACGGACACGTTGCTTGAGTGCTTCGTATTGCACGGCGAAGGAATACCACAGCGCTTTTGAGACGTGGGGCGACAAGGGGTGATCACTTTTTTCCAAGACTTCGTAGGGGAAGTACAAAACCGTGCAGTCAGTATCCGCAAAAACAGAGCATTCGTTTTTGCAACCCCGGAGATAATCGGAAGCTTCGCTCAGTAAGTCACCGGCTTTAAAGACCGTGTAGTCCACTTCCCTTCCGTCAGAGGCGTAACAAACGGCATGTGCTTCGCCGGATAGCAGCAAGAATACGTATCGGCTACGCTCGGAAGGGCGAAGCAGTGCGCCTCCTTTGGGGATCTCTTTCTGGCCGATCTGCAACGCAACTTTCAATTCTTCAAATTCTTTTGTTGGGGCGCTTTCAAAATAACGATGTAAAAGTTGCACAGGCAACATCCTTTCCGAAGACAGTATAGTATAATTTTGATAAAAAGTCAAGTGGAAAAGAGGTGAACAAATCGGATGAACGATAAAAAGTCTAAGGGCTATCAAAAGGTTTTGTTCTGCCTTTTGATCATTGCGGGAATCGTTTTAATATGGAGCGTACTTTACTTGGTCGTTCAAGACCCTTTGAGCATAGCTTCTCCCGTTCAAGCGTTTCGCACGTTGCCGATTTTAGTGCTTGAAGTGGCGTTTTGGCAATCAGTCGGTGTTTCCCTGATCCATATTTTGGGCGGCTGTCTTTTAGGATGTGCTATCGGTGTACTGCTGTTTATGGCGGAATGTTGTACGCCCCTCTCCGATTTTTTGAGGGTAGCTCGAAAATTCTTCCGTGTGATACCCGTTTTGCCATTTCTATTAATTCTTGCTTCCGTTTTGTTTGAAAACCTTCATTTGTTATTGTTGGTTGCTCCCCTTAGTGCTTCTGCGGGTGCGCTTTGGGAACGGTTGAAGGCAGCAGATTCCACGTTGGATCCCAAGGTTCTTTTCATGGCAACTTGCGGTTCGAAAATGTCCGACGTATGGCGGTATCTTCGACTTCCCCACTTGATCCCTTCTCTTTCGAGCGGCCTACGTGCGGCGTGGTTGAAAGCGTTCGGCATTGGTATTGCTGTTGAGTTTGTTGTGCGGCTGGAGAATTCACTGGGTGGAGGTTTTGCAAACGACTTTGCTTCGTTGCAGACGGAACTGTTATTTGCTCGAACCATTGCGATCGCTGTTCTATGCTTCCTTTTGTATGGCTTGGTCTATCTGTTGACGGAAAAGATCCGGTATTCTCCGTATATAGAAGAGTCTGCCGATTTTGCCAGAAACGGACACAGCTACCCCATTGTTTTCGACCGTATCAATAAGAGCTATGACGATTTGAATTTGTTCGTGAACTTTTCTTATGTGTTTCCCAACGGGAAAGTAACTGCAGTTCATGGCGTCAGAGAGAGCGGAAAAACCACGCTTCTGTTGATGGCGGCGGGCATTTACAAAGATGATGAAAACCGATTTGAGTTTCCTCCTACCGCTCCGGCTATCATTTTAAAGGATCCTTGTTTGAACCCTTATCTCACCGTGCGGGAGAATCTTTTGTACGTCAATCCTGCGGCTAACGTGGAGAAGATACTGAAATCCCTTGCTTTGCTTAAAGTAACGGATTTTTATCCTCACCAGCTTGATTTTTCCACACAGAAACGTGTCGCTATCGCAAGGGCGATCGCATTCAACGGCGGCATCGGTATATTTGACGAGCCCTTTGAAGGAATGGATGATGAAACGAAAGCACTCTCCTCCGCTGCGTTGTTTGGTGCTTACAAAGGGAAAACCGTCATATTCGCTACGCCCTATAAGGATGATGCGGAGCGTTTTGGAGAAGAAGTGTTAAAATTATAACAAATATAAAGAAAAAAGATTGCAATTGTAAAAGGAATCGTGTATAATGATAGCAATTTTTTGAAAGGATGTTTTGAATTATGAAAGCAGTTGTTACGGTAACCGGAAAAGATAGCATGGGGATCATTGCTAAGGTATCTGCCCTGTGTACTGAGTACGATGCCAATATTGTAGATATTTCTCAGACCGTTATGCAGGAATATTTTGCCATGATCATGTTGGTAGATCTGGAGAAAATGGAGTCTCCCTTCGGTAACTTTGCGGAGGCGCTGGAGATCTTGGCGGAACAAAGCGGGCTTAAGATCCATGCCATGCATGAGGATGTTTTCCAATCTATGCACCGTATTTAAGCGAAAGGATAACGAGTCATGCTGAACATACACGATATTCTGGAAACCATTCGGATGATCGAGACGGAGCATTTGGACATCCGCACCATCACCATGGGGATCTCTTTGTTGGATTGCTGTGGCGGCGACCCTAAAAAGTTTCCCGAGCGCATTTACGATAAGATCACCAAGAAGGCGGAAAACCTTGTTAAGGTCGGCGAGGAATTGGAACGAGAATTTGGGATTCCTATCGTCAACAAGCGGGTTTCCGTCACCCCCATTTCCCTGGTTGGTGCAGGGCAGGATCACGAAGGCTTTGTGAATCTCGCTCTCGCTATGGATCGTGCAGCCAATACTCTTGGGATCAATTTCATCGGCGGATATACCGCCTTGGTGCAGAAGGGGGCAACTCCCTCCGAGATGACCCTGCTCGATACCATTCCCGAAGCCCTTGCTTCTACGGAGCACGTTTGCTCCTCTGTCAATGCCGCTTCTACCAAAGCAGGCATGAACATGGATGTTATCGCCCGCATGGGCCACGTGATCCGCAAGACCGCAGAGCTGACCGCTGACCGTCAATGCATCGGTGCGGCAAAGCTGGTGGTATTTGCCAACGCCCCCGACGATAACCCCTTTATGGCAGGAGCCTTCCACGGTGTTGGCGAAGGCGATTGTGTGATCAACGTGGGCGTTTCCGGACCTGGGGTCGTTTGCTCCGCTATTCAGAGCAACCCGGGTGCTTCCTTCGAGGAGCTTGCGGAAACCATTAAGAAAACAGCCTTTAAGATCACCCGTATCGGCCAGCTGGTTGCAGGCGAGGCCAGCAAGCGTCTGGGAGTTCCCTTCGGGATCGTGGATCTGTCTCTTGCTCCTACGCCCGCTGTAGGCGACTCTGTGGCGCGTATTATCGAGACTATGGGAATCTCGCAGTGTGGCGGTTGCGGCACTACGGCGGCTCTGGCGTTGCTAAACGATGCGGTGAAGAAGGGCGGCGTGATGGCGTCCTCAAAGGTAGGTGGCCTTTCCGGCGCCTTCATCCCCGTTTCCGAGGACGAGGGCATGATCGCCGCCGCAAACAGCGGTTGTCTGACTCTGGAAAAGCTGGAAGCTATGACTGCGGTCTGCTCTGTTGGCTTGGATATGATTGCCGTCCCCGGTGATACCTCTGCGGCAGTTATTTCCGCTTTGATCGCAGACGAGCTTGCTATCGGCGTGGCAAATACCAAGACCACCGCGGTACGTCTGATTCCTGCCATTGGTAAAAAAGAAGGCGACTCCCTCTCCTTCGGCGGACTCCTTGGCGATGCTCCCGTGATGCGGATCAATCAAACGGATCCTTCCGCATTCATTGCTCGCGGCGGCTTGATTCCCGCACCTATCCATTCCTTGAAAAACTGAATCAAAGGCGTATCTGCTCAAAACGGATGCGCCTTTTTCCATAATTTCTGCAAGGACAAACGCTTTTCTTTGTGTTACACTAACGCCGAAGAAAGGAGATGACTTCAATGGAAAACAAAATACTCATCGATAAGGCCATTGGCTTTATCCAGAAAAATCCTAAAGAAAACTTATCCCTGCAAATCATTGCGGAAAACGCAGGCTTTTCTCTGAACTATTTCGACAGCCTGTTCCGCCGGCATACCGGATACAGTCCCGTGGAGTACGCGCGGGTCTATAAGCTCACCCGCAGCGCCTTAGTGCTTCGCAGAACCGAGAGAACCGTGTTGGACATCGCCCTGGAATTCGGCTACGCCTCTCCGGAAAGCTTTTCCCGGGCTTTCAAAGCTTTTTACGGAATGCCGCCTGCGGAGTATCGGGCACGACTGGCAAACCAAGCCGTGACTTGGCACGATCTGTCCGGGAGGATCGCTATCGGTAACTTTCAAAGTGCTTTCCCTCAACTGAAACCGGTGGACCTGTCCGTCGCCTTGGATCATTGCTTTACCCACGATCCTCTGTTTTATTTCGAAGATATGGTAAATGCAACGATCGCGGAAACGGCGGCCTTCACCTTGGATGATCCGGATGATCCCTGCCATCTCCTTTTCGTTTCGGATTATAATGAAGCGGAGCCATTCGTGACTTTGGTCTGCGAAACGGAGGAGGATGCCCTACTCTACGTAAAGCTGTTTAAACGTCTTCCCCACTTGCGGTTTACTTTGCGAAAGCGATTGGATTCTGCTTGGCAGACGTTTGACGAGGTGGTACAGAATTACGGCTTTTCATGTAAGGAGGGCTACGATCTGCTCTACCCTCTCCGGGAGGTTGAGATACCCGTTTATGACGATCTCGTTGCCCGCGAGCTTAAGGAGCAGGATCTACCTTGCTTGGAGTCCTTCTGCGCTCGTGGTGGTTGCGGTAGAAACCACTTGAATGCGGTGCGCATCCATTTCCCGGGAAAAGGAAATCTCGGCTTGCGCCCCTGCGGCGTCTTCAAAGACGGCGATCTTGTGGCTTTGGCTCTGCCGACTCTCGACCAGATCAGAGATCTTCGCAGATACGATATCGGAGGCGTCTTTGCGTTGCCCGCGAAGGATGATCGTATTACAGAGCTGCTGTGGAAGTTTGTGATCGATCTCTCCATCAAAGAAAACGCCGCCATAGGTAATGCCAACGCAAAGGACGATCCTTCCCCTATCGGTGTTAGTTACTGCCAAGGAATAGGTCTTGTAAAAATTGCAAATAGCTTCTACTATTGCAAATGAAATATAATAAGCTCCGCTTGAAAACTCTGTCAAGCGGAGCTGTTGTCTTCAAAGCAATGCAGTCCAATCCACGTAATTCATGTTTGGATCCGACAATGCAAATTCTTTTAATAGTTTTAGATGGCCACTCCCGATTAGAAGAAGAATGCGATCGCCATCATCAGCCAGATTTTGCAGATTTGAATATATCTTAAGATTCCGTTCGTACCATTGAAGCAAAAGTTGGGTGCCTTCGTAGTTGCCAAGGTTGGCTTTATTCATAGCCATATACATAGTATGATTGGTATAACTCCATTTTTCGCTGTTGAGAGCACGAAATCTTTCTTCAAGGTTGGTTGCTTGTGATTCAATGGAACATAATTTCTGCCAACATTCTTCGACGGGGATTTGGTCCTCAATTACTTCGGCCAGTTGATCTGACATTTCAATATCCTCGTCCACGGCATAGACCTGCTGATGGTCCAGGAGCTTTGCCAATCGGAAGGCTATTTGCACCACTTCGTTATCGGTGAAGAACTGCTCCGTATGCCCGTAAACATCCATAATCTCCCAAGGAGTGAGCTTTGTAAATGCTTCATCGGGGAGCGATTTGTAAGAACGGTTGAGCTTTTCTTCGTGACGAATAGGGATCTCTACTGCGATTTTCGTAGGGCGAAGCTTTGCCAAACGTTCCGCAAACTGTTGAAGCTCCTTCTGCATGGGAGAAGAGAAGATATTTTTATCGCCGGAAAAATGGTAAGTTCCGAGAATGATCAGCTCTGGCATAATGTTTCCTCCTGGTTTAATCGTTTCATTTCTTTTCTCATTTGATCCACAAACCATTGAAACTCCTCGTCACTTTCGTAAGGAGAGGGCTCGCAAATGCGGTAATCAATGGGAGCAGACGGAAAATCGTCGTCCAAATACCGCGGGAATAGATGACAATGGATGTGGGGCAACGAATTGGCGTGAAATTCGTAATTGATCTTGACGGCCCCTGTCACCTTTCGCAATGCTCTTCCCACAGCTTGGATCTCCTGTATGTAGCCTGACATTTCTTCCGACGGAATATCCTCCAGATTCGTGTAGTGCTTTTTGATCAGCACGTGGCATTTCCCAAAGAGCTTTCCTTGGGCTTGCCGTTCTGCCGTTACGTAGGAGTGTTGCAGTTCGGCTATATCCACATCGCCGTCCGGCATGGGTAGTTTATTGCAGCAGGGACAGTTTTCTATCCGTGAATGCTTCTCAAATTTCGGATACTTATAATGGAAACTGCTTCCTCGCTTTTGCGGATCGGGCGCAAGTGACATTTTGCAACGGGGATTCTCGTTTTCGTCGTGATAAGCTTCCGTTTCGGTAAAGCCCACACTTTGATACAGCGCTCTTGCAGGGAGTCCGGGAAGACACGCGGCGTGAAAGGTTTCAACGGTGATCACTTTGGTGCGGTCGAGTTGACGCAATGCGGTTTGAAGCAATCGTTTGCCGATCCCTCTCCTGCGATGTTTTTCCGATACGGCAAACCACGAAATACGGTTGTTCGTTCTGGAAAAACCGATGGCGCCCAGCAATTCTCCGCTGATACGATCGATAGCAACCAAAGCTTCGTGCTTGTTGATCTTGGTATTTAAGTATGCAAGAAACCGAGGATCGTTTGCCATATCCGGACTATCAAACAGGTTTGCCACGGCATCTGCAAGGTGTCGCCATTGAGCGGTATCTTCTGTTGTGGCCCATCTAATCAGCATTTGTTCCTCCCTGCGTTTGCAAGCGTGTCTTGGTTGATCCGGTTGCGGATGATCGCAATGTTTTCTTCTATCGGTTTTGTTCCGTCTATACGAAGAATGGGACAATTTAATCTTTTGACCCATTTTTCAACGTGGTCTTCCGGGCGATTCCTCACGTATTGAAAGAAGGCGTCTTCATGCCGGTGAAGATCTCCTCCGGGTAGCATACGTTCGCCGAACTTTTGGAAAGAGCGGTTTACGATGCGCTCCATCCGAACTTCTTTGGGAGCTTCGAGGAGTATGGCGTATTGATATAGATTTTCCACGTTGCTTGCATAATCTCCCGTTACAGCCGCAAAGACAAAGTTTTCGTGCTCGCTGATCTCTTGAGAGAAAATGCGGTTCGCTTCTTCTTTGGATCTTGGGTTTGTATACGGCTCATTTTCATGGTTTCTCGTGAAGAATAGATATTCGTTATCCAGAAAATAAAAGCCAAGCTCTTGTGCCAAAGCTTTCCCGAGGGTGCTTTTGCCGCAACCGTTCAAGCCGCATATTAAAATTCCCAGTGACATTTCAAAACCTCGTGAAAAAGTGGTAGTCATATGGTAGCAAACAGCGACAAAAAAGTCAAGAGGGAACGCAAAAATATCCCACGCGTAAAAAGAAAGACACACGCCTGCTGTGGAAGTAGGCGTGTGTTAAACGTACAGTTTACAGTCTGGAAGCGATCTCTGCCAGGAATTCGGTGGTATAGACCGCTTTTTTGTTTTCCAAGGAGGACAGGACGTACAGCTCCTTGGGCATGATACCGCTTTCGATGGTATCGATGGATGCCTTCTCCAGACGGTCTGCAAACTCGCAAAGCTCGGGGATCTCATCCAATTCGCCCCGCTTGCGGAGTGCGCCGCTCCATGCGAAAATGGTGGCGATGGGGTTGGTGGTGGTGGGCTCCCCTGCCAAATGCTTATAATAATGGCGCTGGACGGTGCCGTGGGCGGCCTCGTATTCGTATACGCCGTCGGGAGATACCAAAACAGAGGTCATCATTGCCAAAGAGCCGAAACCGTTGGCAAGCATATCGGACATCACGTCTCCGTCGTAGTTCTTGCAAGCCCAGATAAAGCCGCCCTCGGAGCGGATGACTCTCGCCACGGCGTCATCGATCAGGGTGTAGAAATAGGAGATGCCGGCTTCCTCGAACTTAGTACGGAACTCGTTTTCGTAGATCTCTGCAAAGATATCCTTAAAGGTGTGGTCGTAGGTCTTGCTGATGGTATCCTTGGTGGAGAACCACAGCTCCTTCTTCTGGTCCAGCGCGAACTGGAAGCAGGCTCTTGCAAAGGAAGCAATGCTTTGCTCAATATTATGCTGTCCTTGTACGATGCCGTCGGTCTTAAAGTCGTGGATCA
This sequence comes from Eubacteriales bacterium, assembly GCA_045544855.1. GTDB lineage: Bacteria > Bacillota > Clostridia > Oscillospirales > CAG-382 > Coliplasma. Next base: position 207,703 of record JAZPZV010000007.1, on the reverse strand, counting down.
GGGTCTTGGTCTGGTTGCCGTTTGCATCGGTGACCAGGATTTCAGCCTTGGAACCTGCGGGAACCTTTACCTCGGAGGCCTTGTAAACGTCACCGTAGGCGTGGCGGGCAATGGAGATGGGCTTCTGCCAGGAACGGACGTAGGGAGCAATTCCCTTTACGATGATGGGGGTGCGGAAAACGGTGCCGTCCAGAATGGCGCGGATGGTGCCGTTGGGGCTTTTCCACATCTGCTTCAGGTTGTATTCCGTCATGCGGGCGGCGTTTGGAGTGATGGTAGCGCACTTTACGGCGACACCGTATTTCTTGGTGGCCAATGCGGAATCCACAGTGACTTGGTCGTCGGTCTCGTTTCTGTGTACCAGACCAAGATCGTAGTATTCCGTTTTCAAGTCGATATGAGGAAGCAAAAGGACGTCCTTGATCTGTTGCCAGAGGACGCGGGTCATTTCGTCGCCGTCCATTTCCACCAGCGGCGTTTTCATTTGGATCTTTGCCATGTTATGCGTTTCCTTTCGTGTAGTTCAAAAGACCGCCTGCCAACAGCATATCTGCCTGGCGTTTGGAGTAGGTAGCGTTCAGAAGGATCTCTGCGCCCGTGGTGCGGTTGATCAGCTTGGGAGCAGTCTCCCCCGCCGCAATGGCAGAACGAATGCCGGGAAGCTCCAGAATGTCTCCCTGAGCGATCTTATCGTAATCGGCAGGATCCGCAAAGGTGAGGGGCACGATGCCTGCGTTGATCAGGTTGGCCACGTGGATGCGCGCGAAGGATTTAGCGATCACAGCCTTCACGCCCAGATACAGAGGCACCAATGCGGCGTGCTCTCTGGAGGAGCCCTGGCCGTAATTCTCACCGCCTACGACGATACCGCTTCCTGCTTCCAAGGAGCGCTGTGCAAAGGTTTCGTCACATACGGCGAAGCAGAACTTGGAAAGATAAGGAATGTTGGAACGGTAAGGCAGGATCTTTGCACCTGCGGGCATGATATGGTCGGTGGTGATGTTGTCTCCTACCTTCAAGGTGCAGGAACAGGAGATATCCTCCGCCAAGGCTTCTGCCACGGGGAATTCCTTAATGTTGGGCCCGCGCAAGATATCCAAGGCGGGAGCTTCTTCCGCAGAAGCGGGCGGAATGATCATGTTGTCGTTGATCATAAACTGTTCCGGCATGGGGAACGGAGGCTGATCGCCCAGCTCTCTGGGGTCGGAGAGGTAGCCTGTCAAAGAAGAATACGCCGCGGTTTCGGGGCTGACCAAGTAGATCTGTGCATCCTTGGTGCCGCTTCTTCCTTCAAAGTTGCGGTTGAAGGTACGCAGGGAGATACCTGCACTGTTGGGAGACTGTCCCATACCGATGCAAGGACCGCAGGCACATTCCAGCACTCTGGCACCGGAAGCGATGATATCGGAGAGGGCACCGCAAGCGGCGAGCATATTATATACCTGCTTGGAGCCGGGGGCGATGGAAAGGCTGACGTGCTCTGCAACGGTCTTGCCTTTCAGAATGGAAGCGACCTTCAGCATATCGGACAGAGATGAGTTGGTACAAGATCCGATGCAGACCTGATCGATCTTCATTTTACCGATCTCTTCCACCGTCTTTACGTTGTCGGGACTGTGGGGGCAGGCGGCAGAGGGCTTCAAAGCGGAAAGGTCAATGGTGATCTCCTCGTCGTATACCGCCTCTTCGTCGGAAGCAAGCGGGATCCAAGCCTCTTCTCTTCCCTGCGCCTTCAGGAAGGCACGGGTTATTTCATCAGAGGGGAAGATGGAGGTGGAAGCACCCAACTCAGCACCCATATTGGTGATGGTTGCACGTTCGGGAACGGAAAGAGACTTCACGCCTTCTCCGGCATACTCCACGATCTTGCCGACGCCGCCTTTTACAGAAAGGAGACGGAGAACCTCAAGAATGATATCCTTTGCGGAGACCCAGGGCGAAAGCTTCCCCAGCAGATTCACACGCAGCATTTTGGGCATGGTGATGTAATACGTACCACCACCCATGGCAACGGCCACGTCCAAGCCCCCTGCGCCAAAGGCCAGCATACCGATGCCACCGCCGGTGGGTGTATGGCTGTCGGAGCCGATCAAGGTTTTGCCCGGGACACCAAAGCGCTCCAGGTGAACCTGGTGGCAAATACCGTTGCCGGGACGGGAATAATAGAGTCCGTGCTTTTTGGCAATGGACTGGATATACCGATGGTCGTCGGCGTTTTCGAAGCCGCTTTGCAGGGTATTGTGATCGATATACGCAACGGAAAGCTCCGTCTTTACACGAGGGATCCCCATGGCTTCAAATTCCAGATAGGCCATGGTGCCGGTGGCGTCCTGGGTCAAGGTCTGGTCGATGCGAATGCCGATCTCGTTACCTGTAATTGTTTCGCCCTCCAGCAGATGGGCGTTGATGATCTTTTGCGCAAGGGTGTAACCCATTTTAGTTCTCCTTTCGGCAATTCAGGGGTAGATAAGGAATTTCGTCCAAATTCGCACGGTATGCGGGACGGATGATCTTGCGGCAGGTAGCCATTTCTTCCATGCGGTGAGCACACCAACCGGCTGTTCTTGCAACGGCAAACAGAGGGGTGAACATCTCCGGCGGAATGGAAAGAATACGATAGATCAACCCGGAGTACAGGTCTACGTTTGCGCAAATAGTCAATGCATTGCGCTTTTCGGACATGAGATCCGGCGTTAGACGTTCGACTGCATCCAACAAACGGAAATCCTCGCCGAAGCCTTTTTCAATGGCAAGAGACTTTGCGTTGGTTTTTAAGATCTTTGCTCTGGGGTCGCTCTTGGTATAAACTGCGTGACCCATACCGTAGATCAGGCCGCTTCTGTCACCTGCTTCTTTTCTGAGAAGCTTGCGGAGATACTCGGAAATCTCCTCGTCGTCCTTATAGTCGCGGATCTGCTCTTTCATGTCGTCCAGCATTTTGATCACGCTGATATTTGCGCCGCCGTGGCGAGGGCCTTTCAGAGAACCGATGCCTGCGGCAATGGCGGAATAGGTGTCGGTGCCGGAGGAAGAGAGCAAGCGCACGGAGAAGGTGGAGTTGTTACCGCCGCCGTGTTCTGCGTGCAGAATGAGACATTTATCAAGAAGCAAGGCTTCTTCGCGGGTATACTTGCGGTCGATGCGCAACATAGAGAGAATGTTCTCTGCGGTGCTGATGCCGTGGTAGGGGGAATGGATAAAGTAGCTGTCGTTATCGTAGACACGGCGCTTGGCTTGATAACCCGCGACCATGATAGCGGGAAGCTTGGCAATGATAGAGAGAGACTGAGCGAGTACGTTCTCCATGGAGGTATCGTCAGCTTTGTCGTCGTAACTGTAAAGCGCAAGAACGGAACGAGCCATCTTGTTCATCAGATTGGGACTGGCCGCCTTCATGATCATATCTTCGATAAAATCCTGGGGCAGCTCGCGAAACTCTTCCATGACGGAATTGAAGGCTTCCACTTCCCCTTTGGTGGGAAGGTGGCCAAACAACAGTAACCAAACGGTCTCTTCAAAGCCGAACCGATCGTCTTCCAGGCAACCGTTGATCAGATCCTCCACGTTCACGCCGCGGTAACGCAGTTCACCTTCGCAGGGAACGCGCTCGTACTCGTTGATCAAATAGCCGTGGACGTTACTGATACGAGTGATGCCCGCAACCACACCGGTGCCGTCGAGGTTTCGCAAACCTCTTTTGACACCGTATTTTGTATATAAAGATTCATCAAACGGTTCGTTTTTTCGCATCCGCGAGAATAGCGTTTGAGAATTCATTTCGTGTTCAAACATATGCGTCCTTCCAATGCTATAAAATCATATGATACAGTATATCACATTTCAAAAGCGGTGTCAACAGAAAAATGCAATTTCGGCTCGCCGAAATTGCATTTTGTGAGATTTAAGAAGATGGATGCGGTATTCTGATGAGAATATGTGCAATATTTTTTGGCGGAAAAACCGAAAATGGCTTAAAGCTTGTCGGAATTCCAGATTCCTTCAAAGACGGTTTGAGCGGGTCCTTCCATGGTAACGGTATCGTCGGAATAGGTAATGTGGAGATCACCGCCTAAAAGTGTTACCGTGATAGGAGTGTTTTTATCGCAAAGACCGTTTTTCGCGGCAGCCACAACAGACGCGCAAGCACCCGTTCCGCAGGCAAGGGTCTCGCCGCTCCCCCTCTCCCATACACGCATTTCCAAATGGGTGCGATCGATCACGCGGATGAACTCTGTATTCACGCTTTCGGGGAACAGAGGATTGCGTTCGAACAAGGGACCGATCCGATCCAAAGGGAAGTCGCGAACGTTCTCAACGAAAACTACGCAATGAGGATTTCCCATGCTTACACATGAAATACGGTATTCGATATCTCCGATGGTCACGGGGTGGTCTATGATCTCTTCCCCGTCCAATAAAACGGGGATCTTGGAAGGTTTGGTTTCCGCTTTACCCATATCTACGGTTGCGCCGATAACGTTGCCGTCTTCTATGGTCAGAGCGATGGTTTTGATCCCGGAGATGGTCTCTACGGTCAAGGTCTCTTTGCGAGCCAAGCCGTGATCGTAAAGGAATTTCGCCACGCAACGTACGCCGTTACCGCACATTTTGCCTTCACTGCCGTCCTCGTTGAACATACGCATTTTTCCGTCTGCGATCTCAGAGGGGCAAACAAAGATAACACCGTCTCCTCCGATCCCGAAATGACGGTCGGATAGCTTTTTAGCTACGGCAGACATATCCTCTATTGTTTGATCAAAGGTGGAGATATAAACGTAGTCGTTTCCGCACCCTTGCATTTTGGTGAATTTCAATTCCACAAAACCAGCTCCTTGTTATACGGTTGCGGTGGGTTTTTCCACGGCTTCTTTCAGAAGGTCCTCCATGGAATAGAAGCCTGACGTCTTCCCTTTCATGAACTCTGCCGCCCGAAGAGCGCCTTCTGCAAACAATGCTCTGCCGATGGCGCTGTGCTTGATGGTAACGATCTCGTTGCCCATGCAGAACATCACTTCGTGTTCGCCCACGATGTTACCGCCTCGGATGGCACTGATGCCGATCTCGTGCTTGGGACGTGCAGACCGTCTTGCCGTTCTGTCATAAATGATCTCGGTCTCTTCGGGGTGTGCTTCCCGAATGGCATTGGCGATCATCAAAGCGGTGCCGCTGGGAGCATCCAGCTTTTGGTTGTGATGCTTTTCGATGATCTCGATATCTGCTTTATCCCCCATGGAAGCGGCAACCGTCTTACAAAGGGAGATCAGCAAATTGATGCCAACGGACATATTACCGGAATGGAAAATGGCAACCTCTTTGGAAAGCTCCTTTAAAGCTTCCATTTCTTCGGCGGTATGACCGGTAGTGGCGATGACCATGGGAGTGCCGGTACGCTTGGCGAATGCAAGCAGTTCCGGCGTTGCGGTGTGAACGGTAAAGTCGACCAACACGTCGGCAACCTCGGTTACGTTCTCCAACTTATTGTATAGGGGAAAATTGCAGTTCCCCATAAAGCGGTCGACGCCTGCGACAATGCGGGCACCGTAGGAGGCCGAAGCCTCCCCGATTGCTCTACCCATTTTGCCGCAAGCGCCATTCAAAATAATATCAGTCATTTGATACATCCCTTCCGCTGACTCAGATGAGATTAGCTTCTCTCATGAGTGCGTAAAGTTTTTCGTTGTCCTCTTCGTCCATTTCGCAAAGAGGCATTCTCATCTCTGGGGTGCAGAAGCCCATTTTTGCCATAGCGGTCTTTACGGGAATGGGGTTGACCTGCATGAAGAGACCGTTGGTCAAAGGCAGGTAACGAAGCTGAAGTTTAGCAGCTTCCTTGAAATTGCCGTCCAAGCAAAGCTTGGCGATCTCGTGAGTTTCTTTGGGTAACACGTTAGAAAGCACGGAGATAACACCGATGGCACCGACAGACATCAAGGGAACGATCTGATCGTCGTTACCACTGTAAACGTTCAAGCTGTCGCCGCAGGTAGCAATGAGCTCCATGATAGCGGAAAGGTTGCCGCTTGCTTCTTTGGTGGCTACGATGTTGGGATGCTCTGCCAGCTTTTGATAAGCGCCCAAGGAAATATTGAGACCGGTTCTGGAAGGAACGTTGTAAAGAATGTTGGGGATATCAGCACACTCGGCGATAGAGAGGAAATGTCTGACCAAGCTTTTCTGGCTGGCTTTGTTGTAATAAGGCGTGACCAAAAGAACACCGTCTGCGCCCTCATCTTTAGCGAACTTAGTGAGCTCGATGGCGTAATCCGTATGATTGGAGCCGGTTCCTGCAATTACGGGAATTCTGCCGTTCGCCTTTTCGATACAGTGGGAAATAATCTCTTTATGCTCTAAATCGGTAAGGGTCGCAGCTTCTGCGGTGGTGCCGCAGGCTATAATGGCGTCGGTCCCGCCTGCAATCTGTTGTTCCAAAATAACGTCCAAGGCTTTATAGTCGATCTTTCCGTCCTTGAAGGGGGTGATCAAAGCAACCCCGGCGCCGGAAAACACTTTCTTTTTCTGTAACATTGGTTCCTCATTCCTTTGAAAAAACTAAATTGGATACGCTTCTTGTTATAGTATCACGATTTTTACAAAATGTCAAATACTTTTTTGCCGAAATGCAAAACAAATGCAGGGATGTATTTGGTTGCATTCGTACCGTTGACAGTATATGCCGAAAAGCTAAGCAAGCAACGGTAAATACTCGGACAAATCATCCTCAGCGGGAATTCTGATGGCAACGTCGCCGTGGTCATACAGATTGGCGGAAGCCTCAATGGTGAACATTGAAACGTTTGCCACCGCTTTCAGTTGATTGATATAAAGGTCATCCGTGAAGATCGCGAAGTAGAGACGGTCTCCGTTGCCGGGCAAATAGTCGGGAGAGATCTCAATGATGTAGTAGTCGCCTTCTTTGTAAACGGATTCAAAAGGCGTTTGGGAGAAAATGGGATCCGGCGGTGTGTCCTCGCCCGGCCCGGAATCAGGGTCGGTCTCGGGAGGGAGCTCAGGGGGATCGTTGGGAGAAAGATCGCTCTCCAGGTTGAAGATGAACGTTAAGGCCTTTGTGGGATCTTTTGCGAATTCATCTAAGGCAACGAATCTCTTCTCTGTCAGGACAAGGATCTCGGCGGGATAGCTCCCGTATTCGCCGTAGATCTCTTTTTTGATGTACAGGGTGTCGTTGTGGATGATCACTCTGTTTACGATCGTGCAATCCTTCAGCAGTTTGTTATTATGAACCTGCGGGATATTGACGGAGGAGACACCGGAAACGTATGGAACGGTGAAGTAAACGTCTGCAAAGAGGGAATCGTTTTCAAAAGAAACGATTCCGGATGCGGAAACATTCTCGAGGGTATGAGAAAAGATCTTGAGGTCGATCTTTCCGTCGAAACGGAAGGAATTGGAGTTGTATGTGTTCAATGCGGCGTTGAACAAACCCGCCAGTGAAGAAAAGTCGTAATACTCGTCTGCAGAAGGCATATTCATAGGCCGTTGCTCACAGCTTGCCAGCAACAGGCGAGTGAGACCGCTTTCGTATCTGATGAGGTCAAGCCGATCCCCGTTCCAAGCAATGGATACGGTGGCATCCTCGGTGGTAATCACAAGCGTCTCGTTCTTATACGTTATGCTCTTGATACGAGAAACGTCGATCAATTGTTCTTCTCCGAAAAGGTTATCGAAATCTCCTGCGCTCTCTTTGAACGTTTGGGAAACGGGTACGGCGTTGGAAGTGTTCCGGAACGCTTCTACGGTAGAGAAAACTTTTATGCCGCTTACGTCCAAATAGATTAGATCTCCGTCGTAGTGGAGCTTGACAAGCTGGCTGAATGAACTTCCGACAACGGCTTCTGCGACCATCTTTTCGATCGCTTTATCGGCAGACAGTTGGAAGTCCAGGCGAGAGATCATTACATTTAAAACGCCGTTGGTATAATTGCCGGTAAAAGCAAAATCGGATTGAGCGTTAAGATGATCTAATTTGGTCGCAAGGTCTTCCAGATCGATGCATTCGCCTACCGAGGGGACGGAAAGAGAAACTGCCTCTGCTCCCCCCCTGAGAGACCGGCTTTGGATCGTTGTATCTTCTCCTTCCAAACGGAAGCCATCCTTGGTCAAACGTATCGTTTGCTTTGCGAACACGAGGATGATCTGATGAGGTTCCACCGTAATACTTTTCAGCTCGTCTTCGGTGGTGGAAGGCCGGGACGTCGCATTGAAAGCAACGGGCGTTCCTTCGGTGCCGGTTGAGAATCGGAAAGAAGAGGCCACCTTATCCAATTTGTCGGCGGCTACAAATGCTTTGAATGCATCGTGACACAGGAAAAGGTTGTCATTTTTGTAATAAAGATCTACAGGCTCTTCATAGAGCATAGTGTTCATTTGAATGATAAGCTCCGAACCCATAGAGAGAACGGCGTCCACGTCAAACTGTTGGTCTGAAGCAGAAACCTCTAAAGCGGCATATATGGTTTTTGCGGCGAGCAGTTGAGGATAGACAGAGCCATCTAAGAACGTTGTCAGCTCCGTGGCGGCGAGAATATGCTTGGTTTTGGGAGCGCTCTTTGCTGCCTCGCTACCGTGGCCGGTTTTTGTGATGCGTACGGAGGTTGTGCCGTCATTGTAAATGCAGTGATCGCCTCCAAAGGTGATCTTTTGCGTGAAATCGTCGCCGAATAACAGGACGATACGGTTTCCGGATACGGTGACGCGGAAATCGGAAGCATCGTCGGAAACTGCAGTGCGCATGGTGGCAGGAGAATTGCCGTTGCTTAAACAAGCCAGAAGTGCTTCAAATTCGCCTAAAGACCCTGTGACGGAGATATCGTTATAAACTGCGGTCAGAAAATCGTCCTTGATAAACAACTCCACGGGGAAATCATCCGTCTTGGGGACTGCGTAGATCGAAACGTTTTCGCCCAGGGTCAACATAACGTCCGCCTCGAGGCTTTGCTCGCCTTCCAGCTTAACGTTATAGTATGTATTGTTCTGTTGAGAAAGCTCCAGAAGGATGTCCAAGGAATCCAAAGCGCGAGAAACATCGGTGTATCCGCTCAGAGAGGGCATCTCTCCCCTTGTGTTCGACTGCACCATGGACAACGTGCCTTTTTCTCCGGAGATGGAAAGCTCCACAGACAGCTTCTCAACGATCATGGTAGTGGTATCTACGGTTACGGAGAAGGACATCTCCTGCGATGAAGAAGAGATGATCAGCTTCCCTTGCTCGTTTTTGATGCTGACGCCGTCCATGAAAGAATCGGACACGGCGTTCCCGTTACTGTTGTCGGCTGTCACGGTCCCTGCAGGCATAAGAGGGAGCAATTTATCGTTAAATGCGTTGGAGCCGGAGCGAAGCTTGTTATCGTAAACGTCAAAATAATAACTACCGTCTGCAAAAGCGAAGGAGAAAGATTCGCCTACCGCATAGATGCTTTCGTTGCTTGTGTCGAGAGAGATGAGCAGAGGAATCTCTTCACCGGAGAAAGTCAAGGTAGCGTCGTAGGAATTGGTATTGCCGAACAGAGAGAAAAGGAAATTATAGCCCGTAGAAAGGGCGGGAACCGTTGTTTCGGCAGAAAGGTCGGAGAATTGTGCGAAATACTCTTGTTGGGGAACGCTTTGCTCCTCGTATGCAAAGGTCTCCACGTAGCGGGATTTGCAAACCGTTTCACCGATCAGATCCATGGTGATCTTGTATTCTTCTTCGTATTCGGCACGGAGAGGGCGGAAATTTTCGTCCATTTCCAGCTTGATCTCGATGGAGGTGAATGCAGGGGTCTCCTCCAGCTGGCAAAGAGCGCGCAAAGACTTGGCATAATACACTGCGGCTTCTTCGGAAAGGACGTAAGAGAACGTGTAGATCCCATCGTTTTCGTGAAGATAAAACCCTGTGGTGAGGGTTCTTTCGTTCAGCAAAAAAGCAGATAATCCATCGTTGACGGGACCAAATGCGTCAAAATATGCGGTCATGGTGACGGCAGAGGGCGTTTCTGCCCAGGAAAGGTGGTTGGAGCCCACCAAATGACAAGGGCGTAAATACGCTTTGGAGCCATCAAAGTATTGCTGCAATCCCGCATTCAAAAGCGCACCGGTGTTCATGCTTTGAGAAAAAACGCTCTCCTCGGTCACGACACGCTTGTTGTTGATCTGCTGACGATAATTGAAGAAAAGGATCTGGGTATCCGTTGCACCTTCCGTGAAGGTAGAGAAGTTTCCTTCTGCGGCAAGGGCAGCTTCGCAAAGCTTCCACGCTTCCAGAGGTGAGCATTCATCGGGGGTCAACACGTCTACGGAGACCTCGGAGGATTCCTCCTCTTCCGTCATGCTGGGAAGCAGGAACTGGATGCCGAAATAAAACGGCAAAAACAGAAAGAAGGCAAGGCACAAAATTACCGCAAGAATAACGAAAAATTTTCTGCTTTTCACGCTTTGTAACTCCTTTCCGTTTCTTCAAAATTACTCACTCTGTACTATACCACAAGTTTTGATAAAATGCAAGAGCCAATTCATACTCTGTATAGAAAAACATGCTTGACAGTCTCTTTTCGATGTGATAAACTACCTTTAAACAGTTGCCGAAAGGAAAACAGAAGATATGAATATTCTCGTTTTGGGCGGGACGCGTTTTATGGGGCGTCATTTGATCAATGCGCTTTTACGCAAGGGGCATCGAGTAACAATGGCTACGCGTGGAAATGCTGTTGATCCGTTTGAGGATCGGGTAAACCGAATTCGCTTTGATCGGACTGACGAAGATAGCATTCGGAGCACTTTTGCGGACTCGTTTTACGACGTGGTCTTTGACAGCCTTTCCTATTGTTCCAAAGATGTGCAGATCCTCTTGGATCATCTCTCGTGCCGAAGGTATATTGTTATTTCAACGACAGCTGTTTATCACAAACATATCAATACGGTGGAAACGGATTTCGACCCATTGGGCGAGCCTGTCGTTTGGTGTGATCGCACGGTCTTCCCATATGCCGAAATGAAAAGGCAAGCAGAGCGTGCTTTGTTCCAAAAATACGGAGAACGCAATTTTGTAGCCGTTCGCTTTCCTTTTGTGATCGGTGTAGACGATTATACGAAAAGACTTCGATTCTACATTGAGCATATTTTAACCGAGAAGCCGGTATTCTCCGACAATTACGACGCACAAATGGGCTTTGTACGTTCCGACGAGGCGGGGGAATTTTTGGCTTTCTTTGCGGAAAACGAGTACGTTGGGCCAATTAACGGTGCAAGCCCGGGAACGGTGTCTATTCGCGAGATCTCCGATTATGTGGAAAAGAAAAGCGGGAAACGGTTGATCCTTGATAAAAACGGTGACGTTGCCCCATACAACGGTGAGGTGGAGTATTCTATCAACACGGAATTGGCCTCTTCTCTGGGGTTCGAGTTTTCACCTTTGCATGAGTGGTTGTGGGAGCTTGTGGATCACTATATAGAAGAGATTGGCGGTTGCGATGGGATATGAGAATCAGTGTATTGTGTGAAAACACATCTTATAAAAATCAATTTGAAGCAGAACACGGGCTTTCTTTGTTGATCACCACGGAAAAGCACAAGATCCTGTTCGACGCAGGGCAGAGCGATCTGTTTTTAAGAAATGCTGAACGTCTTGGCGAAGATCTGAGGGACGTGGATCTTGTGGTGCTTTCCCATGGGCATTACGACCATTGCAACGGATTGAATTTTTTTCTGGAGCGTAATACGGTGGCAAAGGTGATCCTGCACGAAAAGGCGTTTGGTGAGTTCTTTCACGGGGAACGTTATATTGGCGTGGACGCCGGCGTTAAACAACTGAAAGAACGGATGATAACCGTTGAGTCTTCCCTATCGTTGGGAGACGGCATTGATATTTTCGTGGCTTCGGACCTTCCTGTTTTGGAAGATACGGATTTGGAGCAAGTTGTTGACGGTGTGCGTGTTCCCGATCGGTTTGATCATGAGATATATCTTACCGTTACGCAGGGAAATGAAAAGGTCTTGTTCACCGGGTGCGGACATCGTGGTATCGTTTCCATTGTTCAAGCGGCTGTGGAAAATGGGGTGACCCATATGGTGGGAGGCTTCCATTTGACCGACGATCTTTGCGACGAGACTCTTGAACAGACCGCAAAGAAACTGAACGACTTCCCTGTTCGGTACTATTCCGGGCACTGTACTTGCCGTCGGGCTATGGAGCTTCTGCAAAAGACCTTGGGTGTGCGTTTTGTGGCGATTTCTGCCGGATATCAGTTTGCCGTGGGAAGTAAAGGTGAGGTTGCAAGCGCTTTGTTCCGAAACGGGTACAACTGCTCCCAGTCTGTATTCGGAGCGTTCGCGGAAGAGCTTGGGCTTCCCTTTGAAACGGCTATGAAGCTGGCCTGTTCTTTCGGAGGCGGTATGGGCAGGCTTCGCGAGGTTTGCGGAGCGGTTAGCGGGATGCTTTTGGTTTGCGGCATGGAAAAGGGTTACCATACGCCGGAAACCGGTGCTGTCAAGGCGGAGCATTACCGTTTGGTACAGTCTGTTGCTAATCGTTTTCGGGAGAAGCATGGAAGTCTTTTGTGCCGCGAGCTGTTGGGAGGCACTGCAAGCAATCTTCCCACCCCTACGGAGCGAACGCCTGAGTTTTATAAAAGTCGTCCCTGCGAGCGTTTTATCGCTTCTGCGGCGGAGCTCATTGAAGAATCTGTGTTAAAAGCATAAGAGAAAGACCGATGGCTTTTCGAAACCATCGGTCTTTTGCTATATGATGGGGATCTCGTAATCTTCTTCCTCAGCGAGGATCTCGAGTAGCGTTTTCTTTTTTCTTGGAATTAACGTCCAGTGAAACGTTTCGGCGTACTTCTTGGCGCAGTCACAGCAGATCCAGTCGCCGTATTCTTCGTCCCGAAAGCCTTCGTCATCATCGCATAGCCTTTCGCTGATGCGGCACCAGCAAAAGACGCACAATTCATATTCATCGGGGAACTTGGGCTTATATTCGTGCTCGACAAGGGTTTTGTTTAAAAGATATGACTTTTTGCGAAGCTGATCTTCATGATGGTTTGCGGGCATTTTTTCTCCCCTTTGCGTAAAGTGTGTAAGAATATCCCATGATCGTTTTTGCCTCGGAAAATGCAAGATAAGCCTCCCTTGGATTTTTGCATACCAAGCGTAAGCGGATAGGCTTGCCCAGAGATAGATTTCTCATATCTGCCTTCTCGGGATCCTTTTGAGCGCTTTTCAAGGTATAAAGACGCTTGAAATACGGCATTTGCTTGGCGTAGGAGGGATGGCATTGGATGGATACCAATGCGTATTTGGGATTGCGGCGCAGCTGTTTTACGGTGATGCTTTTTGTCATGGATAAAGGCAGCTCGTCGATCTGTTGGATCTGCTTGTCGATGAAGCGATAGACGGCGTATTGGGTAATGATGACATAGTTTCCGTAGGCGGAACGAGTGACACCGTAATAAGTGAAAACAAAACCAACTGCGCAGAACAGAACGATGACGTACGGAGGAAGCGGCGAGAAAAACAGAACTGTTAAAATGGTGATGACTGCGAATAAGCATACAGAAAGGATGAACTTCGCCGATAATGCGTAATACCACGGAAGGCTTTGCACGATACGCGGCTTTTCATCCTTGCGGAAGTAGCCTTCTACCGTGGTAAGCGCAGACTTTTCCTGCCACATGATGTTAGTTGTAAATAATGGCGTCCAGATTCCATTCTGCAACCACGTAGATCACGTAATCGGGCTTTTCGGAAGCCATCAGGGAGTGATCCCAATGATAGCCCCACATACCAAGATAGTGAGTCTTGTTCATGCGTTCCGCAATGAGGTCGTAGATCTGGGTAGAGTAAGAATCGCGGATCACCACGCAGGAGGGCAGATCTTTACGATTGGTGTTGATGGTATTTTCCCAAGTAACTTCGTCGCTGTAGCAAAGCATGGTCTTGGAGCGGTATCGAGGCGTTTTGGTTACCTGAGAGGGTGCGTCGAAATTGAAGGTACGGTAGTACGCATATTCCTTTACCCTGCTTTGGGACATAGCAAGATAGTAGGTCATATCGCCGCTTTCGTAGTAGTTGGGATTCCAGTTGAATTCATCAATGGAGCGGGGTGCGGCATTGGGGAATTTCTTGGCAACTTCTTCAAACAGGGCTTGGTACGCTACGAAAGCACCGTAATCGGACCAATGGCTGTCCAGCTTGTAGTACAAGGGCATCTCGTCATTTTTGTGTTCTGCGAAAATGCTCTGCAGATCGATGGCGATGCCGCCGCCTGCGTTGATAGCTTCGATCGCTTTGGTCAAGCGGGTCTCGCTTGCCAATTCGCCGTAGGTTTCGGGAACAAGTTCGGGATATACGGTCATGGACGCAGGCACAATGAGGTATATGATCTCCGCATCGCTGTTATACTTGCGAAGCTGTGCAAGGTGGTCCTTGACGCGGTTGGTCAACCCGGAATATGCGGAACTGCCGGGAATATTCTTGCCTTGATAGTCGGGGAGCATCTTTTGGAAGAAGAACTGGAAGTCACCGCCGGTCACCACAGGCCACATTTCACTGCCGGGTGTTCTGGGACGTGCGGTTAGGGTGGTGACGCCTCCGATCATTTCCCCGTCGATGGACTCGTAAAGCTTGACCTCGGCGGAGGAGCCTTTACAAAGAAGGCGCAGGGAGAACCAGCCTTTATAGGAGTTGGAGCTGACCGTTTCCCCATTGCATTCTGCGGTGACAACGGCACCTTCGGTGCAGGTGCCTACCATAGCGAAATAAGGCTTTTCGGAAAAGCTGTTGTACAGCACCTTGATGTTGTTGGAGGCGTTATCCTTTTCTTCGGAGACTTCAGAGGATTCCGCCTCGGGTTCGGAAGATGCTGCGGTGGAGTCTTCGACAGGAGCGGAGGACTCTGTCGGTTGAGCATCACTGCAGGCAGTGAAAAGCAATGCGCTGGCGATCAATAACAAAAGAACGGGATAAAAGAGCTTTTTCATAATGCTGTCTCCATGAGTTTATTTTAAATTGCCAAGATCGGCGGAAGTGATGATGTTTTCAACGTTATAGACGATGAGAAGGGCATCGGCGGAATAGGTTTCGATGGCGGAGGTGAGATTGGTATTTGTGCGTAGATTCAGCGCGACGATGTCGAATTCTCTTGCCAAAAACGGGATCAAGCAGTTGGCAAAGGAGTCTTTTGCGATGAGCAACGTGTCACGATCCTCGCCGTTTTTGCGGATCTCTGTGACGTTGTGAGTGCCGTCCAAGAAGACGGAATACTTATCCGAAGCATCCAGGAAAGAGCGGGCGTAGAAGCCGTCCAAAGCCGTGCCGTCCACCGTGACAGTATAAGAATCGTCGTCGGGGAGGTGCCAAAGCTCTAAGGTGTCTTTGCTGTAAAAGGGGAAGTTTGCCTTGGCGGCTGTGGTTCCCGAGAAATTTTCCACGTATTCGATCTCAAAGTCTTTGGCGGGGATGATCTTATCTTCCCTGCCGAATTCTTTCATGATTTCGCAATAGACGTAGTATGCGCCAAGGGTTGTCCAGTGGTGATCCGTTTTATAGGTCACGTATTCCCCGCTGTCAAAGCGTTCTCTAAGGATCGACAGAGAGTCGATATAGCCGCAATCTTCCGATAGAAGGTCTTTCATGGCTTCAAAAACGGCATCACCGTCGGGTCTGTCGTAGGAAAAGGCGTTGTCGCACACGTCGATGGTTCTGCCGGGGAGAACGGTTGCCATAGGAATATGGACAGAGACGGCGAATTTATCCAGCACGTTCAGCTGTGCTTTTACGGTGTCCAGATAGATGCGATCGGTGTTGTTGGTGATGTGCATTCTGGATTGGTAGGCGTTGAAGTCCTTGACGGCGAGCTGATCGTAGGAGTACAGAACGCCGTTGTTTTCCCCTTTCCCCAAAAGAAGCTCGGTACCCGCCTGAAGGTTCACGAAGGCGTTACGAAACGGGAACTGGTCGGCAAAATACACGTTCAGATCGGTTGCAAACTGTCCGGAGAAAAAGGTGTCTTTGTTAAAGGTGGGAAAGGAAGCCAGGTCACGGTTTTCCTCTTCGGAAAATTCCCTATCGGGAATCAGGACAAAGAGGACGGTGAGGGAAAACAAGATGATGCAAAACAGAATAACTGTTGCGTATTCGGAAAATCTTTTCATAAAAACGGCCTCCTTTCTTTAGAAAATATAATACAGGAAAGGCGAGAAGGTGTCGTTGACCATGAATGCGACACTCAAAAGAAGCAGAATGGCGAGGACAAAGGGAGAGATCGCTTCCACAGCAGTAAACTTGTTCTTCAGCCATTCCGTGATCTTCTTGGGGTACGGTGTACAGGCAAAGCCGCAGATGACCAAGAATGGTAGCCAATGAAGAAGCGTGTAAAGCACGCTCTCGTTTCCCCAGGTTGCGCCGATGCCGATCATTTGCATGGCAGAGGAAGCGATAACGGAAAGATCGCTATGGAAGAAGATGGTCCACCCGAAGGCGATGACCAACAAAGAATACAGATGTGCGGCGGGCTTGCATTTCTCCAGCCATTTGCGCAAGAAGGCTTTTTCCAGCACCAAGAATACCCAGAAATATACGCCCCAGAGGATATAGTTCCAGTCTGCGCCGTGCCAGAAACCTGTCAGGAACCATACGACGGCCAAGTTAAAGAAGCTGCGGAGCTTCCCCACTCGGTTGCCGCCGAGGGGAATGTAGATGTAGTCCCTGAACCAAGTGGAAAGGGTGATATGCCAGCGCCGCCAGAAATCGGTAATACTGCTTGCTATGTAAGGATAGTTGAAATTTTCCGCAAACTCAAAGCCGATCATGCGGCCCAGACCGATGGCCATATCGGAATAACCGGAAAAGTCGAAATAGATGTGGAAGGTATAGGCGATCATAATGAGCCACGTGCCGATGACGGTGGGCTCAAAGCTATTGGCGGCTTCCATGGCTTCTGCCAGAGCGTTGGCGGAGTCCCCCAAAAGGATCTTCTTGGAAAGGCCGAGGACAAAGCGGTTGACACCCAAGGCGAACTTGGAAACGGTCTCCTTGCGGGATTGCAGCTGCCGGTATACGTCTCGGTACATAACAATGGGTCCCGCGATCAGCTGGGGGAACAGCGTTACGTAAGTACCGAAAGGAACGAACTTCCGGGCTACGGGAACGTGCCCTCTGTAGAGGTCGATGGAGTAGGACATGATCTGGAAGGTATAAAAGGAGATGCCTACCGGTAAAGTCAGATTTTCAATGGGGTCGAAGCCGATGTTGGTTGCAAAGAAATTGTAGTATTTGAAAAACAGCAGGAAGGAAAGGTTCACCAACAAGGAAAGGATGAGGAAAATCTTTGCTTTCTTCTTGTTGCTCTCACGATGCTTTTCAATAGGAAAGCCGAGTGCATATGCCGAAACGATGGAAATAAGCATAAGCAGAATATAGCGAGGCTCACCCCAACCGTAGAAGATCAGGGAAACGATGAACAAGATCAGGTTTCTCAGCTTCAAGGGCGAAACGTAGTATACAAGCAACGTAACGGCCAGATAGGCAAAGATGAAGATCAAAGATGAAAATACCATGGCACTCTCCCGTATGCAGATCTATTGTTACTACTATAACACAAAACTTGAGAAATGAAAAGAGGTTTTGGAAAAGAAAGTTTGTAAAATATCTTTAATAACCGGTAGTTGTATTGACAGAAACGTGTTTTTGGAGTAAAATACTTTCAAAAGAAAGAATTAGGAGGTTTGTAATGAAACGTATTATTTCTTTGGCTTTGGTGATCCTTGCCGTTTTGGCGTTGGTCTCCTGCGGAAAAGAGCCTGTGAATCTGGATCTTGAGGCCGAAGCGAAAGCCATTATGGATGCTTACGGCTTGGAAAACGGGAAGAAGTATTCTTCCACTTCCACTACTCTTGGGGAATACTTGGATGAAGATCTGATCCGCAGTTATTACGGCGACCTGACTTCTATTCCCGATTTCGGGACGGTGGAAGCCTACGTCGTATACATTGATGAAACCAGGCCCACCCTTCCCTGTGAATTCGGTTTGTTCAAGATGAAGGAAGGCGCAGATGCCAATGCCTTCGTTGCATATCTGAAGGCGCGCATCGATCTGAAGATCGAAAATTCCAAGGCGTATCCCACCATGGATACTTCCATGCTCACCACAGCTAAGTTTGTGATCAAGGACAACTACGTTTGGTACATCGCCGTGAAGGACGGTAACGACAAGATCAACTCTGCGCTGGAAGAGAAATTCAACTAAAAAGAAAAGCAAAAAAGACCTCGAAAGAGGTCTTTTTTTGGCGCGCCTTGAGGGACTCGAACCCCCGGCCTTTTGGTTCGTAGCCAAACGCTCTATCCAGCTGGGCTAAAGGCGCATATTCCGTGGCGTTCCCGCCAACGCTGAATATAATACCATGTTTTGGGGCAAATGTCAAGAGCAAAACGGACAAAAAATGCACATTTTTTTCGAAAAGTTCAACTGTATTTTAGGCAGTATGATCTTATTCGATGACTACCCACTTATCCTGCACGGCGTTGAGATACAACTGTCCTTTGTAGGAATACAGGTGATAATACTGGGTGGTGGATTTGTTGCTGGCAACGTCGTTGCGGAAAGTACCGTTGTTGCGATAGATCTTATACTTGACCTCGAAGAAATACACGGTGACCTCTTCCCCGTTGTAGCTTGCGCTACCCGGAGTTTGCACTTGATTGACCTCAATGTCGTAGAGCATCTGCATGGTGAACTTTTCCGGAACCTCATCGCTTTGGCGATAGTCCTCCGTAAGCATTTTATGATATGCGTTATAGTCGCCGCGGATCACGTTATCGAAGTACCGATAGAAGAATTCGGAAGCGGTACCCAAGTTTTCATAGTTTTCTTCCGTGAGCAATTCTCCGGAATCGTACTGCTTATAGTAGACAGCGTGGTTTAAACGCATATAAGCTTCGTCCTCGAAGATGTTCTGGGAGTAGTCGGCAGAAAAGAAAGCTTCCGGAGGCAATGCGGGTGTAAGATTCTCTTCCTCCAAAAGCAAGCTGACCAAGGCGAGGATGCCAAGCAGAAGCAATGAGGCGACCAGAAGGATCACAATGCCCAAAAGGATCCATTTAACTATTTTCTTGTCGTTTTTCTTCTTGGTGGACACTGTCATACCTCCAATGTAAAAGAAATGAGGGTTGCCGCCGAAACGACAACCCTCGTTCTTAACGGTTTAAGCGTTTGCAAAACGGCGGAGATTGTCAACGCCGATGCGAATGCCCTTGAGGGGATCTTCCATACCCTCAAATTCAATCATCAGATACTCATCGTATCCTGCACGTCTCAGCGCTGCGATGCACTGCTGAACGGGAACGTCACCGTGACCGATGATGGAGCCGCGCAGATAGTTGCAAGCGCGAGAGGTGAACCAGCCTTCACCGGGGTTAACGCCGGTGCCGGGCTTCTTGTGGAAGTCCTTTGCGTGAGCATGGATAGCGTAAGGTGCGGTAACACCTACAGCGTATGCATGATCAACGTCTGCACAAGCGAAGTTGCCGATGTCTACCAGAGCGCCGAAGTTGTCATTGCCAACGGCATTGATCAGCTTTTCAACGCGCTCGGGATCCTGTGCGAAGAAGCCGTGGTTTTCGATACAGGTCTTGATGCCAACCGTCTTGGCATACTCGGTTACTTCACGGTATGCCTTGGTGAGGATGGGAAGAACTGCGTCGAAGCTTCTGCCGGTCTTTACGGATGCGGGGTAGCCGGGAGTAGCGTCGTGACGCATACACTTGGCACCCAATGCAACTGCAATGTCAACCAGCTTCTTGACACGGGCGATCTCTTCGTCCAGATCGCGGTTCAGGAAATCGGAGCCGACACAGAAGCAAACTGCTTCGATACCGACCTGCTTGCAGTAATCGCCGTATTCTTTTGCAAGGGCAAGGTATTCCTCATGAGTCAGGCCGTTGCCAAACTCAACGAAGTCTACGCCTTCACAGCCGAATTCTTTTGCTTTGTCGATACAGCCCTTGATGCCCAGGGAATCCGCCGCGGAATACCCGTGGAAGCTGTACAAGCTAACGCCAATTTTCATAGATTGTTTTCTCCGAATGATTGATCAGATGGTTGTAGATTAGTCGAGAGTGATAACGGGGATCTTGGTCCAGTCGTTACGGCCGATGACACCGCCGCCATCGCGGAGGTAGTAGTTCATGAAGTCGTCTGCTGCACGGCCGGAGTTGATGGACAGAGATACGCCGATGTCCATGCCCTGTTCGGGAACGAAGGGTTCGTCAGCGGAGCCCAGTTCGGACCAAGGAATAGCAACCTCGTAGGTGGTCTGCTGTTCGGAACGGGTAACCTTGAAGGTGGGGTTCAGTCTGGTGTTGTCACCCTGCCACAGGCAGTTGAGCTGCTCGCCGGTCTCGGAGTTAACGGAGAAGCCGTACTGACGCATCAGGTTCTTAGCAGTGGTCTCTGCAACGGACTGGCTGGCACCGTTGTTCCAATCCCAGTAGTCGTTGTCCAGATAGAATGCGCTGTTGGGAGCGATGGGGGTCACGTTAACCTGGATGCACTCCTGAGACCACATGTTGCCTGCGCCGCTCTGGGTCAGGTTGCAGAAGTGGTAGGGGGAGTCGACAACAACTGCGAGATACAGGTTGTCGTTGTCGTACATCATGTAAACGGTAGAGGTGGAGTAGTAGGAATCTACACCCTTTCTGTCGAACTGCTCGTAGCTAACAACTACGGAATCGGGATCCAGAACCCAAACAGCTTCGCCGTATTCTTCTTCGGTGATGTTGCCGTCGATCTCAGCGGTGCCGAAGGAGATGGAAGCGTCGATTTCGTCGGTGCCACGGAAGCCGAAGGGAGTAACAACGGTGGTTGCTTCCAGAGCGTCAGCAGCGGTGATCTGAGCAGTGAAGTGAGAGTGGATAGCTACAACGTAGCCGTCTGCAGGGATATCGATAGCGTCCTTGCCTTCAGCGTCGAGACCGTAGGAAGCGGACAGAGCGTAGCCCCACAGATCGTGGTTGTACTCGAATACGTATACGCAGTAATCAGCGTAAGAACCGTTTTCGCTTTCGATGGTGTACTCAGCATAGTCAGCGTTGAAGCCGTGGATGCCGGCAACGCCATCTACAACACCCTTATTCAGAGCGGTGAGCTGTACTGCCTGAGCGTCCTTAGCGGAGTTGCCAACGGCGCCCTGGCCGATGGTGGACTTCCAGTTGATGAACTGGGAGATGAAGGGAGCTACTTCGTAGCCGAGGTCTACGGAAGGCTCTTCAGAGGGCTCTTCGGAGGGCTCTTCAGAAGAAGCTTCGGGTTCTTCGGAAGAAGCTTCGGGAGCTTCGGAGGAAGCTTCGGGAGCCTCAGAAGAGGTTGCGGGAGCTTCGGAGGAGGTTGCGGGGGTGCTGGTAGTGGACTCTTCGGAGCATGCAGCGAGGCAGAACACCAGAGTCAGGGCCAGCAACAGGGTCATGAGTCTTTTCATGATGGGGTTCCTTTCTTGTTTTATTTTGTATTTTGTTTTTTGTTTTTCAAAATGATGAGGACCACGGCACCGCCGATAACGATCACGGCAACGATGGACAGGATGATCCAAAGTACCGAATTGTTCTCTCCGCCGGTGGAAGGTGTGGGATCGGCAGACTGAGATTCCTCGCTTGGAGCGGGAACCAATTGGTAGGCAAACGCCTTGTAGTCTTCCCCGTCGATCTTTGCCTCGACGTAAAACCAGTCTTTGCCGAGATCGATATAAGTGACCTTGGTGGCGGCGGGAATGGTCTGCGTAGCGGCGCTCCGGTCAGGCTTGGCGTAGAGGGTCAAGTCTTTGTCTAAGGTCAATTCAACCTCGGGCAATTCTTTATCGATGACCAAGAAGTGGAGGGACGCTTTTTCGGAAGTGTTGTACCCATCGGAAACAGCGAAGGTGACAGAATATTCACCGGGAGCCGTTCCCTTGGTGTTTACCAGGAAGAAGCCTTCCCCTTCCAATACGTAGTTTAAGCCTTCCGTGGATTCTTTGTCAACGATCTTCCACGCAGAACGGGCGGAATCGGGGTCGATGATGGTGATGAAATCACTGAAGCGGGAATCGGTCTTGACCACGAACAGCTTATCTTCCGTTTCTACCTTGGGTGCTTCGGAGGTAAAGGTGTCGTGCGAATACTGATAGAGCAGCTCGTAGATGGTACGAAGCTCTGATCCTTTAGCGGATTTTGAGCAGGTGTAGATCTCTTCCGTTGCTTGGTAAAGCATCATCATGCCGCCGTTCATACAGCCGGAGCTGTAGCCGGTATGGAGATACTTGTAGAAGCGGTTGAAGGGATCGGTGGCACCGATGGAAAGCTCAAATTCCATGCCTAAGCCGTACTTCTTTGCCTGGGCGGCGGAATCCTCCACGGCACCGGGCATGACCTGACCGATCTCTTTTAGCCCATCTCCGGAACGAGGGAACGCATAGCCGCTTTGAAGGGTCGCGGAATCGAAGCCGAGCTCGACTGCGGTCTCAAAGCCGGGTGCGCAATAGTAAGGGATCCAGATGGACTTCAATCCCTTGCTGTGAACGTATTCGTTGTATTGCTTGATCAGATCGGCTTCGTGATCGGAGGAGGTGTAGTTCACCAGCTCGTGATGCCAATACACGCCCTTGAACTCCAGATTGGTAAAGCCTTCGGATTCAAAGCGCCGGATCAACGTATCAACGTATTTGGTAATATAGGTAAGGCGGTTCTTTAAGGAGTTGGGAACAATGCCGTCAATGGCCTTGCTGCTCACCTCCAGGTAAGGAACGGAAAGGAATACGGGATAGCGGTAATCCTCGGGTAGATCAAGCTCCTCGCGCATTTCCCCTACCAAGGTGTTCAGTGCGGTAAGGTTGATGTTTTTGCCAGTGCCGAAAAGATTGTCGGTGTAGTCATCCCACCCTTTTTGGGTGGAATAATCGTAACCGGAAGCACCGGAAGGCAGGAACAGCATGGATTCAAACATGATGTCCGTTGCGTTGCCATCGGTATCGACGTAGGCAAAATAGGGCTTCAGCTTCTGAGGGGTATAGTTGGCAACGGTGTACATCAGTACAACGTTTTCTATGCCGTCAATACCGCCGGAAAAGCCTACATCTTCTTTGGGAGTGTCCGCAGGTGCGACTTTTGCACCGGATGCGCCCTTGGTACCATAAACGCTGATCTCGTCGCAATAGACGTATACGTCACAGGAAAAGGAGACGCGAACGTATCTTGCGGCGTAGGCATCATCCAGCTTTACCTTGTGGGTAACGATGGAAGAGTTTGCGGAGGTGATGGACTTGCCGTCGTAAAGAGAGCCTACCGTACCGAAGCTTTCGCCATCGGTAGAAACGGCAACGTGGACGTATCGGACACATTCAACGCCTGCGGATTTGATCTGCAGACTGCGCATTTCCACAGAGGAAACGGCACATTCTTCCCCCAGATCAATGGTAACGGATACCGATGTACCGCGGTAAAGCTTGAGGAATGCGGGATCGGAATAGCTGGCACGAGAGGCAAGCTTTCCGTCCGTTAAGCTTTTTTCTGCCTTGTAGGCCCGCGCAGGATAGGCGTTGTCGATCTTACTGTCGTATTCCACGGTGTAAGACTTCCCTGCCGAAAGGTTTGTTTCTGCGGCGGAAGCGGGGATGCACAGAATGGCAACAAGCATCGCCACGCAAAGCAATCCGCTGAGAATACGGTTTGTCATAGAAAGAGACCCTTTCCGAAATTATGTGAGGGATTCTTTGTAAGCGTCGATGGTCTGTTGCATGCCCGATTCTACGGAAGCGGCAATGCTGTCCCAACGGGAGGCGATCTCGTTGGAGGAGGTGTTGTTGATCAGAGAGCCGTAGAAGTTGATCAACGCACTGTTCCCCCACTCGAACATGGCACCGATATCATAGAAGCGGCTGCTGTAGATCAGATCCAGCATATCGGCATCGTTGTTATCGGTAAGCGCCTGCAGCTGCAGTGTCTGCTGATAATAAGCGTCGGTAACGTCCTCGCTGTGATAGCCGAGAGCCTGCAGCAATACGCAGGTAGCCTCTCTGTTCTCGGTATTGGATACGGGGATGCCGATCACAGAGGATTGGTAGCGGTTGACGGTGTTGCAGTATCTTGTCTGGCTTTCGTCATACTTCGGAATGGGCAGTACGCCGAATTCGAAGTCAACGTCGTCACCGCGGGCTTTCAGAATAGAGATGGAGGAAGAGGTGGTGTTATAGAACAGACCTCTGCCGCTGACAAACATCTCCTCCAGCTCTGCAAAGCCGTATCTGGAGGGTGTGGAGCCCTGACCGATGATCAGCTCGGCACGCTGGGTAAGCTGTTTGTTAGACATCAAGGTGTAGACCTTGTCATACAGAGAAATACCGTGAGAAGTGCCGACGTTCAGAGTGAAATATCCGTTTTCGTCGGGAGAAGCGGTGGCAAAATCAAAACCGTTCATCATAACGGTTGCGCCATATGCGTGGGAAAGGTTGCCGTAGGTGGCGTAGAAATCCCACTGGCCGTCTTCACTGGGCTGGGAAACAACGCGGCACATTTCCTCGAACACGTCGATGGTGAACTTACCGTCTCTGACCATCTGATAGATGTCGCCATAAGTTGCGTCCAGCACCGTGTGGTCGTTATACATATCTTTATTGAAAAGATAGAGGTAGGTATTGTCGTCGTCGGTGATCAATGCATCGCCGGAAAGGAAATAATGCTTGCCTGCGATGGAAAGGGCGTTGATGGCCTCGGTATCCCACCAAGAGTAGGAATAATCCACCAGATCGTCCACGGACCAGAACAGATTCTCGGTAACGCTTTGCATCATTCTGTCTACAGATTCGCAAACAAGATCATAGTCGCAGGTACCGGATTCCACAAGGGTGCGAAGCTCGGTAACGGGATAATCCACGGAATGGATCTCGATGCCCAAGCCGTAGTTCTGGCTGATCAGATCATTACGAGCTTTGACAGCTTCGCTGACTGCGGTATAGTTGCTTTCAGGATCGGGAACGAACTGAAGAGTGCCGTATACGTGACGGTTGGAAGCAACGCAAAGGATCTTCAGAGTTTTGTCCTCGTAAAAATCTTCGTAAGGAAAAACTTCTGCAGGTTCGGAGTCGCCCTGGCTGACAGTTTGAGAAACTTCACCCTCGGAGGGAACAGAGGTTGCGCCGGAGGAATCCTTACAGGAAGCAAAGGTACAGAGCGTGCATGCGATCAAAAGAAGGAGCGCGAGCAGAGATTTTGCTTTCATTTGACAAATACCTCGTGATGATCTAAATTTCTTATTTCATTATACCAAACATAACGTTATTTTTCAACAAGAGATTCAAATAAATATATATTGCTATTTTTGTGCATTTTGCTCATTTTCCAAAATGGCAAGTTTGACACAACAGCAAAGCAATGGAGCGGCTTCCGCAAGCTCATTCAGGGAAGGATACGTGGGAGCGATGCGGAGGATGCTGTCGTCGGGATCGTTACCGTACGGGAACGGCGCCCCTGCTCCGGTGAGGACAAGACCTGCTTCTTTGGCCAATTCCACCACGCGCTTTGCACAGCCCTTGGGAAGGGTCATGCAGATGAAATATCCTCCGTTAGGCTTGGTCCAATGAACGCCCTCTACCTCGGAAAGTTCACGATCAAAGACGCGGTAAAGAAGCTGGAATTTCGGTTGGATGATGCTTTGGTGCACCTTCATGTGGGCTTTCACATCCTCCAAATTGCGGAACACGCGGGAGTGGCGCAATTGGTTCAGCTTATCATGACCGATGGTCTGGACCTTCAATTCCTCCAGGATGCGGGCGATGTTCCTGGGGCTGGAAGCCATGCAGGAGATGCCTGCACCGGAATATGTGATCTTGGAGGTGGAGGTGAATTCGATGAACAGATCCTCATTGCCGTACTTTCTGGCCTCGGAGAAGATCTCGGTCAGATGATCGGGTGTTTCCGTAAGATCGTGGAGAACGTAAGCGTTATCCCAAAAGACACGGAAATCCTTGGCAGCGGGCTTCAGTTTGGCGAAACGTTCTACCACCTCGGCGGAATAAGTGATCCCGCTGGGGTTGGCGTACTTGGGAACGCACCAAATGCCCTTGATGGTATCATCCTCTCCTACCAGCTTTTCCACGAGATCCATATCGGGTCCGTCTTCCAGAAGGGGGACGTTGATCATATTGATGCCAAAGAACTCGCAGATGGCAAAATGTCTGTCGTAGCCGGGAACAGGACAAAGGAAGGAGATCTGTTCGTACTTGCCCCAGGGCTTGCAATCGTCGGCAACGCCATGGAACATGGCGCGGGCGATGGTATCGTACATCAGGTTTAAGCTGGAGTTGCCGCCGACGATGACCTGTTCCATGGGAACGTTTAAGATCTCACCGAAGAGACGCTTCATCTCGTTAATGCCGTCCAGGCCGCCGTAGTTACGGCAGTCGGTGCCGGTCTCGGAGAAGCATTCGTCGTTACGGATGACGGCGGTGAGCAAGCGAGACATGGTGCCCAGCTGTTCGGGGGAAGGCTTGCCGCGGGACATATCCAGCTTTTTGCCCTTTTCCTTGATAACCTTATATTCTTTGAGGAGTTGTTCGTAGTTCATTGGGAAACACCTGTAAAAAATCAGAATTCTGCGTTGCCTGTGGTGCGAGGGAATGCCTCTACGTCGCGGATGTTGGAAATGCCGGTGAGGTACATGATCAGACGCTCAAAGCCCAAACCGAAGCCTGCGTGCTTCACACCGCCGTACTTGCGGAGCTCAAGATACCACCAGTAGTCCTCGGGCTTCATGCCCATGTCTGCAATGCGCGCTTCCAGAATATCAAGACGTTCTTCTCTCTGAGAGCCACCGATCAGCTCGCCCACGCCGGGAACCAGCATATCTGCGGCCGCAACGGTTTTGCCGTCGTCGTTCAAGCGCATATAGAAGGCCTTGATCTCCTTGGGATAATCGGTAACGAATACGGGCTTGCAGAAGATCTGCTCGGTAAGGTAACGCTCGTGCTCGGTCTGGAGGTCGCAACCCCAGGAAACGGGATAATCGAACTTGTGTCCGCTCTCCTGCAGAAGCTTGATAGCCTCGGTATAGGTGCAACGGGCAAATGCGCTGTTGGCTACGAAGGTGAGACGTTCGAGCAAGCCCTTGTCGATGAACTGGTTGAAGAATGCCAGCTCGTTGGGGCACTTCTCCAAAACATCTTTAATGACATAGCGGGTCATTTCTTCTGCCAGGGCGGTGTCATCCTCAAGATCTGCAAAAGCGATCTCGGGCTCGATCATCCAGAACTCGGCCGCATGGCGGGGAGTGAAGGAGTTTTCCGCACGGAAGGTGGGACCGAAGGTATACACGTTGGAGTACGCCAAAGCAAAGCATTCTGCCTGGAGCTGACCGGAAACGGTGAGGTTGGCAGGCTTGCAGAAGAAGTCCTTGGAGAAGTCCACTTCCCCTTCCTTGGTCATGGGAGGGTTAGCGGGGTCAAGAGTAGTGACACGGAACATCTCCCCCGCACCTTCGCAGTCACTGGTGGTGATCAGAGGGGTGTTGACGTATACGAAGCCTTTTTCCGCAAAGAAGGCATGGATGGCCTGTGCGGCAACGGAACGCACGCGGAAGACGGCGTTGAAGGTGTTGGCACGGGGACGAAGATGTGCGATAGAACGCAGGAACTCAAAAGAATGGCGCTTAGGCTGGAGAGGATACTCGGGAGAAGACTCGCCGGTAACCTCAATGCTTTCGGCCTTCAGCTCGAAGGGCTGTTTTGCACCGGGAGTGAGTTCGAGAATACCGGTAACGATCATGGAGGCACCGATGTTCTGCTTGGCGATAGATTTATAGTTTTCCAGCTTGTCGCTTTCGAACACCACCTGCAGATTCTTGAAGCAGGTACCGTCGTTCAGCTCAATAAAGCCGAAGGCATTGGAGGCACGGAGTCCTTTGACCCAGCCGCCAACCTGGATGGATTTTTGAGAGTAGGTTTCCGGGGATGCAAAGATATCCCGAACGGACGTTAAACTGCTTTTGATTGCCATATATATGATCCTTTCATAACGGCCGCACAGCGACCTATTATATATCTATAAAATTTCATAGTATTATATCACGAAGTTCCTTCACTTGCAAGTGCAAAACGAAAAAAATAATGAAAAAATTCAAAAACTCATGCTTTTTGGAAGGAAAAAGACCGCTCCTCTGCCGAGAAACGGTCTTTTGGGGATTGTTCAAAGGGATTTTCTGCTTGCGATTCTTTCTTTTTCCTGCTCCAATTCGGCCATCTGTGCTTCGTGACGGGCGGCCGCTTCTTTTTCGCCACGGGTTCTGCCGAGCTTTATCAAGACAACCGTAATGACGATGAACGCGATCTCCATCAGAATGTGGAGCCAGAAGTACAGGAAATAGATATTATCGATCTCCGCGAAGCCCTGGGCGACGGAATTATAGATATTGGAAGCATCGAAGATCCCAAACAGGGCCGCGAAGAAACCGGACAGATACCAAGTGGGAAGGTTGGTCCACCATTCAAACATGTACAGGAAAAGGAAGTAGTACACGATAACCGCAAGGATCGCCTGAATGATGAATACGGGGGTGGAGATAGAGGTGCGGAATCTGAACCCGGTCTTAAAGCCGTTGGTCTTGCCGCCGAAGTATGCGGTCAGCAGGAAGGCTGCGGCGGAAACTACACCGTGGATGGGAAATACCAGGTAGTAGTTGCGGGAGTAATCACCACCCTGGGCGGAGGCTAAATCGATGGGGAGAAAGATGTTCAGGATCAGCTTGGCAACCATCGCCGCGGCTATGGACAGCGCAAGGATGATGAACGTATAAGCAGCATTCAGAAAGAGCCATTTGAGGGGTTGCTTTTCGCTCATTACTCAATATCCTCCGCAGAGGGAGTTACTTCAAGCTTTTCTACGTCGGTATCCTTCTTCTTTGCCAGATAGTCGGGCAGAGAGAGGCCTGCCATGGAGAACAGTTCTTCCAGAGGAGGGACAGATTGCATAAGGCCGGAAAGGAAGTTTGCGGTGGAGGTTTTTCCGCCTGCGTTGTTGGAACCGCTGTCCCAAACGGTGACCTTGTCGATCTTGATGTTCTTGATGGCTTCTACCTGGATCTTGATCAGGTCTTCCATCTTGTCGGCGATCATCAGACGAAGCGCCGCATCGGGGTCGCCACCTGCGGCCTTGACCACTTCAGCGAAACCTGCAGCCTGCTTCAGCAGGATCTCCTGCATACCTCTTGCCTCTGCGTCCATGCGGGCGAAGATCGCGTCGGCTTCACCCTTTGCCTTGCGACGGATCTGTTCTGCTTCTGCTTCAGCTTCCAACTCAAGCTTTCTCTTTTCGATCTCTGCCTGAACGATGACGTCGGCTTCCAAGGTTGCCATTTCACGCTCGGAACGGGCGATTTCTGCCGCACGCTCTGCTGCGTAGGATTCTTCCAAGGCTTTTGCAGCCTGGATCTTTTCAGCGGTCACTGCGATCTTCAGAGCCTTTGCTTCCTGCTCACGGAGAGAAGCGTTGGACAGAGCGATGTCTGCCTTGGCGGCGTTTTCACCCTGGATGGCGATGGAGTCTGCTTCGGATACTTGGATACGCTGTTCCTTCTGAGCATTTGCCTGACCGATAGAACCGTCGCGTTCCTTTTCGGCAACGCTCTTCTTGGCGTCGTTGATCGCCTTTGCGGCTGCTTCTTTACCAAGCGCTACGATATAACCGCTTTCGTCGCTGATGTCGGTAACGTTTACGTTGATCAGTCTAAGACCGATCTTCTTCAGCTCGACCTCTACGTTGCGGCTGACGGCTTCCAGGAACTTATCGCGGTCGGTATTGATCTCTTCGATATCCATGGTTGCGATGATCAGACGGAGCTGACCGAAGATGATATCTTTAGCAAGCTCCTGGATCTCGGCAAGCTTTAAGCCGAGAAGTCGCTCTGCGGCATTCTGCATAACACCGGGCTCGGTGGAGACGCCGACGGTGAATCGAGAGGGAACGTCGATACGGATGTTCTGTCTGGAAAGTGCGTTCTTCAGGTCAACGGAGATGGACATGGGAGTCAAATCCAAGAACTCGTACGCCTGAATGACGGGGACGATGAACTTTGCACCACCGTGGATACAGATCGCACTCTTGTTAGAGCCGTCTTTGTTCTTGCCGACTTTACCGTAAATGACCATGATCTTGTCGGAGGGGCATTTCTTGTAACGTGAGAATGCCCAGATGATGGACGAGAAGATCAGTACACCGAGAACGACTAACAAAATGATGGTTTCTTGCATAACAATTTCCTCCTTGATAATAGTAGCTTTATCTTGCTTTTTTTCTGACGATCAGCTCCGTGCCGCCGGAGATCCCGATGACAACGATCTGTTCGCCGTAATTTAACGTTTGGTCTTCATCTGTGACGGCATCCTTTTCCACAAGCTTACCGTCCAGCATGATGTTGACCTTGCCTCTTCCCTCTCTGGCGGGCGGAATGCGAAGGTAAACGGTGCCCGCAACGCCGAGAGCGTGTTGAAGATCTTCCGTGCCGTCCGCCTGTAAACCGTAGATCATGCGGAACAGCAATGCGATCAGAACCATAGCCGCAAAACCGGAGAGAAGCGAAGCAATGATAGTGATCGGCAATCCCCACTCCAGCTTGGAGCCGAGAATACCTACCCAACCAAGAACGGTCAAGAAGGCGATGATCCCGCGGAAGGAGAACAATCGCAAGCCTCCGTCCAGCTCGGTATCAACGTCGCCGTCGTTATCGAGTTCGGCCTCAAGATCGGTATCGACGTCGGCATCGGCATCGTCTGCACCCAGACTGCCTCCGCCTATGCCGATGAGCATAAGGATGGTCTGCAAAAACAGGATCACGGTAGAGGGGATGGCTACACAGGCAAAGATCCTGCCGGCTTCTCCCAGACTTTCCCACCATTCAAACATATGTAACACCTTTCCGAATCCTTATACGGATTCAATTAATCAAGATTGTTTACAAGGAAGTTTGCGCGCTTGCGCAAGACAGCGGAATAATGCGTGTAGATCATGATTTCCAGAACCAGCGATAATCTGCGTCTGCCGCCGGGAATGGGCTCCCGGAAGCTTTCCGTGATATAGCGGATGTGAGTCTTTACCTCGTCCTCATCCGGCAAGTGTTCCCCCATCATTGCCGTCAGATTCACGTAGTAATTGTAAAGCTCGGAGTCATCCACCAAGTCATCGCTGGCGTCATTGAGGTTGCCGTTGATGAAGGATAACAGCTTTGTGATGGTATCGATCTGCATACTCTCACGCAGCATGTTGATCATCGCAAGGCGACAAAATTGGTTACGGTCGTACATCTTATGCACGGGTGGAGGCAAAAATCCTCGTTTGACCCAATTTTGTACCTCGTAAGGCGCAAGACCTGTCATTTTTGTGACTTGTGATAGAACTAACCCCCCCGAAAGAAAGATACTGTCCAGCAAGTCCTTAGCGGCGTTCGGGGTCGTCGCCTTGAGCTCGATGGTAGTACCGGGTAAAAATCCACTCATGTTCATGCTCCTTTCTTGATTTCAAAGAGATTATACCATATAGTCACACGATTGTCAATAGGGTTTTGATAATAATTTTAAATAATTGTAAAAAATCGGAGTTTCTTTGAAGAAACTCCGATTGGGGGTTATTCGATATTGTCCAATAGGTGCTTGTGCGCAATATCGTTACGCACGTAAAGCCTGTGCTCCGAGTACTGATACCCTGCTTTCCAGAGGTGGTATTCGGGAAGGATCAGGACGGTAGTGTAATGTTGAACGTATATGTCTCGGTATTCCGGAAATACGGTCTTCAGCTGGCATCTGTCAAAGGTGATGGGGGGCAGGCCCTTTTCGTGCCATGCTTCCAAGTTAGCTTTGTTTTCTTCCTCGGTGGGGATCCTATGAGTGACATAGGTCATATCCGGATCTCCGCCGTTCATGTTGGTGATTACGTTGGTATCGTAGTAGGCGTTCAATGCAACGCCGTTGACAGTCTGGTTGGTGTTGGTGTAGGAGATCATACCGTTTTCATCGGTCAATTGCATCCATCTGACCATGACACCGTAATCAACCAATCCGTGCTGATTCAGATAGGTGGCAAGCTGCCGGGCAAAGCCGTATTGATAGACGACCTCGTGATAACAAGCGCCAACGGTCCAATATACGGAAATAGCAAGGCAAACGGTGATTGCGGCGTATATCAGTTTTTTTAGCTTGGGTTGCCAAACCGGTTTGATCTCTTTCCCGCTTTCCTTGTTTTTCACAAGGCTGATCCATGCCCAAAAGACCATAAATTGGAACAAAACGTCGATGTGCTGCAGGTAAAAATACACGATACCGCTGAATAATGCAAAGAGAGAGAAAGGGATCAGCAGGATATGGACGGTCTTGCATTTCTTTGCGCAATAGATCAGCAGTGCCAAAATGCAGCCGCCGATAAGACAACCCACTATAAATTTGGGGATTGAGAAAAATGCGTATCGCAGCTCATCGTAATCATCGTATGCCGAAAAGCAGGTTGCATCCGCCAAAGAGCCTGTGAACATATACAGGATCCTCATGGGCAAGGGATTGTTCCCGGAAAGTCCGTAGCTGGCGGCAAAGGTATCGCTTCGCGGGAGAATGGACGCAATGTTTAAGAGAGCAAACAAAAGCAAAATCGCTAATGAAGCAAATCGCTTCCCCTTCAGCAGGGAGCGAAGATATTCTCCGAAGGGTAAGTTGCCCTTCAGCTCCCAAAGCCAGGCTAAGGTGATACCGCCTGCAAAAATGATCCCGTAGGCACTGGAAGCGCACATCAACATCAAAGACAGGGTGAACCGCACGGGCTTTTCGTTTTTTTGACTCCACAGGACAGCGGCAAGCAAGAAGCCGATTAGCAGGATGGAGTAAGGGCGGCAGATAACGCCGTGCTGATAAAACAGGAAATAAGTGAACGGGAGGATCCATTTAACAAAGCGAGGAAAGGGGGATCTGAAAAGAAGGAGATACACTGTAACGGTATTTAAAACAAGGGTGAGCACCTTCAACGTCAGGTCAAAATCGGCGCCAGTCTTTGCGAAGACCGCTAAAATGACGTACCAAAAAGGAGGATGCCCTTCGTAATGAGGGATCTCGAACAGGATCTCTTTCCAAGAGCCGTCTCTTGCAATGAGCCATGCTTGCGCTTCATCGTACCAGGGCTCATGGAAATACATGAACAGGGACAACGACAAAATATAGATGCAAATAAGGACGCATTCACCTGCTCTGCCATCGGAATATTGAAAGCGTTTCAAAGCTTCGAGAAACCTATGAGACCGATTGTTGGCGGACATGGGAGCACCCCCTTGCTTAGAGATCATTGTTGTTTTAAGTTGAAATATTCGTCGTATCTGGAGCTACCGCCTCGGATACCGTTATATTGTAAAATCGCATATTTTGCGATCATGGCTTGGGCTTCGGAGGACAGTTCGGCGGGATTGCCGCTCCACTTCCCCGTGTCGTCCCGATAGAAATTGCGGGTAATTACCGGGAGAGACTCCATAGCGTTCCAAAGGAATTGCTGGTAGCCTGTTTTGGGATAATCGATGGCATCGGTGAGAACGGTGGAAAGGTAGTTCAGGGAGAAGTTACCGTACTCGGTTTCTTCGATGTCATAATTTGCCCAGATCACGTAAGGAACCTGGTAGAGGCAAACGGAATCTTCCTGAGACAGAGTATCCTTTTTCTGACCGAAAACGTCGGTGTAGAACGTATCTGCAAGACCGGGATGATGATCGCCGAACATGACGATCACAGTGGGCTCGGAAACAGCTGAGAAATAATCAAGCAGTTCTTCAAACGCGGCGTCGCTTTCTCGGGCAAGGGAGAGATACATATCTACGCTTTCGTACTTCCCTTCCAGATCTCCGGTCAGCCAAACGGTCTTATCCAGACCCGACCAGTTCACGGAATATCCGCCGTGGTTCTGCATGGTTATATTAAAAAGGAAGAGAGGAGAATCTCCGTTGGACCCTACGCGGTGGTTTTCGTATCTTTCAATGAGGTTTTCGTAATTGGAGCGATCGCTGCAATATTCGCGGATGTTGGTGACGTCGTGAAAGTCTTCGATGAAGTACATTTCATCAAAATCATAGCGATTGTAGACGCTGATGCGGTTCCATCCGGAGGAATCGTAAGGATGCATGGCGATGGAATGGTAGCCCAAGGCGTTCAGCTGTCTTGCCAGGGAGTAGTCGTTTTCCTGGGTGAACATCTGATACGCTACGGTACCGATGGGCAGGAAGGAAATGCTGTTCCCGGTCAAAAACTCGTATTCCGAGTTGGCGGTATGGCCGCTGAAAACGGAAACGTAGGTGTAGCCTTTGATGGTATTTTCCGTTAAGGAATCGATAAATGGAGTGCAGGGTTCGTTGGTTTCGATGCCGATCACGGACAGGTCGCAGAAGGACTCGTTCATAATGGCAATGATGTTGGGACGAACGGTACCTTCGGGAAGCTTAGCGTCCTGGGAGGAATTTTCTTCGACATAATCCCCTATCAATTGGTCGTAGTTCTCCGGCTTTTCTACGGAGCTGAAGCGGAGGTTTACGGTGAAATTCAAGACTACGCCGTTTTGCTTGGTCTGCCAAAGTGAAGTCCAAAGCTTTGCTTCAAATCCCGTCCAGGTCAAAAAGGGAGAATAGAAGAAAAACAGGATGAATCCTGCAAAAAGAGCTACCGTGCCAAGGGATACAAACCATTTGGGTCTGTGAGCGCCTTTCTCTGTGGGTACAAAGCAAAGACCAACCAGATAACCGACCATGGTAAGCGTGCCGAGAAGCTGGCTTACAGAGGGCATGAAGTTATATTCACCGATCACGTTTGCGGCGGTGCGGATGGCCATAAAGTCCGAGGGAAACAAAACTCTGCCGCGGAAGGCGAAGAAATAGCTGTCGGTGAGACCGATCACAAGGAAGATCACCGCAGTAATGATGGCGGAGGCTTTTAATCTTCCTGTGGCGAGATACAGCAGGATCGCAACCATGTAGTACCAGATCAGATTCAGGAGGATCTCCTTCGGTGTGGTCAAAGCACAATGAAACGGGAAATAACCGATGTTTCCGATCATGTACTCTACCGTCAGGAAGCAGAGGAAAGGTCCAAGCAGCCAAAGAAAGACGGAGAGAAAGCGGTGATACTTCTCGGTAATGGAAAAAGCGATCGTCCCTACCGTAGCGCTCCAGAACAGAGCGTAGAAAAAATGATATCCCGTGAGCAAAAAGAACAGAAAGCACGCAAAAGAAAGGCAAGAAACGACGATGAAGTGTTTCTTTGCCTTTTCGTCGGAAAAAATGCCTCGGAAAAAGGAGACGATGATATCTTTGTATTTTAGAATCTGTGTTTTCATGATTTCCTCAAAAAAGGATTTATGAGATATTTATATCATAGATGTAAAGAAAAGTCAAGTTTTGTCGGAGGTTTTTCTGCTGTGGATGCCAAGGAGAAAAAACTTTTTCTTTTTTTGAAAAAAGGGTTGACAAACCAAAGGAAATGTGTTAATATATCAAAGCTGTGAACGCCGGAGTGGCGGAATAGGCAGACGCCCCGGACTTAAAATCCGGTGAGATTAAACCCTCGTGCCGGTTCGACCCCGGTCTCCGGCACCACAACTTAATTTCCTATATCGCGGGGTAGAGCAGTCTGGTAGCTCGTCGGGCTCATAACCCGGAGGTCATGTGGTTCAAATCCCTTCCCCGCACCCAGAAAAAACGACAGGTTTCGACCTGTCGTTTTTTCAACGAAATTCGCCTTGCGGCGAGCGAAATTTGGCTTCGCCAAGTGAAATAGCTTCGCTGTGAAATATTTGCTTCGCAAATGTGAGGAGGCGAATTTCATTTCACATCGAACAAAGTGAGATATTTCACAATTTCCGTAAGGAAATTATTTCACATTCGGAAACGCCGAATATTTCACTAAAATCGGTTTGGGTTCGAAACCTTATTACGAAACGCAAAAATATCTTTTTCGTAGTCTTTTTTGACGAAATTTGCCCTACGGACAAGTGAAAACATTTGGTGTATACGCCAAATATGCTTATCTGTGGAATATTTGTTTCGCGAACGTGGGCTAATTTCATTTCATGTCGCGACAATGGAGTAATATTTCACTGAACAATGCATTTTTGGCACCTCTACTCAAAAGGAAACGGCACTATTTTAAGGAGCTGTTTCCTTATACTTGACATTCAATGTTTTTTATTCTATAATCTTTTTGGAGAAAGGTGGTCGGATATGAAAAGAATACTTGTGATTCTTATTTTGATTCTTTGTATTGTTTTATCATTTTTCTTGCTTAGCAACATGTGGGTATGCAATAGTATAGATACGGAATACCTATGTATTCATGAGGAAGACGGCAAACTATATGCGAAATTACAGTATTCAACCGTATATTCGATAGATCTTGAGAGTAAATCGTTTTCTTTGGTTGAAAAAGGGCAGGATCGTTTTTCTTGGCTTGAGCAAAATGACCCCTCGGCTTTTAAGCTTTCGTTGTTTGCCGGAGAATACGTATATACCATTCCCACGGTGTATGAAGGTGTTGTTCCGCATATCGTTAAATGTGAACTTGATGAAGAAGGCTCCATTGTAGATGCCTGCGGGTATGAAACAGACGGAGTTTTATTTGGCTTTTTACGTGTATATAAGGATACTCGCGGGGTTTATGGAAATTATTCAATCGAGGAAATTGATCATAGTTTGATTTTTACCTATAACGCTGAAACCGATAAGTTTAACGTTGAACATCTCATTGATAACGTTGTGATCGTGGCAATACACGAGGACGCGATCATTTATTGGAAGGATAAAGCATATTACCGTTATCTTCTCAATTCGAAGGAGGAAACTTATTTAGTCGAAGATAAAGCATACGATTCCGGATTAACACAATCTTCTACAACGGGAGTGTATTTTAACTCAAAACTTTGTATCATACATATGACTCATGGAACGATAAGTGAAGATAAAGACTATTTGTATATTTACGACTGGTCAAGCGGTGAGTTCTCTCAATTGACAGAGGAATGATTTATCAATTTAGATTCAAAACGATTGATAATATTATATTGATATCTTTTTCAGCCCCTCAGGCCAAAAGATCAAGCAGCCAACCGGTTGTTTGATTCCATTGTATAAGTTTGAGTGCCGGTTTATGGTCAAGGAGAATGATATTATGAATCACATCATAGAAATTACGGATTTTCTTGCTCCCGAGCTGGACGTCTATGCACGGCTGACGGAGGGGCAACTATTGAACAGAGAATTTCCCGAAAAAGGGTTGTTTATAGCGGAAAGTCCCAAGGTGATCCACCGTGCCCTTGATGCGGGATATGAGCCTGTTTCCTGCCTTATGGAAAAGAAACATATCGAGTGCGAAGGAAAAGAAATTCTTGCGCGTATAGAGGGCGTTCCCGTTTATTGTGCGGAGTTTGACGTTTTGACACAGCTGACGGGGTTTAAGCTTACCAGAGGGATGCTGTGCGCTATGAAGCGAAAACCTTTGCGTAGTGCCGGAGACCTTTGTAGAGATAAAAGCAGGATCGTGATTCTGGATAGCGTTATGAACCCCACCAATGTTGGTGCTATCATTCGGTCTGCCGCGGCACTGGGAATGGATGCGGTGCTTTTAACGCCGGGTTGCTCCGACCCGCTTTACAGACGTGCCGCAAGAGTCAGCATGGGCACGGTATTTCAGATCGACTGGACTTTTTTGCCGGAAAACGGGCTTGAAGTAGTCAAGGATATGGGATATAAAACGGTAGCCATGGCACTGAAAGAGCAGTCTGTTTCCATCGATGATCCCCGATTGTCGGAGGAAAAGAAGCTTGCAATCCTTATGGGGACGGAGGGCGAAGGACTTTCGGACGAGACCATTTCGGAATGTGATTATACCGTAAAGATCCCCATGTATCACGGTGTGGATTCGCTGAACGTTGCTGCCGCTTCTGCCGTGGCGTTTTATCAGCTTGGAAAGAGATCTTCCTAAACGGTTGAAATTGACCGGTAGGTTTTGTTTTTAGACTTTACAAATGACAGTATTTGTGTTAAAATTATGCAAACGTAAAATTTGAGAGGTCAGCTATGAAGAGACAGCAAGCGTTTATAAACAAAGAGATCGGCTTTGTGAAGGGCGGACTTCACACACATACCACCCGTTCCGACGGTGTTGGCTCCCCTGCCGAGGTTTTGAAATATGCTCATGAACATGGGTATGATTTCATTGCTTTGACGGATCATCAGATCTATAACTTTGAAAACTACGCTCCCGAAACCGGTATCCTGGTGGTTCCGGGTATGGAGCACAGCAATATTCTGGAGTACGGACACGGGTTCCGTTGCTTCCACACCGTTTGTATCGGTCCTTCTAAGGAAGACGGTAACGGGTTTGACCAAGATGAAAAGGTTCCCGGCACCAACTTCCAAAATTCCGAGGCATATCAGCCTTGGCTGGATGAAGCTCACGAAAAGAAGAATCTGACCATTCTTTGCCATCCCGAATGGAGCAACACCAGCGCGAAGTATTTTGAGATGCAGAAGGGCAATTTTGCCATGGAGATCTGGAACAGCGGTTGTGCTTTGGCCGAGGATTGCGATGCGGATGCGGCGTATTGGGACGAGATTTTAGGGCAAGGCAAGACTCTGTACGGCGTTGCCACCGATGACTCTCATTTGTTGGAGCATCTTTGCAAGGGCTGGGTGGTGGTAAAGGCGGAAAAAGATCTGAACGCCATTCTGTCTGCATTGCAAAAGGGTGAGTTCTATTCCTCCTGCGGTCCCGAGATCTATGATTTCTACGTAGAGGATAACAAGGTCATCATTGATTGCTCCCCTGTTTCAAGAGCAAGACTTCACAGCGATATGCATCCCAACCAAGTGAGAGTGGACGAGAACGGGAATATCACCCATGCGGAATTCACTTTGGATCATTGGGCAGGTCCCTACGATTACGTTCGTGCCAGCATCGTTGATAAGGACGGCAGACAGGCTTGGACAAACCCCATCTTCCTGGACGGGAGAGAAGAGCGCTAAGATTCAAATAACGGTTGATTGACAACCGGGTCTCCGAATGTTACAATAGCCTTTGGAAACCCGAGGAAGGAGTATTGTATGGACTTCCCTATCAACCGTTATTTTTTGAAAGAACCCACGGAACTTCAGACTCTCGACCTTTGCAGAGGAGATAATGATTTCCGAAAGGTATATATCGTCTCCGACGACGAGAAGAAGATCGTGATCAAGCACAGCTGTAATACTTTTACCGATGAAAACCGCATCGGCGGCTGGATGAAGTTGATGGAGATATATCGTGAGCTTGGTATCTATTGTCCGAGAGTTGTCCCCGCTCTCGACGGCAGGTCGGTGTGTAGTGAAATCATTGACGGAAGGGTGCATTATGCATTTGCGGAAGAGTTTGCAGCATATGAAACCGCCGAGCATATCGGGAGCGAAAAGCTGAAAGGCGAAGACGGAAACGCCGTGTATATGCCGGATATGCTGAGAGCTTTGGGGAAGGTTGCCTCTGCGAGACTTTCCCTTATGGATTGGCCTACGGCCTATTGTATGCTGGAGCCGTTTTGTGAGCCGGATACGGTGGACGAGGCCACGGAATGTGCGGAAAAGTTCATGGCAAAGGTCAAGGAGATCCTTCCGGATCATACTGAGAGAGCGGAGGAACTTTTGAAACTCTTTTATAAGGTCCAAGGAGAACTAAAGGAGATGTATCACTCTCTGCCCTGTTCTTGCTTTCAGGGCGATCTGAATGAATCCAACGTACTGGTTGATGAAGAGAATAAGTTTGTTGGACTTATCGACTTCAATCTGTGCGGTCGTGAACCTGTTTTGAATTATGCGGTACGGGAAGCTCTTTGGAACGTAGATGATGCGTGTTTGTTGGGAGAAAATGATCAGTGCTTGTATCTCTTTGATGAAAAGCTTGACGATCTGCGGATCAGGGCGTTTTTGAGGAACATGGGCTACGTTCAGGAGCAGTATATCTTCTCCGACTATGAGCGACAGGTTTTCCCCTATTTGTTTCGTTACGTGAATTCCTTCTGGTGGCATCACATAAGTGCCATCGAAGAGGTCAAGGGGGACGAAGAAAAGGTTGAAAAGATTTTCCATTGGCTGGAAAAGCAAATGACGAGAGATGATATCAGGCTACTATAAAAAGAAGGCGTTGCATTTTTGCAACGCCTATATCTTAGTCTTGACAACTCTCGTTTGATCTGATATAATAACAATGCGTATCGGGGACGGCACCCATCACAAAAAACGGCATTCGCAAAAAATAAGCCATCAAAAACAGAGGGGACGACACCCATGGAAAAAAACGTGATCGTTGTTGATGAGCAAGGTAATGAATATGAGGCGACCTACCCGAAACGGGCAAAAGGTCTTGTGAAAAACGGCAGGGCACGCTTCGTAGCAGAAAATAAAATATGCCTTGCGTGTCCTCCGAAGAAAATTATGGAGGAAAACAAAATGGAAACCAACGCTAAGTTGTCTTTAAAGGATATTTTTTGTGCGATATCTGAGTTGATCAAGGAGTCCGAGCACATTGAATTGGCTCTCAATCAGCTCGAGAGCGTAAAGTCCGAAGGCCCGGGAGATATCGGAGCAGAGGCAAAAGCCCATGCCATCGCAAAGATTGTGGAGTTGCGAGAGACAACAATCCAAAAAGCCATGTCTTTTTACGAAAAAATGTACGATGATCTCCAAAATAAAAACGCCGGAGAAAAGATAAGTTAACCGAAACAACTGATTTCCAAACGCTCCAAGCAGAAATGCTTGGAGCGTTTAATCTATTTCCCGACAAAATGAAAAATCCAAGTCTTTCGACTTGGATTTAACTGGTGCGGGTGATAGGACTTGAACCTACACGAAGTTGCCCCCACTAGAACCTGAATCTAGCGCGTCTGCCAATTCCGCCACACCCGCGGCACGTGTGGTAGTATAGCATAAAGGGTTTTATTTGTCAAGCCTTTTTTTTGAATTTTTTTCATTTTTTTAGAAGTGCCGAAAAACTTGATTTTGCGGCCGATTTTTTGGGTATTATGCCTGCGGTTTTGCAGCGCGGATCTAAGGATAAAAAGGATAAAAAGGTTATAAAACTTTTTGAAAAGACTTCCATTTTTTGAAATATCGTGTTATACTGAAAAAAATATGATATTGATTCGTACAGGAGGGTTTTATGTTATCCATACGTTCCGGAAAGCTTTGCTTTTCCGTTTCTGAGGACGGTAGCCGCGTTGAATGGGCGGCGGACGGTCTTCCCTTGCGACAAAGCGAAAATGCAGATTTTTGGCGTGCGTACGGAGACGACGGTTATGAAAAGGAAATGACCGTTCGTTCTTCCAAGCAGATAGGTAAAGCAACCTTGGAAGACGGTGTTCTTCGTGTGGAATATGATCGATTGGTGGCTGACAACGGGCGTATTTTTGATACGTCCTTGGTGATTTCCGTTTCAACGGAGGTGAATACCTACGAGGGATTTGCCTTTGAAGCAACCGTTTCCAACCGATGCGACGTGCGGTTGAACGAGTTACAGCTTCCTTTCGTGGATCTGGAAACTGCTTGCGATGAAAACCGTGCAAACGACGTTTTCTATCACATCGACGGCTTGGGGCGCACCATCGCCAATCCCTGGGAGCAGGTTCGCAGAAGCAACCATACCGAATATATCGCCTCCGATAACCACGTGGTTTGGAACGCCATGCGGTATCCCGGTGATGCGGCAATGGGTTGGTTCGGCTTGCAGACCGGTGGACATTTTCTGTATATGGGTCGTCATGATCCCCAGCTTAAGATCTGCGTGCTTTCCGTGGGCGTTTCTCCCAGAGATCACGATCCCAGACTTCTGATTGCCATTTCCCATATTCCTTGTGCAAAGAAGGGTGAGACGGTTGAGATCACACGTTGCTTCGTTTCTTTGAACGAAGGAGACTGGAGAACCGGCTCGGATATTTACGGCGGGTACGCCAGAGCAAATTGGTACACGCCTCCCGTGATTCCCGATTGGGTGAAGAACATCACCGGC
The DNA here is from genome assembly GCA_045544855.1 of Eubacteriales bacterium. Classification (GTDB taxonomy): domain Bacteria; phylum Bacillota; class Clostridia; order Oscillospirales; family CAG-382; genus Coliplasma. The sequence continues at coordinate 165,665 of JAZPZV010000007.1, read as the reverse complement.
TGGCAGAGAGTGATCCTGCGCCATCAGTTCGGCGAGGTGCTGTTTACCTACGATGATCTTCCCGGTATTTATGAAGAAGGCGCAAAGTACGGCTTGAACATGGTGATGGTGTTCGGCTGGTGGAAGGGGCGTTTCGACAACGGTTACCCCATTTATGAGCCGGATGAAGGTCTCGGCGGCGCAGAAAAACTTCGCGAAGCCGTAGCTAAGATCCAAGCCATGGGCGGTTACGTTGCTTTGTATACCAACGGGCAATTGATCGACGTTGCTACGGATTATTATAAGGAGATCGGGCATAAGGTCTGTCGGATCGATATCGACGGTAACGACTACCGCGATCATTACCGCTTCGGCAACGACGGGTTGATGTTAAGAGCCTTTGGGTACAAATCCTTTGTCACCGCTTGTCCTGCCAACGAAGAGTGGCAGAACCGTGTGGTGATGCACGAGAAGATGAAGTTTGATTTCGGTGCCGATTCTGCCTTTTTTGATCAGATCGGCGCGGCCGCTCCTCTTCCCTGCTTCAACGAAGAGCATTTCCACGGTCCCAGACCCGATGCCTGTGAGATCTGGCGTGTGGAGGCATTCAAGAAGCTTCACGCCAACTGTCCGGAAGGCAAGGCGGTGGGCACTGAGATGGTGAATGATATGGTTTTGCCCTACGTGCAGTATATTCACGGCTGTCAGCTTGGTCCTATCTTCGGGCCCAACTGCTTCCCCGAGATGTTTATGCGCACCTTCCCCGAAACGGTGCAGACCGACAGATTCGTTCACGACAACAAGGCGGGTACCGACCGTCAGCTTGGAAACGCCTTTATCCACGGCTATCGTCACGACGTGTCTCCCTGGAGAGGCAGAGCCCATATCGGGCAGATCCCCGAGCTGGCGGAGAAGATCGGTAAGATCCTGGCCTTGAAGGAGAAATACCGCAAGTTCTTCTATGAGGGGCGTTACGTGAGAGAAGAAGATCCCGTACTCCCTGCAGGTGTGAAGTACGGCGAGTTCGTTAACGGAAACGAAAGAATGTACGCTCTTTGGAACGACTCCGAAGAAACGAAAACCTTTATTGTTAAAGACCAAGAAATTACATTGAACGCACAGGAGGTAACGTGTGTATGTTTTGCTTAAAAGGTAAGGTAGCTTTGGTAACGGGTTCTTCCCGTGGGATCGGCAGAGGGATCGCTCTGGCTCTTGCGGAAGCAGGTGCAGACGTTGTGATCAATTGCATGGGCAACGTAGCCGCAGCGGAAGAGGTTGCGGAAAAGGTTCGTGGCTTTGGCCGTAAGGCGCTGGTTTTGAAAGCTGACGTCAGCGATGCTGTGCAGGTTCAGGAACTGTTCGGCAAGATCATGGCAGAGTTTGGAAGACTTGATATTCTGGTGAACAACGCAGGCACTTCTCAGGATAAGGATATCTTTGAGATGACCTACGAGGATTGGGACAGGATCATCAAGACCAACCTCACCAGCGGTATGCTTTGCAGTAAAGCGGCCATGGAGATCATGAAGGAGCAGAACAGCGGGCGTATCATTTTCATCTCCTCCGTGGTTGGTGAGCGCGGTGCGTTGTTCGGACACATCCACTATGCGGCTACCAAGAGTGGTCAGATCGGTATTACCAAGACTCTGGCACGCACTGCCGCTAAGTATAATATCACCGTCAATGCCATTGCTCCCGGTCTGATCCGTACCGAGCTGTTGGTACAGACTCACGGCGAAGATGGCGTGGAAGAGCTTGGCGCAAGCATTCCTTTGGGCTTGGGTAAGATCGAGGACGTGGGTGCGGCGGCTGTTTATCTGGCCAGCGATGAAGCAAGCTACGTTACCGGCGCAACGCTGGACGTAAACGGCGGCGCAAACTTCCGATGAAGGTTACCTGGCTTGGACAGGCAGGGCTTTTGTTCCAAACGGATAAGACAACCCTGCTGGTAGACCCCTATTTTACGGACAGTGCGGCGGAGATCGCCGTTCCACGCAAGATGCCGGTGGATCCTGACGTTTGGAGGATCAAGCCGGATCTGTTCCTGTGTACCCACGCACATATTGACCACTACGATCCGGAAACGGTAAAGCATTTCGTGAATGAGAACACGGAGGTTACCGTTCTCTCCCCCAATTCCGTTTGGGAAAAGATTCGCTTGAAGGGTGGAAAGAACAACTACGTCAGAGTTGCTCCCGGTGTGGTATGGAGTCAAGGCGACGTGGAGATCACCGTTGTACCTGCGGTACATTCCGACGATCATGCTGTTGGATTTGTCATTTTCCATGAAGGAAAACGGTATTACGTCACCGGGGATACCTTGTTTTCTTTGGAAGTGACCTGGGCGATTCCGTATCCGGTGGACGTGGTTTTCCTTCCCATCAACGGCAAGGGCAACAATATGAATGCTGTTGATGCGTCAAAGTTTGCTGCTGAGATCGGCGCAAAGCTTGCAGTTCCGGTACATTTTGGGATGCTGGACGACGTGGATCCTAAATGCTTTGTGTACGAAAACGTATTGATCCCCGAAATTTATAAGGAGATGAGTTTATGAAAATAACGGACATCAAGCCCTTTGTGGTGGACTGTTTCCGCACCAACTGGGTGTTTGTGAAGGTCTATACCGACGAAGGCATTGAAGGCGTTGGCGAAGCTACGCTGGAATACAAGGAAAAGGCGTTGGTTGGCGCCATTGAGCACGCAAAGGAGGCCTTGGTTGGCAAGGATCCCATGCGCATCGAGGAGCACGTACATAATCTGTACCGCGATGCCTACTGGAGAGGCGGCGCTGTTCTGATGTCTGCCATTTCCGGTATTGAGATGGCTCTTTGGGACATTAAGGGCAAGGCTTTGGGTGTTCCCGTTTATCAGCTTTTGGGCGGCAAAATGCGGGATGAAGTACGTATTTACGTCAACGGCTGGTTTGCAGGTGCTACCGAGCCCGAGCAGTTCGGTCAGAAGGCCGCCGAGGCTGTAAAGCGTGGTGTGACCGCTATGAAGTGGGATCCCTTTGGCAAGAGCTTTTTGGAGATCTCCAATTCAGACCTGGACAAGGCTTTGCGTTGTGTGGATGCGGTGAGACGGGCGGTTGGTCCCGGTGTGGATCTTTTGATCGAGGGTCACGGCAGATTCGACGTACCCACGGGTATTAAGATCGCAAAGGAGCTGGAGCAGTTCAAGCCCATGTTCTTTGAAGAGCCCACCCCTCCCGACGATCTGCAAGCTCTCAAGAGAGTGCGTGACCGTTCCCCTGTTGCCATTTCCGCAGGTGAGCGTTTGTACGGTCTGCGTTCCTTTAAGGATCTGCTGGGCTTGAATGCGGTGGATTTCATCCAGCCCGACGTAAGCCATGCAGGGGGTATTCTGGAGCTGAAAAAGATCGCTGCGTTGGCGGAGGCTCACTACATTCCCTTTGCGCCTCATAATCCTTCCGGCCCCGTTGCCAATGCGGCTACCCTGCACTTGGCGGCTTGCTGTGTGAACTTCAGCATTCTGGAGATCATGTACAGCGACGTAGTTTACCGCAAGGACGTGACGGACGAGTCTCTTGAATATGCAGACGGTAAGATTAAGATTCCCGACAGACCCGGTCTGGGCATTGAGTTGAATGAAGAGGAATGCCTGAAGTATCCTTATCAGGTGCATACTCTGCGGCATTATACGGGTAAGCTGACGGATATCCGTCCTCCCGAAACGGCATTCTATTTTTAAACGACGAGGAGTCCGCCATGCAACCGAAGGATATACGTAAAATAACCGTTATTGTAACAAGATTCCTGAAGTTCTTTGTAGCCCTGTGGACCATCTCACAGGTAGTATTCTACTTTGCGAAGGTGGACGATCCCTATCTGAACGTTACGGAAACGTATATTACTCCTGCTTTGTTTGGGTGGGTCTGTGTCGGGATGCTGCTTCTTTCCTTTGCTACGTTTATTAACCTTGCGATGCTGTATGAAGAGCCGTTTCGGACCAGGTATCTTGCAGAAAAAGAAAACGGGAAGAAAACGCTTTCGATCTTGCTTGGAGACCCTGCTTTTTGGATCCGTGTAGCCGTATTTGTTCTTTTGTTTTGGATCCTTCCCTTTGGTGCTTTTCCCGCATTTAAAACGATCGCTTTACTTTACTTTCCGGAGGAGAACGGGAAACTGTACGTTACGCTGATCCTCTTTGCGGTATTCTTTTTGATGACGTTGCACGCATACTTGAAGGCATGCAAAGAGTGGGACAAGGGAGAGGAGGAGCTTACAGAAAAGGCTTATAACCGCAAGTTCCGCAGGTCGGCTATTATCTACATGATCGGCGGTATTGTGGGAAGCTATCTGATTCCCCAGATCGTGCCGTTGTTCGTGAACCTGCCGAAGCTGTTTGCCGATCCTTCCATGCCCTTCGTGCTGTCTTTGATCGTTTGTATTGTTGTTGGGCTTTTCTTTGTGAAGTACGCAAGACGGATCCTTCCCAGAAGGCGGTTCTTGAAGAGGTTGGATCGTTGCGCCAAGGAAAACAAAAACAGACTTTCCGCCGTACAGCATCCTTATGCTTCGTTATTTCGCCATTATGAGGGGGAAAGCTTTTCCGTTTTTTGCGACGGACAAACTTTTTCCTGCTTGATGTTATGCGGCAGAAATGTAAAAGAACCCTTGGTGTTTGATGAAGAAGGGTGGATGGAATTTACGCATTCCGTTTCCGTTTTGGGATACGATCTGTTTCAGTATAAGAAGCGTCTGGAGTTTGACTACCAATCGGAATACAAGAAGGTCATCATTATGAGCTCTATGCCCAAGAAGGTGGTTTTGAACTGGGAAGGCAAGCAGATTCCCTTGGAAAGCGGAGACCGTTTCGGTTCTTATATTTTCTACAATGAGACGGATTTCCTGAATGCGTTGAACAGAGACGTTTTGGGAAGATAACCTTATGAGCTACGACGCATTTTTTGCGTCGTGCTCTCATCTATGGGGTGAAGTATGATCAAGGTCAGATTTTGTCATGAGAGTGAGAAAGAAAGGATTTGTTTCGGCTTTTCTGTGATCGCGGCGCGGTATAACGGAAAATGGGTCTTTTGCCGCCACAAGAAGCGTTCCACATGGGAGATCCCCGGCGGGCATATTGAAGCGGGCGAAACACCATTCGATGCCGCGAAGCGGGAGCTTATGGAGGAAACGGGTGCTAATATTTTCCGTTTGGAGGAGTTGAAGCCTTACGAGGTGGAGATAGACGGTAGGAAGTCCTACGGCATGCTGTTTCTTGCGGAAATTGATACGTTGGGAGTACTGCCGTCGGAAAGCGAGATCGGGGAGGTTTTCTTGATGGATGACTTCCCTGCCGACCCTACTTACCCTGAAATACAAATCCATTTACACAACTTTGCCGAACATCATCTTTTAAAAGAGAGGAAATAAAACATGGAAAAGCTATATCTGCTTGCTAAAGGATACACCAATCGTTTCCCGAACGGGAATCAGCCCTATCAGATCACCACCCGTATTCTTGAGGAGTGCGGTGAGGTGGCCAGCGAGGTGAACCATTTCGAAAAGAGCGGGATCAAATCCTTGAAGCATGGCGAGCCATCCAAGCAGCACATGGCGGACGAGATCAAGCAGGCAGTGAATGCGTTGATCCAGCTTGCCGTGTATTACGGTGTAGAGCGGGAATTGGAAGCTTCCATTGATCGCTCTCTTGCAAAAATGAAGGACGAGGGATTGCTTTGATGAAAGCGATTGTGACGGATCTTGACCGCACTTTGTTGCGGACGGATAAAAGTATTTCGGAGTACACTCTGAGAGTTTTGCATAAGTGCAAGGAACAGGGTATTTTGCTCATGGCAGCAAGCGCCAGACCTATGCGCACCATTGAGGAATACAATCACTTGGTTGGGTTTGATGCGGTGACAGCGATGAACGGTGCCAGAGTATATCTGCCCGAGAAGGAGCTTACATTCGGGATCTGCAAGGAAAGCGCCGAGAAGGTTCTGGAAGCCTTTTGCGGGGATCCTAAGGTGTTTCTTTCGGTAGAAACGGATCGGGGGCTGTATGCCAACAGAGAGATTCCGGAGTGGGATCCGATTGTGTATCACCGTTTTCCCAAATTGCCGGAGGGCGTGACGGTTTATAAGATCCTTGCTAGCAGCGAGAATCCTTCGTTCTACGATCGCATTGAAGATGCTTTGACGGAAGATACTTATCATACCATCGCACATTCCGGCGTGATCAATCGGCTTGTCCAGGTGATGAGCGTATCTTCGAATAAGTGGAACGGTGTTAAAACTATGCTGGAGTATTTCGGGATTTCGCCACAAGATGCAGTATATTTTGGTGATGACAACGACGATATTCTTCCGATACGGAATTGCGGAGTGGGGGTTGCCATGGCCAACAGTATCCCTGCAGTCTTGGAAGCGGCAGACGTTGTTACGGGAAGTAATGATGAAGACGGGGTGGCCGTGTTTATTAAACGGATGTTTTTGAAGGAGATACAATGAACTTTGTTACGAAAGAATCCATCAACAAGGGCTGGTCAGACGATCGAAAATACTGCGTTACGGACGAAGCGGGTGTTAAATATCTTTTGCGTGTTTCCGATCTTTCTCAGAAAGATAAAAAAGAAGCAGAGTTTTGCATGATGGAACGGTTGGCTTCTTTAGGGATTCCTATGTGCCTTCCCTTGGAGTTTGGGGTATGTGAGGAGGGCGTTTATTCTCTGCAGAGCTGGATCGACGGCGAAGATGCAGAGGACGTGATCCCTCCCCTCTCCGAAGCTATGCAATACGCCTACGGGCTGGAGGCGGGCAGGATCTTGAAGAGGATCCACTCCATTCCTGCACCTGCAAAGCAGGAGGAGTGGGAGAGCCGCTTCAACCGTAAGATGAATTACAAGATCCAAAAATACATTGAATGCCCCATTAAGTATGAAAACGGACAGGCGTTTATTGGTTACATTAACGAAAACCGTCATTTGCTGAAGAACAGACCCCAGGTGTATCAGCACGGAGATTATCACATTGGCAACATGATGATCGACAAGAGCGGTAAGCTTCAGATCATTGATTTCAACCGTAACGATTACGGAGACCCCTGGGAGGAGTTTAACCGCATCGTATGGTGTGCCCAGAAGGCGCCTATTTTTGCCTCCGGCATGGTCAACGGATATTTTGACGATCACGTTCCCATGGAGTTCTGGCGGTTACTTGCGCTTTACATTTCAAGCAATACTCTCTCGTCTGTATATTGGGCGATTCCTTTCGGGCAGGGCGAGGTGGACACCATGTTAAAGCAAGCCAAGGAGGTTCTGTCTTGGTACGATAATATGCGTAATCCTGTGCCGACATGGTATTTCAAAGGATATTATCTGCAGTACATTGACGGTATTCCTTTTAAGATGAAACGGGAATTTGACTTTGGCTTTTTGAAGGAATACGGAACGGTGTTCAAGGTTTACGACGACCAGGACTCCGGAAATATCTGCTTTGGTACTGAAAAAGACGGTCAGCGTTATTTCGTTAAGTTCGCCGGTGCGCCAACGGAACGGTATGCAGGGAATCCCAAGGATGCCGTGGAGCGTTTGATGGCCACGGTGCCCATCTACCGTGATCTGAGACACGAAAGCTTGATCGAGCTTTTGGAGACAAAAGAGGTCGGCGGCGGGTTCTTGATGGTGTTCCGCTGGGCTCGGGGTGATTGCATGGGACGTACGTATCCTGCTTCGCATAAGCGGTTTATGGCGCTCTCCGTTGAAGATAGGTTGGAGGTTTTTCGTTCAGTTGCCGACTTTTTCGCCTTGGTGGCGGAGAAGAATTACGTTGCCGTGGATTTTTATGACGGCAGTATTCTATATGACTTTGCGGCAGGAAAGACCACGGTTTGCGACGTGGATCTGTTTGCAAAGCAACCTTTTTTAAATCCCATGGAACGGTTGTGGGGCAGTTCCCGCTTTCAGGCACCGGAGGAGTTCTGCAAGGGTGCAGTAATTGATGAGATCACCAACGTATATACTCTTGGAGCTACGGCGTTTGCTTTGTTCGGAGGGTATGAACGGACAAGAGAGGCGTGGGAGCTTAGCGAGGAACTGTTTGAGGTTGCTGTAAAAGCGGTCAGCGCAGAACGATCTTTGAGACAGCAGAGCATTGAGCAGTTCCGAGAGGAATGGGAGATGGCCATTTCCGTTGAAAACAGATGACGACTCATGAAACACAAAAATAAAACCGTTCTACCATTGATTATAGTCTAAAGGAGTCAACGTATATGAATATCAGAAAAGCAACAGCTTCGGATGCAGAAGCATTAAAGATATTGTATTTTGAGCATTTGACGCATTTTCCTCCCCAAGAAGAGCAGGATCTGTTTTTGTGGCAAAGAAAACTTGAAAAACTCGAACAAGATGAAAATATGCACCTTCTTATTTTGGAAGTAGACAAAAAAGTCGTTTCATCTGTACAAATGGCAATTATAGAAACTTTGACTCACAATGTTCGTCCTTTTGCGGTTATCGAAAATGTAGTTACCCACGCAGATTACAGGAATCAAGGATATGCTTCTGCACTTTTGGAGAAAGCGACTGAAATCGCTATAGCGAGAGGGTGCTATAAGATATTTTTGGAAACGGGCTCCAATAAAGAAAGCACTTTGAATTTCTACAGAAAAAACGGATTTGAAATCGACAAAAAACACTCTTGCCTAAAAAGGCTGTAAACAACGAGGTAAACAGATGAACATTGCAGTTTTCGCCTCTCATGGAGGAAGTGATTTACAAGCCATCATCGATGGTTGCAAAAACAATCTGCTGAATGCATCCGTTGCAGTAGTAATTAGCAACAATGCAGACGCTTTCGCTTTGAAGCGTGCCATCGATGCCAGGGTTCCGGCGTATCATTTAAGCGTTAAGCAGTTTGATAGCGAAGCCACGCTTGCGCAAGAGATTTTGAAAGTCTTGGAAAAGCATAAAATCGACATGATTTTTCTCGCAGGCTATATGAGAATGCTACACACTGCCGTTTTGGATAAATACAACAATAGGATTTTTAATATCCATCCTGCTCTTTTGCCTAAATACGGCGGTAAAGGAATGTATGGCATGAACGTCCATGCAGCAGTTATTGCAGCAAAAGAAGCCGTATCCGGTGTGACGATCCATCGTGTAAACGCAGAATATGACAGCGGTGAGATCGTTGCCCAGACTACAGTTCCCGTGCTGGAAAATGATACGGCGGAGGAATTGGCTGCCAGAGTATTAGAAAGGGAACACACTTTTCTAATTGAAGTGATTGCGGACATCATAGCCGGAAAAATTTCTTTGGGGTAAGATATGTTAAACAACGAGAAAACCGAATGGAAAGATCTTTCTCCCGAGGAGAAGAGACGGCAATTGTTTCTCAACCAGAAGGAATTGCTGGATACTTTCTTGAAAAACGGAGCCATCGCGAGGGCGCAATATGAAAAAAGCCTTGGGGATCTGCGGGAGAAGATGGGAATGCAGGACGTGGATTGACTGCAAAAAGGAGGGTCTATGGATCAGAAAATTATCAATCAAGTGGAAAAGAATATGGACCGCCTTGTGGAAGGCGGCGTTTGGTGGTCGGGTTGCGCCACCGAGGGGCAGATGGAGAGTGCCAAAAACGGTAGCCTTTCCCTCTCCCTTGGGATCCCCTTCCCCGTTCCGGCGGAATGGCTGGGAGATCTGAAGGGGAAAGAGGTTCTTTGCCTTGCGGGCGCAGGAGGATTACAAGGCCCCTTGCTTGCGGCGGCAGGTGCAAAGGTGACGGTTCTGGATCTTTCCGGGAAGATGCTTGAAAAGGATGCTTTGATGGCGGAAAAATACGGCTTGGAGATCCGCACGGAGCATGGAACCATGACGGATCTTTCCCGCTTTGGGGATGAGAGCTTTGATCTGATCGTCAACCCTGCATCGCTGTTTTACGTTTCCGACGTGACGGCTGTCTTTCGGGAGTGTTATCGTGTTTTGAAGCGCGGCGGGTGTTTGATCCTGGCGGCGCCGAATCCCATTGCGTACGTTTGCGATTACGTAGAGGACGGCGGATATTACAAAGCGGTGAATCGGATGCCTTATTGCTCCGCAGAACGTCCCGATATGGGTGATTGGATCGAATACGGTCATACCATGAACGATTATTTGGGCGGACAGCTTTCCTGCGGATTTGTGATCACAGGATATGTTGAAGAACAACAGGAGGACATTACCGATCTGCCCTTTATGACCAAGGCGGTGAAAATGTGATGCAGATCGCTTTAGCGGAATACTTAAAAGATCCCTGCGGGAGCTTGTCCTTGCCTTATGGAAAAGCGATGGCGATGGGAGAACCTGTCAGCGTTACCATTACACACGGAAGTGGTGAAGGAGAAGGATATTTTCGGTTGCTTCATCGGTTAGAGAACGTGCAAAAGGCTTGTTTACCGGTAGGCTTCTGTCTCGGGGATGCAGAGAACGAGGAGATCGTTACTCATATCAATAGTTGCTACCACGGCGTTTCCATTACCTCTGAACAGATGGAGAGGTACGATAAAGCTTTGGTCGTTCTCGTTAAAGCAGAAGCAACGGGAGAAATTGCTGCTTCGGGGATCGCAGAGTTTGATCCGATGGCCAAAGAAGGGTATCTGGAATGGATCCAGGTTTCAGATGGATATCGCCACAGGGGTCTTGGAGCTTTTGTGGTGAAGGAGCTTCTTTGGCGGATGAAAGGGGTTGCCGATTTTGTGACCGTCTCGGGAAAGGTGGAATCTATGGAAGCGGAAAGATTGTATCGTTCCTGCGGTTTTACGGGACATGACGTTTGGTATGTGAAACAGGAGGATCGATGATGGAATACGTACGGGTTCCGTTTTGACGGCATGGAAAAAGAAGTGATGCTCGGCGGGCGGAATACGGAATTGAGAATGGTATATCGGCGTTAAACCGAAGGTAAACAAAAAGGAATGGGAAAATGAATAAGTTATTACTTGTGGACGGCAGCAATTTGCTGTTCCAGATGTTTTTCGGGATGCCCGCTCGGATTTTGAACGAGGAAGGCAAGGCGATCCAGGGGACGTTGGGATTTGTGGGGGCGCTTTTGAAGATCATTCGTATGGTGGAGCCTACCCACGTTGCAGTCCTGTTTGACGGGGAGCATGGAACGGAACGCAACCGGTTGGATGGGGCGTACAAAGGAAACCGCCCAGATTACAGCGAGATGGCGGAGGAGGACTCCCCTTTCTCACAGCTTCCGGACGTTTACAGGGCGTTGAATTATTTGGAGATCAAGCATATCGAGACCACAGAATGCGAAACCGACGATTGGATGGCGGAATATGCGTTTACATACGGGAAAGAGAACCGCATCTACATCGCTTCCTTTGACAGCGATTTCTTTCAGCTGATCACGGAGAACGTTTCCGTGTTGCGGTATCGGGGAGATCGTACGGTGATCTGCACCCCCGCGTTCGTGAAGGAGAGGTTTGGGATCTGCCCGGAACAGTATGCAGATCATAAAGCGTTGACGGGAGATGCGGCGGATAATATCAAAGGGATTCCCAAGGTTGGACCCAAGACTGCCACGGCTTTGTTGAATCGTTTTGGAAGCGTTGAAGAAATGCTCGAAAGACTTGACGAGATTGATAAAAAAGGCTTGCGGGAAGCTCTTGAAACGCAGCGTGAGCGGTTGCTTTTGAACCGCAGGCTGATCGAGCTGAAAGGCGGTTATCCTTTGCCTTTTTCTCTTGACGTGCTTGCTTATACCGATCTCGGCCGCACCACGACGCAGGTTTTAAGGGAAATCGGTTTGCGCAAATAAAAAGCTCTTGACAGATCGGTAAAGATTTGCTAAAATACATCCCAAACAAGTTTTATACGGAAAGGAAACGGGCGTATGAAAAGGTTTTTGGTTGTTGTGGATATGCAAAAGGATTTTGTTGACGGTGCTTTAGGCACCAAGGAAGCGGTCTCCATCGTAGAAAACGTGGTGAACAAGATCATTTCCTTTGAGGGCGAGCTTTTTGTGACCTATGACACCCATTTCGAAAACTATATGGATTCGGCAGAAGGTAAGAAGCTTCCCGTTCCCCATTGCGTCAAGGGCACGGAGGGTTGGCAGCTTAACGAGTCTGTTGCCAAGGCTTTGGATGGCAAGGTATATACCGCTGTTGAGAAGATCACCTTCGGCAGTACGGAGTTGCCCAAGCTGATCAAGGCAGCTGCGGGAAATGAGAACTTCTCCGTGGAGTTGATCGGACTTTGCACGGATATCTGCGTAGTCTCCAACGCATTGCTTTTGAAGGCGCATTTTCCGGAGGCTGAGATCTCCGTTGACAGCTCCTGCTGTGCGGGTGTGACTCCCGAATCTCATCAGGCGGCGCTCACCACCATGGGCTTCTGCCAGATCAACGTTTTATAAAGAGGTTGGATATGAAATTGGAACCTATTATCACTTCCCTTTTGGATATTGACCTTTACAAGTTCAACATGGACCAGGTGATCTTTCACAAGCATACCGATCTGTGTGGGGAATACTATTTCAAGTGCAGAAATGAAGGCATCGTCTTTACCGACGAAATGGTAGAGGAGATCAGCGCACAGATCGATCACCTTTGTAAGCTTCGTTTTAAAAAGGACGAACTGGAGTATCTTCGTTCCATTCGATTCCTCAAGAATGACTATATTGAGTTTTTGAGACTGTGGCATCCCTTGCGTGACTACGTGACCGTTTCCCGCACGGATGAGGGCGAGCTGAATATCGTTATCAACGGGCCCTTGTTCTCTGCTATGCAGTTTGAGATCTACCTTTTGGAGATCGTGAACGAAGTGTATTTCCGTATGGCTTACGATTACGATACTTTGCGCGCTTCTGCGGAAGAAAAGCTGAGCAAAAAGATCAAGGATTTCAACGAAGGAAAATATACCTTTAAGTTTGCCGAATTCGGATGCAGAAGACGTCTTTCCAAAGAGTGGCAGGACGTGGTGATCCGTCGTTTTGTGAACGAAACGAAGAACTGCGTGGGTACCTCCAACGTGTACCTTGCCATGAAGCATAACGTGACCCCGATCGGTACTTACGCCCACGAGTTTGTGCAGATGTATCAGGGTATTGATTCCATCCCCTTGGCGTACACCAATCATTACGCCATGCAGGACTGGTATAATGAATACCAAGGCGACAACGGTACGGCTTTGACGGACACCATCACCACGGATCTGTTCCTGATGGACTTTAACCGCGCTATGGTGAACAACTACACCGGCGTTCGCCACGACAGCGGGGATCCCTTTGAGTGGGGCGAAAAGATCATCGCTCACTATAAAAAGTACGGCGTGGACCCCAAGACGAAGCTTTTGCTGTTCAGCGACAGCTTGGACTTTGACCGTGCCCAGGCTCTTTACGATTATTTCAAGGACAAGGCGAAGGTCTCCTTTGGTATCGGTACCTTCTGCTGTAACGATACCTGTGTGGATCCCTTGAACATCGTCATTAAGCTCCAGTACGTCAATGGCAGGCCGGTTGCAAAGCTTTCCGACGTACACGGGAAGGAAATGTGCAGAGATGAGGAGTATATGAAATATCTCCGCAGCTCCGTAGAGTTCCGGTTGAATCGGGAGAAATAAAAAATTACCGAGCGTTTCGAAAAGATCGAGACGCTCGGTTTTCTCTTTTAGCTCAGTTTTTCCTGCCAACGGGCAAGCAGATCGTTGTATTCCTTGTGATTCCGCAGGGTCACGTGGCCGGACCACATGGAGGTCTCCAGCCAATGCAATTGATATTCCAAGGGACGGTCGGTGCCGTAGGTCTTTTGGAGCAGTTCTTTCAAAACGGCGGACTTGGACGTGTGTTCGTACAGGGCTTCCATAGTTTCAAACTGCTTTTCCCGTATGCGGAGTAGGTCTTGCAAACGGTCTTCGTAAAGGCGGCCTGCAAGCATAGAATACAGCATTTGAGCGGGGGCGGTGAGAAACTCGTTTCCTTCCGTGCGGGACAGCTCTGCAAAAGAATCGGCCAAGCGTTCTATACGAAAGATCCTCTCATCTTCGGTGAGGGCGGGATCATGCCAAAAATATCTTGCGATCTTGCTGAAAACCACGTCAAGCAAGCCGTAAAGATTTCGCTCGTTCCAATAACGAAACTCGGGGGTATCTTTGGAAAAAAGCTGTTCGGTTTTTTGTCCCTGCGTCATAAACCAGGTAGGAAATTCTTCTAAGATCTTTAAGGCTGCTTCCGTTTCGTCTGCGGCGTGGAGAAGCTTGGCCTTCATGTACATCGCTTCCAGGCGGATGCTTTCGTCATCACAGCCTTCAAGAATACAGTTGCAGATCTGCAAAAACTCTTCCTTGTGATCCAACAGGACGATAGGGTCGTTGTCCGCAGACCCTCCTGCGATATCCCACATATAGGTGTTCATAATACGGTAATCGTGAGGGTATTTTTTGCGAGCTTCCGCAAGGATCTCCCGAGCTTTCTCAAGCAAGCCGTTTCTGCGGGCAGTACGGGCTTCCTGCAGGAGGTTGTCGATCTCAGCTTTGGCGCTTTCTTTGTCGTAACCCATCAATTCGTCGATGGAAACGGAAAAGATCTGCGCCAGAGGAAACAGCATGGAGATATCGGGATAGGTATTCCCCACCTCCCATTTGCTGACTGCGGCGGAGGATACGCACAAAAGCTGTGCCAATTGTTCCTGGGTCATATCCTTTTGCCGGCGAAGACGTTTGATATTTTGACCGATGTTTGTGTTCATTGTAAGTCTCCTTGTAAGTAGTTCTGCAAGGCCTTGCTACGAGGACTATTATAGCACAATGGACGTAAAATGCAAGGGAATCGGTTTCAATAAAGCTTAACCGACGGTTAAATTTTCCGCTTTATGAGAAAGTGGTGCATCTTGCTTTTTTGCCCGGAATATGGTATACTTGTCAAAAATGCAAGAATGGATATTTTTTATGAAACGTATATACGTCGCTCTTTGCTTAATGCTTGCGGGTTTGTTATGCGCTTGCACTATGGAGCCGCCTGCTATTTTTGCGGAATCTTCGGCAGGAAATGAGGTTACCCGCGAGGATTCTTCTGTTTCGTGCGGATCGGAGGAATCGGGAGACGTGTCGGAGATCAGTTTACCGGAGGAGGGGCCCGAGATGGCAGACTACGTAAAGGCCGTTTGGCTTTCTCAATATGATCTGATGTCCGTTTATACCGACGGAAATGAACAGCGGTCGTTGGAAAACTACGTGGCTTTGA
Source organism: Eubacteriales bacterium (assembly GCA_045544855.1). GTDB lineage: Bacteria > Bacillota > Clostridia > Oscillospirales > CAG-382 > Coliplasma. The sequence continues at coordinate 150,490 of JAZPZV010000007.1, read as the reverse complement.
TCAATCGTGTTTTGGATAACGTGGCAAAAGACGGATATAACACTGTGATCGTGCAGGTGCGTCCGTTTGGGGATTCCATGTATCCCAGTGAGCTGTATCCTCCTTCCAGATATGCCAGCGGAAGCTATTCCAAGGCTCTTGAATACGATCCCTTTGCGGTGATCATTGATCAAGCCAAGGCTTTGAATCTTTCAGTTCACGCCTGGATCAACCCTATGCGGTTGATGAAGGCTTCGGAGATCAAGCTGATCGATGACGCATACCCGGTCAAACGGTGGTATAACGACGGTGCCATGAAGGGAGACGTGATCGTGGAGGTCAACGAGCGTTGGTATCTCAACCCTGCATATCCGGAAGCACGGAAGCTGATCGCCGACGGGGCGAAGGAGATCTGCGAAAGGTACGACGTGGATGGCGTTCATATGGACGATTACTTCTATCCCACCACGGATGCGAGTTTTGATGCAGCTTCTTATCAGGCGTACAAGGAAAACGGCGGAACACAGTCCCTTGCAAATTTCCGTTACGAAAACGTAAACGCCATGGTGCGGGAGATCTACGCCGCAGTGAAAAGCGTTAACAAGGACCTCCTGTTTGGGATCAGCCCCATGGGCAATCTGGAGCAGGGATATTCCACGCTGTATACAGACGTTTACACTTGGTGCAAGGAGGACGGATATATCGATTATATTTGTCCCCAGATCTATTTTGGATTAGAGCATCAGACCCACGATTTTAAATCTGTTTTCAACACGTGGAAAAATATAATCAAGAATGAAAACGTGACCCTTTGGGCGGGGATGACATTGGGAAAGGCTCAAAGCGGTGTTGATAATTATGCGGGCAGTGGGAAGAACGAGTGGGCAGAACACAAGGACGTTCTGAAGCGTTGCGCGGAGTATTTGCAGAAGCAGGAATCCTGCACAGGAGTTGTGCTGTTCTGCTATCAGTACATGTACGATCCTGTAACGGGTGCTACCGTGCAGGAGACCTTGGAGGAGCGGACCAATCTGAAAGACGCACTGGAGGCTTTGGGAGGCTAAAATGAAGGGATATGCAAGGCTGAAATATGCTTGCTATACGGTAAACGTATCCATGGCGGTGGCGGGCAATCTGCCGCCCATGCTGTTTTTGACTTTTCGTGAGCTTTACGGCATCTCCTTTTCCCTGTTGGGTCTTTTGGTGCTGTTGAACTTTTTCACACAGCTGACGGTGGATCTGCTCTTCTCCTTCTTTTCCCATAAGTTCAACATTCCGAAAACGGTAAAGTTCACCCCTGTTCTGACGGTGATCGGGCTGGTAGCGTATGGGGTTTTGCCCTATGTATTCCCGAATGCCGTATATGCCTGTCTGGTAGTCGGTACGGTGCTGTTTTCGGCGGCTGCTGGCTTGGCGGAGGTGTTGATCAGCCCTGTGATCGCGGCCATTCCTGCGGAAAACCCCGACAGAGAGATGAGTAAGCTCCATTCCATCTACGCTTGGGGCGTGGTGGGTGTGATCACCGCGGGGACGTTGTTTTTGTTGGCCTTCGGAAAAGAAAGCTGGCAGTGGTTGATCTTGCTTATGGCGCTGATCCCTGCTTGTTCCGCTGTGTTGTATATGGGAACGGAGATCCCCAAAATGGAAACTCCCGAAAAGGTTTCCGGGGCTTTGAGCTACTTGAAGAATAAATCCTTGTGGCTTTGCGTTGCCGCCATATTCCTTGGCGGTGCGGCAGAGTGTACCATGGCGCAATGGGCTTCCGGCTATCTGGAAGGCGCTTTGGGCATTGATAAGGTCTGGGGCGATATCTTCGGCGTGGCGCTTTTTGCTTTGATGCTGGGGCTTGGAAGAACGCTGTACAGCAAGGTCGGCAAGAATACCGGCAGGGCGTTGTTCTACGGTGCCATCGGTGCAAGCCTATGCTATTTGATCTGTGCGTTGACCCCCTTCCCTATCTTTGGATTACTTGCCTGCGCTTTCACGGGCTTTTGCGTCTCTATGCTTTGGCCGGGAAGCTTGATCATTGCCTCCGATAGATTTCCTGCAGGCGGCGTGTTCATCTTTGCAATGATGGCGGCAGGCGGTGACTTAGGTGCTTCCGTGGGACCACAGCTGATTGGAATGATCACCGACGTGGCTTTGGAGAATCCCGCTTTGCTTTCCTTGGCGGAAACCTTACAGATCCTGCCCGAGCAGTTGGGCTTGAAGCTGGGCATGCTGGTGGGGATGCTGTTCCCCTTGGCTGCTATTCCCGTTTATTGGCGCGTTAAAAAGCAAAAACAACCGTCGGTGGGGTAATATCCCGCCGTTTCAACCGTTGGTTGCGGAGGTGGCTTAACAAGTGCTTGCCTTTTAGGCGTTTTTGTGTTATCTTGGTTGCAAGAGCAGAGGCGCCCTGCCAATTTATTGAACGGAGTTTTTTATGAACATTGCACAGCACATTGCACAGCTTAGAAAAGAAAAGGGTATGACCCAGGAACAGTTGGCGGTTGCCGTTAACGTGTCTCCCCAGGCGGTCTCCAAATGGGAAACAGGGGCGAGCCTGCCCGACGTGCAGACGCTTCCTTTGATCGCAGATGCTTTTGGGGTAAGCGTGGATTATCTGTATAAAGGCAAGGAGCTTGTTTACGATGATCTATACGAAAAGGTCTTCCAAAAGATCCGTGAGAATCCGCAGATGTCGGAGCAGTCTTACAAGGAGGCGTTGAAGGTCTATGCGGCGGCTCATTCCGGTATCTTCCGCGGTAAGTGGGGTAACGACTCTTTTGAGATCCCTTGTCCTTGCCATATCTCCAACCAAGAGGGACTTTCCTTACTGTGGAGCAAGGGCTTGGGGGCGATGGTCACCAAGGATTTTTTCCGTGAGATCAACGAGTCTACGGTGAAGTTTGCCGTTCCCCTGCTGGAGGCCTTGGCGGACAAAGACCGTATGAAGATCCTGCTTTCCATTATTTCTATGAGCGAGATCAGCCTGTTTGAATTGATGGAGCGTTTGGGGATGGAGGAATCGGCACTGGAAGAAAAGCTGACGCTTTTGATCGAGCGGAAGATCGTTTTCGAGGAGATCTCCAAGCATAAGGCGTTGGGAAAAACTTATAAGATCAACGATATGTACCATACGGGGCTTTGCCTGATGATGGCGATTCTGGAGACCACCCGTGAGGGTGAGGTTCACGGCATCAGCTGTTGTATGGGATACGGAGATTACCCGGTGAATATCTAAAGAAAAGGCCTGTTGCAAGAGCATGCAACAGGCTTTTATCTTACTTTAAGAACTTACCGATGAGCTTGCGGTGGAAGGGCTTGTAGGGTTGGTAGCGCATGGGAAGGTCGATCCACGTTTTCTTATCCACGATGCTTTTATAGTGGGTGAAGGTATCGAAGCCGGCCTTTCCGTGGTAAGAGCCCATGCCGCTTTCTCCCACGCCGCCGAAGCCCATGTTGGAGGTGGCAAGGTGAATGATCACGTCGTTGATACAACCGCCGCCGTAGGGGCAAAGCGTTGAAATACGTTCCGCAGTCTTTTTATCCTTGGTGAAGATATAGAGCGCCAGGGGTTTGTCTTGGGCGTTCACGGTTTGGATCACTTCGTCAACCGTCTCAAAGGTCAGGATGGGCATAATGGGCCCGAAGATCTCTTCTTGCATGACGGCATCCTGCAAGGTCACGTTATCCAGAACCGTGGGCTGGATCTGCAGGGTATCGGGGTTTGCTGTTCCGCCGTGAACAACCTTTTGAGGGTCGATCAGAGAAAAGATTCTTTGGAAGTGCTTTTGGTTGACGATCTTGCCGTAGTCGGGGTTGGAAAGAGGGTCTTTTCCGTATTGACTTTCGATTTCCGCTTTTACGTAAGAGAGGAATCGTTCCTTGACGGATGCGTGGCAAAGAATATAATCGGGAGCGACGCAGGTCTGCCCGCAGTTGAGATATTTGCCGAAGACGATGCGTTTTGCCGCAAGCTTCAGATCTGCCGTCTGATCCACGATACAAGGACTCTTCCCGCCAAGCTCAAGGGTAACGGGCGTGAGATGCTTGGCAGCCTTTTCCAGAACGATCTTTCCCACGGACTTACTGCCCGTGAAGAAGATGTAATCAAATTTCTGATCCAGAAGAAAGTTGTTTTCTTCCCTGCCGCCGGAGACGACCGTGATGTATTCCGGAGGATATAACTGCGAAAGGATCTCCCCCATCAAGGCACTTGTAGCGGGAGAATATGCGCTGGGCTTTACCACTGCGGTATTGCCTGCGGCGATGGCTGTGGCAAGCGGATCTACGGTCAATAGTAAGGGGTAGTTCCAGGGACTCATGATCAGCGTTACGCCGTAGGGGCAGGGCTTTACGTAGCTTTTGGAGGCAAACTGCGCAAGGGGTGTACGCACGCATTTGTTTTTGGCAAAGGAACGGACGTGCTTGATCAGATAACCGATCTCCGAAAGAGCCATGCCGATCTCGCACATATATCCTTCAAACTCGGATTTGCCAAGATCTTTTTGCAATGCGGCGGCAAAACGGTCTTTGTTTTCTGTCAAAGCGCGTTGCAGCTTTTTCAGGGCTTGGATTCTGTATTTGACGGGTAAGGTTTCCCCCGTGGCAAAAAAATCTCTTTGCTTTTGGACGATGGAAGCGATCTCTTCTCTTTGCATAAGCACATCCCTTTCGAATCGGATGTTCAAATTATAGCATGGTGACGAAAGGATGTCAACAGGATTTTTACGTGGGATTCTTGACAAGGTTTTGCCGTTATGGTACAATTTATATATTCTTAGAGAAAGTGTGTTTTTATATGGCTCAGGATATTATTGTGATCAACCGGTTGTGTAAAAGCTTTGGAGAGATCAAGGCTGTAAATAATCTCTCTTTTTCTGTAAAAGAGGGGGAATTGTTTGCGTTTTTGGGGGTGAACGGTGCGGGCAAAAGCACCACCATCTCCGTGCTTTGCGGACAGCTGCCCCGTGACGGCGGTGATGTTTTGGTCTGCGGATGCGACGTTGGTGAGCATTCTTCGGCTGTTAAGAATCAGATCGGCGTTGTGTTTCAGAACTCCTTACTGGACGCTCCCTTGACGGTGCTTGATAATTTGAAAAGCCGCGGTGCTTTATACGGTCTGACGGGCGACGCATTTCGTGCAAAGCTGGAGGAGCTGACCGAGATTCTTGATCTTGGTGCGCTCTTGAAACGGCCTGTGGGCAAGCTTTCCGGCGGTCAGCGGAGGCGCATCGACATTGCCAGAGCCCTTCTGCACGAGCCGAAGATTTTGATCCTTGACGAACCCACCACGGGGTTGGATCCTCAGACCCGTAAAATGATCTGGGGCGTGATCGGGTATCTGCGAAAGGAAAAAGGCATGACGGTCTTTTTGACCACTCATTACATGGAAGAAGCGGCAGATGCCGATCACGTTGTGATCATTGACAGCGGTAAAAAGATCGCAGAGGGTACGCCGTTGGAATTGAAAAACCGCTACGTCTGCGATTTTCTGACCCTTTATGATGTTGAGGAGGATGCAGTAGCGTCCCTCGGGATGCCTTACGAACAGCACGGAGACGGGTTCCGTATTTCCGTTGCAAGCCCTTCCGTGGTGACGGAGTTGATCTTAAAGAGACCCGAATTATTCGTTGATTATGAAGTGGTCAAGGGCAAGATGGACGACGTGTTCCTGAATGCCACGGGAAAGAAACCGGAAGAAGGAGGTCAAGCTCAATGAAGACCTTGCGTTCTTTGATCTACCGCAACAGTAAACTGTTTTTTAAGGACAGGGGGATGTTCTTCACGTCGTTGATCACTCCCGCTATCTTGCTGGTGCTGTATATTACTTTTTTGGGAAACGTGTACCGTGATTCCTTTGTGTCCGAAATTCCCGAGGGGATCCAATTGGCCGAGGAGCTGATAAACGGTTTTGTGGGCGGCCAGCTTCTTTCCTCCATTCTGGCGGTAAGCTGTGTGACGGTGTCCTTCTGCTCCAATATGCTGATGGTGCAGGATCGGGCAAACAACGTGCGGAACGATCTGACCGTTTCTCCCGTAAGACCTTCCCTGCTTTCCCTTGGGTACTATCTTTCCACCATGATCGTTTCCTTGCTGATCTGCTTGATCACTGCGGGGATCGGGTTTGCTTACCTGGGGGCTATCGGATGGTACTTGTCCGCGTCTGACGTGCTTTTACTGCTGTTGGACGTGTTTTTGACCGTTTCCTTCGGTACGGCTCTTTCTTCCGTGATCCATTTCTTTCTGTCTTCTCAGGGACAGATCTCCGCAGTGGGTACCATCGTCAGCGCGGGCTACGGTTTTTTGTGCGGTGCTTATATGCCCTTGTCCCAGTTTGGGGAAGGGTTGCGGAACGTTCTTGCCTTCCTGCCCGGTACTTATGCAACCTCCCTGTTCCGTTTACACGCTCTGGAAGGCGTGATGGAGGAGATGGAAGCCATCGGCTTCCCTGCCGAGACCATTGAGACCTTCAAGGACGTATTTGACTGCAACATCTATTTCTTCGGCGAGAAAGTTTTGCCTCCTGTCTGTTATGCGATCCTTGTCGGTAGCATTCTTTTGTTGCTTGGAATATACATTGCATTGAATTTTAGGACAGGAAAGAGCCGAATAGTGAAAAAATGAGAGCTTATTTTCGTCAAAAAACTCAAAAAAGCCCTTGACAATTTGTGAAAAGCGTGGTATAATCCGATTCGTATGAAAACTTTTAGGTTTTCTCCTTGCTGTGCGGAAACCGTACAGCCAAAAGTCCATAAGGAGGTGTTACAAGATGGAACAGAAGAAACTGTACGAAACCATGTTTCTGATCGACAACTCTCTCGGCGAAGAGGCTGTTAAGGCTCTTGTTGAGAAGTTCACCGGTCTGATCGCTGCTAACGCAGAGACCGAGAGCGTGAACGAGTGGGGTGTCAGAAGACTGGCGTACCCCATCGAAGACATGAACGAGGCGTATTATGTTCTCGTCCGCTTTAAGTCCGAGCATGCATTCCCGGCTGAGCTGACCAGAATTTTTAATATCACCGACGGCATTCTTCGTTCTTTCGTCTTGGCTTGCGAAGAGTAAGCTGACAGCTAATTTTGAAAGGTAGGTTTTGACAAATGGCATCCTTTAACAAAGTGATTTTGGTTGGTAATCTGACCGCCGATCCCGAACTTAAGAAAACCCCTAACGGTGTCTCTGTCACGTCTTTCAGCATTGCTGTTAACCGTCGCTTCACCAAGCAGGGCGAACAGCCGCAGACGGATTTCATCAACATTGTCGCTTGGAGACAGACTGCTGAATTCGTCGCGCGTTACTTCAACAAGGGCAAGCCCATCCTGGTTTGCGGTCAGTTGCAGACGAGAAGCTGGACCGATCAAAACGGTCAGAAGCGTTATACCACCGAAGTGGTTGCCGACGAGGCTACCTTTGTGGAAAACAAAGGTAACGGCGGCGGTTACTCTGCACCTGCCCCCTACGGCAACGATGCGCCGCCCTCTTACAGCTCCGGCCCGGATTCCGGTTTTGAAGACCTTTCCGCTGACGATGAGCTCCCATTCTAAAAACTTAAAAGGAGGTTACCACAATGGAGAACCAGAACGAACAGGTTGTTGATCGTGCTCCCGCTGCTCCCGCTACCGAAGCAAGAGAGCCCAGAGAAAACAAGCCCCAGATGCGCAACAGAAGAAGAAAGAAAGTTTGCATCTTCTGCGTAGATAAGATCACCAATATCGACTATAAGGATATTCCCCGTATCAGAAAGAACCTTTCCGAGCGTGCGAAGATCCTGCCCCGCAGAGTTACCGGTACTTGCGCAATGCACCAGAGACAGCTTACTCTCGCTGTAAAGAGAGCAAGACACGTTGCATTGATTCCTTATATCTGCGACTGATTTTTTGCTGTGTTGCATTTTTTTGCAACACAGCATTTTCTTTATTTTTGATTTGATGGGAGGTAAACGGAATGAAAGAGATCGTTGGAAAAATTCTTGCAGACGAAGGAATTGATTGCTTCGGTATCCTGCCAGCAGAAGAGCTGACGGTTATCAATCCCCGTCTTATGCCTTCCTGGGCAAGGTCGGCCATTCTTTTGGTTGTGCCGTATCACAATGGCAGTGTTTATCAGGACGGGGTTTCGGCTTACGCTCACATTCCCGATTATCACGGATATTTTACGTGTTTGTTTTCGCGGATCGTTCCGAAGCTTGAGGAGTACTTCCCCGGAAATAGGTTCTTTGGATCTGCAGATCATTCCCCCATTCACGAAAAGGAAGCCGCCGCGAAGGCGGGACTGGGTGTTCTTGGGCTGAACTCTCTTTTGATCAATGGAAAATATGGAAGCTATATCTTCTTGGGCTCTGTGTTAACGGACGTTGAAACCAATGAACAATCAAAAGAGATTCAGTATTGCAACCGTTGCGGAAAGTGTATGGCCGCTTGTCCCGTCGAGGCGATCTCGGAAAACGGGCTCGATGGGAGCCGCTGTCTTTCTGCAATTTCTCAAAAGAAAAAGCTTACCGCAGAGGAGCTCTTGATCTTGAAGAACCATGGTATTGCGTGGGGATGCGACCGCTGTCAAGAAGTATGCCCTTGCAATCGGGAAAGAGAATACACGAAAATACCTTTTTTCAGGGAAAACAGACACGGCAACTTCACCGCTTCGGAAGTTGCCAATATGACCGACGAGGAATTCCTAAATTTTGCATTTTCATGGCGCGGGCGGGCAAGGATCTGTGAAAATTTGTCCAATTTGGAAAATCTCGGTGAACAGAAGAAAAATCAAGGATTTTCCCTTGACTTATTTGAATAATATGGTATAATGATACCGAACGATTTTAGGATGCAGAAGTAGGGCAATCGCCTACACATCCCCGTTCAGAGGAGGTGTCCCAATGGGTGTAAATGAACAGATCCATCAGATCGCTGAACGTATCATGTATCTTCGCGATGCTATGGACATGACCCAGGAAGAGGTTGCGCAGCGTATTGGCATCTCTCTTGAAGAGTACCGCAAATACGAGATCGGTCAAACGGACATCCCCATCAGCGTGATCTATTCCGCCGCTGCCGTTTTGGGCGTGGACGCTACCGAGCTTTTGGCCGGCGAAGCACCCCGTATGGCTGATTACAGCATCACCCGTAAGGGACAGGGAATTGCCATTCAACGTCACGAGGGCTACGAGTTTGAAGCCTTGGCTACCAACTTCAAAGGAAGAGACAAGGAGCCTATGATCGTTACCCTTTCCCCTGCCGAACAGAAGCCTCGTTTGCTGAGCCACGGCGGCCAGGAATTCAACTACGTGTTGGAGGGGAAGATCGGTGTGATCCTGGGCGACAGAGTTCTGGAGCTTTCTGCAGGTGACAGCATTTACTTCAAGCCTTCTATCCCCCACGGTCAGATCGCCCTGGAAGGGAACGCTAAGTTCCTGACCATTATTGATAAAGAATGAGCGAGCAGTTTCGTAAAAAGAAGCAGTACGGGCAGAACTTTCTGACCAATCCCGCCATTCCCCAAAGGATCGTGAAGGAAAGCGGCATTGATGAGACCTGCGGCGTGCTGGAGATCGGTCCCGGTCTTGGCGCCTTGACCTTACAGCTGGCACCCGTTGCGAAAAAGATCGTTGCGGTGGAGATCGACCACGAGCTGATCGAACCGTTAACAGAGATCTTTGCTCCGTATGACCACATCTCGTTGGTGGAAAACGATATCATGAAGGTCGACCTGGACGGGTTACTTCGAGAGCATTTTCCTAACATGACGGTTTGCGTCTGCGCCAATCTTCCCTACTACATTACGACGCCCATTCTGATGAAGCTGTTGGAAGGCAAGCATGGCTTCCGAAGCATCACCGTTATGGTACAGAAAGAAGTCGCGGAAAGACTTTGTGCAAAAAGCGGAGACGATGGGTACGGAGCCATCACCGCTTCTATCGGGTATTACGGTAAGGTGAAAAGGCTTTTTACCGTAACCGCAGGCAACTTCTCGCCCAAGCCTAAGGTGGACAGCGCAGTGATCCGTATCGATCTGTATGAAAAGCCTCTTCTTCACGTGGAAAACGAAGCGTTGTTTTTCGACGTGATCAAAGCAGCCTTTTTACAGCGCAGAAAAACCTTGAGCAACGCACTTGCGGCTTACTTCCCTACTTTCTCCAAGGACGATATCTCCGAGATACTCGTTTCCTTGGGAATGCGTCCCGATGCCAGAGGCGAAATGCTCTCCACAGAGCAATTTGCCGCAGTGGCCAATGAAATTGAGAAAAGAAAATAAAAATATACAAACTCTCAGGAGGAAAAAACGATGAACAATCTCGGCATTAAGAATGTCAAAGTCAACGCTTGGCTTGACGAAATGATCGAACTGGTCAATCCTAAGGAAGTCGTTCTGATCGACGGCTCCGAGGAGCAGGCCGAACAGCTCCGCGCTGAAGCTTGCGCTACCGGCGAGCTCTTCAAGCTGAACCAGGAGAAGCTTCCCGGCTGCTACCTGCACAGAACCGCTGTCAACGACGTTGCACGTGTTGAAGGCAGAACTTTCATCTGCTCTCGCAAGAAGGAAGACGCAGGCAACACCAACAACTGGATGGATCCTACCGAATGCTACAACAAGCTGGGCAAGCTGTACAAAGGCTCCTACACCGGCAGAACCATGTACGTGATCCCCTACTCCATGTCTGTAGTAGGCTCCGACTTCGCAAAGAACGGTATTGAGCTGACCGACTCCATCTACGTTGTTCTGAACATGATCATCATGACCCGTGTAGGTCTGAACGTTCTGGAAGCAATGGGCACTGATGGCGATTTCATCAAGGGTCTGCACGCAAGAGCAAACATGGATGAAAACGAAAGATACATCTGCCACTTCCCCGAAGATAACACCATTTGGTCTATCAACTCCGGTTACGGCGGAAACGTTCTGCTGGGCAAGAAGTGCTTCGCTCTGCGTATCGCTTCCTACCTTGGTAAGAACGAGGGCTGGATGGCTGAGCATATGCTCATCCTCGGCATTGAGAATCCCCAGGGCGAGATCAAGTACATCTCTGCCGCATTCCCCTCTGCTTGCGGTAAGACCAACCTGGCAATGCTCATTCCTCCGGAAAACTACCGCGTGAAGGGCTACAAGGTTTGGTGCGTAGGCGACGACATCGCTTGGATCCGCAAGGGCCCCGATGGCAGACTGTGGGCTTGCAATCCCGAGAACGGCTTCTTCGGCGTTGCTCCCGGTACCAACGTAAACTCCAACCCCAACGCTCTTGCTTCCACCATGGAAGGCACCATCTTCACCAACGTTACTCACAACCTGGATGACAACACCGTTTGGTGGGAAGGTCTGGATAAGAATCCTCCCAAGAACGCTCTCAACTGGAGAGGCGAACAGTGGGATTACACCAAGTACGACAAGAACGATAAGGTGAAGACCTCCGGTGCACATCCCAACTCCCGTTTCACCGCACCCGCTAAGAACTGCCCCTGCATTTCCGCAGAGTTCAACAATCCCGCAGGCGTTCCTCTGTCTGCGATCATCTTCGGCGGCCGTCGTGCTAAGACCGCTCCCCTGGTTTACCAGTCCTTCAACTGGACTCACGGTACCTTCGTTGGCTCCATCATGGCTTCTGAGACCACCGCTGCAGCTTCCGGCGCAGTAGGCGTTGTACGTCGTGACCCCATGGCTATGATCCCCTTCTGCGGCTACGCAATGGGTGACTACTTCCAGCACTGGCTGGATATGGAGAACATCGCTGACGTTGTTCCCAAGATCTTCCACGTTAACTGGTTCAGACTTGACGAGAACGGCAACTTCATGTGGCCCGGTTTCGGCGACAACTTCCGTATCCTGGAGTGGATCATCAAGAGATGCGAAGGCACTGTTGATGCAGTAGAGACCGCTATCGGTTACGTTCCCAAGGCTGAGGATATCAACCTGGAAGGCCTGGACTATGAGATCTGCGAAGGTCACAAGTTCGGTCTGGACGATCTGAAGAGCATCCTTACCGTTGATAAGGACGCTTGGCTGGAAGACTTTGCCAACATTAAAGAATTCTACGCTGCTAAGATCGGCGACAAGCTTCCCGCTGCTCTGCAGAAGGAATACGACGATCAGCTCGCTCGTCTCCAGAGCCTCTGATTGCCTCTGTAAAACAAAATTCCCGGAGTCCTTATCGGACTCCGGGTTTTCTTTGTATTTAATCCCAACGGCCTGTGAGGTGGTATTCTTTGATCTTTTGGGCGTTCTCTTCTTTGGGTTGTCTATCATCCATGCAAGCAGCCTTATAGGAGGCGCCTTGCGGAATATAAACACCCGCAAGGGTTTGTTTGAGGAGGATATAATCCGCAGGGGTCACTTTTCCATCGCGGTTGATATCCCCTTCTACTACGGCATAGTAGGAAGCACCGCTTCCGTGAAAGCTGTCTCCGGTGGAGATCAGTTCTCCGACGGTATCAATGGTAACATTCTCAGAGAAAATGTCATTCAGATCAAACACGGTGGTGCCGGGCTTGAAGCCAAGGAGATAGGAGCCGCTGTACGTGAAGGACTTATCCTTCAGCTTAGGTTTCACACGGTCATTCAGGCCCCAATTTGTCAAAAGCCAATTGTTGCGTCTTTCAAGCCATAGACGAAGATGCTGAACATTGGCATCGTAGGTGCTGTCCGGGATGCGCATAAGATCGCAGTAAACTCTTTCCGGTCTCCAAGGAGTCTCCGTAAAGTTGCGTTTGATGGACGTAGAGGCGCTGTCGATCAGACTGTCAATAGCGTTTTTGCCCAACACGTTGTCGCGGTACAGATTGATGATCAGGTCCTGTACCTCCAGGTATCGGTCGTATAGCATCTGCTTGTATTCGTCAATGAGCAGAAGATCGTCGTACCAGATGTGATTACACCAGATCCCTTCGGCGCTATCACCGAAGTTGTTGTTATACGCAACGTAGTACGTAGAGGAGCAGTTGCCGGAGGATAGGTCGTAATCCCATACAGGGCCGCCGTGGATCTTTCCATCCTTGCAGTAGAATCGGGTGGAACCCACCACAACGTCCACGTTTTTGAAGTATTCCAAGCAAATATAGGAATCAATGATGGATTCAAGGTCGAAATACTCTTTTACCTTCTCGATATCTCTGGAGCGGATGGCATTTTCGGCCATGCGGAGATGGTTCTCAATGGCGATTCTTTGCGCATTTGTGGTGTTTTCCGGCTCATTGATGCCAAAGCGATGTCCGAGAGACGTTGTGATATAGGTGGTGCCGTAATCTGTACGGGCGTCACGTTCGATGATATAATCTCCCTTAGAGCAATCAATGTCAACACGGGCGTCATCTTCGGTAACAGCCTCGCAAAGCTGATAGCAACCAACGTAAGAGCCGTTGAAGTATACGTCTACCAGCATGGAATCCAAGGTATACTGCAACCCAAGCTCTCTTGCAAATTCAAAGACCATGTGATTTCGGATCAACGTGGGGTCGTAAAGGTTAGCAATCAAGCAAAAGCGTTTGCCCTTGCCCATACCGAAGAGATCGGTGTTGGTGCTGAATTTGATGTTATACGGTTTTTTGGGACCGCTGGAGGTGGAGTTGCCGCGGATGCGAACGGTTGCTTTTTTATCGGCAACGGTAGCAAGAGAACCGCCGACTTTGTCAACGGCTACCACCGAACAACCGACATAGCTATTTACGTTGACACCGTTGGCGCCTTCTATATAGATGGCCGGAACATCTTTTGAACGTTTGTAGGACTTACCGCCAACGTTAACGGCTTCATCGGCGCCTACCGTTTGAGGAGCGGAAATCACCGGAAGTAACATCATAAGCGCTAACAAAAGCGGAAGCACGCGTCGTAAATAAAGTTTCATAATATTATGCAATTCTCCTTTGCAGAGATGGCGGATCAAAAGCTTTAATTCATTTTACCACAGAAGGTACCTTTTTGTCAATACGAAAGTGTATTTGCATAAAACCTCTTCGATCATGGGAATTGGAAATATATCTTTTTACAGAAAAACGGATTTCCTATTGAAATTTCTTTTAAAATGTGTATAATAGTGTTTAGAAAGAAAAAAATAAGGAGTAATTTCATGAAAATCAGAAGAATCTTTACCGGATTGATGGCAATGATTCTGTTGCTTTCGGCTTTCTCTTTTGCGACTTCTGCCGCATCCAATCTGCTTGGTGACGTCAACGGCAACGGCAAGATCGATAGTCTTGACTATATGATGCTGAAAAAATGCGTGCTGAAGACCACCACGCTCAACGAAGAACAGCTTTTGCGTGCCGACGTAAACAAGAACGGCAAGCCCGACGCTTTGGATTACGGCATGGTGAAAAGACACGTTTTGAAGAAATACGTGATTACAGGTGAAGTGACCCCCAAGTCTGCAACCGAAAAGATCGTTTCCGCCATTGGCAAGAACGGCAAGATTTCCCTGGACTTCAGCGGCACCATTTCCACTTTCAAAGGCAATGCAACCGTTTCCTTTGTAACCGTAAACGGCGTTTTGAGCCTGAAGGGAAAGGCAGTGACCGATCAGGGGATCATCGTAGAAATGACCATTCCGATGTCTTCCGTTGCGAAGGAGTACTCGTTTAGCGGTAGTGCTTCCATGAAGATGGGCACGCAGACCATTGTTGGTAGCTGTAACGGATCTATGGTTGCATCAACCTACTCTATCGACCAGACCAGCTTTGACGACGTGTCGTTCACCTGCACTCCCAATATTTTTGGTCCTGCGCAGATCGTAATATTGGAAGGCTACTGCAAGGAAGCTATGGACCAGTTCCTGTACAAAGCTAACGAGCTGTTGGCAAAGGAAGGGATCAAGGTTACCATCGGCGACCTTGGCTTTACCAACTACCTTGATGAGATCAACAAGGGTTGGGTAAAGTTTTAATTAACAATTCAAATCCGGCAACTTTCATCGGTTGCCGGATTTTTTATTTTGCCTATTGACAAAATATAAGTTTTATGATATCCTAAAACTGTACTAAGGCAAATAGTACAGTTGCAAAGGAGGGAAGTATGTTTTCCATTGATATTTATTCCAGAATACCGATCTACCAACAGATCGTAGATGGTATTAAGCAGCAGGTTCTTCTTGGGATCTTGCAGGAAGGGGACCACATTTCTTCTGTCCGAGAGTTTTCTGTGGAGATGGGTGTAAATCCCAATACCGTATCCAAAGCATATTTGGAATTGGAGCGTCTGGAGATCCTTGTGGGAGCGGCCGGAAAAGGGTACTACGTCTCCCCCGGTGCTGTTTCCAGACTACGAGAAAGAACTGTTGCCGAGGAGAAGCGGGGGCTGTTGTCCGCTGCAGAAAAGCTTTTGCAAAACGGTATTACCAAGGAAGAGCTGAAGAGTTGGCTCGATGAACTATGATAAAGGAGGAGTTATTTTATGATCCAAGCGGAAAATGTAACTATGAAATTTGGCGGCAAAACAGCCTTAAACGAATTGACCTGCCAAATTCCGGACGGATGTATCTATGGGTTGGTAGGTAGCAACGGTGCAGGTAAATCCACTTTTCTACGCTTGCTCAGCGGCATCTATAAGCCCTACGAAGGCAAGATCACATTTGACGGAATGGCTGTATATGAAAACCCTAAGGTGAAAAGTAAGCTTGTCTTCGTTCCCGACGATCTGTATTTTCTTCCCCAGGCATCGATGAAGAAGATGGCGAATATGTACCGCGCTGTTTATCCTTCCTTTTCTTACGAAAGGTTTTGCGAGCTGGTGAGCACCTTTTGGCTGGATCCCAAGGCAAGTATCAACACCTTCTCAAAGGGCATGAAACGTCAGGCCGCAACGATCCTTGCCCTTGCGGTACAACCGCAGTATTTGTTTTTTGACGAGACCTTTGATGGTCTTGATCCCGTTGTGCGGAATCTTGTGAAAACGGTGATCTACAACGATGTTGCAGAACGGAATACCACTGTGATCATCACCTCCCACTCTTTGCGGGAGTTGGAGGATACCTGCGACCAGTTGGCGCTGTTGCACAAGGGCGGCATCGTATTTGAAAGCGATATCCAAAACCTGAAGACTTCCCTGTTCAAGGTTCAGATTGCGTTGAAGGGCACCTACGATGTGACTTTGTTTGGGGATATTCCCATGCTGGATTACAGCCAAAAGGGCTCTGTAGCCAATTTCATCGCTCGAGGCGACCGTGAGGAGATGAAAGAAAAGCTCTCTCGGTTGGATCCCTTGGTTTTGGAGATCTTGCCGTTGACGTTGGAAGAGGTTTTCGTCCACGAGATGGAAGCGTTGGGATATGCTTTCAAAGATGTGATCTTGTAAAGGAGGAGATGAAATGAAGAAGCTGTTTAGTTTTCGATTATACCTGGAAGGCTTGAAAAGGATCCGTCTGTTGGGATTTGCCGCGGGAATCGTTTTTACGCTTGCGATGAGCCTTCATCCTTTGATGGAATTGCTCGGCGGCAACTCCGCAGAGTGTATGGGAATCACTTTAAACGGGTTGGAAGACTTCGCAAATTTCTGGTTGCTACACCCTATCTTTACCGTTTTTATCGTATATCGGACTTTTTCTTTTTTGAATAAGCGAAACGCCTCCGATTTCTATCACAGTATTCCATACAAACGCACATGCGTATTCTTTAGCTATTTGTCCGCGGCTTACACCTGGATCATCGGGATTTTAGGGATATCGTTGGGAGTTTCCAGGCTTCTTTGGAGCTTCACCTCCGTGCGCGTTCCCCCGCGGTTATTCCTTTGGACATTCGGCCTCTTTGCCGTCCTTGCCTTTTTTGTGGGAGGGTTCGTTTTGCTTGCAAAGACGGTGACGGGTACTGCTTTTGCCGGAGGTATGCTTGCGCTGATCCTCATGTCGTCCTTCCGGGTGATCGGCGGAATCGTTGTGGACTATTTTCAAAACGTGGCGCCTTTTGTGGATCTCAGCTACACCGTTTTTAACGTTTTTTCTCTGAAAACCTCGTTGATTGCGGTGGCTTTCAGGGCGCATGACAATTATACCGTTCTGTTCGACTCTTTGGTGTGGGTCTACAACGCAATCGTCATTCTGCTTTGCCATGCAGCGGCTCTTTACTTTTTTATCGTCAGAAAAAGCGAGCTGGCAGGAAGTAATGCGTCCGGAAGAGGGTTGCAGCATTTTTACAGCCTGGCGTTCTCTCTTCCCTTCGCATTGCTTGCTGTGGTGGCATTGATGAACGGTGGCTCCGGCGCTCTTGGCGAATTTATCATCATCGCGCTGGTTGCGGTAACGGTCTTCTATCTCAGTGAATTGATCTCCTACAAAAAGATCGTCTCGGCTTTCAAAGCCACGCCTTTGTTTTTGATCGTTGTCGCTCTTTGCGGAGTCTTTGTTGGCGGAAGCACGCTTTACGAAAGACACGTAAATACAACTCACTATGAGGCGGAGGAGATCCGCTCCGTGCGCTTCTATCAGCATACGGATATTTTGGATATCAATACAGTTGATATTCACAAATCCTTGTCTATGGTTTTCGATACCCCCGATTACGTTTCGCATGATTTCGAGATCTACGACCGAGAGATCGTGCAAATTATTTCCGAAGCGTGGGAAAACACGTTGGCCTCTGATCCTAACACAGAAACGCTTGAAGAATATCGATACGTTGCCATTGAATTGAACAACGGAGACGTTGTGGGCAGAAGGATCGGGTTTACCAAAAAGCAAGACACACGCTTGAAGATGTTTTTGCGTGAATCGAAAGAGTACGTTGATGCAATCACAAGCCTCCCCGAGGAAAGGTTTATCGAATCTGTTTCCATTTACGGTGCAGAGGAACAATCAAAGCAGTACGGAGAGATTTGGGAAAGCTTTGTGAAGGAATACAATGCATTGGATCAGAAAGCGCAGTATAGATACATTCAAAAATTGATAAATCACAGAGATTACCCTTCTCCGTTTATAACGGAGATCTATACGTACAGAGACGGTCCTCTTCTGGCCTTGCATTTGAAGATCGGACGACGGGAGTGCACAGAATACTTCGAGATGGATGAAAGCTTTCCCCAGACGCGTAAGCTTTTGATGGAAAGAATCCGAAAGATTTCAAAGCCGATATTGGACGGATAC
Source organism: Eubacteriales bacterium (assembly GCA_045544855.1). Classification (GTDB taxonomy): domain Bacteria; phylum Bacillota; class Clostridia; order Oscillospirales; family CAG-382; genus Coliplasma. The sequence continues at coordinate 132,479 of JAZPZV010000007.1, read as the reverse complement.
TTGGAATACCTTACGGAGACTCCCGAGGATCTATGGAATCTTGAAGACGAAAGTGACAGTTCCTTTAGCTTTCAAATCCGGTATAAAGACTTTTATACCTACATTGACTTAAGAGGTTCCGAGTTTACGTACGAGGGGGATTACTTCCGGCAGCTTGTCGAGAAAAAAGTTGCTCTTTTGAAAGAAGTTCTCTCTAAGGCAGCTTCCTTCCCGGATGCGGCAAACAACCAGTGCATATTCGCTTACCGAAGAGATGCCTCTCATGTTAACGAATTAGAATCAATTCCTGTTTGGGTCGAGCATATGGACGGCGAGCTTTTTGTAAAGATCCTTCGTTTGGCGGATTGTGAAGAACTGAGCGTTTCGTCCCTGCGAAATTATCTCCGTCAATCCAATTCCATGCCTATGCAGATGATCTTGCTCTTCCCGGACGGCAGACGGTACTCTTTGGGCGTCGATAACAGCTGGTATCACAATGAATTTTGGGAGAAAGCCAAGCAGATCTTGCCTCTGCTGGAAGGTGCTCTCGGAGACAGCTCCAGCGGACGGGACGGAACAGTGGATATCTATTTGACGAACGGCCACAGGATGTATTTCTCCACGTTCAAGTGCAAGGAGTTCCCGGAAGAGGTTTTACAGACACTCGATGTCTTTTCGTAACGTGAGCTGTAATACTGAGATTCATCCTGTTTAAATTTTTATACGCAAAGGAGGAAACGCTATGAAAAAAATTTTCAGCTTTCGTTTGTATGGCGAAGGTTTGAAAATACTTCGTCTGCCGGGCTTTACCACTGGGATCATAATAACGCTATTGATGTGTGCTGATCCGATCATAAAACGGTTTGAATTTGGAGAACCGTGTGCCTGCGGCAGACCTCATATGTATATTTTAACCATGTCGCAATTTGCGCTCCCCTTGCTTTTATTGTTGATAGTAGCCCCATTTTTCATTTTTCGCGTGTTTGCCTTTTTGAATAAGCGTAATTCGTCTGATTTTTTTCATAGCATTCCCTATCGTCGAACCTGCGTCTTATTGAGTTTTTTGGCTGCAATCTACACTTGGGTCATAGGGATCATGATTTTAGCTCTTGGCAGCTCCGTTTTCTTCTGGAAATTGGCATACGCAAAGATCGAATGGGAACTCGTGCTATCCACCTTCGCCCTTCTTGCAACGGCCGCAATCTTTATCGGCGGTTTTGCGTTGCTTGCCAAGACCTTGACCGGGAACTCTTTTTCCGGCGGAATACTTGCGCTTGTGATGTTATCCGCTTTCCGCGTTATTGGTTGGATCGTGGTGGATTTTCTGCAAGAAGCCGTTCCTCTTGCAGATCTTAATTATTCGATCTTTCGGATCTTTTCTGTGAAGACCTCCATTCTTGCTGTCATTTATCAAGGTTTTACGGAAAAAACAAGTCTTGCATCTCCTTTGATGTGGATCTTTACGGCAATCGTTATACTGATAACGTACTCTTTGTCAATCATTTTTTATGCACGCAGAAGGAGCGAGACTGCTGAGAAAAACGCTTTTGGAAGATGGTTGCAACATTTTTACAGCTGTGGATTCTCCCTTCCGTTTGCGTTGTTGGCAACTGTTGCTCTTATGAAAGGAGATAATGAAAATCATATTGCGGAGGTCCTGATCTGGGGGCTTATCTCTGTTGCTGTATTTCTTCTTTGTGAATTGATCTCCTACAAGAAAATCAAATCTGCTCTAAAAAAGACTCCTTTATTGCTGATCGTTTTTGCAATGTGCGGAGCATTTGCTGGCGTAGCGGTTTTGTACGAAAATCACGTTTACAGCACTGTTTATCAGCGGGAAGAAATCGCTTCAATCTCTTTTTATAACTATGACGATTTGTTAAGCGCCGAGGTACAGCAGCAAGACTACGTACATTCCTGGCTTTCCACGGCTTCCTATAGTTCTCATAACTACGATATCAAGGACCAAACGGTGATCGAACGGATCGTTCAAGCCTGGGAAGCCACTGCAAAAGGAAAAAAAGAGAATGACCGGATGTGCGCTTTTTTATACGTAAAGATCAACCTGAAAAACGGAACGACGGTTGGGCGTCAGATCGGCTTTACACAAGAACAATTTCAAGAGCTTTTGGCGGTTATTAAGGAGTCTGAGGAATATCAATTCGTAACCATGCAACTCCCCTCCCAAGAGAGCATCAGAAGTATTTACACGCTGGGAATAAATGATCCGGAAATGGAAATGATGATATGGGAGTGCTTCAAGGAAGAATACAATGCGCTACCGCCGGAATCAAAAGCCGCCTATGCAAAGGAACAGCAAGCGAATAAAGCAAAGCTCGAAGCGTCTTTTATGTTCGCCGACGAATTGTTTATTGAGCTTGACTATCAGGATTACTCGTCCGAAAGATTTGATGTCACGGATCGCTTTCCCAAGACCAGAGAGATGTTAATTGAACAAATTAAGAAAAATTACCAAAGACTTGTAGATAAGTGCGGAAATCTGTTCGATCTGAGCAATGAAGATATTGCAGATGCGACCGGAGATACTTTATACGATTTCAGGATGAAGCTCTTTTACAACAGTATTTACGTTCCTTTGAGCTGGGAGACAGAGGAGTTTCTATCCGATGGTGCGCAAGAAGCTCTTATCAAAGAAAAGATGGATGTTTTCAGAAAGCTTTTTTCGGAAGGGAAACTTTTCGAACATAATCCCGAAGCGCAAGGATTTCTACATTTATGGATCAAAGAAGACAGTAACGATAGTGAAACCGGTACTTTTCCTTTCTGGTTTAACGGAATGGACGATGAATTATTCCGCAGGATCGTAAAGCTTTCGAATCCCAACAGCATGAGCATCGATCAATTAAATCCGTATTCAGCAAGCTGCATTTATCGTTTGTCGAGAGATCCGCTGCAGATTGCATTCTTCTTACCTGACGGAAAGCTTTACAGTCTTTCTGCGAAAAATGAGGAGGAATTCAAACTATTGGAAAGCGCTATGCTCCGGATCTATCCTTGCCTCACGGCATCTGTCGAAAACTCCGAAACGATTTCCGAAAATTGCGTAGAAATCTATATTGCAAACGGAAAGAAACGCTTTTACGGAACCTTGGAAGTGAATGATCTCTTTGCGATTCTGAAAGAATTAACTCCCGCAACATAACAAAAAATGCATCGCTTTCGGCGGTGCATTTTTTACGTTTGGTTTAGTCTTCTAAGATCTTGTCGATCAAGCCGTACTCCAAGGCTTCCTTCGGGAACATCCAGTTGTTGCGCTCGGTATCTCTGGTGACTTCCTCCACGGACTTGCCCACGTTGGCGGCCATGAGGGTGTTCAAGCGCTGCTTGATATCCAGCATATGGCGAGCCTCGATCTCCACATCGGTGGCCTGGCCTTGTGCGCCGCCCAGAACCTGGTGGATCATCACCTGGCTATTGGGGAGGGCGTATCTCTTCCCTTTCGTGCCTGCGGACAGCAGGAAGGCGCCCATGCTTGCGGCCATACCCACGCAGATGGTGGAAACGTCGCACTTCAAGTGACGCATGGTGTCGTAGATGCCCAAGCCTGCGGAAACGGAGCCGCCGGGAGAGTTGATATACAGACAGATATCACGCTGAGGATCCACCGCCTCCAGATACAGCATTTGGGCAATGATGGTGCAAGCAAGGTCGTCGTTCACTTCGTTGAACAACAGGATGATACGGTCTTTGAGAAGGCGGGAAAAGGGATCGTAGCTACGCTCGTAGCCGCCTTCCTTTTCGAAAAATTGGGGTGTGACGATCATGAAATCTACTCCTTATCTTGGTACCACCAAAGGTGGATTCATAATTTACTCGTAAATGGGATGGGCGTTGCAGAGGGCGTCTACTTCTGCGATGACCTGCTCCTTGGTGCCTTCGAAATCCCGGGCAACCATACCCATGAGCTTGGCAACCTTGACCATATCGGCTTCCACGAAGCCACGGGAGGTGACTGCAGGAGTACCTACACGCAAGCCGCTGGTGACGGTGGGCTTTTCGGGATCGTTGGGAATGGCGTTCTTGTTGGCGGTGATATGTACCTCGTCCAGATGGATCTCAAAGTCCTTGCCGGTGACGCCAAAGGGGCGGAGATCCAGCAGGATCAGGTGGTTATCCGTTCCGCCGGAGATAACGTTGAAGCCTTCCTCCACAAGTGCTTTGCAGAAGGCCTGAGAATTCTTATAAACCTGTTCCTGATAAGCCTTGAATTCGGGCTTCAAAGCTTCGCCGAAGGCCACGGCCTTTGCGGCGATGATGTGCATAAGAGGACCACCCTGGGTGCCGGGGAAGATAGCTTTATCGATAGCCTTTGCATATTCTTCCTTGCAGAGGATCAAGCCGCCGCGGGGACCGCGAAGGGTCTTGTGAGTGGTGGTGGTCACCACGTCTGCATAAGGCACAGGGCTGGGATGCACGCCTGCGGCAACAAGACCTGCAATGTGAGCCATGTCAACCATCAGCTTTGCGCCAACCTTGTCGGCAATCTCGCGGCAACGCTTAAAATCAATAACGCGTGCGTATGCGGAAGCACCGACTACGATCATTTTGGGATTGCATTCCAAAGCGATGCGCTCCATTTCATCGTAGTCCAGAAGATGGGTCTCCTCGGAAACGCCGTAGGGAACGATATTGAAATACTTGCCGGAAATGTTCACGGGTGAGCCGTGGGAAAGATGGCCGCCGTGGGCAAGGTTCATGCCCATGATGGTATCGCCGGGCTGGCAGAGTGCAAAGAAGACGGCCAGGTTGGCAGAGGCGCCGGAATGGGGCTGAACGTTGGCATGCTCTGCGCCGAAAAGACGGCAAGCACGCTCACGTGCGATCTCCTCTACCTTGTCTACCTCATAGCAACCGCCGTAATAGCGTTTGGAGGGGTAGCCTTCGGCATATTTATTGGTCAAAATAGTACCTGCGGCCGCAAGAACGGATTCGGAAACGATGTTCTCGCTGGCAATCAGCTCAATATTTCTGCGCTGACGGGCAAGCTCGCCGGAAATGGCGGAAGCGATCTCGGGGTCGGTATTCTGTAAAAGCTCGATGCTGTACATTGGTGCACCTCTTTCTGGGGTGTTGGAATATTAAACGGTAAGAGTGGATTCTGCGTCCCAGAGAGAAACGGGATACTCTCCGTTTTCTGCAAGGGAAACAAGGTATTGACGGAAGGCCTCCCGATCCTCGCGATAGGTAACGCCTTTCCAGACACAGGGGGTATTAACCAGACTGACAGAGCAATCCTTGGAACGGATCACATCCTCCGCAAGCTCGGTAAGGTAGCTCTCCCCTTTGATCAGGTCGGAACCGGAATCGGTCAGGAAATTGCGAAGACGAATTTCTGCAAATTCAAAGATCTTGGGTGTGAAGCCCCAGAAGTTCATGGAAACGGGAGTATCTCCGTGGATGGAGACCCAATTGCCGTTTTCATCCTCGAATTTTGCTCCTTCTCCGTCGGGAAGGATCTTTTTACGCTCGACGATGGCGGTGAGGAGACCGTTTTCCGTTTCGCAGATCCCGCGGGAAACGGAACCGTTTTCGGAAAGGGTGTTCCTGACCACGTAGCCCGGCATACAGAACTCCCCTTCTCTTGCGTTATCCATGAACGCTTTAACGGAAAGGAAGGTACCGTAGCCGTAGAAATCATCGGCGTTAAAAATGGCAAAGGGCTCGTTTACCACGTTTCTGCAACAATACAGTGCGTGAGTAGTGCCCAGAGGTTTGACTCTTCCCTCCGGGAAAGACAGGCCGTCGGGAAGATCGGAAGGATCCTGGAAAGCATATTCCACTTGGATCTTGCCTTCCACTCTTTTGCCAATGGTATCGCGGAAGATCTCAAGATTCTCCCGCTTGATGATGAATACTACTTTTGTGAACCCTGCGCGGATAGCATCATAGATGGAATAATCAATGATGAATTCTCCGGAGGGCCCTAAGGGATCGATCTGCTTTAAACCGCCGTAACGGTTGCCCATTCCTGCGGCTAAGATGACTGCAGTCATTGGGAACTCCTTTCAAGCGATGATGTCTTGCTCGGTGATCTTTAACGTCTTAACAGAGGGATCGGAGGGGATCTGATACATATATGCGGTCATGATCTTTTCGGTAATGGAACGGAGACCGCGGGCACCCGTTTTGGTTTCGTGAGCCTTTTTTGCGATGGCCCGAAGAGCGTCTTCGGTAAATTCCAGTTCAACGCCATCCATGGCAAACAGCTTTTTGTACTGCTTGGTCAATGCGTTTTTAGGCTCTACCAAGATGCGAACCAACGCTTCTTCGTCCAAGGGATGCAAAGCCGTGATCACGGGAAGTCTGCCTACCAGCTCGGGAATGATGCCGTAGCGTACCAGGTCGGAGTTTTCCACGTGAGACGTTACAAACGCTTCGTCTCTGGAAACGCCGGACTCTACGGCAGTAAAGCCCACGGAGCGACTGCCCAGTCGGTTGCGGATGATCTCATCCATACCGTCAAAAGCACCGCCGCAGATGAACAGGATGTTGGAGGTGTTGATCTGGATAAACTCCTGGTTGGGATGCTTTCTGCCGCCCTGGGGAGGTACGTTGGAAACGGTGCCCTCGATGATCTTCAAAAGGGCTTGCTGAACGCCTTCACCGGATACGTCACGGGTAATGGAGCGATTTTCACTTCTGCGGGCGATCTTATCGATCTCGTCGATATAAATGATACCCTTTTCTGCTTTTTCCACGTCGAAATCAGCGGCTTGGATCAGGCGGAGGAGAATGTTTTCCACATCCTCGCCCACATAACCCGCCTCGGTCAAGGTGGTTGCGTCTGCAATGGCAAAAGGAACGTCCAGCATTTTGGCCATGGTCTGCGCCAACAACGTCTTACCCACACCGGTGGGACCGAGAAGAAGCACGTTGCTCTTTTTCAGTTCGACATCGTCATCCTCGACGATCTTGTCCTTTAAAGAACGGATGCGCTTATAATGGTTATAAATAGCAACGGAAAGAACCTTTTTTGCTTCGTCCTGACCGATGACGTAGTGATCCAGGATCTCTTTCATCTCGGCAGGCTTCAACAAAGGCTTTTCATCTGCCGGGGAGATACCAACCTCCTCGGCAGGAAGCAACCCGGCTTCGTCCTCGGCAAGAAGGGTTACCTCGTAGGCGTCCGCGATCTCGCAACAGAGATCAAGACAATCCTCGCAGAACTCCACAAACCTGCCGGAGATGTTAAGACCTGTAGTATGTGCGGAAGGTCTACCGCAAAAGCCGCAGACCTTGTTGTTGTTTTTTGGCATTGTATTTTCCTTTCTGCAAATACGTTATGAGAAAGGGAAAAAGGAGTTACGCATTTTCCTCGGTAGCCTTGGTGGTGATCACTGCGTTGTCCTTGATTACCTGGATCGCTTTTCTCAGAACGATATCTTCGGAGATGCCTTCCTCGGGGATGTTCTTCTTAACGTAGTCGATATCTACATTATAGCCGGAAGCGATCTTCTTATATTCTTCTTCCATCTCTTTCTTGCCGGCTTTGATCTTTTCGGTCTTGGCAACGCGCTCCAGTGCCAGTTTGGACTTCACCTGACGCTCTGCTTCTTCCTTGAAGGATTCGCGAAGCTTTTCCTCGGTGCTGCCGGTGTACTGGTAGTAGAGATCCAGGCTTGCGCCCTGAGATCTGAGACGGTAGTCGTAATCGTTGACGTAACGGTCGATCTCGGAATCGATCATGCATTCGGGAATCTCGGCGGTCATGTTGGCAATGAGCTTATCGATCAGCTGCTTTTCAACCTCGGCGTCTGCAGAGTTGTTCTTGCGCTCTTCGATCTTTGCGGAGATGCTTGCCTTGTATTCCTCAACGGTATCAAACTCGGAAACGTCCTTAACGAACTCGTCGTCCAATTCGGGAAGCTCGGTTTTCTTCAGCTCGTGGAGGACGATCTTGAAGACAGTCTCCTTGCCTGCCAAAGAAGCTTCGCCGTAATCCTCGGGGAAGGTTACGGTGATGTCGAAGGATTCGCCTACGTTGTGACCTACGATCTGCTCTTCGAAGCCGGGGATGAAGTTGCCGGAGCCAAGCTTCAGGGGATGCTTTTCGCCTTTGCCACCCTCAAATGCAACACCGTCCAGGAAGCCCTCGAAATCGATGGTAGCTTCGTCGCCCAGTTCTGCAGGACGATCTTCAACGGTGAGAACGCGTGCGTTACGGTTGCGCACCATATCGATCTCGCGGGCGATCTCTTCTTCGGAAACGGTAACCTCGGGACGCTCTGCGGTGAGGCCCTTATATTCGCTGACCTTTACGGTGGGCTTAACGATTACGGTAGCCTTCAGAACAACACCTTCGTCACCGGTGGAAACCAGCTCGATGTCGGGACGGGAAACAACGTCCAGCTTTGCTTCCGCAATTGCTGCAGAATATGCTTCGGGAAGCAGATTGTCGATGGCCTCTTCGTAGAAGACGGCGGAACCGTACATCTTTTCAATAACGCTCTTGGGAGCTTTGCCGCGACGGAAGCCGGGAACGTTCATTTTTGCAACGTTCTTGCGGTAAACCTTGTTGACTTCTGCATCAAAGACTTCTTTGCCCAGGACGATCTCAACCTCGTAAGTATTTGCGGATACTTTTTTGGAATTTTTCAGTGCCATTTCTTTTTCCTCCGTGTATATACACGCATTTTTAGATATTATATATTGTAGCGATTTTTTTCAAATTGTCAACACATATTCGTGAAATCATTTATTTTTGCAAGTTTCGAAAAAAATTAACAAAAAAGCCTTGTTCTTTTGTATAGTTCTGTATATACTATGTGTATCATAAAACTTGTTTGGCGGTGATTGCTTACGAATCAGGAAGAAATGAACATGACGGAGGATCTGGAATCGGATACCCGATTTGCAGATTCCGTTGACAGTTATACAGTTAATAATCTTAAGCAAAAGGAGAAGTCCCGCGGGAGCTCTCAGATCGCTTCCCTTTTGATCAGAAGCCTGATCATTGCGTTTTGCATTGGTCTTATGGGATATTCCGCATTCCGCATCGGCAGTAAGATGTTTGAGGATCGGCAGGCGGAGGAGATCTACGAGGATCTTCGCGTAGACGAGGATTATTACATCACCGTTCTTCATGCTACCGATCTGAAAGAGCCCAATGCCATGCCTACCGTTTTGGAAATGCTTGATGCAGACGGTGAGTACGAGGACTACATGCCATCGGATATCATCGCTCCCGACAAGGCACAGCATTATACCACGTATTACAAGAACTATCTCGAAAAATCCGCCGAACACAAGAATATGTACGGCTGGATCTTTATGACCGATACGAACATCAACTATCCTTTGATGAAGGGGAAAGACAACGATTATTACCTGGATCACAACTACAAGGGCGACCGCTCCCGCTCCGGTAGCATCTTTGCAGATTGCTCTATTCGGGATAACTACTACGCCAACTATAACATGGTGATCTACGGCCATAACATGCGTGACGGCAGTATGTTCAATTCTTTGAAGAGCTGGTGCAACGATGCCGCTGTTAAAACTATGGCTCAAACAACCCAGATCGAGATCTACACAAGAGAAGGCGTTTATATTTACGATATCTTTAGCTTTTACGTGGATGACAGCAACAACTTTGCCAGAACGGTGTTTACCAGCGAAGACGATTACCTTACCTTCTTGAAGAGAGTTGCCAGAAGATCCAACGTGAAGACCAATCGGGAGTACAATGCTCAGACCAGGATCTGTACGTTGATCACCTGCACCAACGGCTCCAACAAGGATGCCCGTTACGTTGTTCACGGTATTTTGAATCAGTTCATTCCCTTTGACCCCGAAGCGTAAAACAGACCGTCGGTGAAAAGCACCGACGGTTTTTTATGGCATAAAATTGGGAAAAACAGTACTTTCGATGTGGTAGATCTGTGAGATAAAAATCTCGTTTCCGTCTGTAAAAATCACTTTTTTCTCCAACGGATCCACCTGCAAGACGGCTCCGCTTGCTGTAAAAAAGGCGCCCCCGGCCTTGGCGCGGTCCGGTCGAAAGTACAGGATCTCGGCATAGGGCTGCTCCGCTTCCCTCTCGTGGAGCAGGTTGAGCTTTTGCTCCAATTCCGCTTGCAGATCCTCCCCGGGAGAAAGACAGGTTTCGGTAAAACGGCAGACCTCTTTGATCTCCTCATCGTATCCCGTCAAAGCGGCGAAGGGGGCAAACTGCGCCGCACGGTTTTCAGGAGGCATGGACTTTCGTTTGCAGGAAATGGGGCGAGAAATAGAAAATAGTGTACTGCTGTATTTCATGATATTTATGCGCGATGCCCTCCGATCTGTTGGTTGCGTTCCTTGGCGGTGGCGCCCTCTTCAAAATTCATCCCCTTGAGAAGGATGTTTTTGCCGTATTTTTGCTTCATGGAAAGAACGGCGCTTTGCAGGCGGTGCTCCGCTTCCAAGGCTTCTTTTTCTTTCCGGCGGCGTTTTTCTGCGGCCTCGTAATCCACGAACATTTCCAGCTGGTATTCCGTCGGAATCGTTTGCACCTGCTCTGCGGGCAGGATGCGGTCGGCTGTGATGGTGATCCTGCGAACCAGCAAGGAAGGATCGACGATGCGGTGGAATAGGTCGGTCAAGGCTTTTATGATCTGTTTACCCGAGGAGGTATAGTGAGGCAACGCCTCCGTGCCGTGGGAATGCTTGGGGATCAGCCTGCCGTAATGATCCCGGGTGACGCTCCCTCTGTACTTCCCTGCCCGTGCGGGATCGGAAAGATTTTCCACGTCGTAGCCTACAGTCAGCGTTACGCCGTTGGTCACGACGCCCTTTTCCACCAGATCGTACGCCAGAAGATCCGCCATCTCCCGCACGATCAGCCGCGCCCCCTTCCAGTCGTAGGGGCATTGCAGAACCTGCCCCGTGCTTATACTGTGGGCAGAAGGCTTGTAGGCTTTGATCTGTGCCATGGTGCAGGGCTCGTACCCCCAAGCGTGATCGATCAAAAGTTCCGCATTGACGCCGAATAAACGGTATAACAGCTCTTCCCCGTCGCCTGTCAGAGAGGCCATGGCAACGTCTCCCATGGTGTGCATACGGTTGGCTTCCAATTTTTTTGCAATGCCGCCTCCGATCCGCCAGAAATCGGTCAGCGGCTTATGCTCCCAAAGGGTTTTGCGGTAGGAATACTCATCCAGCTCCGCAATGCGAACACCGTCCCCATCTGCGGGAATATGCTTGGCGGTGATATCCATGGCGATCTTTGCAAGATACAGATTGGTGCCGATCCCCGCAGTGGCGGTGATCCCCGTCTCGCGGATCACCTCCTGCAACAGGTTGCGGGTAAAATCGTGGGGCGTGGTCTTTCCATAGCTTAAATAAGGCGTGACGTCGATAAATACTTCGTCGATGGAATAGGCGTAGATATCCTCGGGAGCGACGTGACGCAGGTAGATCCCGAAGATGCGGCTGCTGTACTGCATATACAAAGCCATGCGAGGTTGGGCAACGATATAGTCCAGAGCCAAGGAAGGATTGTTTTTTAACTCTGTCTCGTTGTAGGATTTTCCCCGCAAAACGCCCTCCGGGGCATTTTTGGCACGACGTTGATTTTCGGCTTTCACCTTGGGAAGTACCTCGAACAGGCGGGGCCTCCCGGGAACGCCGTGGGCTTTCAGTGCGGGAGAAACGGCAAGGCAAATGGTTTTATCCGTGCGGAAAGCATCCGCCACTACCAGATGCGTGGTCAGGGGATCCAGCCCCCGTTCTATACATTCTACGGAAGCGTAGAAGGATTTTAAATCGATGCATACGTAATATCTTTGTTCCATGTTATCGAACCTCTGTTCGGTTTCTGGTTTTATTATACTCTGTTTCAACGGGTTTGTCAAGAGAAAAATAAACAAATGTTCTGTTTTCTATAAAAAGGAAACGGCACTCCCGATCAATCAAGAGTGCCGTCATTCGTTCAACCGGCTGCAAAGGATTTTGTTTGACTGCCAACGGTAATGGTATAGGTCTCCCCTTTCTCCATTTCGGGAGAGCTTAAGATCACGAGGCCGAAGGAAAGCTCGGGAGCATAGGAGAACAAGACGTTGCCGGCTGCATCCTCCAGAAGAATGGTAGTGCCTGCCGCTTGATTTCCCACGTTGATGGCAAGAATCCCCTGTCCCGCACTGCTGAAGGTCTGAGCCATACCTCCGGAAGCACCTGTGCCAATAAAGGTTCCCCCTGTGATGGCGCCGGTGGAATCATAGTCAAGGATGGCCGTGTCCCCTCTGGTGGGCCCACAGACAGTGGTTTGTCCGCCCGTGATGGAAAGAGTTCCGTTGGCATCCAACCCGTCACCGGAAGCGTTGATATAAAGCTTGCCGCCGGAGATCAGAATACTACCGTTGCCCGCTGACATTCCGCCGCCATGGCCGCCCTGACCACCGGGTCCGCCGGGACGTCCGCCACCGGGTCTGCCGCCTCCAAAGCCGTCTCCCCCGCCGAAGCCGCCGCCAAAGCCGCTGGAATCCGAACCGCCCGCGGCATTCAATCCGTCATCGGTGGCGTAAAGGGAGATATCCCCGCCGGAAACTGAAATATTCAAGGCTTCCAGACCTTCGTAGCTTTTGGTTACACGGATCTTTCCGTCGGTAACGGAAAGGGTCTCGTCGGCATGAAAACCGTCGTCGCCTGTGGAAACGGTAAATTCTCCGCCCGAAACAACGATGGAGGTGTTGGAATGCACACCGTCGTCCGCAGAATCGATATAGAAGGTACCGCCGGAAAGCGCCATGCTATCGGAGGCCTTGAGACCTTTCATGCTTTCGCTGCTTGCAGATGCTCCCGCGCCCCCGCCTGCAGTGATCTTGTAATCCCCGCCGATGATCTGCAGGTAATTGCTTGCGCTGATGCCGTCCCCTTGGGCTTTGATGTCATACGTGCCGCTTTCCAGATAGACAAAGCCTTTTTCGGTATCCTCGTCGTTGTCGGCCCGGATGCCGTCCTTACCTGCTTCAACGGTCACGGAGCTATCGGAAATACGAATGCTGTCGTTGGCGGAAAGTCCGTGTGACGCGGCGGTGATTTGGTAAATACCGCCTGTGAGAACCAGATCGTCCTTGGAAACGATACCGTGCCCTGCGGGAGAATCTACGGTCAGCTTTCCCTCTCCGTTGATGGTAAGATCCTGCTTGGAGAAGATGGTACCGTCGATATTGGTGTCGTCTGTGGATACAAAGCTTTCGCCGCTTGAAAGATGGTTTTCGCTGCCCTCCGCAAGGGTCAAAAACACCTTGTCTCCCGATAAAATATAGAATGCCGCAGAGGTCTCGCTGTGGATCTCCACACCGTCGAAAACGATTTGCAACTTTGCGGTGTCAGGGGGATTTACCACTATGGTACCGTCGTTCAGCTTGCCTGTAACGTAGTAAGAGGTATCCTGGGTTAAGGTGATGATGCTACCTTCGATATCCACGGCAGAGGAATCGGAGCTTGCCGTGTCTCCTGATAATTGAATATGAACGCAGTCCTTGGTATCAAACTCCGTTTCGTGATCCCTGTCGGTAAACATATCCGAGGTATTCTCTGCAAAGCTCATGTCCACGGAAACAGCTTCCGGAGGCTCTGCGCTTTCGTTGCCAACGGGAAGAGAGGACATCTCGCAACCGCACAGAAGACCTGCGCATAGCAAAACGGCTAAAAATCGAATGAGTTTCATAAGGTGACCTTTCGAGGGGAATTTCTTCTTTTGTGATGTGATTTTACTACCCGAAACTTAAATCAACTCAAAAAATTTTAAGTGGATTTAATGTCTATGTGCTAAGTTTTTATCAGATGGATTGAAATTTGATAAAAAATGTGGTATGATGAAACGGAAAGGACGTGAATAAAATGAGGATCCTGCTCGCAGAAGACGAACGTTCGTTGGCAAGGGCGCTTTTAAAGATCTTTGAAAAGAACCACTACTCCGCCGACGCCGTATATGATGGCGAGGAAGCTTTGTATTATCTGGAAAACGGAAATTACGACGTTGCCATTCTTGACGTCATGATGCCAAAGATGGACGGGATAACCGTATTAAAAACGATACGTTCGAATGGAAATAAAATTCCGGTGATGATCTTGACCGCCAAAGCGGAGATCGACGATAAGGTTTTGGGGCTGGACAGCGGTGCGAATTATTATCTGACCAAGCCTTTTGATACAAAAGAGCTTTTGGCGGGAATCAGAGCCATCACTCGCAGTGTGGCAGAATTGGATTCCAAGCTGATTTTTGGGAATATTACCTTGGATCGCAAGACATTTACTCTTTCCTCCGAAAGCGGAAGCTTCCGCCTTGCGAACAAAGAATTTCAAATGATGGAGATGCTGATAACCAATCCCAGGAGACTGATCTCGGCTGAGCTGTTCATGGAAAAGATCTGGGGTTATGACAGTGATTCAGAGATCAACGTCGTTTGGGTATACATCTCTTATCTGCGAAAAAAGCTTGCCGCTTTGAATGCGAATATTGAAATTAAGGCCACCCGTAATGCGGGGTATTCCTTGGAGAGTTCCGTATGATCAAAAAAGCGAGGATAAATTTTATTCTGCTGTCTCTCAGCTCTATTCTGGCGTTGCTTACCGTGTTGCTTTTGGGTATGAACCTTTTGAACTACCGTACGGTAGTAAAAGATGCCGATGAGATTCTGAAGGTTCTTTCGGAGCATCACGGCAGGTTCCCCTTAGGCGGCGAACAAGGCATTCCCGGTCTACCGCCCCATATGTCTCCCGAGTTGCCCTATGAAGCCCGCTATTTCTCCGTAACCTTTCAAAAGGACGGACAGATCCTTGCGGTGGAAACCAGTAAGATCGCTTCCGTCGATCGTGAGAAAGCTGTTCAAATGGCGGAAAACGCGTTGGACGATCAGAAGAAGAAGGGATTTATCGGAAACTATCGTTACACGGTCAAGCGTGAAGGCGATTTATGCATGATCGTTTTTCTGGATCACGGCAGAAAGCTGGACGATTGCTACGATTTTTTACTGACGAGCATCACCATCGCCACCATCGGTTTTCTCGTCACTGCGCTTGCCATTTGCTTTTTTGCGAAACGTATTGTGCGTCCTATTACCGAAAGCTACGAAAAGCAGAAACGGTTTATCACAGATGCAGGCCATGAGATCAAAACACCCTTGACCATTATCAACGCCAACGTAGATCTTTTGGAAATGGAATACGGGAAAAGCGAAAGTCTGGACGAGGTAAAGACCCAAAGTGAACGATTGGCTGCGTTGACCACGGATCTGGTTCGGTTGGCGCGGATGGAAGAGGCGGAAGGCAGCCTGCAGTTGATCGAATTCCCTGTTTCCGAAAGCACCGAGGAGGTCGTTTCTTCCTTCAAGGCTTTGATCTTTTCTCAGGGAAAAACTTTGGAGTGCAGCATCGCGCCCATGCTGACCCTGAAGGGGGATCTGAAGTCCTACGAGCGTCTGGTTTCCATTTTGATGGAAAATGCAGTGAAGTACTCCTCCCGGGGAGGAAGGATCAACCTGAGTCTTACAAAGCACGGCAGAGGGATCATGCTTACCGTTGAGAACGATACGGAAAGTCAGATCGATCCGAAAAACTTTGAGCATATTTTCGACCGTTTTTATCGCTTTGATTCTTCCAGAAACTCCGCAACGGGCGGACACGGAATAGGCCTTTCCCTGGCTTACGCCATCGTGAGTGCCCACGGCGGGAAGATCACCCCTTTTTCGGGGAAAGAATACAACTTTGGGATCACCGTCATATTACCGTAACGCAAAAGACAACGACCGATCGCAGCCGTTGTCTTTCTTTTTTAAAGAAGCTCCGCTATTGTGGGGAACAGCTCCACGGAACGCTTTAAGATTCCGTTTAAGTGGGCAAGCAGGATCCCGTAATTGGTAACGGGAACGCCTGCGTTCTTGCAAAGCTCCAGTCTATGCTGCATTTCCCGCTCGGTAAGCGTGCAACCGCCGCAATGAATGACGAGTCGATATTCGGAAAGATCTGCGGGAAACTCCGTTCCGGACACAAAGTGAAACTCCGGCTTGATGCCCAGCTTTTTGCGAAGAAGCCCCGGGATCTTGACGGTTCCGATATCCTCGCATTGTCGGTGATGAGTACAGCCCTCGGCAATAAGGATCTTATCACCGTCTTTCAAATCCTTGATGGCAGACGCACCTGCGATGACCAAGGAAAGGTCTCCTTTGTATCTGGCCATGAGAATTGAAAAGGAAGTTAATGGGATCTCCCGCGGGACAATTCCTGCAACGGTGCCAAATACCTGGCTGTCGGTAATCACCATCCGCGGGGGGAGGGAAAGCTTTTGCAGGGTGGCCTCCAGCTCGCTGTCACGGCAGACCATTGCGGTTGCGCCCGCATCAAGAATATCTCGGATGGTCTGCTGCTGCGGAAGGATCAGCCTGCCTTTGGGGGCAGCTTTGTCGATAGGCACTACCAGAACCACCACGTCTCCCGTTTGCAGAAGATCGGAAACGATGCGCCGTTCGGAAGCGGCTACCCCGGCCATCTTGGCCACACGTTCCTTCAGCTCGTGGATGCCTTCTCCGTTCTTGGAGCTGGTCAACACTGCGTTTTCCCTTTCTTCAACGGGGGCGTGAGGAAGGTCTGTTTTGCTGTAAGCGATCAAATGAGGAATCTTCTTTTCCTCGGCGTTTTGGATCAGGGTTCGTTCTTCCGGCCCCAAAGGTTGCGTGCAATCGGTAACGATGATGGCAAGATCGGTTTTATGAAGCACCTGCAAAGCTTTCTCGATGCGAAGCTTGCCAAGCTCTCCTTCGTCGTCGATGCCGGGGGTATCGATGATCATCACCGGGCCGAGGGGTAAAAGTTCCATGGCTTTATACACGGGGTCTGTTGTAGTTCCTTTCACCTCGGAAACGATGGAAAGAGATTGGCCTGTAAAAGCGTTGACAAGGCTGGACTTCCCTGCGTTTCGTTTCCCAAAAAAGGCAACGTGAAGACGTTCCCCCTTGGGTGTTTCGTTCATGCCTGCCATAAAGCACCTCTCAGAAACGGAAATCACGTTCGCCGGAGGCGATCTTGTCCAAGCGGTCTATAACGATCTTGCGGATATTCTCTTTGGGAATGCTTTCCAGCTCCTTGCGGATAATTGCCTCGCCCACCGCTTTGGTTTCGGGGGAAGCGTAGTCTTCCAGATACTCTTTTAAAGTCATGAGAGCGTTGGGAAGACAGCAGTTGTGGATCTGTCCGGATTTGCAAAGAGACATAAATCTGTCTCCCGTGCGTCCCTCACGGTAGCAAGCGGTGCAGAAGGAGGGCACGTGCCCCAGCTCCATCAGCCAACGGACCACTTCGTCCAAGGTGCGGCGGTCGGAAAGATCGAACTGAGCAGAGTTTTCCTCTTCGGGCTCGGGGGTCACATAGCCGCCCACACTGGTGCGGGATCCACCGGAGATCTGAGAAACGCCAAGCTCCAGAACTCGTGCTCTTGCCTTGGGAGATTCTCGGGTGGAAATGATCATGCCGGTATAAGGAACGGCGACGCGGATACAAGCCACGAGCTTTGCAAAGGTATCCTCGGAAATGCCGTTGTCGAATGCACCGGGATCAATATCGTCTGCAGGACAGATGCGGGGCACGCTGATGGTATGGGGGCCGACGCCAAAGACAGCTTCCAAATGCTCTGCGTGCATTAGCAGTCCTGCAAACTCGTAGCGGTACAGCTCCAGGCCAAAGAGGACACCCAGACCAACGTCATCGATGCCACCCTGCATGGCTCTGTCATGGGCCTCGGTATGGTAAGCGTAATTGCTCTTGGGGCCCGTGGGATGAAGCTTTTCGTAGCTTTCTTTATGGTAAGTTTCCTGGAAGAGAATATAGGTACCGATGCCCGCGTCCTTCAGCTTTCGGTAGTTCTCCACGGTAGTGGCGGCGATGTTCACGTTGACACGGCGGATGGCACCGTTTTTATGCTTGATGGAATAGATGGTCTTGATGGATTCCAGGATGTATTCCAAGGGGTTATGAACGGGATCTTCCCCCGCTTCCAAAGCGAGGCGCTTATGACCCATGTCCTGCAAAGCGATCACTTCCGCTTTGATCTCTTCCTGGGTGAGCTTCTTTCTGGCAATGCGCTTGTTCTTCATGTGGTAAGGACAGTAGACGCATCCGTTGACGCAGTAGTTGGAAAGATACAGAGGTGCAAACATGACGATACGGTTGCCGTAAAACTCCTGCTTGATCTTTTTGGCAAGGGCGTACACCTCTTGATTTTTCTCCTCTAACTCGCAGGCAAGGAGCACGGAGGCTTCTCTGTGGGAAAGGCCTTTGTACTGCTTGGCTTTTTCGATGATAGAGGAGATCAGTGCTTCGTCGGTTTTATGAGCTTCCGCGTAAGCGAGCGTATCTAAGATCTCTTGATGATCGATAAACTCTTCCGCTTTCATGGATTTGGGATTGTACATAGTTACGCATCCTTTCTTTGTTGGGTAATATGGTCTCCCCGATGGGTGACCACGCGGTATCCGATGGCCTCCATACGGGAGGAAAGCTCCTTTAATGCACATGCGGATTCCGCACCGGTGTGGAGCTTGTTGTTATATAGGGTGTATTTGTCCCGTACCTCTTCGGGAGATAGGTTGGGCATACAGACGTTGGCGCCTGCAAGGATCCCGAGTTCTCTTCCCGTTGGGTGAATACTGCCCAAAGCGGTGGTAGCGGGAATCAATGCTTCGGGAAGGATCAGTCTTGTAAGGGCGACCATGGTCAGGGTCAATTCCAAGGTGCCCGCAACTTCCTTTGCAAAGGGAGTGTCCTTGTGAGGGATAAACGGTCCGATGCCCACCATGTGGGGTTCGAATTCCTTTAGGAAGGTAAGATCTTTTGCAAGATGGGCAGGGGTTTGAAAGGGGGAGCCTACCATAAAGCCGCAACCAACTTGGTATTCTAAATCCTTCAGATCGTACAGGCAACGGATGCGGCTTGCAAGGGTCAGATTTTCCGGGTGAAGCATTCCGTAATGGCAGGCATCTGCCGTTTCGTGGCGCAGGAGGTAACGGTCGGCTCCCGCGTCCTTCCAGAGGCGGTAGGTCTCCTTGGGGTGTTCACCAACGGAAAGAGTTACCGCGCAATCCGGGTATTTCTTCTTGATGGCGTATACGATACAAGCGATGTCAAAGGGCTTATACTCCGGGTCTTCCCCGCCTTGCAGGACAAAAGTACGGTATCCCGTTTGGTAGCCGTCCTCACAGCAAGAAAGGATCTCTTCCCGGGTCAGACGGTAACGGTCTACGTTGCGGTTTCCCGCACGAATGCCGCAATACAGGCAGTTGTTCTTGCAATGATTGGTAAACTCTATGAGGCCTCTTACGTACACATCCGTTCCGTAGTGCCGTTTCCGAACCTCGGCGGCTGTTTCTGTAAGTTGTTTTTGAAAAGACGCATCTTTACAAGAGATGATAGATTCCAATTCCGCATTGGAAAGCATTTCTCCGGTTGCAAGACGATTGAGTAGAGTTATCACTGTTCTCCCACCTTTGAGTAGAGTGCTTTTGCGGTAACGCCCTTGAGCATACCTGCTTTTCCCGTTAAGGCGCTGATCACGTCCTGAGGCGCATCGATAACGATGCTGATGAGATTCACGCCGCGGGAACGGTACGGGATGCCCATACGGCCCACGATATAGTCTCTGTATTCCGAAAGTAATTTATTCAAGGGCTCTGCGGAATCGGGTTCGTCCACAACAAGGGCAAGCAGTGCAACTCTGTTCGTCATATCCATCTCATTTCCGCCAAAACAAAACGCTCCCTAAAAAGGGAGCGCAAAACGAACCTGGGGGAAGCAGGCTTTGTACGGTCGTATGGCATCCCTTTCGCGTAAGGAAAAAACCTTTTGCGTCAGCAAATACATTCTGTAAGTTAAGTATAACATATTCATCCGTATTTTTCAAGAGGAAATCTTTGCTTGCGGATAAAATATCTTGACCTGTTAACGGCTTATGATTGACATTTCCCACAAGATGTGGTATAGTGGTACAAATAAGTGATAAGGGGATATGCCTGCTTTGAAAAGATTTCTTTCATTGGCTTTGGCCTGCATGATGATCCTGCCCTTCGTTTTGGTCTCCAAGGCGGAGGATGCTGTTTCTGTCAGCATACAAAAAGGAGAGCTTCTCGCCGGAACGGCAGAGGTGATCGTATCCGGAGTTGAAAACCCCGAGGTCTTTGTAAACGATTCGAGAGTCAGCACCCGTTTGGGGAATTGTAAGCTGGCTTTTTCCGCCGTGGGCATGGATACCGTGGGAGGTACCCTGCACTGCGAGGAGGAAACGTTTTCCTCCATTGCTCAAAACGGTTCGGTTTACGAGATCGCATTTGAAAAGCGTTCCTTTACCGGCGAAGACGTTGTTTTGACCTACGTTCCCGCTTCTACGGGGTTTACTTACGGCGAAAAGCTTGTTTACGGGACGTATAATCTGGACGACCAGAACGTTTCCAAGGTCTTTTTATATCTTCCCGACGGCTCTAAGATCACTCCCGACCACGTGATCTTACATTATCCCGTTGAGGGTTCCCACGAGATCACAGAGGTGCGGGAGGCCTATTCTCCCCAGGCGGTATTTCCCTTGGGAGATGGCTGGGATGCAGAGACCAACTTAGGCGGCACGACGCCCGAATCTCCTATTTACGTTTCCTTTGAATTTACAGGTCTTGCAAAAAGACTTTTCAAGGATGACAGCTACGTTGCTTCCTTTGATACCACCCGTCTTGCGGACGGAGAGCATATTTTGACCGTTCAGAAGGACGGCACAGTTCTGAAAGAAGTGAAGTTTTCAGTGGATAATACCGGCCCGGAGATCACCTTGGATCTATCCTTCGGGGCGGCCTTGTACGGTACTGATTCCATTCAGTTCTCTGCAAGCGATCCTTCCGGCAAGGTAAAGCTGTTTGGAGATATCAACGGTGAGCGGTATTTCCCCGGTGATGATCTGAAGTATCTTTACGAAGGCAATCATTTACTGACCGTTACCGCTACAGACGTTTGCGGAAACGTTTCTATTGTATGTAAGGAATTCCGCCTTTGCAAAGAAGGCGAGGCCGTTGACGAAACGTTAGAAAAGCAGAGCGTAGATGCCGCTATCGACGGTCAGACTGCAACGTACGTATATAATATCGGCGCGGAAAAGAAATTCGTGTTTGAATATCTGGGTTCTACCAATGAAAACGGGCTTATTTCCGTATGTGCATTCGATCACGGTGCAGGCGCGTACGAAGAGATCGGCGTTGCGGAAAGCGGTGTCAGAAGCGTTTTCCGTGTGGAGGACGAAAGATTTATCTCCGGCGGCGAGGTAAAAATCTCCGTACAGCCAAAGCTTTACGTGTCCGTTTCCGATACCGTCGTTTGGATCACGGATACTCAGTATTATTCCAATTTCCAAGATCTGAACCACGTTTACGAGCTTATGCTGAATTACAGCGTGGAGCTTTATCAAAAAGGCGAAGCGGGGTACGTGATCCACACCGGAGATATCGTTGACACCCATTACGACGCAGAAAAGGCGGCGGAGGAATGGCAGTTCGCTCATAACGTACATAAAATTTTAGACGAATCCGGTATGCCCAACGGCGTTTTGGCAGGAAATCATGATACGGGGAACGTGCCTCCCGTTCTGGATAACTATAAGCGATACTTCGGGAAGAGACGGTATTACGAGAACCTCTGGTACGGCGGGACACCGGATAATAACGGCTGTCATTACGATCTCATCACCATCGGCGGCAAGGATTACCTTTTTATGTATCTTTCCAACGGTGTGGAGGCTGACGATCTCACTGTTGCTTGGGCAAATGCGGTTTGCAAGGCATATCCTCACAGAACGGTGATCCTCTGCGTTCATCCCTATCTGGACGTGACGGGGAATTACGTATACAATCCCAACGATCCCACTGCGTACAATCATTCCAGGGCTTACGAGATCGCAGAAAAGATCATTACTCCCAACAAGAACGTTGCGGCAGTGCTTTGCGGCCACGTTCACGGCGCGAAGCGGGTTCAGCGAGAGTTTGGGGAAGGTCGGTACGTTTGGGAGATCCTTTCGGATTATCAGTATGCGGAGGTGGGCAAAGATCCCCAGCATGAGGAAAACGATTGCTCTCTGGACGGCGAAGGGTATTTGAGATTGATCACCTTCGGCGAAAACGGGTCGATGAAGCAGACCACCTATTCCCCGTTGCACGACGATTATAATTTCTTTGCAGACGAGGAAGATACCTTTGAGGTCACCTTACAGATGGCAGAAGGCGGTGTGACCCTCCAAACGGAAACGGCGGCGATCTATTTTGAAAAGTCTGTTCCCGCCGTCGCCCAGCCGGAAAGTAAATCCGGGTTGTTCGTGATCTTTTTGATCATCGGCGTTTTGGTGGCCGTGGATCTCGCAGGGACGTTCATTGTGATCCTTGTGAAAAAGCGCAGGAAGCTTAAAAAGCATCTGGAAGAAAAATGGAATCGAGACTAACAAAACGGCCGCTTCCGTAATGGGAGCGGCTGTTGTTCTTCCAAAACCTTTTCCGGCATATATTGTGAGGAAAGGAGGAAGGCGGGTGAGAAAACGGTCGGTCTTGTTTGCTATATTGATTCTATTTTTGCTGCTTGGCCTCCTTACGGCGTATCTGTTCGGAAACATGAAAA
The DNA here is from genome assembly GCA_045544855.1 of Eubacteriales bacterium. Lineage (GTDB taxonomy): Bacteria > Bacillota > Clostridia > Oscillospirales > CAG-382 > Coliplasma. The sequence continues at coordinate 109,868 of JAZPZV010000007.1, read as the reverse complement.
AGGAGATGAAGATCTTCGTGGACACCAAAGGAAAGGCGGCCCTTTCTCTGACGTTGCAGAACGCTTTGTATGGGCATATGCAAAAGCAGGATGGGAATTACGTGGAGGTTGCCAAAGACACTTCCAATCGCATTACGTCCATTCATATCCACTCCATTCCCCTGTCTCAGCTTGCTACGGAAATGAACCTGCTTCTTTTGGACGAATTGGGGCAATATGAAAGCGACGAATTCGGAATTCCCATTGGGAACCTGACTTCCGTCGCTTTTCTTTCGGGGAAAGGATTTTTGATCCCGGTAAAGGCTGTGACCTTGGGGACGATTGCCAGCGAAGTACATACCGAGCTGACCAGCACGGGGATCAATCAGACCTTACATAAAGTAACCATTCGATTTGCGGTAACGGTACGTTACCTTTCGCCTTTGCACGAGGTGGTAGATACCTTGTATTTTGAGGTACTGATCGCAGAAACCCTTGTGGTGGGAGAAGTGCCCATCTACAAGGATTGAATTAACGCTTGTGCTCGTTCAGTTTTCTGCCGATCTCGAAGGAGATGATGGAGATGGCACTGCAAGCAGGCAAGGAATAATGGCAGTTGCGGGGATATTTGATCTTCACCACCGCATCGCATTGTTCCATCACACCTGCGGAGATGCCTCTCCGTTCGCCGCCGTAGATCACGCAAAGGGGACGGCGGAAATTGGTGTGAAACACGTCCTTGGCTTTGTCGTTTTTGGCGGTGGAAACCAGCTTGATCCCATTTTCTTTCATTGCGGCACAAGCTTTGGCAAGATCCGGAACAGTGCAACAGGGCAACAGCTCGGACGCGCCTGCAGAGGAACGGACAACGGTTTCGGTAGCGGTGAAGAAATTACGCTCGGGAAGGATCACACCGTCAACGCCTGCGGCGTACAGGGAACGGAGAGCGTACCCGAAATTGAAGGGATCTTCGATGCCGTCCAGAATGGCAAAATAGCCGTTCTTCTTGGAAAGAATCTCTTCCAAGGAAAGGAATTTGCGTTCCCCTACCTCGGCGGCAATACCGCCTGCTGTGGAGCCTTGAACAGCTTCCGTAAACGCCTCGGCGGTAAGGTATGTAACGGGAATGCCGCTGGATAGCAGCATCTCGTATTGCCTTCTTTCCGCGGCACGCAAGGTGGAACGCATCACAGAATCAAAGCGGTCTTTTTCCAGAAGGAGCTGATAGACTTCACGGCTTTTGGACTCTAAAATGCTTTTGACAGACACAAAGCCTGCAACGATCTGTTTATTCATTGACCAGAAGTCCTGCCATTTCCTGGAGATGTTTGGGATAATCCCCCTTCACTGCGTTGGTAGCGTAGCCGGTAAACAGAACGTCGGTAAAGCTGTTCTCGGCAAGGAATGCCTCAAAATCCTCGTTATACAGCGCTACGTCGATATAATGGATCTCGGAATAGTTGGCAATGAGGAAGGGGAGCATCGCCGCCGCACTGCCGTCGCCTACGATCAAAAGCTTTTTGCCGGAGGTACAGGGAGATTCCAGCTTAAAGCGAGGTGCGGTGGTGCCAAGGTAGATGGAGTATGCTTTGGAGGTGGAGGTCAGGTCGTTGTTCAACAGGTTATACTTCTTGGAAGTAGAGCCGTTGCGGTAGACGGTCACCTTGCAGGCATCGGTATCCGCATTTTGGTAGTAACGGAAAACGTCTGCATTCTTTTCCAGAGCCTCGAAATGAGTGGCGTTGTAGAAGCTGCCCAAAAAGCCCTGCATTTCCTTGGCTTCGTAAGCCTCCCGAATGATAGGAGCATTGCCTGTAGCCGCGCAGAACTCCTTGTAAGCAAGGTATGCCGCATCGGAGGTCCAGTTCAAGTCGGTGTTGAAATACAGCCCTGCGCCGCTTTCGTAGCTTTCGGAGAAGGGTGCAAACACGTCGATGACATTCATGGACTCGGAAAGTGCGGAGGAGACGTTATCGATAAACGCTTCCTGAGAAGAATTGAAGAAATTATCCTGTTTTTTGATCTCGCTGCTGATCTGGCTGTTCAAAAAACCGATACGGGTGGGAATGGGCATACAGTACAGGTTTGTTCCCGCAGGAAACTTTGTTGCCAAGGCGGCAAGAGAATCGGTATATTTGCCCAAGGTAGTACTTGAAGCATTGAACTGCTCTACACCGACGCCGTAATAAATGTAGGTATAGCCCATATTGTTGATGATCCAGCCATGGAAAAGCTCTTCGTCCGGTTCTTCGCTGACGTCGCCGCTTATTTCATCGGAAACGTCGTTTGATGCCTCAACAGAGCCGTCCTCAGGCTCGGATTCATCAAAGGAAAGCTCGATATCGGGAGTGCTTTCCTCTTCGGAACGGTCGGGCACAGATTCATCGGAAGTTGCGGGAACGGAGGTGCCTTGGGAAGATTCCTCTCCCGAAGGAGCGGTTTCGCCGTCCTTTTGCATGGTAATGATCATAAACGCAATGACTGCAACGGCAAGGATCATGATCAAAGCCAGAAAGAAGACATTCTTTCCGCCAAGACCCGGTTCTTTCTCCTCCTCTTCGTCCTCATCGTCCTCGTCATAGACGTCCACATCCATATCCTCTTCGTCAATGGAAACGAATTCCTCGTCTTGCGTAAACAAATTTTTGTTGTCTGCCATTTAAAGGCTCCTTTCTTGTAACACAGGTTAAGAAAAGTTTTGACAAATCAATGTGCTATGATTCAAAACAGGAGGTAATGGTCCATCACCTCCTGTCTGCTTTTTTACGAAAAGTCTCCGTCGTCTTCGGGCTTGGGAGCGGGTGCTTTCCCTTCGGGAGAAACGATTTCTTCCTTGGGAGGCTCGACGATGGGTTCAGGCTCTGCGGGACGCAGTGCGGCAACCTGATCTTCGGTAACGCCCTCGGTGAAGCAGAGCTTGAACTGCTCGGCGTCCATAGTCTCGTACTTTACCAGGTAATCTGCTACAAAGTGGAGAATATCCATATTCTCTTTCAGGATCTTCTCTGCAAGCTGATAGCCCTCGGTAACGATGCTGTAGACTTCCTTGTCGATGGCGGAAGCAAACTCTTCGGAATAATCCTTGGAATATCCGGAGCTCTTCCCAAGGAAGACGTTGTCATCGGTATTGCCGTATACGATGGGGCCGAGCTTTTCGCTCATGCCGTAACGGGTGACCATCTTACGGGCGATCTCGCTAGCGCGCTGAATATCGTGCGCTGCACCGCCGGAAATATCATCCAGGATCAGTGCCTCGGCAACTCTGCCGCCCAACAGCATGGCGATCTCTTCCTTCAGCTCCTGACGATATACGGAGGTCTTATCCGTTTCGGGGAGAGATAAGGTATAGCCCAACGCACGGCCGCTGGGGATGATGGAGATCTGATGCACGGGGTCTTGCGTGGGCAACACGTGCCCGACGATGGCGTGGCCTGCCTCGTGATAAGCGGTATTGCGCTTTTCGCTGTTGGAGATCACGCGGGAACGCTTTTGAGGACCGACGATGATCTTGAGGGTCGCATCCTCGATCTCCTTCATATTGATCACCGCCTTTTTGCGGCGCGCGGCAAGGAGTGCAGCTTCGTTCAATACGTTGGCAAGATCCGCACCGGTCATACCCACGGTAGACTTTGCAACGGTATCCAGGTCCACATCGTCGCCCAGGGGCTTATTTTTGGCATGCACTCTCAGGATAGCGGCTCTTCCCTTCAGATCGGGGAAATTCACGGTCACCTGTCTGTCAAAGCGGCCCGGTCTCATCAATGCGGGATCAAGGATATCGGGACGGTTGGTGGCGGCGATGACGATGACGCCATCGTTGACGCCGAAGCCATCCATTTCAACCAGCAACTGGTTCAAGGTCTGTTCACGCTCGTCGTGGCCACCGCCAAGACCTGCACCTCTGTGACGGCCTACGGCATCGATCTCATCGATGAAGACGATACAGGGAGCGGTCTTCTTTGCGGTCTCGAACAGGTCACGGACACGGGAAGCACCAACACCCACATACATCTCAACGAAATCAGAGCCGGAGATGGAGTAGAAGGGTACGCCGCTTTCCCCTGCAACGGCTTTTGCAAGCAAGGTCTTACCGGTACCGGGAGGGCCGATCAGCAAGACACCACGAGGTATTCTTGCGCCAAGATCGGAAAACTTCTTGGGATTTTTGAGGAATTCAACAACCTCGCGAAGCTCTTCCTTTTCTTCGTCTGCACCTGCAACGTCTTTGAAATATACTTTGTTCTTTTCGTCTGCACCCAGCTTAGTGCGCGCTTTGCTGAAAGAATTCATTCTTCCGCCCAAGCCGCCGCCGGAGCCGTTTTCCTTAGCGGTTCTGGAAATGAAAAGCCACCAGATCAATACGAAAGCACCGATCACCAGCAGATACGGGAACAACTGCGCCCAAATGGACACAGCGGTGGATTCATAGTTGAACTCCTCAAGAGTTCCGTTTTCCAGTTGACGGCTGATCTCGTCGCCCAAGTCCTCGTAGAAAAGTGCAACGTCTCGCAAAGAGTGGTAGTAAAGCTTTTTGTCGACGGTTTCAAAGGTCAAAGTGTTATTCTTGGAAACCTCGAATCTTACGACCTGCTCTTCCCGGAACATGGTCAGCATTTCGCTGTAGGTAACTTCTTCTGCGCCTGCACCCGAGAACAAAAAGCTGACAAGAAGGACTACGCCGACGATCACTGCGATCCAGACCAAAAAGGACTTACTGTTATTCTTCATAGGCATTCAACCACCTTTCCAAAACCCTTAAAGGTTGATATAGATTTGAATCTTCAGATCCTCTTCCCCATCCGGGACGTACGCGCGGTCGGCAACGCCTACAAAAGGAATCGCAACGATGCCTCGATCGTCATAAAAGATCGGGAGCATATCCCTGATAGGAATGGGGACTTTCGATTCGGACATTAGCTTTTTTACGCTACGGTTCACGTTCCGCAGACACAAGCGATTTCCGGGCATACGTGGCCTATAGCGAATCATGCCATAAATTCCCTTGGAAGACAAGGGAATCTCTGTTGATAAATTGTAAACAAATTTCGGTGAAATTGATTTCTTGAAAGAAATCATCAGTTTTCCGCCGCATAAAAGCCGTTCTTCCTCGGTGAGGATACCGGGCTCAAGAATCGGCATTGGTTCTCGAAGAGATTTCCGAAAGGAAAAGCTGCCTTCCGAAACAAGGCATTCATATCCACCGGGAACTGTAAGCAAAGTGCTGATGCCGGAGTATACTGCCTCCATTATTGTATCCAAATGTTGATAACATAAACCGCTTCCGGTGACGATTTGATGATTGCGGGAAACAAGTCGTCTCAGAAGTGCAGGAGGCAACGCAGAGCCATCCTGGGGCTGTGCAAAAGGCGGCAACAGGCTTTCCATGTACGTCTGATCCTCTGTCGCATAGCGCGACAAGCGGGATAAAGATTCCCGAACAGAAGGGTTGACACGTTCCAATGCGGGAAAAACGGCGTGCCGCAAATAATTGCGGGTGTAATCTGTGGAAAGATTCGTACTGTCCTCCACGAAAGGAATATCGTTTTCTTTTGCAAAGGATAGGATCTCTTCCTTGGTGATTTCCAAGAAAGGGCGGATATAAGCATCTCTGACGGCGGGGATCCCGGAAAGACCTGCTACCGTAGTACCCCTGATGGCATGAAACAGAACCGTTTCGGCATTGTCACTCATATGATGCGCCGTGGCAAAGCGATGGATGCCGTGCTCATTTCGAAGAGACTCAAACCACTCATAACGCTTGTTACGGGCAAGCTCTTCCATGGACAAGCCGCCGGATTCCTGCAAGGCGGGAAGATCGACGGTACAGTCGAAAAAGGGAATGCCGTAATCTTGGCAAAGACGCTTGCAAAAGGCATGGTCGCGCTGTGCCTCTTCCCCTCTGATGCCGTGGTTGAAATGGCAAGCGGAGAGTGTGATCTTCAATTCATCCTTCAATTGAAGCATGGTATAAAGCAGCACAGAAGAATCTGCGCCTCCCGAAAGACAGACGCAGACTTTCATCCCCGGCGAAACCATTTCGTGCTTACGAATGGCAGTCAGGGTTTTATTCAGCAGGTGCTTCATCGCGATCATCGGAGGTTACAAAGCGGAAATGCCTGCCGTACCAAGCAAGCTTGACGGTACCGGTAGAGCCGTGGCGGTTCTTGGCAACGATGCAGTCACAAATCTCATGATCGGACATTTCATCGGTGGAACGCTCGGCGGCGGTATAATATTCGGAACGGTACAGGAACAAAACGATATCGGCGTCCTGCTCGATGGCACCGGAATCACGCAGATCCGTCAAAGCAGGCTTCTTGCTTTCCTTTTGATCCTTAGGGCCACGGGAAAGCTGGGAGCACAGAATGATCGGGACACCGAATTCCTTTGCCATGATCTTCAAAGAACGGGTGATGTTGGCAACCTCCAACACGCGGTTATCTGTGGATTTATCGCCGTGCATTAACTGCAGGTAGTCGATCACGATCAAGCCCAGATTCTTCAGCTTGCGGAGCTTGGACTTCATTTCTGCAACGGTGATCTCGGAGGTATCGTCGATCCAGATGTCGGTGGCGGACAAAGCGGAGGCAGCCTCGGCAAGACGCTTCCATTCATCGGGGTCCAGCTTACCGGTACGCATACATTTACTGTCTACCAATGCTTCCGAGCAAAGGAGACGGGAGGAAAGCTGTTCGGAGGTCATCTCCAAAGAGAAGATGGCCACTTCTTTGCCGGAATTCTTGGCAACGTTACAGGCGATGTTCAAACAGAAGCTGGTTTTACCCATACCGGGACGTGCGCCAACGATCACAAGGTCGCCTGCGCCAAGACCGATCAGCACTCTGTCCAGCCCCTCGTAATTGGTACGGAGGCCCGTTAAAGATTCGGGATCGTTCTTCAGGATGTTCAGGGTGTTGTAATTCTTGAGAATGGCGTCCCGAACGTGCTCAAAATTCTTGCTGTACTTATTATCGGAAATTTCGTAAATACGACGCTCCGCAAGCTCTAAAACGTCCGCCACTTCTCCAAGCTCGCTGTAGGCGCGGTCGGAAATGTCGTTGGACGCATCGATGAGCATGCGCAACATAGCTTTGTCCCGCACGATCTTACCGTACTCTGCAACGTTGGAGGCACGGGCCGCAAGATCGGCCAACAGCTTGATATACTTGGCGGCATCCCCTTCGGTATAATTCCCCATTTTGGTCATGGTGGAGATCAGGGTCACCAAGTCGATATCACGGCTGGCAAGGAACATGGAGGTCATGGCGGCAAAGATCTGCTTATGCTGTTCCAGATAGAACTCCTCTGCAGACAGGTAGGATACCTCGTCGTACTTCACGGGGTCGACGATGATTGCTCCGAGGATCGCTTGTTCCGCCTCGATGGAGTATGGCATTTTTCGAATGGAATCCAATTCTGCCATGAAACGCTTCACTTCCTTTCGTATTACGGTATACGGAAACGGTTTATGCTTTGACTACGATCTTAATGGTAGCGGTAACGTCGCGGTAGATCTTCACGTCCGCGGTATACTCCCCTGCTACCTTGATGTTCCCGAGATCGATCTTCTTTTTATCGATCTTGATCTTCTGCTCGGCTTCCAGCTTTTCGCTGATATCCTTGGTGGTGATGGCGCCGTACAATCTGCCGTCCGCGCCGCCGGAGGTCTGGAAGCACAAGGTTACGTTATCCAGCTTTGCCTTCAGCTCCAAAGCGGCCTTGCGGTCTTCCGCTTCGCGGAAAGCGTTGGCTTCTTCGCGGTTCTTAAGCTCGGTAAGAACCTGAGCGTCTGCGACCCTGGCAAGATTCTTTGGAAACAGGAAGTTGCGGGCATAGCCGTCGGAAACGTTGATCACATCTCCCTTTTTGCCTTGGGCTTTTACGTCTTGCAACAAAATAACTTTCATATAATGACCATCCTTTCTGAGTTGGTTAAGTATTCAAATAATCATCAATAGCTTGTTCCAGCATCCGACGTGCTTCGTCCATATCGCTGACCGGCTGTCCGTCCTTAAACAGGCGGGCACCCGCCGACTGGAAATGACCGCCGCCGCCCAAACGGCTGACGATATTGACCACGTTGAAAGTACCGTCGGAACGGGCGGAAAGGCTGATGCCGGAATCCAGAGTATAGAGTACGAAAGATGCTATAATACCGTTGATGTTCACCAAGCGTTCCGCAGACTTTGCGGCGGCAACCATGTTGTTCTGATCCGGTTCGCCATCGTAATAAGAGATCATAAAGTCGTCGCGGAACACGTATTTCATCTGTTCAAAACGGTCAATGCGATCAAATTCGGAAAGATCAGTTTTGAACAGAAGCTTTGCTTTTGCGGGATCTGCGCCTGCCATGCGCAGATAAGAGCAGGCACGGAAGGTACGTGAGCCCGTATCGCGTGCGAAGAACTGCGTGTCCAGCAAGATACCGATAAGCATAAGCTGAGCTTCTTCTGCACGCAAGAACCCGTCGGGAATGGAAAGCTCCAGGATCTCGCACACCAATTCCGAAGCACTGGAGGCGTTGGGGTCGATATAGGTGGGTGTGAGAACGTTTTCCGCAAGATGCTTATCTAAGGTATGGTGATCGATGACGATCACTCGTTGAGCACTGTGATACAGATCCTCAGCATAGAAGTTGGCCGGGTTGGAAGCGTCCGTAATGATCAGCAGGGTGTAGGGAGTCATCAGATCCATCCCTCGACGAGGATCCACGAACATGGTCTCATACTCGGGAATGGACTCAAGCATACGGAATGCGGGAGCGATGTTCACTTCATCCACATCCGTTACGATGTTGACGGGCTTGCCCAAATAAGCAGCAAGCTTTGCAATACCGATGTTGGAGGCGATGGAGTCAAAGTCGGCTCTGCGATGGCCCATTACCAAGACGTTGCTACTGGTGCGAATATTATCCAACAACAGGTCGCGGCAGATACGGGAACGGATGGCAGTTTGCTTCTGAACGGTTTTGGTCTTACCGCCGTAAGTGGCAAAGCCATCGGGTGTTTTGATAACGGCTGTTGCGCCGCCCTTCTGGAAAGCGATACGCAAGGCGGAAAGAGCGCTGTTCTCTTTTTCCGCAAGGCTTCCCTCTTCTTCGGAAACACCGATGGAAATGGTAAGGGGCAAGGTGGTATCCCCGGAAGACAGCTTGGAGACCGTATCAATGATGGAGAATTTATCCTCCGCCATGGCGGCAATATAACGATTGTCGAACAGCATAAAGAACTTACCGTCTTCATACTCCACAAGGATGGCCTCGATGCTCTTCGCCCATTCCGTGAGGGCAAGATTGATCTTTGCGGAAGTCATACGGAAGGTCTCGTTACTGTTCTGCGAAAGCTCGGATGCATTGTCCACCACGATGTATGCCAAGCGAACGTTGCGATCTGCCAATTGCTGTTTCAAAGCGAATTCGCGGGAAGCGTCCATCAGGAACGCGGCATAATACTTCTTGCGCTTGGTGTTCAACTCGATGATGCGAACGTGGAACAACCCGTCTCTGGTTTCGAAATCAAAGTTTTCGTTTTCCTGCTCATATAAGCTTTCCAAGCGTTTATACGCAAAGGTCCCTCCGAATATTTTATTGGCGGAAGGAAGGGTCACATGAGAGGAAAGCTCTTTTAAATTCTCGAAACGCTTATTCGCCCAAATAATTTTATCCTCTTCGTTCACGATCAGCACCGGATCGTCGATGGCCTTGAGAATATTGGGCATTACGGTAGAAATCTCCCCGGTGCGATAACGGAAGAAATGGATTCTCCCGCCGGGAGTGCGCAAAAACACGAAGATCCCGTAAAAAACGCAGATTACGGAAAAGAACAAGCCGATCATTATTGAAAACTGAAAGATCGTTATGGTGGCAAAAACCAAGATCAAAAAGGCTAAAACATAATCAAGCCATTTTTGTAATTTACTTTTCACAGTTGAATCCGCTCCTTTCAAAGAGATTATGCGGAAAAATTCCACAGTAGGATCTTAACGCATTATTATACACCAACACAAGAGACTCTGTCAAGGTCAATTTTGGTTTTTTTCGGGCAAAGTGCAGGTAACGCCTGCCGCAGGAAGGTTGGACTTGCGGTAACGGGCAGGTTTGTCCAAGGGCAATTCCAAAGGATCGTACACAATGGCAGATACCAGCTTCGCACCCTTCTTTAAGGTAAAGACGGAAGCGCCTGCGGAAGAACGGGTAGCTTTTTCTACGATCTGCTCTTCCTTTACAAGCAATGCTCTGCCGTCATCGGATTGCAGGAAGTACTCCCCTCCCTTGCGGGCAAGGAACACGCCAACTGCTTTGACGCCGGAGGCCAAGGCGTTGGTTAGCTTCTTACGGTTGTTCTTTGTCTGGTAAGAATCCAATGGGATGCGAACGGCTTTGCCGTTTTCGTAGAAGACCACAAGCTTCCCTTCGTAGGAATTCAGGGGCACGGCGGCAACGAGGTGCTCGTTCTTCTCGAATTTCAAGACTGCGGGAATGTATGCGCCCAATGCAGAAGCCTTGCAATCGTCAAAGTCGTTCATGCGGGATTTATACACCTGCGCACCGTCGGTAAAGAACAAGAGCTCGTAGCCGTTGGAGATCTCCTGCTTGTACAAAAGACCGTCGTTTTCCTTGAACTTCTGCACATCACTACCTCGGAGAGATGCAGGCGTACACTTTTTGAAGTAGCCTTCGCGACTCACGAACATTACGCAGGGGTAGTCCTCAACCGTTTCGGTGAGGTCAACCTCTTTCAGCTCACTTTGGTCAAGGATATGGGTCTTACGAGGCTGTCCATACTTATCTGCGATCTTGCTAAGCTGTTTGCAGATAACGGTTTTGATCCGTCTATCGCTGGCGATCAAGGCGTTCAGCTCCTCGATCTCTCTTTCCAGATCCTCGATCTCATCAATGCGGTTGATGATGTATTCCCGGTTCAGGTTGCGCAACTTAATCTCAGCCACGTACTCTGCCTGGGTCTGGTCAATGGCAAAGCCTGCCATCAGGTTGGGAATAACGTCCTTTTCGTTTTCCGTCTCGCGGATGATGCGGATGGCCTTATCGATGTCCAAAAGGATCTCACGGAGACCGTAGAGCAAATGGAGCTTGTCGGATTTTTTGGAAAGATCGTAGATAAAGTTACGGCGCAGGCATTCCACACGGAAGGCCACCCATTCGTCCAGAATATCAAGGATACCCAAGGTCTGAGGTACGCCGCCAACCAACACGTTGAAGTTGCAAGAGAAGTCACATTCCAAAATGTGGGCTTTGTTCAGACGTGCGATCAATTTTTCCACGTCCGTATTTTTCTTCAGGTCGATGGCGATGCGGAGGCCGTTGATATCGATCTCATCGCGGATATCGTTGATCTCCTTGATCTTGCCGTTCTTGACCAGATCAACGATGGCGTCCTTGATCTTCCCTGCCGTGGTGGTATAGGGGATCTCGGTGATCTCAATGCGGTTGGCCTTGGGATCGTATTCATATCGGGAACGGATAGAAACGGAGCCTCTGCCGTTGGTATAGATGTCACGAAGTTTATCCCGATGATAGATCAACAAGCCTCCGGTGGAAAAGTCAGGACCCTTTACAACCTCCAACAGCTCTTCCACGTCAAAGCTCGGATCCTTGATAAAACGGATGGTGGCTTCGCAGATCTCCCGCAGGTTGAAGGAGCAGATGGTGCTGGTCATACCTACGGCGATGCCATTGTTGGGAGAAACCAGGATGTTGGGGAAGGAGGTGGGCAGGATAGCGGGCTCCGTGGTGGTATTGTCGTAGTTTGGAACCATATCCACGGCATCTCTGTCGATGCCGTCGAAAATCTCCTCGGAGATCTTGGCAAGCTTACATTCCGTATAACGGGAAGCTGCAAAGGCGTCGTCGGAATACTGCTTGCCGAAGGTACCCTTGGATTCTATAAAGGGATGCAACAAGGTCTCTCGTCCCGTGGTAAGGCGGACAAGCGTCTCATAGATAGATGCGTCGCCATGAGGGTTCAGCATCATGGTCTGCCCAACAACCTTAGCACACTTGGTCTTTTGACCCGTCAAAAGACCCATGCGATACATAGTATATAGAAGCTTTCTGTGCGCGGGCTTGAAGCCGTCGATAGCGGGAATGGCGCGGGAAACGATCACGCTCATGGCGTACGGCATATAGTTGCTTGCCAGCACCTCGGTAATTCTGACGTCAATGGGATCTGCCGCGACGATAGGAGCTTCGGTATTCTTCTTTCTCTTTGCCATACTTCACCTTTCTTATACGTCAGCCAGATCGTAGTATTTTGCGCCGTAGGTGGCGATCATTTCTTTTCTGCCGGAGAGATTATCACCCAGCAGAACGTCGAACATCTCGTAGGTCTTCTGCTCGTCCTCGGGCATGATGCGGATCAATCTTCTGGTTGCGGGATGCATGGTGGTGCGGGACATCATGTCCGGCTCGTTTTCACCAAGACCCTTGGAACGCTGAATGGAATACTTCTTACCCTCCAGCTTGGAAAGGATCTGTTGTTTTTCCACGTCGTTGTAGGCAAAGTAGGTCTCGTCTTTGCAGTTGATCTCGTACAAAGGGGTTTCCGCAATGTAGACTCTGCCCTCACGGATCAACGTGGGCAAAAGACTGTAGAACAAAGTCAATATCAGGGTACGGATCTGATAACCGTCCACGTCCGCATCTGTGCAAATGATGATCTTGTTCCAGCGAAGCTGATCCAGATCGAAGGTGGAAAGGTTCTTGCCCCTTTGAGGCTTCAGCTCCATTCCGCAACCGATAACTTTGATCAGGTCAAGGATGATATCACTCTTCATCACCTTCTCGGGAGAGGCCTTCAGACAGTTCAGCGTTTTGCCGCGCACGGGAATGATGGCCTGGAACTCCGCATTTCTTGCCAGCTTACAGCTGCTCAATGCAGAGTCACCCTCCACGATATACAGCTCGCAAACGTCCGGGTCCTTGGAGCGGCAGTTGACGAACTTTTCCACGGAGTTGGCAAAGTTATCGACGGGAGCGGTCAACTTCTTTTTGATGTTGGTACGCATCTGATCCGCAGATTCTCTGGAGCGCTTGTTCACCAAGATCTGCTGGCAGACCTTATCCGCAAGAGCAGGATTCTCGGCAAAATATGCGTCCAGGGACTGCTTGAAAAACTCCGTCATCGCCTTGGTAATGAAGGGGTTATTGATGGCTTTTTTGGTCTGATTCTCATAGGAGGTCTGGGTGGAGAAGGAGTTCACCACCAGAACCAAGGAATTCTTGATATCGTCGAAGGTAGGCTTGCCCTCGTTCTTGGTATACTTGCCCTTTTCGTAGCAGTATTTATCCACCGCATATACAAAAGCCGCTCTTGCCGCCTTGTCGGGACATCCGCCGTATTCCAGGAAAGAGGCACAGTGATAATATTCCAACAGGTTGACCTCGTTAGAGAAACAGAAGGCGAAATCGATCTTCAGCTTATAATCGGGCTTATCGGGGCGGTCTCTGCCAACACGCTCGCAGGAATACTGCTGGATAGGAGTCATGCCCGTATCCCCCACCAGCTCGGACATATAGTCTGAAATGCCGTTTTCGTAGTAGAAGCTTTGATTCTCTACAATACCGTCGGAGGATTCAAAACGAAGATTCAAGGTAAGCCCCGCATTGACCACAGCCTGCTTCTTCATGGTGCGGTAGAAGAAATCGTAAGGAATGGCGGTATCGGTAAAGACCTCGGCATCACTCTTCCAACGCACCATGGTGCCGCTCTTGTTCTTGGGGCAAGGAGCCTTTACCAGCTCGCCCACAGGCTCGCCCTTGCGGAAGGAAATGCTGTACTGAGTACCCTTCTGATAGGAAATGACCTCCATGAACTCGGAAGCGTACTGTGTAGCACAAGCGCCAAGGCCGTTAAGACCCAAAGAAAACTCGTACGCACCGCCCTCGGCGTTGTTGTATTTACCGCCGGCGTATAGCTCGCAGTAAACCAGCTCCCAGTTATAGCGCTGTTCTTTTTCGTTCCAATCCAAAGGGACGCCTCTGCCGAAGTCTTCAACGGTCATTACACGGTCGGCATCTACGGTTACGTTGATCACCTTACCGTGCCCTTCGCGAAATTCGTCAACGGAGTTGGAAAGGATCTCAAAAAATGAGTGTTGGCATCCCTCCAAACCATCCGAGCCGAAAATAACGGCAGGACGTTTCCGCACGCGGTCGGCGCCTTTGAGCATAGATATGCTCTGACTGCCGTAATCTTCTGTCTTCTTCGCCATAAATCAATCCTTTCACTTTCGTAATATTACTTGGTGGGATCGTAGAAGCCCACCTTACGGTAGACCTTGGACAAGGTCTTGCGTGCGATATAGGAGGCTTTCTCCGCGCCCTTGATGAGGATGTCGTTGATATACGCCTTATCGTTCATGTAGCGCTGATACTCGCTTTGGAGAACGGAAAGCTCGTCCGCAACCGCTTCACCCACCGCAAGCTTAAAGTCACCGTAGCCCTTGCCGGCGAACTCGGATTCGATCTCGGCATAGGTCTTGCCGGTAACGGCGCTGTAGATGCTCATCAGATTGTTGATGCCGTACTTGCCCTCGGCATAGCGCACTTCCCCGTCGGAATCGGTAACGGCCTTGCGGATCTTGCGGATCACCACATCCTTGCTGTCCAGCATGAAGATGGTACCATCCCCCGCTTCGGACTTGCTCATCTTCTTGGTGGGATCGGAAAGAGACATGATACGGGCGCCCGTTTCGGTGGTCAAGCCCTTGGGGATCTTAAAGGTCTCGCTGTAGGCGTGGTTGAAGCGAGTAGCGATATCCCGGGTGAGCTCCAAATGCTGGAGCTGGTCGCTGCCCACAGGGACAAGGTCTGCCTGATACAGCAGAATGTCAGCAGCCATCAGCACGGGATAGGTATAAAGACCGCCGTTGATATTGTCGGCGTGGCGGGCGGATTTATCCTTGAACTGGGTCATACGGTTCAATTCGCCCATCATGGCATAGCAATCCAACACCCATGCAAGCTGAGAATGGGCGGGAATGGTGCTTTGCAGGAAAAGCGTGCTCTTTTCGGGATCGATGCCCGCAGCCAGATAGATTGCAGCAGTCTTGAAGCAGTTCTGACGGAGCTCTGCGGGAACCTGACGCACGGTGATGGCGTGAAGATCTGCCAGCATATAGTAGCAATCGTATTCTTCCTGTACCTTTACCCAATTACGAAGAGCACCCAGATAGTTCCCTAACGTCAACGTGCCTGAAGGTTGGATACCCGACAGGACGACTTTTTTCGTTTCGTTCATTTCCATAATTCGAACACCTCGCATAAGCCAAATAAAAGGGCGTTAATCTTTCCCAATAACAAAAAGTAGCCCCTAAGGCAGTTTTTAATTACTATATTTTGTATTATAACACATAAGAATTGAATTTTCAATAAAAATTTTATAGAAAAATGTATTTACTTTTTTGTTTTCTTGTTGTATAATCAAAAAAGAAAATTACGGAGGTATTGTTTTATGAAGAAAGTTATTGTAGAAACTTCTGCAAGACACGTTCATCTTTCCGAAGCAGATCTGAAGATTCTGCTGGGCGAAGGTCAGGAACTGACCATCAAGAAGATGCTTTCTCAGCCCGGGCAGTTCGCCAGCAACGAGAGAGTCAATCTGGTGGGCCCCAAAAAAGCTATCAACAACGTTTTGATCCTCGGTCCCGTTCGTAAGGAAACTCAGGTTGAGATCTCCCTTACCGATGCAAGAACCTTGGGCGTGAACGCTGAGATCCGCGAATCCGGCGATATCGACGGAACCGCAGGCATCAAGCTGGTCGGTCCCGCAGGTGAGGTTGAGCTCACCAAGGGTGTGATCGCCGCTAAGCGTCACGTACATCTGGATACTGCTACCGCAGAGGAAATGGGTCTGAAGGACAAGCAGATCGTTTCCGTTAAGGTGGAAGGCGAAAGAGGTCTGACCTTCGGCGAGGTCGTGGTTCGTGTGAACCCCAACTTTGCTCCCGCCGTTCATCTGGACACCGACGAAGCAAATGCCGCTGCTCTTTCCGGCGAAGTCTTCGGCGAGATCATTGCGTAAGCAACTATACTTATTCGATACCAAAATAAAAGGAGATATACAACATGAGCAATGAGACTTACGAATACGCAATCAGCCATGAAGTGGCTGAAATGTGTGTAGTCAAGAATGGCCCTAACCACGGTCCCGCTCCTCTGCCCGAGGAAGGCAAGTGGATCCAGGCAAGGCAGATCAGCGACATTTCCGGCTATACCCACGGTATTGGCTGGTGCGCTCCCCAGCAGGGTGCTTGCAAGCTGTCCCTGAACGTTAAGAACGGCATCATCGAGGAAGCACTGGTAGAAACCATCGGCTGCTCCGGTATGACCCACTCCGCGGCAATGGCAGCCGAGATCCTTCCCGGCAAGACCATTCTGGAAGCTCTGAACACCGACCTTGTGTGCGACGCAATCAACACCGCTATGCGTGAGCTGTTCCTGCAGATCGTTTACGGCAGAACTCAGTCCGCATTCTCCGAAGGCGGTCTCGTTATCGGCGCAGGTATGGAAGACCTGGGCAAGGGCGCTCGTTCCATGGTTGGTACCATGTACGGCACCAAGACCAAGGGCGTTCGTTATCTGGAAATGACCGAAGGCTACTGCACCAGAATGGCTCTGGATGCTGACGATCAGGTTATTGGCTACGAGTTCATCTCTCTGGGTAAGATGACCGACTTCATTAAGAAGGGCATGGAACCCAACGAGGCATACGAGAAGGCCAAGGGCACTTACGGCAGATTTGCGGATGCCGTTAAGTACATTGACCCCCGCAAAGAATAATTGAAGGAGGATATACGATAATGGCAAAGTTTGAAGGTTACGAAAGACGCGAAGCGAAAATTCTCGCCGCTCTGAAAGAATTTGGCATTTCCTCCATCGATGAATGTAAGGAAATCTGCGACGCCAAGGGTATTGATCCCTACAAGATCGTAGAAGAAACTCAGCCCATCTGCTTCGAGAATGCAAAGTGGGCATACACCGTAGGCGCAGCAATCGCAATCAAGAAGGGTTGCACCAAGGCTGCTGACGCTGCTGCTGCTATCGGTATCGGTCTGCAGGCATTCTGCATCCCCGGTTCCGTTGCTGAGAACCGTAAGGTTGGTCTGGGTCACGGTAACCTGGGCGCAATGCTGCTCTCCGACGAGACTGAGTGCTTCTGCTTCCTGGCAGGCCACGAGTCCTTCGCTGCTGCTGAAGGCGCTATCAAGATCGCTCTGAACGCAAACAAGGTTCGTACCAATCCCCTGCGCGTGATCCTGAACGGCTTGGGCAAGGACGCCGCAATGATCATCTCCCGTATCAACGGCTTCACCTACGTGCAGACCAAGTTTGATCCCTACACCGAGACTGTAGAGACTGTTAAGGAAGTTCCCTACTCCAACGGCCCCCGTGCAAACGTTAAGTGCTACGGCGCTGACAACGTTCCGGAAGGCGTTGCGATCATGAAGAAGGAGAACGTTGGCGTTTCCATCACCGGTAACTCCACCAACCCCACCAGATTCCAGCATCCCGTTGCAGGCACCTACAAGAAGTGGTGTGTTGAGAACGGCGTGAAGTACTTCTCCGTTGCATCCGGCGGCGGTACCGGCCGTACTCTGCATCCCGATAACATGGGTGCAGGTCCCTCCTCTTACGGTATGACCGATACTATGGGTCGTATGCACTCCGACGCTCAGTTCGCAGGTTCCTCCTCCGTTCCCGCTCACGTAGAGATGATGGGACTCATCGGCGCTGGCAACAACCCCATGGTGGGAATGACGGTAGCTGTAGCCGTGGCAATCGAGGAAGCATCCAAGTAAGAAATTTGTATTGCCTGTGGTAACCGCACACCCCCGTCATTCCTTATGACATGTTGCGGTCGCTGTAGCTATTGAGGAAGCTTGTAAGTAAGTTAATCGATTGTGATTTATGCGGGGAAAACCTTTTTGAAAAAAGGTTTTCCCTGTACTCTTTTTCATTGACATTTATTCCGGAAAAGGGTATCATAGAGAAGAAAGGAGGCAGCCGAACGTGAAAATAGGTTATTATATATTACTGATTGCGCTTGTCTTTCTTTGTTCATGCACCGAAATCGAAACGGACACACGCGATGAATCAACCGTTGTGGACGAAACGTCGACTGATTCCTATGCAGAAAGTATAGAATCAATCGCCCCCTATTCCGAGGAGAAGAGCTGGGACGATGAGATCGAACTTCCCGAGTTCCCCTCCGAAGAAGAGAGTCTTGAAGAAAGCTCTTTTGAAGAGAGCAGTGAAGAGGTATCGGAAGAGGCAAAGCCGAACGAAATCATTACGGTGGGTGAAAACATTTACACCAACATTACGGATGAAAACGCTTTGAAGCTGTTGTTACAGATCGAAGAAACGGCGGCAGGATATAAAAACGCAAGCTTTGTTTACAGAGATACGGTAACAGGGTATTATTTCTACCGCCATCGTGAGAACGTCTACCCCACCGTCAGTGTGATCAAGTCCTTTTACTGTCAGTATCTGATGGAAAGCGGAGTAGATCTTGAGCAGAAGATTCAGCTGACCAAGGTTGACCGCGACAGCACCTCCAAAAAGCTACTGGAACAGGATATCGGAACGTGGTTTACCGTGAAGGAGCTTATGAGCTATGCCATTCGGTATTCCGACAACATGGCGTACAGATTGCTTTATAACACCTTCGGAAGAAACGGATTTAACGAGTTTACAAGCTCTTTAGGGATCGACGATATTCGGTTGCAGTCTCTGGAATACACGAATATGTCTGTGGATTCCGGTGCTGTCTATTTGGAACGGATCTACCGCTATGCTTTTGAAACAGGCGAGTTCTTCCTGATCGATCTGATGAAAGATACCACCTACAACCAGCAGATCACAGCAGGGACGAAGGCTGAGGTGGCCCATAAGTACGGTGTTAGAATTGTTGAAAAGTACGCTTTTCACGACGCCGCCATTGTATTCACACAAGAACCGTACATTCTGATCATCTGCACAGAGGAGTATAAGAAGGATAAGAATTCCACCGTGGTATTTAAGGAGATCGCAAGACTTACGGAAGAATTACACGAAATGATCCATTAAAAACTTAAAAGCACTCTCTGAAAGCGATCCGTGGCTTTGCAATAAAAAGCCGAGAGAACATAAAAAGTGAAACATCCTTCGGATATGAAATAATGACCTACGGTCATTGTGAAATATTCGGTGTACCCCCGAATGTGAAATGAAAAAAATCCCCTCTCGTACGAAGATATTTCTCAAATACCGTAAGGGATTTATTTCGTTGAAAAGCACCACCATTTGTCATGCAGACAAATGGTGGTGCTTTTCTGGCCCGCCCTGCGAGACTCGAACTCACGACCCTCAGAATCGGAATCTGATACTCTATCCAACTGAGCTAAGGGCGGTTATGACGACCGGCAAGCTTATAAAGAAGCCAGAAAATGCCGGAGATCAACAATAAGATGATAGCCAAAAGGAGGGTGTACAATCCGTTTTGGAAAGCGGATTCCACAAACATCTCCACGTACGCCTCGTACAGCAATGCGGCTGTTACGGCGGGTGCGTAGCAGGAAGCAAGATCCCAAAGGACATACTTCCCTACTTCCTTCTCCCCTTCACGGGAAAGCTTGCTGAGTGTCAAGCGAAAAGGAATGGTGTAAAGGCAACCGACGGCTACGAAGGATACGAAGATCCAAAGCAGTTGATCGGGAGCGAACAGCTGATGGGCAAGAGGAAGAAGGAAGCAAAAGACGCCTTTTAAAAGCAAGGCTTGCTTAGAATAAAGCTTTTCCATCTTACCGGTCGTTGTTTGCGCGGATCTGTGCCCGCTTGATCTTACCACTGGTGGTCTTGGGCAATTCCTGCACAAATTCCACGATGCGGGGATACTTATAGGGAGCAGTGGTCTTCTTCACGTGGTTTTGGATCTCTTTGATCAATGCCTCGGAGGGCTCGTAAGACTTGGTCAGAACGATGGTGGCCTTGACCACCTGGCCTCTTACGGGATCGGGAGCGGCGGTAACGGCACACTCCAACACTGCGGGATGGGTCATCAAAGCACTTTCTACCTCAAAAGGACCGATGCGGTAACCGGAGCATTTGATCACGTCATCGCTTCTGCCCTCGAACCAATAATAGCCCTCCGAATCACGCCAAGCAGTGTCTCCGGTGTCATAGAAATCGTTGCGGAACGCCTTCTCCACAGCCGCAGAATCCTTGTGATAGCCTTTGAACAGGCCGAAGGGATAATGCTTGGAGAGATTGCGCACAACGATCCTGCCTACCACACCGTCTTCACAGGGGTTGCCGTCTTCGTCTACGATCTCTACGTCGAAATCCGCAGAGGGCTTGCCTGTAGAACCGGGCTTGATGGGAAAGCCGTCGTAGTTGGCCATCAAGACGGGAGTCTCGGTCTGGCCGAAGCCTTCCGTCAAGGTGAGGCCCGTGAGCTCTTTCCACTTATAGAAAACCTCGGGATTGAGAGGTTCCCCTGCTATACAGCATTTGCGGATGGAAGAAAGGTCATACTTGGCGATATCTTCTTTGATCAAAAAGCGATAGATGGTGGGAGGTGCGCAGAAGGTGGTAACCTTGATCTCCTGCAACAGCTCCATGGTATTCTTGGCGTTGAACTTCTCGTTATCGTAGGCAACGATGGTTGCGCCGCAGATCCATTGGCCGTAGATCTTGCCCCAGGCAAACTTTGCCCAACCGGAATCGGACATGGTAAGGTGGAGCTTATCCTCCTCAACGTGCTGCCAATACCGTGCCGTCAGAATATGACCCAAAGGATAGGTATAATCGTGAAGGATCATTTTAGGCATACCGGTGGTGCCGGAAGAGAAATACATAAGCATAGGATCCGTCTGATGGTTATAGATACGCTCCAAAACGGGAGAGTATGCACCGATCTCACGTCGGAAATCCAAAAAGCCTTCGGGAACGTGCTCGCCAACAACTGCTACCCGGGACAAGGTCTTGCACTTGGACTTGGCAGAAGCAATAAAGGTCAGCAAGTCAGGATCGTCCACGGAGATGATCATACGGCATTCCGCAGCATCTACACGGTAGACGATATCCTTCTCGGTGAGCTGGAAGGTGGCGGGAATGCAGACTGCCCCGATCTTATGGAGTGCCAAAAAGCACATCCAAACCTCGGGACGCTGCTTCAGGATCAGCATGACTCGGTCACCCTTTTGGATTCCCAAGGAAAGCAAATAATTGGCGATGCGGTTGGACATGAGCTTCATGTCCGTAAAGGTATAGAACCGTCTCGTACCGAAATCGTCGCAATAAAGCAAAGCGTTCTTATCCGGCTGTTCCTCTGCCCAGGCGTCGATGACGTCGTAGGCGAAATTGAACCCTTCCGGACAGTTCACGCGGTAATTGGCTTTAAAATCTTCGTAAGAATCGAAGTCGATCCTCGGCAGGAACTTCTCTAACATTTTGAAAATACCTTTTAGGGGAAAATAAACTTAGTCTACGCGGATGGTCTTGATCTTCTGCTCCTCGTAGGGACGGTCGCTGTAATCGGTGCGGACGGAAGCGATGCGATCCACGATCTCGATACCGGAGGTCACTTTGCCGAAGGCGGCGTACTGGCCATCCAGATATCTGCCGTCTGCATGCATGATGAAGAACTGGCTTCCCGCAGAATTGGGGTTCTGAGAACGAGCCATGGAGATGACACCGCGGGTGTGGGACAAGGGATTCTTGACGCCGTTGGCGGCAAACTCACCCTTGATCTGATGGCCGGGGCCGCCCATACCGGTGCCGGTGGGGTCGCCACCCTGGATCATAAAGCCGCTGATCACGCGGTGGAAAATGAGGCCGTCGTAGAAATTCTTGGATGCGAGATCCACAAAGTTCTGTACGGTGATGGGAGCGATATCGGGATACAATTCAAGCTTGATCTCCCCGCCCAGCTCCATTTCTATGGTAACGTTTACGGTATTTGCCATAATAATACTCCAATCTTTACGCAACAGGCTTATCGATCATACGGATGGACTTAATGAAGACCTTTTCCAAAGGAGTCTCGCCCTTTACGGGAACGGAAGCAATTCTGTCCACAACGTCCATGCCGGAGATCACCCTACCGAAGGCGGCATACTGACCGTCCAGGAAGGTGCTGTCCCCATGGCAGATAAAGAACTGGCTGGAAGCGGAATCGTAATACGGGTTTCCTCTTCTTGCCATAGAAATCACGCCGCGGGTATGGGAAAGATTATTTTCAAAGCCGTTGACGGCAAATTCACCGAAGATCTTCTCATCGCTACCGCCGGTGCCGTCGGCCTTGGGGTCACCCGTCTGGATCATAAAGCCCTCGACCACGCGGTGGAAGGTCAGTCCGTCGTAGAACTTCTCCTGCACCAGCTTTACGAAGTTGGTAACGGTAATGGGAGCGATATCGGCATACAACTCCATCACGATCTTGCCACCGTCTTCCATCTCCAGCTCGGCGTAATAGGTACCTTTCAAGGTCTCGGTAGTGGGAACGGAGGTGGTGGAATTGGAGGTGGTACCGTGAGATTCCTCCTCCTCACCGGTGAAATGCACGATGGCAAAGGCCAGCGCAACAACGGTCACCAGGATCACAGCCAAGGAAAGGATGATGGGAAGAGAGAATGCGGATTTATTCTTATTGGTCGTTTTGCTCTTATTGGGCATACTGCAAAAACCTCTTATCAAATAATATCTTTTGATATTATATCATAAAAAACTTTTTTGTCAAGCAATATTCCCATACTTTTCCGCATTTTGAAAAAAACACGTTCACTTCGTCATTTTTTCCTGCTTGATCTTGTGGTCGATGATATGCCGGGACGCAAGCTCTCTGTGGACGTCCTCCACGGAGATCCCCATTTGCACCATGAGGACCATGGCGTGGTAAGCCAAGTCGGCAAGCTCGTAAACGGTTTCTGCCTTATCGTCGGCTTTACCCGCGATGATGACCTCGGTGCATTCCTCGCCTACCTTCTTTAGAATCTTATCAAGGCCTTTGTCGAACAGATAGGTGGTGTAGGAACCCTCGGGGCGTTCCTTCTGTCTGCCCACCAGCAGATCGTAAAGCCCCTTTAGGGTAAACTCGTGCAGCTCCTCGCTTTGATAAACGGGGGTATTGAAGCAGGAATCCGCGCCGGTATGACAGGCAGGGCCGTCTTTTTCTACTACCACTACAAGTGCATCGCAATCACAATCGGCGGTGATGGAAACGATATGCTGATAGTTCCCGCTGGTCTCCCCTTTCAGCCAAAGCTCTTTGCGGGAGCGACTCCAGAAGCAGGTAAGTCCTTTTTCCATGGAAATAGCAAGGCTTTCCTTGTTCATGTATGCAACGGTCAAAACCTTTTTGGTGATGGAATCCACCACCACGGCGGGGATCAGACCGTTTTCATCGAATTTTAAAGTGTTGATATCAAACATAACAGTATCCTTTCGGTTATAAACGAACGATGACGCCATGCTCTTTGAGAACTTTCTTGAGATCCGGAATCTTGATCTCTCCGAAGTGGAACACGGATGCGGCAAGAGCGGCGTCTATTTCGGGGATCGCGGCAAACAGATCGGTAAAGTGAGACACGTTTCCCGCACCGCCGGATGCGATCACAGGGACGTTGACGGCATCGCAGACCAGAGACAAAAGCTCGATATCGAAGCCGTTCTTGACACCGTCGGTATCGATGGAGTTTACCACCACCTCACCTGCGCCGTTTGCAACGCAACGCTTGATCCACGAGATAGCTTCCATGCCCGTGTCTTCCCTGCCGCCTTTTGCAAAGATACGGAAGCCGCCGTCCACCCGCTTCACGTCAGCGGAAAGAACCACGCATTGGTCGCCATAACGCTTGGCCGCTTCCGAAACAAGGGAGGGGTTGCGGATCGCTCCCGAGTTCACGCTGACTTTGTCGGCACCGCATTTCAGTACCCTGTCAAAATCCTCTAAGGTATTGATGCCGCCGCCAACGGTCAAGGGAATGAAAATGGTGCTTGCCACCTCTTTGAGAATATCGGTAAACAGCCGTCTGCCCTCGAAGGAGGCGGTGATGTCGTAGAACACCAACTCGTCGGCACCGTTTTCGGAATAATACCTTGCAAGCTCCACGGGAGAGGATACGTCGGAAAGACCCATAAAATTGGTGCCTTTGACAACTCTGCCGTTTTTGACGTCAAGGCATGGGATGATTCGTTTTGTGATCATTTTGCTGCCTCCAAAGCCTGCTTTAAATCGATTGCGCCTGTGTAATAGGCTTTTCCGATGATGGCACCGTAAAGCTCCATATCCCGAAGAGCTTTGATATCCTCCATGGTGGAAACGCCACCGGAGGCGGTGATGGCGATGGAATGTTTCCGTGAAAGCTCTTTATAAAGCTCTCTGTTGGTGCCCTTCATCGCCCCGTCCTTGGAAATATCGGTGCAGATGACATTGGATACGCCAAGTGTTTCAAGTCGCTCCATAAAGGCTTCCAGGGTGTAAGAGGAGCTTTCCAGCCAGCCCTTGATGGCTATCATACCGTCCTTGACGTCTGCGCCAACGGCGATCTTGCCCCCGTAGGCGGAAACGGCCCTCTCCAGAAAGGCGGGATCGGTGACTGCCGCAGTACCTAAGATCACACGGGAGACACCGCAGGAAAGATAACGGTCCACCGTCTCCATGGTACGAATGCCACCGCCGATCTCGATAAACAGGTCGGTTTCCTTTGCAACCTGCTCCACAATAGAGAGGTTGGGCGTAGTGCCGTCCTTTGCACCCTCCAGATCCACCATGTGAATATGGGTAGCGCCGGCAGAGCAAAAATCAAGGGCGATCTCTATGGGATTTTCGGAATACACCGTCATTTGGTGATAGTCCCCTTTGAACAGGCGGACGGCCCTTTTTTCGTACAAATCAATAGCGGGAAACAGAATCATGCTTTTAGTCCTCGCAGAAGGCTCTTAAAATGGAAAGTCCCACGTTGCCGCTTTTTTCGGGATGGAATTGGCATCCCATCACATTCTCTTGGGCAACGATGGCAGTGATATCGGTGCCGTACTCTGCCGTGGCAAGAAGGCTTTCTTGGCAATCCGTGGCGTAATAGGAATGGACGAAGTAAACGAAGTCCCCTTCCTTGACGTAGCGGAGCAGTTTATGCTCCTTTTGAATATGCAAAGCGTTCCAGCCGATGTGGGGGATCTTCAGTGTCTCGGGGATCTTCCCTGCCATAGGGATCACGGAGCCTTTCAAAAGCCCCAGACCTTCATATTCACCGTATTCGTAGCTTTTTTCGAAAAGCATTTGCATCCCAAGGCAAATGCCGAGGATGGGCTTGCCTTTATGGACTTCTTCGATGATGACCCGATCCAATCCCGTTGCCCTCAGCTTGGCAATGGCGTCGGAAAATGCGCCCACTCCGGGGAGAAGCAGTTTATCGGCTTTTCTGATCACATCGGGATCGGAGGTGATCACCGTTTCCGCACCGAAGCTCCCCAAGGAACAGGTGACAGAGAAGAGATTCCCCACACCGTAATCAATGATGGCGATCATGCAAGCAACCCCTTGGTGGAAGGTACGTCGTTGCTGAAAGCGGCATCGATGGCTACGGCGGCACGGAGGCTTCTTGCAACGGATTTGAAAGCACCCTCGATGATGTGGTGAGAATTTTCTCCCGCTTCCTGACGCAGGTGTAAGGTGATCCCTGCGTTGGTGGCAAAGGCGATCCAGAATTCCTTGCAAAGCTGGGTGTCAAAGGTACCCACTTTTTCCGTGGGGATCTGCAATGCAAAGTAGCATGAGCCACGACCGGAAATATCCACGGCGGAAAGGATCAGAGCCTCGTCCATGGGGAGGAGCATACTGCCGTAACGGGTAATGCCCTTTTTGTCCCCCAAAGCGTTCCTAAAAGCAACGCCCAATGCGATGCCCACGTCCTCGACGGTGTGGTGATCGTCCACATAGGTGTCGCCGTTGCAAGTCAGATTCAGATCGAATCTGCCGTGCTTGGCAAACAGGGTGAGAATATGATCCAAAAAGCCTACGCCGGTTTGAATACGGGAAATTCCGGAGCCATCCAGATTCAGCTCCAGCTTGATATCCGTTTCGGTGGTGGTTCTGTTCCATTGATAGGTTCTCATATAGCGTCCTCCGTGATGGTTTGGATGGTGTTCAGAAAGACTTCCATTTGCGCTGGCGTACCGATGGTGACACGGTTATACTCCCGAATACGATCTTTGTCGAAGTGGCGCACCAGAACGCCCTTTTCCTTGAGCTTTTGGTAGATCTCTTTGCCGTCTGCCTTTGGGTGACGGATAAACAAAAAGTTCGCTTTTGAGGGGATCACGGAAAAGCCGAGGGCTTCCAGAGCGATCTTCGTTTGCTCTCTGGTTGCCATGATCTTCTTGCAGTTTTCCATGTAATAGGAGTTTTCCTCCAAGGCGGCACATCCTGCGGCAGCCGTCATGCGGTTGACGTTGTAAGGATTGGTGGAATAGCGCAGGGTGTGAAGATCGGCGATCAACGCCTGGTTTCCCATGGCAAAGCCCAGCCGTGCTCCTGCCATGGAGCGGGATTTGGAAAAGGTTTGGGTGACCAGCAGATTGTCGTATTTGTCAATAAGCTGTACGGCACTCTCTCCGCCGAAGTCCACGTAGGCTTCGTCGATGATCACCACGTTGCCTTGGTTATGCCGTAGGATCTCTTCGATCTGTGGGATAGACAAACAGAGTCCCGTGGGTGCGTTGGGGTTGGCGATCACCACGGTCTGCTTTTTGCCCTTTGCAAAATAGTCTGCGGGATCGATGGTAAAATCCTCTTTTAAGGGAACTGCGGTGTAAGGCACGCCTAAAAGATCTGCAAACACGGGATAAAAGCCGTAGGTAATATCGGGAAACACCAAAGGCACGTCTTTGCCGCTGTATGCCATGAAGGCAAAGTACAACGCTTCGTCGGAACCGTTGGTTGCAATCACCTGTGAAGGCTTTAACCCGTAAAGGGCTGAGAGCTTTTCTGCCAGCTCTTTGCAGGTGGGGTCGGAATACAGCTGCAGGAGTCTCGATTCCCTCTCCGCCGCCGCCAGAACGCCCGAGGAAGGAGGATAGGGAGATTCGTTGGTATTCAGTTTGACGTACTGCATATCTCTCGGTTGTTCCCCGGGGGTATAGGGGGTAAGAGATGCAAACCTTTGGCTGAAATAGGTGCTCATATCAATCCTCAAAGCGAACGGTGGCACTGATGCCGTGGGCTTGTAAGCCCTCTTGGTTTGCAAAGCGGGAAACCTTGTTTGCTACCTTCTTTAAGGCATCGGCGGAATAGTATGTGTATTGGGTCTTTTTAACAAAATCGTCCACGGATAAGGGAGAGGAGAAGCGTGCAGTGCCTCCCGTGGGGAGGGTGTGGTTGGGACCTGCGTAGTAGTCACCCAAGGCCTCGGGACAATTCTTGCCCATGAAGATAGAGCCTGCGTGCTTTACACGGTCCAGGTAATCAAAGGGATTGTCCACGCAAAGCTCCAGATGCTCGGGAGCGATCTCGTTTGCGATCTCAATGGCAAGCATGAGATCGTCCTTGGCCACAATGATCTTGCCGTTGTTGTCGATAGAGGCGCGTGCGATCTCACTGCGGGAAAGCAGAGGGATCTGCCGTTCCAATTCTTCACTGACTGCAAGGGCAAATTCCTTGGTGTCGGTGACCAAGACGGCACCGGCGTTTTTGTCGTGCTCCGCTTGGGAGAGCAGATCAGCGGCGATCACCTTGGGGCTGTTGGTAGAATCCGCAACCACCAGGATCTCGCTGGGGCCTGCGATCATATCGATGGAGACCATGCCGAACACTTGCTTTTTTGCTTCCGCAACGAATGCGTTGCCGGGACCTACGATCTTATCCACCTTGGGAATGGATTGGGTACCGTATGCCAAAGCGGCAACTGCCTGGGCGCCGCCCACCTTGAAAATGCGGGTGACCCCAGCGATCTTTGCCGCGGCAAGAATGGCGGGAGCAACCTTCCCGTCTTTCCCGGGAGGGGTGACCATCACGATCTCTGCACAGCCTGCGATCTTGGCGGGGATGCTGTCCATCAATACGGTGGAGGGGTATGCGGCAGTACCGCCGGGAACGTAAAGCCCAACCTTTTCGATGGGAGTCACCCTTTGACCCACCACAACGCCGCCGTCTCGGTTCAGCATAAAGCCGTTGCGCACCTGCTTGGAATGGAAGGTGCGGATATTCTCTGCGGCTTCTCGGAGGATGTCAACAAAATCGGGGTCGACGGAAGCAAAGGCTTCTTCGATCTCTTCTGCGGTCACTTCCAAGGAGGAGAGCTCCGCTTTGTCGAATTTCTTGGTATATTCGTACAATGCCTCGTCTCCCCTGCTTGCCACTTGGGCAAGGATTGCGGAAACAACGTCGCTGACGTCGGAGACGGGGTTGTTGCGGGAGAAGATCTCGGAAGCGGGAACTTCTCCGTAAGAATAGATCTTGATCATATGGGTGTTCCTTTACGGTTGGATCAATGGGCTGATCTTGCTTGTGATGGCTTCGATCTCGGAGGTTTTGAACTGAAAGCTGGTTTTGTTGGCGATCAGTCTTGCGCTGATGGGCACGATGGTTTCGAAAACCTCCAGATTATTTTCTTTTAAGGTGGCTCCCGTTTCCACAATGTCCACGATCACGTCGGAAAGTCCGAGAATGGGAGCGATCTCGATAGAGCCGTTGAGCTTGATGATATCGATCTCTCTGCCAAGGCTGTTATAATAACGGCCGGCAATGTTGGTAAACTTGGTGGCGACTTTTAAGGTTTTTTCGCCGTTGTCGTAAAAATCCTTGGGAGCGGCCACGGCCATACGGCATTTGCCGATGTTCAGATCCAGAAGCTCGTAAACGTCCGGCTCATACTCCAGCAAAATATCTTTGCCCGCCACGCCGATGTCTGCCGCACCTCTGGCCACGTAAATGGAAACGTCGGAGGGCTTGACCCAAAAATAACGGATCTGCTTTTCGGTGTTCTCGAAAACAAGCTTGCGGTTGGCTTCCTTGATGGAAGGACATTCGTAGCCTGCCTGCTCGAACATGGCGTAGACCTTCTCGCCGAGTCTCCCTTTGGGCAATGCAACGTTGATCATGAGGGGGACTCCTTTCTTAAATCAAGAACCCTGCGGAAGCGAAGTTTGTCGTACAAGGTCTTCTGAGCGCTGACGGTGTGGCCTTCTTCCGCCAGGCGGCGGGCCTCCAAAGCGATCTTGGATTTGGGGACGGTATCGTCGTAGAGCAAGACCACGTCCACATCGTACCCTTCGCAAGGTGCTTTCAGCTCTTCCAGAAGGTCCAAATAGAGGGCAAAGCCTACGGCGGAGGATCTTCTGCCCATACGGCGGAGGAGATTGTCGTACTGTCCGCCGGAAAGGACGCCTTCGCAAATACCGCTTAAGAACCCTTTGAACACGATTCCGTTGTAATAGCTCATGTCGTTTACAATGGAGAAATCGAAGCAAATACGGGAGGAATAGGGCGTTTGATCAAGCAAAGCGGACAATTCCTTTAAGGACTGCAAGGCGGCAAGGGATTCTTGGGTGTTGCAAAGAACTGCCAAGCGTTCCAAAACGGAATTTCGTTCGCCGTAAATGCCGATAAACCCGCAAAGCCTTTGGGTCTGTACGTCGGAAATGCCGTTGGCCACGCAGAGTTTTTTCAGATCGTGGGGATTCTTCTCTTCGATGCACTTAGAGGCTTCCTTACAGAAGGCTTCGTTGCCACCCGATTCGGTCAAAAGTGCGGACAGGATGCCCAGGTGGGAAAGCTGAAGGATATACGCATCCGAAACAGAGGCAAGACTTTGCGCCGCCAAGGAAACGACCTCAAACAGATCGTAAAGATCGATGTCACCGATGCATTCCAGCCCCGTTTGCAAGATCTCTCGAAAACGGTGCGTCCCTGCGGAAATGCGGTATACGTTTTCGTCGTAGTGCAGCTTTTGCTTAAAGCCGGGAATGTCCTTGCTGCTCTTGACGATGGACAGAGTAACGTCCGGTTTCAGGGCTAAAAGCTTGCCGTCGGTATCGTTGAAGGTAATGACTCTATCGCTGACGAGGAATTCCTTGTTCTGCAGATAGAAATCGTATTCCTCAAATTTATTCATTTTGAAGGGCAGATAACCGTAGGAGCGGTACAGCTGCCGAAGGGAAAACAGGGCTTTTTCTCCCTGCTTGAAGATGGCTTCGTTCACGTGATGGGTTCCCCTTCCTTTAGGCGTTGGATGGCGGCACGGTAACCACCGTTGCCGTATTCCAGGCATTTGCTCACGCGGCTGATGGTAGCGGTGCTGGCGCCCGTTTCTTTGCTGATGGCCTGATAGCTGAGTCCGCTATCCAACAGCTTGGCAACACGAAGGCGCTGAGCGATCTCGATGATCTCCTTGATGGTACAAACGTCTTCGAAGAAGGTATAGCATTCCTCTGTGGTATTCAATTCTGTGATCGCCTTGATCAGATCGTCGGTTTCTTTAGAATGCCAGTTTGCCATGGATGGTAGCCGCCTTTCTGTAAATCTCGATCACTTTAACGCTTTACCTCGTTAAAGTGATTGCTGGCATTATAACATATAAGTTATCGCTTGTCAATAGTTTTTTGATAGAAATAATGCCTCCGGCAAGCTTTTTTACTTGCCGGAGGCGCAAATAGTGAATTGATTTGACTTTTATAGTTCTGTTACCGGTTCACGCAAATACTTTTGCCTCTGCAAGAATGGCGATCCAGCGCTCCTCGCCTCTAACGCCGTCAAACCATTCCCAGCCGCTTTCCGCTTCCATGATGCTTGCAACGTTTACGATCCCGTACTTCAATCCCCCAAGCAGATAAAGCTTTTTTTCATTTGGCAATTGAATATAGCAACGATCTTTTATAAGCTTCGTTTCGCCGAACAGAAGAGGATTTCCCAAGTCAAGCAAAGCGTTTTCGGGGAAAGTATGCCACTTCTTGTACAAAGCAAGGGCTTTTTCCAAATACATATAACCGGTTGCTTTATCTTCCAAGCCAAAATAGGCTGCAGACAATCGCATATACTGCACAGTGTATTCGGGAATCCAGCCGTCGGGGATCGTGTTTTGCGTAACACCGTTCAGGACGTCAAGATACATGGTGTTCCAGGCTACGGACTCTTCGGGCTTTCCGATATAGCTTTTATGCTCACGCATTCTTCCGATCATGGCAGAGGTCCTAAGGAAGTTACCCGCATATCTCATCATCCAAAATTTTTCCTCTTCCCCGGACAGCTTGTAACGTTCTTCATAAATTTCGTGCCTGGTTTCGTACCAGAAGGACGTATCCTTATTCAACCATTCTTCGATCTCATCCTCTTCGCATATCATGCACATCGCCTTCACGGCACTTCTGCGCATTGTGCTGTCGGCGCAGTCCTTCAAAAGCCTTTCGCAAATATCGGTGAGCATCTTTTTATACTCGTCAATGCCACCATGGCAGTTGTTGACGATACAATGCATGAGGGACGTTGCGATATGCCAATTACGGGGATATTTTTGGTGATATTTCATTGCAAGCGCCAATTGATCGGCAGGCGGAAGGGAGTTTGCGACGTAGAAATAATTCTTTTGAACGTCCTCTTTTGCGCTGATCTCATCGTTGCCGACAAGCTCATCGATGGTTACCTCAAAGAAATTGGCAATGGACGGAAGAAGGGTAATGTCGGGGTATCCGTCTCCGCATTCCCATTTGGAAACAGATTGAGGGGATACTGCCAAGGCCTGTGCTAAAGCCTCTTGCGTCATTTCCTTTTCTTTGCGATATTTTTTGATTCTCTCTCCAATCAACAAATCCATAACGTAATCTCCTTTCTGTAAATGATTATAATTTACTTTACACGACGGGCCCTGTCGGTAACATTATAATATCACAATCATAAAGGTTGGTCAAGAACCGTATTTTGGTGCAAAACACCACCATTAGTGGATTTTTTCGCATTTGCGTTGTTCGAAAGTAAAGAAATAAGCCCGACAGGCTGAAGCCTATCGGGGATCTACAATTACAAACAAGATTTGAACGTTGCTCAAACGAAAACCAAAAGGTTTTCGTTCCGAAGAATCGCAAGCGATTCTTCCGGGCAACAAGTTGAGTAATCCTGTAGCGCAAAAAGAAATAAACCCGCAAGGCTAAAGCCTATCGGGGATCTACAATTACAAACAAGATTTGAACGTTGCTCAAACGAAAATCCCGATAGGATTTTCGTTCTGAAGAATCGCAAGCGATTCTTCCGGGCAACAAGTTGAGTAATCCTGTAGCGCAAAAAGAAATAAACCCGCAGGGCTAAAGCCCTACGGGTTTATTTGGTCTGAGTGACAAGATTTGAACTTGCGGCCTCTACCACCCCAAGGTAGCGCGCTACCATCTGCGCCACACCCAGATACCAAAACGGGGATCGTGTTGCCTCGTTCGGACAACGGCGTTATTATAGCACAAAGTTTTGGTTCTGTCAAGCCTTTTTTGAACTTTTTTCATTATTTTTTTCGTTCAAAAAGCAGGGGGAAAATGACAGGGTTTTTGGGTGGATTTTAGTGGATTAAACCCCGTGGTCCATGCGGTAGCCAACGCCCAGCTCGTTATAGATGTACTTAGGCTCTGCGGGGGTGATCCCGAACTTTCTGCGAATGTTCGCCATATTCACTTGGAGCTTTTTGATGCTGTTATCATCGGCTCGCTCGCCCCGGAGAGCAAAGACTATGATCGAGATAACCCGACGCTTTTGGCGATCGGTGGCAGACTCCACCACTTATTCCGACCGGGAACATCATAGCATTGCTTTTACCGTTTGTCAACCGAAAAAAGCCCTTCTTTACCGTATCTTAACCGCAAACTTCGACGTTCAAAAAAGCTGAAAACATTTCTCCGAAATTTTGAATTTTCTCTTTCTTTTTTTGTGGAAATATGCTATACTGATTTCAATAATGAAGAAAAGGCTCGGATCTTGAAAATGGCAAAATTATATTTTAAATACGGCGCCATGGGCTCTTCCAAGTCCGCTCAGGCACTGATCACCAAGTTCAACTACGAAGAACGGAGCATGAAGGTCTGGCTGATCAAGCCTGCCGTGGATACCCGTGACGGAGAGCATACGGTACGCTCCCGCATCGGCTTGCTCGCTACCTGCGATGCCATCGGAAAGCATGAAGATCTGTTTGAGACATTCGAAAAAGAACATGGAGACGCCGACGTGATCATTGCGGACGAATGTCAGTTTTTTACGGAAGCACACGTGGATCAGCTGAGAAGGATCGTTGACGAAAAGAATATACCCGTCATGTGCTTTGGCTTGCGGGCTGACTTTATGTGTCATCTGTTTGAAGGCAGTAAAAGGCTGTTTGAGGTTGCGGATTCCATTGCGGAGATCAAGACCATTTGCGCTTGCGGTGCAAAAGCCATCGTCAACGCCCGTTTGGACGGGAATATGAAGGTGGTCACCGACGGTGAACAGGTGATGCTGGGCGGCAACGAAAGCTACATCGCTTTGTGCCACAAATGCTGGAAGAAAAAGATCAAGGAGCAACGGGAGGGTGGCGATCATGTTTGAACAGATTCGTGAGCTGATCGAAAAGCATGACAGAGTGATCATTCATCGACATAAGAATCCCGACGGCGATGCCTTGGGAAGCCAGGTCGGGCTTTGGCAGTTGCTCCGGGATAATTATCCCGCAAAGGAAGTCTATACTGTGGGTGACATGAACCAACGCTATGCTTTCATTGCGGGCAGAGAGATGGATGATCTTGAGGACAGCTTTTACGGGGATGCCCTTGCCATTGTTCTGGATACCTCCGCAAAAAGCCTGATCAGCGACGAGCGATATACCTTGGCAAAGGATACGATAAGGATCGACCACCACATTTTCGTGGAGCAGATCGCCGCTTGTGAGGTGACGGATACTTCCTTTGAAAGCTGTTGCGGGATGATCGCCGCCATGGCCAAGGAATGCGGATGGGTGGTCTCCCCTGCCGCGGCAAAAGCCCTTTACACCGGTATGATCACCGATTCCGGGCGGTTCCGTTACGATTCCGTTTCCGCAAAGACGTTTGAGATCGCCTCTTTTTTGATGGAAACCAAGTTTGATACCTCGGATATCTACCGTAATCTGTATGCAGACGATCTGTTTTTTATTCAGCTGCGGGCGAAATACGCTTTGAAGATCCGCACTACAGAGAATGGTGTGGCGTACATTTATACCCAACGGGAAGAAGCGGCTTCTTACGGAGCGGATACCTTTACCCTATCCCGCGGGATGGTCAACGTGATGTCGGAGATCCGCGGTATTCACAGCTGGGTGAATTTTACGGAGACCGAGGACGGGGTTTTGTGTGAGATCCGCTCCAATACCTACAACATCAATCCCATTGCGGTGAAGTACGGAGGCGGCGGGCATCAAAAGGCCAGCGGCGCCACCTTGAAGGATCAGGCGGAGGCAATGGCGTTGCTGAATGACCTTTGCGCTCTTGGGGAGGATAGATATGAATAACGAGATCATGACAAAGATCCTTGAAAAGATCAAAATTTATAATCGCATCATTATTTTTCGTCATCAGCGTCCCGACGGAGATGCCGTGGGCTCTTCCAAGGGATTACAGGCTGTTTTGAAAAACAGCTTTCCCGATAAAGAGATCTATCTGCTGAATACGGACTATTCGGAGTACGTTTCCTTTTTGGGAGGCGAGGATGCAGAGATCGATGAATGGCTTTATGAGGATGCCTTGGGCATCGTTGTAGACACCGCTACGGCGGAACGGATCTCTAACCCGAGATACAGGCTTTGCAAGGAGCTGATCAAGATCGATCACCATATTCCCACGGATTCTTACGCCGATCTGGAATGGGTGGAAGAGGAGCGCTCCTCCTGCTGTGAGCTGATCGCCGCCTTTTACAGCACATTTTCGGAAGAGCTGGTAATGACCAAGGAGGCCGCAACCTATATTTACACCGGTATGGTGACGGATTCCGGGCGGTTCAGGTTCAGGTCTGTCAGCGGTGAAACTCTGAGGTTGGCTGGAATGCTTTTGGATCACGGTGTGGATACGGAGCAATTGTACGCACAGCTTTACATGAAGGAATTCGAGACCTTAAAGTTCCAATCCTACGTGTATCAGACCATGCAGATCACCGAAAACGGCGTGGCTTACGTTTACATCGATAAAAAGACGCAAGCAAGGTTCAAGCTCAGCTTTGAAGAGGCGTGTGCTTGCGTGGGATATATGGATTCCATTAAGGGCAGTTTGATCTGGCTGGCCTTTATCGAAGGAAGCGACGGCAGTATTCGCGTGCGGTTGCGTTCCCGCTTTGTGACGGTGAACGAGATCGCAGAGATCTACGGAGGCGGCGGTCACGCTTGTGCCAGCGGCGCTACGGTAGACAGCAAAAAGCAGATGCAAGACCTTCTGAAGATGGCCGACCAACGGTTGAAAGAATACAAGGAAAACAACGAGGGCTGGTTATGAACATCTTATTGACCAACGACGACGGCATCTTCTCCCCCGCTATTCCCAGAATGGCAGAGATCTTTGGGAAGTACGG
This sequence comes from Eubacteriales bacterium, assembly GCA_045544855.1. GTDB lineage: Bacteria > Bacillota > Clostridia > Oscillospirales > CAG-382 > Coliplasma. The sequence goes on along the minus strand of JAZPZV010000007.1, from coordinate 74,352 downwards.
TGAGGTGACGGTGATCGCTCCCAAGAAGGAGCAGAGTGGGAAAAGCCAGACCATTGAGTTTCGAAATCCCATTGAGATCAAGCAAGTGGAATACGCCCCCGGGAAATATGGGTATGCGGTGGATTCAACCCCTGCGGACTGTGTTCGCTACGGTATTGTGGGCTTGAAGAAGCAGTTTGATCTGGTTGTTTCCGGCATGAACATCGGGTACAATCTGGGAGATGATATTGCTTACTCCGGCACGGCGGGAGCTGTATTGGAGGGAGCTCGCCTGGGTGTGAAGGGCATGGCCTTCTCTGCGGAATACCGCGCGTTGGAGGTTGGGCTTGCTCATTTGCCGGAAACGCTGGAGTGGATCTTTGAGAATCATCTGTCGGAGCAGAACGTTCTCTACAACGTCAATTTCCCGCCGGAGATCAACGGTATCCGCATTACCAAGCAAGGCGGCATTTACTATCATGATGAATTTATTCCTCAGGGGAACGATCTGTATTTGCAGGTTGGTGCACCCTTGGAGCGGGAGTTTAACGATCTGACGGTGGATATCGATGCTGTGTTGAACGGTTATATTTCCATTACGCCTTTGACAGCGGAGAAGACGGCGTTCGACGCATTTGAACGGTTGAAGCATTTGACAAAATGAAAAAGGAGCACAAAGCTCCTTTTTCTTATGCAAAAATATGAAAAAAACGGGGATCAACAGTGACTGTCATTTCGGAATCAATGAGCAAAGATCCCATGGTCACGGGAACGTAGGGCGTAGGGTTATAATCGGTTTTGCTGGAGAGCTTCCCGCCGCCTGTGACGTTGCCGAACATCTCTCCCCAGCCGCCGAAGTAGTTGAGATATTCCTGAAAATCGTTATAGTGGTTATAGGTATAAAACAGATATTTCTCGTTGGGGTCGATGATCTCGTTATGGTTGGCGTCGTAGCGGGTATACACGATCCTTGCCGCACCGCGGGTGATGGTCTGACCGTCGTTGTAGATCTTGACGGAATATCCCGGGTCACAATCCGTTCCCGTAGTGCCGATATCGATCTCGTAATAGTACAGGTCTCCCCCGCAACCGCTGATGTCGGGAAGCTCCGGTTCGTAGGGGTATTTTTCGGTATTCCCGGAGAATTTGGTATGGTTGAGACGGAGATTCTCGCCCCAAATGCTGTCCTCCGGCTCGGTGCGTTTACTTTCCGTATAGTTTGCGGGAACGTCACCAAAGGCGTAGACGTAGGCCGCAACCTCCTCCAGGGTGATATATCCGCCGCCGCGGTAAACGCGGAAGACTTCAACACCGTAGGCGTTCACCACCACGTAAGTGTTTTCGTCGGCATAATAGGGAACGTTGTTACGGATAAACGATCCGTTTTGAGCGGGACGGTAAGAAGCAAGCACAGGTGCTTGGTCGGGAACTGTTTCCGCACCGGAAAGCTCCCCTCTGGAAGAACGGAGAAGGGCCTCTTCGTAGCTGTCGGCAGGATCGCTGTCGCCGTAAAAGGCATCCCGCATCTCCTCGTCCACACCGGAGGGATCGATAGAAGGGGTCTCCACCACCTTGATCAAGACGGTATCCTTCAGTTCTCCGTAAGAGACGGTAACAGCCGAGGTGCCCGTTTTTATGGCGGTAAGATAACCGTTTTGGTCCACCGTGAGGCAACTGCCGCTGGATTCCCAGACTAAGGACCCAAGTAGCTCTTTTGGAGCATTGGTTTTCAGCTGATAGGTGGAGCCCAGCACCAGCTCCATTCTGTCGCAATTGGTGATCTCTAAGGTTGCAAGAGAGGTGCTTGCCTCGCAGCCCCATGAGAATGCAGCTACAAGGAAAGCCAAAAGAAGTATACAGCTTCTGCGGAACAATTTTTGCACGTTATCACCATCCTTACAAATCCTTGATATTGTACCACATTTTTGCATTGCCGTCAAGAGAAAAAGCCTTCCTTGGCAAAGAGGAAGGCTTTTTGAACAGGAAAATTACTTTGTAAAGGTACAGCCGCTGGTGAACTCGATGGTGCCGTTATAGTTGGTCAGCACACCGGAAACGGAGATCACGTCGCCAACCTGCAGAGACTCTGCGCCGGTACCCTTCAGACGGTAGCATACGATGGGCATATCCTCGCAACCTTCGATGGTGATGGAAACGGTGATATTCTTGTACTGCTCGCTGTAAGGAGTATCGATCTTGGTGATGGTGCCGGTAAGGGTGTACTCATGGCCGCCGGAAAGCGTTTCCTGGTTGCCAAGAGCGTAAGCTGCTTCTACGATGGCCTTGGGAGTGTCGTAGATCACAACTTCCACGTCGCCGACTTCGTAAGAATCCAGAGTACAGCCTGCATCGAACTCAACGGTGCCGTTGTAGTTCTTGATCTTACCGGTAACGGTGATGGTATCGCCGATCTTGATGGTATCGGCACCGTTGCCCTTCATGCGGTAGCACAGCATGGGCATATCTTCCAGTCCCTCTACGATGATGAACACGGAAACGTTCTTGTAGCCGCTGTCGTAGGGAGTCTGAACGGAAGAGATCACACCGGTGAGAGTGAACAATGCGCCGTCAGCCAGAACGGTATTCTTTTCAAGAGCATAAGCCGCCTTGACGATGCCTTCGGGAGTGTCCAGAGAAGGAGTCTCGGGTTCCTCGGGCTGTTCGGGCTCTTCAGGTTCTACGGGAACAAGGGACTTGATCTGACAGCCTGCGTTCATCTGCACCTTGCCGTTGTAGTTCAGGATCTCACCTTCAACGGTAACGGTGTCGCCTGCCTTGATGACATCAGCGCCTTCTCCCTTCAGTCGGAAGAGCTGGATGGTCTTTTCGGTGCCTTCTACGGTGATGGTAACGGTAACGTTCTTATACTGCTCGCTGTAAGCGGTGTCAACGGAAAGAACAACACCGCTGAGAGTATACTTATGGCCGCCGGAAAGGGTTGCGCCGCTTTCCAAAGCGTAAGCCGCATCCATGATCTCGGTAACGGTCTCATAGATGATGGGTTCTTCTACGGGAGGTTCAACGGGGTCTTCGGGATCCACTACGGGAGGATCGACAGGATCTTCGGGGTCTTCCACGGGAGGATCAACGGGATCTTCGGGATCTTCTACGGGAGGATCGACGGGATCTTCGGGATCTTCTACGGGAGGCTCATCGGGGACCACGGGAGCTACGTACTGCGTCACGTAGGAGGTGATCTTGCAACCGGAATCGAATTGCACCTTGCCGTTGTAATTCTTGATCACGCCGAGAACGGTAACCAGATCGCCAACCTTGACAACGGAAGCACCTTCGCCCTTCAGACGGAAGCACTGGATGGGCTTATCTTCCATGCCCTTGACGATAATGGTCAAAGTCACGTTGCCGTACTGATCGCTGTACGCGGAATCAATGGAAACAATACGGCCGGAAAGGACGTACTGATGACCTGCGGAAAGGGTCTCGCCGGTGCCGAGAGCATAAGCCGCGTTGATGATGGCTTCGTAGGTCTCGAAGATCTCAACGTCGGGAGCTTCCCCTGCGGTGAAGGAATCCAAGGTACAGCCGGAATCAAACTCAACCTTGCCGTTGTAGTTCTTGATCACGCCGGTAACGGTGATGATATCCCCTGCCTTGATGGCGTCTGCACCTTCGCCCTTCAGACGGAAGCACTGGATGGGTTTATCTTCCATGCCGCCCACAACGATGGTGACGGTTACGTTGCCGTACTGCTCGCTATAGGGGGTGTCGATAACGGTGATCACACCGGAAAGGGTGTAGGGAGTGCCTGCGGAAAGAGTCTCGCCGGATTCAAGAGCGTATGCGGCGTTCAGGATCTCCTCGGGAGTCTCGTAGATCTCCACATCAAAGCCTTCGCCGGGGGTATAGGAATCCAGGGTACAACCTGCGTCGAACTCAACCTTGCCGTTGTAGTTCTTGATGATACCGGTAACGGTGATGGTATCTCCTGCCTTGATGGCATCTGCGCCTTCGCCCTTCAAACGGTAGCACTGGATGGGCTTATCTTCCATGTCGCCGACTACGATGGTGACGGTTACGTTGCCGTACTGCTCGCTGTAAGCGGAGTCGATGGAGATGATGGTACCGGTGAGGGTATAAGGATGAGCGGCGGAGAGAACTGCCCCGGTTTCCAGAGCGTAAGCGGCATTAACGATGTCTTCGGGCGTTTCGTAAATGGTCACTTCGTCGCCGGAGGGCTTGTTGGCTTCTGCAGTCTCCTTCAGGATCAGGCCTGCGGGGAACTGAGAAACGCCGCTGTTTTCCGCGTTGATATAAGAGGATTCGGAAATGCAGAAGGTTGCGTAGGAGGAGTAGGTGCCTACTACGTACTCGCCGCCTTCCACAACGGTGCACCAAGCATTCTCGGCTGTCTTATAGTACCAAACGGAGCCTGCGTCGGCGCTGTAGTTCAGATACTTGCTGACCTTGCCGTCATCGGAGGTCACGGTAGAAGCGGTAACGTAGTTCTTGATATCGCCGACCATGGTATAGAACTTGTAGCCGCCATCTGCCTTTTCGGCAAAGAAGTCGGGTGCTTCTACGGGGTCGGTGGTGGATTTGATATACTTGTTGTCCTGAAGCTCATGGGTAGCGTACAGGGTCTGACCGAGGCTGGCCTGAACCATGTAGAACTTATACGCTACGCCCTCCTCGGGCTCGCCGACGATGGTGGAATTGTCCACGATGGGAACGATGCGCTCGTAGGTCTTGGTCTCAGTCTGACCTGCGGCATTCTTTACGGTAGCGGTGAGCTTGTAAGGGATCTCTTCCTCGGTCTTGGCGGGAACGTCCACCGTCCAGAAACCGGTCTTGGAGCTTTCCTTGATGGTAACAAGCTCGCTGTCGGTTTCCCAGGTTACGGTGAACTCGGTGGTACCGATCATCAGCTTGCCCACCACGTCGTAATCCGTGGGGGTGGTCTTAGCGGCGTCCTTATACAGGTTGTGCAGATAAGTGACCGCCTGGGACAGGGTGGCGCCTTCTTCTACCACAGGCTCTTCGGCACAGGATGCGAGACAGCCCACGCAGAAGACCAGGACAAGCAGAAGCGCAATCAGTTTTTTCATAACATGCATCTCCTATTTGAATACATTTGAAATCGATTATTGAACGGTGACGTCGTTCACGGAGAACAGCTTAATCTGATACTCTCCGTTGAAGAAGTCGACGAGGCCGCGGACGGAAATGGTCTTTCCGCGGAAGTAGGACTCGGTGATCAGCTTCCCGTCGGCGTCGTAAAGAACAGTGGTGCGCACCACAAAGGTCTTATCCCCCGCCTTGCAGGTAAGAGACATCGCGCCCTTGGAGGAGCTTTCTTCGTTGTCGGTGGTGTAAATATCTACGACCTGCAAGCCTTCCATGGATACGGAGGTATAGATGGCAAGCTCGGCATAGCGGTAGGATTTTACTTCTTCGCCAACGGTGACGGAAACGGTTTCCGACAAAAGCTGTTGGGGAGTAATGGGTGCGTACGCAGGCTGGTGTCCCTCGCTGATCTTTTTGATGTTGGAGGGGGAATCGGGATTCATCACAGAATACTCCAGACCGGAGACCTGATAGGTGTTTCCGGTTTCATAATACTGCACGGTACCCACGATGCGCACGCGGTTACCCACGGAAAGGATCTCCAGACCCGTGCCGTTGAGGCTGTAACCGTAATAGACCTGCATACCGTAGTAGAGGCCTGTTTCGGCGTCGAATTCCTCGATATAAACGGTGTTGCTGTTGTTCTTGGTGATCACGCCCTCGAAGGCAACCTTGGTGTTGTCGTAAGCGGTCACGTTGCAACGGAGCTCCTTCAAGGTCAGCTCGGTAGCCTCACCGTAGGGGAAGTTGGGATCCTTCTCATCAGAATGAACGTGGAGTTTTTCCGTTTTTGCTTGATTGATGGCCGCCATGCAAGTCTCGCCGTAACGGTTGTTGGCGGAGTTTGAAGCAATGGCAAGACCCTCTTGAAGGATCTCGATATTCAGATTCCGATAAGAATCGGAGCCTGCCTCGCGGTACCATACCCAGACCAGATAACGGTCTCCGGTGGAGTCTACGTTCCATCTTTCGTTATCGGATTCCACGATGATGGAGGTGGCGTTTTGCAGCTTGGATTTAGTGTAGTTGGCGGCGGCTTTGCCCCATTCCTCGATCTTACCCGTGGACTCGGGAGTATTGATGGCAAGATATCTGGCCTTCAACACACCGCCGGGCAGCACGGAGGAGGGAACGTAGAAATGGGTGGTATCTCCGTCGATATACGCCTTGACGGTCACTTCCTGCTTCATGGTGGTGGATGATTGATCCAGCTTGACGGAGGAAGCGTAATCTACGTGAGTAAATTCCGGCTCTTGTTCTGCGGGGGTGCAGGATACAAGCAGGGACAAAAGCAGAGCAAGAACGGACAGAAACGCAATACTCTTTTTAAACGATTGCTTCATGACCGTTAGTTACCTGCCTGATACTTACATTCGGCAACTGCATCCTCGAAGGCCTTCTTGATCTGCGCTTCCACGTCGGAGCCCCAATCGGAGGACAGACACTTCTGCATAAGGAGACCTACCTGGTCGCGGGCGGTGGAGGAGCCGTTGAATGCGGGAGAGGTGTAGTACGCCTTTTCCTGCTGCAGACAGATCTTTGCGCTCAAAGCGGAGATATAGTCGCCGCCATCAGCCAGATCAAGGAAGCTGCCCTTGTAGATCTCGTTTTCGCCAACGGACTTGATGACGGGAACGTAACCGGAAGCCATGGAGAATTCAGCCTGGAATTCTACGGTGGTGCAGAGGTACTTCACGAACAGCCAAGATGCCATGACCTCCTGGGGATCGTTCTTCTTGAAGATGCAGAGAGAAGGACCCTGAGAGATGACCTTGGGGTTAGAGGCATCCAGCTGAGGAACGGTAGCGATGCCAACCTCAAAGGGATATGCTTCGTTTACCTTGTCGGGACGCTGGTGAGTAGCGCCTGCGGAGGAACCGATGGACATATAGCTGTTACCTGCATCGGACTCTGCCTTGGTGAACAGCTCGGAGGTATAGCCGCCGGAAAGCTCCTGGGTGGTAACGTAGCCCTTCTGATACCAATCTCTGAAGCGTGCAACGAAGGCACGGTTGGTCTCGTTGTCAAAGAGGAAGAGATCGTCGCCGGTGGCGCTGGTATAGGGAGAACCGGACTGCTCACACATAGTGATGAACCAGTTGGATTCGGAGTCATAGCCCAAGGGGATACAATCGGGATCGATCTCCTTAATCTGCTTGCAAACGGCTTCCAGCTCGTCCCAAGTGGTGGGAACCTTGATGCCGTGCTTGTCAAAGAAGGTCTTGTTGTAATACAGAACCTCGGTGGACTTGGAAAGAGGCATGGTGTACATCTTACCGTCGCCGAATTCCTTACCCTCTTCGTAATAGCCCTTGATGAAGTCTGCGATCTGGGCATCTGTGAGGCCGAGAGTCTCGGTGGTGCCATCCGCTCTGTTAATAGTCAGCTGGCTGCCGATCAAGGTGTCCAAAGGGGTAACTGCCTGTGCCAGGTTGTACAGTGCAACGTGGTCGGGATAGCAGTAAGCGATGTTGGGCTGGTTGCCCACGGTGATCTCGGTTTTGATCTGGTCACGAACGTCGTCGTAGCCGCCAACCTGCTCATGCACAACGGTGATGTTGGGATAGAGCTTGTTAAACTCAACGATGTAACGGTCCAGAACGTCACGAAGGTTGGCGCCCATGGTGTGGTAGAAGGTGATGGTCACTTCCTTGGAAGTGTCGAAGCCACCTTCGGGGATGACGAAGTCTGCAGCTACGCCGCCGGATGCCTCACAGCCTGCAAAGGCGAAGACACCGAGGAGCATAGTTGCCGCCAAAAGGAGGGAAACGAGGATTCTCTGTGTTTTCACGGTTGAAAATTCCTTTCGTATATATAATTTTTTGATTACGATCTCAACCCTTGATGCCGCTGCGGGAAACGCCCTTCATGATGTACTTCCGCAGGAAGATAAACACCAGGAACAAGGGTAAGGATACGATGGCAACCGCCGCCATCTGCACAGGAATGTTTACGTCACCTGTGGAATCGGTAAAGGCATTACGCAAACCGTTGGTGATCAATTGGTACTTCTCGTCGTTGGCTACCAAGCGGGGCCATACGTAGGAGTTCCAGGCACCCATCATCTTCAGGATGGTAATGGAGATGAGGGTGGGAAGTGCCAAGGGGATCATGACCTTCCAGAGATACTTCAAGTCACTTGTACCATCCACCTTGGCGGCCAGATACAGCTCGTTGGGGATCTGCAGGAAGTTTTGCCTGAGTAGATAGATGTAAAACACGCTTACCAAAAAGGGAACGATCAGTACGGTGTAGGAATCCATCCATCCAAAGGAGTTTACCGTTGCGTAGTTGGTGATGGTAAACAGCTCGCCGGGGATCATCATGGTTGCCAGCAAAGCGGCAAACAAGGCGTTCTTACCCTTGAACTCCAGCCTTGCAAAAGCAAAGGCAGAAAGAACGGTGATCACCAAAGACAAAAGTGTGGAGACCAAACCCACGAACAGAGTGTTCATAAACAGTCTGCCCAGGTTTGCCTGGTTAAAAGCTTCCACGTAGTTGCCCCAAAGGATCTTCCGGGGAAACAGGGTGGGAACGGAAAGACGGTATTCGTCGAGAGATTTCACAGAGGAGATCAGCATCCAATAAAAGGGGAAAAGCACGATCAGCGCCATGAGGATCAAGAACAGATAGACAAAGAATTTGGATAAGATCTTTGTGGTAGTCTGCCTGGAGGAGACCTTTTGCAGGTCTTTTGCATGCATAGTAGTATGTTGAGACATGATCGCACCTCCTTAATAATGGGTCTTCTTTTTGCTGACGTAGAGGTTGATCATGGTCACCACGAAAATGATGCCGAACAGGATCAACGCCGCAGCGCTGGCTCTTCCCTGCTGAGTAGACAGAGAATCGTAAATGAAGCCCACCATGGTATTCAGACGTTTGGCGTCCCCTGCGGGACCCATATGCTCACCGAAGATACCAACGATGGAGGAATACTCCTTGAAGCCTCCGATGAAGCCCGTGATCACCACGTATGCCAGCATGGGAGACAACAACGGCACCGTGATCTTGGTAAAGACACGGGCGCGGCGAGTGCCGTCCACACGGGCGGCGTCGTAATACTGCTTGTTGATGCTCTGCAGGCCGCCCAAAAGGATAAGGATCTTAAAGGGCAGGGCGTTCCAGACGATATACACCACCATGACCGTGATATTGGCGGCGTAGGAGGAGCCTGCGTTGATCCAGTTCACCGCTTCCCCGCCGAAAAACTCGATGACGTTGTTGATGATACCCGCAGTGACAATGATCTCGTTCTCGCCGCCGAAGGCAGAGCCCACCATGTTAAACATAGCGGCGAACACCATACCGATGGCGATGGAGTTGGTGACGTAGGGCAGGAAGAAGATGGTCTGCAACAAACGCTGTAAGGGTTTGATGGCGTTCAAACAGACAGCGATCAAAAGTGCAAGGAAGGTGGACAACGGTACGGTGATCACCGTCAGCAGCATTGTGTTGCCCAAGCAATCCAGAAATGCGTTATACTCCAGCACCTGCTTAAAATTACCGATGCCAAAGTTGTACTTCATACCGCCAACCGCCGCCATGCTGTTGTAGTTTTCCAAAAACGCCATGCGGACGGTGTTGATGATGGGCCAGACGGTGAAGATCAGAAGTAAAATGATGGCAGGCGAAAGATATAGCCACGCCTTCCATTTATGTTTGCTTTCTACCATAATTCTTTACCTCTCAAAAGCGAATGCGGGTCTCGTCCTCTTTAGAGAACAGGAACACCTTATGAGGCTTGAGAGAATAACGAACGGTCTCCCCTGCGGCTACTTTGTTATCTGCGTCGATGATGGCGCGGATCACGGGAGAAAGGGCATTTTCGTGACGGCAGACCACGCTGACGTCGCGACCCATGACTTCAACGCTGTTCAAGCCACAGGTCAAGGGACCCTCCTCGTCCAGAATAAATCCTTCGGGACGGATGCCGATGATCACTTCCCTGTTATCCACACCGGGAACGTCCAGAACGGGAGCGCCGCCGATGAAGAGCTTTTCTTCAAATACGGTGCCTTCAAAGACGTTGATGGGAGGCGTGCCAAGGAATTTTGCCACGAACAGATTGGTAGGATCGTCGTATACGTCCTGAGGCTTGCCGATCTGCTGAACAACGCCCAGCTTCATCACAACGATCAGGTCGGAGATGCTCATGGCCTCCTCCTGGTCGTGGGTCACGAAGATGGTGGTGATGCCGGTATCCTTCTGGATACGGCGGATCTCCTCGCGGGTCTGGAGACGGAGGCGTGCATCCAGGTTGGAAAGAGGCTCGTCCAGAAGAAGCACCTTGGGCATCTTCACAAGGGCACGGGCGATGGCAACACGTTGCTGCTGACCACCGGAAAGCTCGCTGGGCTTTCTGTCCATCAGATCGTCGATCTGCACCAGCTTAGCGGCAGTATAGGCTCTTTCCAGCATAACATCTTTAGGCAGTTTATCCTCTCCCCGGAGATTCTGCAAAGGGAACAGAATGTTCTGCTTGACGGTGATATGGGGATACAGTGCGTAGTTCTGGAATACAAGACCTACCCCGCGATTCTCCGCAGAAAGCTCGGTCACGTCGTCGTCACCGAAGAAGATCTTGCCGCCGCTGGGCTTCTGCAAACCGCTGATCATATACAGCGTGGTGCTCTTGCCGCAACCGGAGGGGCCAAGCAGGCCTACCAGCTTTCCGTCGGGGATCTCAAAGGTGAAGTCATTGACGGCAACCACCTCTTGATTGGATTTCTTGCTACGTCCGGGGAAAATTTTTGTCAGATTCTGCAAAACAATTTTCATACCGCTTCGTCATTCCTTTATTTTAGAATTTTGATGATCGATTTGGTTCACGGTCTCTGCGTGAAGCTTGGTTTTATAAGCGATCAGATCCTCGCGGGTAGCAAAGATCATTTGGCTTGCATAGTCCACGGTTACGGTGTGGGAAAGCTTATCGTGGATGGGTGTACGCCCTTTGGTAAAGGCCACCATAAACAGCTGGACCGCCAAAAGGATGCAGACCAGCAAAGTTCCGCCAAAGCCCATAAAGCCCAAGAAGATCATCAGGATCACGTAGACGGGGATCATGGTCTCCACCGCAAACTTACCGAGAACGGTTCTGGCAAAAAGCAGCACCGGAGTGATCTTCACACCGTCTTCCTGCATAACGGCAACGCCGAAAACCTTCTTTCCGAGAGTTTGTCCGTTGTCAAACAGCAAAGGAACGAGAACCTCCAAAAGGAGAAAAGCAATCAGAACGGAAAAAGTGATCATTAAAAAGGTAAGGTTGATCATCATCCCGTAGGCATACTGTGCGTCGGGATCTTCGTTCAGAGCCAGAAGTGCGTTATCGAAATGCTCTCGTTTTTCCTCGGAAAGGGCGTCGTACTCGGCGGCGGTGATATCTAAGGTTATGCCGTATTCCTTTTCGATGGCTTCGTACCTACCCTCAAGTGTCTCGGAATAAGAATCGTATCCGAAAACAACAGAAAGCAGCAAAGCACACCCAACGATCACGATGAACAGCAGGATCAGATCCAGCAATGCCGCAGAGATACGTTTCCAAAAATTTGCTTTTTGCAGATCCAGCATTTTCTTGCTCCTTTCGCAGTAGGCACACTTATCCATGTTTATCCGATTCATTTTACCACAAAAATCAAAAAGAATCAACACTTTTTTTGAAGTTGCGACATGATTTTTTCTTGCAACGCATATACTTGACAAAGCTCTGTAGGATATGCTATACTCCCCTTTGAAAGGAGTGGCGGTTATGCATAAGCTGCTTGTATTTGATCTTGACGGCACCTTGGCACCCGTTGGAAAAGGAGCGAAGGCCGAAACCATAGAAATGCTGAAGCGATTGGAAGCAAAAGGGCATTGCGTTGCTCTTTGCTCCGGGAAGCCCACCTATTATCTTTGCGGTATCTTGCGGCAATGGGAATTGAACGCACCCGTGATGATCGGAGAAAACGGCGGGGTGATCCAGTTCGGCGTGGATCTGCCCCCTGCGAGGTTTGAGATCTTCCCCTACGGAGAGACCGCAAAGGAACAGCTTGCTTTGTTGAAAAAGCGTATCGATCAAGCTTGGAAGGGGCGCCTTTGGTATCAGCCCAACGAGGTGGCGTTGACCCCATTCCCATATGAGGAGGCTTGCTTTGACTGTATTCAGGCTATTCTGGATAGGCATCCCGAGGATCTGACAGAGCTTGCAGTTTACCGTCACGGGGATTGCTTTGACATTCTCCCCAAAACGATCAGCAAGGCAGGCGGGGTGGAATATCTTGCGACGCTCCTTGGATTGACCTGCAAAGATGTAGTTGCCGTTGGTGACGGTGTCAACGACGTGTCCATGTTCCGTTATGCAGATCTGTCCCTTGGGGTCGGAAACGACGTGAGGAAATTTGCGTCCATGTGTTTCCCCACGGTAGGTGAGGCTCTTACATATTTGTTGAACGAGGATTAAAAAGAAGATCCATCCAAAGCCACGGATGGATCTTTTGCTTTCCCGTCAAAGTCTTACTGCCTCCCCTTACAGCTTTGCATATACTGCAAGGAAGGGAGAAATTGATATGCTTTACGAACTGTTTTTGGAATGCTTGCAAATCCCCTATCGCAGGACGGGGGTATCCGCCGATTACGCGCTACGGCGGGAAAAGGACACGCTTTACATCTTCTTTGAAAAATCTGCAGGGAAAAACGATTGGTATCGGAACCTGGACTTCCCTGCCAAGCCATACAAAAGGATGGGCAAGACCTTATGGCTTGCCCATCGTGGATTTTTGAAGACCTGGAAGGAGTTGGAGGGACAGATCGCACCTGCGGTGCAGGATCTTTCGGTGAAGAAGGTGATCGTCACGGGATATTCCCATGGAGCGGCCATGGCAGTATTTTGCCATGAATACGTTTGGTTTCACCGTCCCGAGCTGAGAAACAGCATAGAAGGCTACGGCTTCGGTTGCCCACGGGTTTTCTGGGGCATTCCCACCGGAAAAGCTACACGGCGGTGGGAGCATTTTACGGTGATCCGCAATCTTAACGATCTGGTTACTCACCTGCCGCCTGCCATTTTAGGGTATTCCCACGTGGGGACCCTTTTAGAGATCGGCAAGCGTGGGAGCTATTCCGGGATCGAAGCGCATTTTGAAGAGAACATTCTGAAGGAATTGGCAATTTACGAAGGGATCTCGAACAGCTCGACGGTGACAGCCTTTGCCAGGGGATCGTCGGCGCTGAACAGGAATTCGTTGTTACCGCCAACCAAAGCGATCTCACGGTAATCGGAGACGGTGCTCCCCTCGGTGCCGCCTACGATGAAAGCGTCGACACTCTTGGTGTTTACGTTCAGTCTCACGTTGGTCTGCACCAAAGCGGAGGTTGCGGATGCGAAGGTGACGCGGAGAATGGCTTTCTTTGCAATGCCGGAGAAGATCACGGCTTTGTTGTCCTCCACGGGAGAGGTTGCAAAGGGAGTATTGTTCTCGCAAGCGGATTTAAGATCCAGCTTGCCGTAGCCTTCGGTCTGTGCCATGTAGGAAAGGCTATCCAGAGCGAAATGGATAAGGTTGACGGCACAGCGCTGAAGCTCGCCGCGGGAGAGACTACCCTCTGCCAAGGCCGTGGGAAGATTGTCGGCACGGGTGGTGGCATCGGGGGTCACCATGTAAATATCGTTCATGGCGTGTACCATGGCGGCAAGGTTGGTATCGCAGGCGGAGCCGTCGGTATTGCTCACCTTTGCCCACCAGTCGGTCATGACAAAGCCGTCGAAGCCGAAATCGTTTCTGAGCAGGCGGACGGTAAGATCGTAGTTGGAGGCCGCCCATCTGCCGTTGACACGGTTGTAAGAGGTCATTACGGAACGGATTCCGCTTTCCTTGACGCAGATCTCAAAGGGCTTGGCGTAGATCTCACGGACGGCACGTTCGCTGAGGATGGAATCCTCCCCGTCGCGGTTCAACTCCTGGCTGTTTGCAAGGAAGTGCTTGACAGCACCGCTGACCCCTGCATCGTCAAGACCGTTGCAAACGGCGGCGGACATTTTGCCTGCCAGAAGAGGATCTTCGGAGAAATACTCGAAGTTTCGTCCGCAGAGGGGATCGCGGTGGATATTGGTACCGGGACCAAGCAGGATATCCACGTGATAGGAGGCAAGCTCGCTTCCGCAAAGCTCGTACATCTCACGGACCAGCTCGGTGTTCCAGGTAGCGGCCAGACAAGTGGCGGCGGGATAGCAGACACACTTATCCTCGCTGACCATACGGATGCCGGAGGGACCGTCTGTACAGCACAGGGTGGGAAGCCCCATGGCCTTCAAGGAGGGGGTGACGCCCACAAAGGCGGCGGCAGTACCGGGAGTGACCTTGGGACTGCTCATACCCTCGGCACGAACCATGTGGATAAGGTCTTCGTCGGAGAGACGGGCTACCAGCTCCTCCACGGTGATCTTCCCTGCCTTGACGTCGTCAAGGGTCATGCCGTCCTTGGGCAGACGGGGCAATTCTGCGGGAACAGGCTCTTCCTGCGAGATACGCGTGGGTACGGGAAGATAAACGGGCTTGCCCTCTTGGTTCACCAAACGGTCGAAGGGAGTAACGGGAGCAAGGGCACTTTCGTGGCGGGAAAGGATCAGATCCTCCTCCAGATAGAAGGAGCTGACTTCGGCATCACCCAAAAGAATGGAATAGGCGCCCTTCTGTAACAGCCATGCGTAGTTTACGTCGTCGTAGGAAGCAAAGGTCTCGTAGGAGAAGGTGAGAAGCAGTTCTTCGGATTCGCCGGGATTCAGAAGGCCGGTCTTACCGAAGGCAACAAGTACCTTGGCGGGAGTGCCTAACTTACCGCAAGGGAGGGTGACGTAGCACTGCGCCACCTCCTTGCCGGGAAGGTTGCCGATATTGGTAACGGAAACCTCCAGAGCAAAGGCTCCATCCGCAAGAGAAAAGCTGCCGGGCTTGATCTCGAAATCCGTGTAGGACAAGCCGTAGCCGAAGGGATAGAGGATCTTTTCGGGGGCGAAGGTATCGAAATAGCGATAGCCTACGTAGATATCCTCTTGGTAGATATTACGATCGGAGGCACCGAAATTGCTGTGTGCGGGATAATCGTTACGGGTGTATGCGATGGTATCCGGTAATTTACCGGAGGGGTTGACCTCGCCCATCAGAACCTTAGCGGCGGCAAGACCGCCCATCATGCCGCCCTGCCACAGAAGCAGAATGGCATCGGCGTTGACCTCATTCAGCTCTGCAAACTCAATGATGCCGCAAACGTTCAGAAGGATCACAAGGCGGGGGAACTTCTCGCGGAGAAGCTTCAGGTTGGAGACCTCGGTTTCCGTAAGGGCAAACTCCCCTCTCCCCTCTCCCAGATCCTTGCTTTCCCCTGCGGTACGGGTGATGACGCAAAGGGCGATGGAATTGCGGGTTGCCGCAGAAGATACGAAGGATTCCTCAAGAAGAGGCTCTTCCTGAGCGGCGGGATGATTCCACTGGCCGTGGCCCACGTAGGGATGCTCTGCCACGAAGGCATCATAGAAGGCTTCTACTTCTTTGTCGAGGGACAAGCCCAAGGACACCAAGGAAGAGAAAATATCCGTCTTTTCCGTGGGATGGACACGACCGCCGGATCCTGTACCCAAATGGAGGTAATCCTTTTGCATTCTGCCAAAGAAGGCGACGGTCGAGGTCTTGTCAAGAGGCAGAGTCTTGTTTTCGTTCTTTAAAAGAACGATGCCCTCCTCCGCGCCCCGAAGAGAGGCGTTTGCGGCGGCTTTATAGTCCAATTTCTTTTCGCCCGCGAGATAGGCGAAGGCATTTTTTGTATTCATAGCTTTTTCTCCCATCGTTTTGGAATCTTTTTCTATTTTAGCAGAAAGAATCTCGTTCGTCAATAGAAAACGGGAAATCCGAGACCCACCTTTTGAATATAGTAAAACAAAACGAAAGAAAAGGCGGGACTTTATGAAGACGTTATTTTCAAGAATGCTTATGATTCCGATTTGGATTTTGGAAGGGATCGCCGTGGGGCTTTGCGGGATCTTGCCCGGGGTCAGCGGCGGGACGTTGTGTGCGGCCTTCGGGATGTATCGCCCCATGGTGGAATGCGTTGAAATGCCAACGAAAGGGATCAGAAAGCACGGTCTTATGCTGGTATGGTTTCTGTGCGGCGGAGTGGTTGGGTTTTTCGGCTTGGCAGGCATTTCCGCTTCTTTGGCGGAACTGTACCCCAAGGAAGCTGTCTGCGGTTTTCTCGGCTTGCTCTTGGGAACATTTCCGTCGTTATGGACGGACGCCGGTAAGGAAGGGCGGAGCAAAAAAGGATATCTATCGTTAGGGTTCGGATTTTTATGTATGCTTGGGATTCTTTTGAGCGTGGGACAAAGCGGAGCCGTTAGGATGGCACCGTCAGCGGGAGGATACGTTCTTTGCGGCGTGCTGTGGGGACTTAGCTTTTTGGTGCCGGGCTTGAGTGCTTCCTCCCTGATCATGTTCTTGGGGCTTTACGCTCCCATGCTGAAAGGGATCGGTATGGGCGATCTTTCCGTTTTATTACCCTTGGGAGGCGGCGGGATAACGTGCGTTTTCTTGCTTGGGAATCTCATCGCCAAAGGCTTCCGAAAGAGATACGAGGTGCTTTCCCACGGGGTGCTGGGTACAGTGATGGCCACAGCGGTATCCTTTCTTCCCGATGTCCGAATCTTTACGATTCCTTGGGGGCTTTTGGGGTTTGCCGTCTCCTATCTTTTGACGGTATGGGGAAATAAAAGAACGGGAAAGACGTGAGCATCTTTCCCGTAGAGGTGTCCTTGGTGATTCAATTCATTTCGGAAAGGTGAAGGGTATCGATGAGATCCGTTACGTATCCGATCTCGCCCAAGAACTTATCCGTAAGCAGAACGGGGTCGGTCTTGGAATCCAACTCGAAAAGATCCTTTCCGGTGTGGATAGCAATATGCACCTTGCCATCCCGGGTGAAGCGCATATAGGAAACGCCCATTCCACGTTGGTCCATCTTGGTAATGTATTCCATCATATGGGGAGTCAAGACGTAGAAGGCATCGTGCTGATCCTCGCAGACAATAAGGAACTGATCGTTAAAGGCTACGTTCTCCGTTTCGATCACGTTGCCGCCGTGACCCAGCTTTTCCAAAAAGCGAATGCTGCCGCCGCCACGCTCCCGCAATAGGATCTGGGAGGAGATGGGCTTGCGAAAATCGCAAACCAACCAGAGTCCTTCGAACACGGTAACGTAGGAGGTATTCTTTCCGTTGGAGCGACGGTCCACAAGCTCGATATCGGAAAACTCAAGCTCCATGCCACGGTACACGGCGCGAACATGGTCGCTTCCTTGGATACGGTCTACGTCAAAGGGAAGCCGCATTTCCGAAAGCTGCATAACGTGGTCGGGAAGACGGTCGAAGGGGCTGTACTCCACCCGTTCGAATACCTGCGACAATGCGTTCCGCACCAAGGGAGCGCCGAAGCGTTCCTTCATCTTACGTGTCAAACGCGTCAGCAAGAAGGTGGCGATCATGATCAAGGGGAAGCACAGGAAGCAGACGAGGATCATAGAGGATATGATCCCTACAAAGAACCCTGCAAAGCCCACGCCCACCATGATCTGATAGGTGCGCTTGCTTTTCTGCAACCGTCTCAGCTCATCGTATAAAAAAGCGTTTTGATCGTTCATAGGTCGTTAAAAGGTCATCTTCACGTCTTCACGCTTGGAAGGCTCTGCTTCGAAGAACTCTTCGGGAGCGTAGCCCTTGGACAAAAGAGACGCGGGGAACTTGACGATAGAGGTATTGTAGCGGGAAACGTTGCTGTTGTAGACACGTCTTGCCGCCTGAAGATGCTCTTCCGCATCGAAAATACCCTTTTGGAGCTGTGCAAAAACCTCGCTGGAGCGAAGCTCGGGATAAGCTTCTGCAGTGAAGTTGATCTGCTTTGCCATCTCGTCCATTTTCTTGGCGGCGTCGTTCATCTCGCCAACGGACATTCCCTTGCGAAGGTTGATGACTTCCGCAAACATTTCTTTTTCGTGCTTGGCGTAGCCCTTAGCCACGTCAAGAAGCTTGGTGAGAAGATCGTAACGCTTGGTAAGGGCGACCTCGATGCCGGAACGGGCTTCGTCGATCTTGATCTTGGCGACCTTAAAGCCGTTGGTGGTGGAAATGGCCCAGATGGCGATAATTGCCACGACAGCGATTAAAACGATTGCGAAAATTTCCATAATGAACTCCTCCTGTTTGGTGGTTGTATTTATCATATCACAAACTTTGGCTTTTGTAAAGTCGAAAGCGAAAAAAAGACGGTTTTCATTGACAAAAAGGCAGGTAAGTGCTATACTGTTGAAAACTGATCATGGGGAGGTAGAATATGAAGCGTTTTGCGGCAGTGATCCTGTCTGTCGTTTTGTTATTCTCCTTGTGCGTTCCCTATACGGCGACTGCAGAGAGCGATGGCATTCGCATTCCGGGTTCCTGGGTACGGGACGGATTTAGGCTCTTAAAGACCACGAACTTTTACAGCGAATCCGTTCGGTTTCTGAACTACGCTTTTGAAAACGTGGATCACGTAACTTACGGAGAAACCAGCGTCCTTGCCAGAAAGCTGGGAGAATCCGATCAACTGCGGGATATTCTGGAAGAAGCTTTGGAACAAGGGATTACCGAAGGAAGGGGATCCGCTTCTTTCTACGATGGGAGCGATCTGGAATATTCCATCGGCGTCGCCGAGTATACCCTGCGGCTGGAAAGCGCAAACGGGCAGACTGTTGCCGTTTTCGTTCTAAAAGACACCTACGATTTTACCGAGATCCGAAGCGGTGGAAGCATTTCCAATCTTTTAAACAATCTGGGATACGAGCTGCAAAAGAACGGCACTATCAAGCCTTACACCTGGATGGTCAAAGTCGTCATTCCCGTGGAGGAAGAAGCATGATCAAAACCTTACTTTGGGACGTGGACGGAACGCTGTTGGATTTTCTGGCGGCGGAAAAATACGGCATGGAAAAGTGTCTTTTCGAGATCGGCGTGACGCTGACGGATGAAATGCTGGCGGTATACTCCCGCATCAACCGCTCTTGGTGGGAAAAGCACGAAAAGGGTCTTTGCACCAGAGAAGAGATCTTCGTGGGCAGGTTGAAGGATTTCTTTGAAGAATACGGGATCACGTATACCGATTACGATCGGTTTAACAGGCAGTACCAGATCGCTTTGGGAGAGGCCGTCTTCCCTGTTGATGATTGTCTGACGTTGCTGGCAGAGCTGGGAAAGACCTGCAAGCAATATATGGTCACCAACGGTAGTCGCTTGGCGCAGGAATTAAAGCTGGCAAAGAGCGGCATTGATAAGCTTTGCGACGGGGTCTTTATTTCCGAGATCGTGGGTATTCAAAAGCCTGAAAAGGAATTCTTTGACCGTGTGCAAGAGACCACGGGATACGTGAAGGAGGAGACCTTGATCGTCGGGGATTCCCTTTCTTCCGATATCAAAGGGGGCAACAACGCAGGGATCAAGACCTGCTGGTACAATCCCAAGGGCGTTCCCGTTCGAGGAGACGTTACCGTTGACTATGAGATTAGTAATCTTTGGGAACTGATTGAAATACTTGCAAAATGAAAAGCGGCTGTCTTCTAAAGCGGAGGACAGCCGTTTTCGTTATAGTTTTTCGATCTTGACCTTACGAAATTCGGAAGCGGCTTTTCTGCAAAGCTCGGGCATTTCGGAATCCGCGGAGAAATACAGGGTGTAGACCTGTAAGCTTGGAGCATTGTTGTGACGATACCTACGTCCATTGGTACGGTAATAGCTACCGCCGGGCATGGATTCCGGAGGGCGTGTAAAGGTACGGGAAAAGGAGAAGATCCTCCGTTCCACAGGCTCGCCTCTGCGGATATGCTTGCGGTTTAGCTTATATAGCTCATTCTCCGCTTTTGCGTTCGACGAGGTGGGTGCGTCGGACAGAAAATACTTAGAGGTTGCTCGTACGATACCCTCGCCGTATTCCAGCATGGTAAGCTCATCGAAGGACCAAGAGTAGAGGCAGGTACAATAAAAGCCGTCACAGCGGTACATGGCGTGAGTTGTGACCACAAAATAAACGGCGGGATAATCTCCAAAGATGGCTCCCCCTGTCAGGATCTTAAAGAACAGAAAGGCGTGAACCAATACGGTCACGGTCAAAAGCGGGAAAAACAGCAGCTCCACCACGCGGTATTCGTAAAGGGAAAACAAAACGACACCACACAACAGTGCGGAAAACAGCAAGCCGAAAACCGTTTTCAGCACGCCGCCCGTTTTGGAACCAATATGTTGAAGTTCCACGCCAAGAACCCGTTCATCCTTTGCGCCGCGGGAGATGATATAACGTTGAAGCTCCACGCAAAGCTTTGAAAGCCGTTCGTCCATAGTTATGACCGTTCCTTACACATATTTTGGGGTATTGTAGCACAAAAAGAGTTTTTTGTCAATTCCTATACATAAAACAAAAGCACCCTCATCGGAGAGTGCTTTTGAACGCTTATGCGTATTTGGATCAATACATACCGCCGCCCATGCCCTGGCTCATTGCAGCGTTTGCTGCGGCCTCGGCTGCGGGGTCCTTCTTGTCGGCAACAAGTGCCTCGGTGGTGAGCACCATGGCGGAGACGGAAGCTGCGTTCTGAAGTGCGCTTCTGGTCACCTTGGTGGGGTCCACGATGCCTGCTTCGATCATGTCGACGTACTTCTCGTTGTATGCGTCGAAGCCGATGCCTGCCTTGCGGTTCTTCACACCGTCTACGATGACGCTGCCTTCAAAGCCTGCATTCTCTGCGATCTGACGGACAGGCTCTTCCAGAGCGCGGAGAACGATCTTCACGCCGGTCTGCTCGTCGCCGGTGGTAGCGGAAACCAGCTTCTTCACTGCGGGGATGCAGTCGATGAGAGCGGTACCGCCGCCTGCTACGATGCCTTCTTCAACAGCGGCACGGGTGGCGTTGAGGGCGTCCTCGATGCGGAGCTTCTTCTCCTTCATCTCGGTCTCGGTAGCGGCACCAACCTTGATCACGGCTACGCCGCCGGAAAGCTTGGCAAGACGCTCGTGGAGCTTTTCCTTGTCGAAATCGGAGGTGGAGACTTCGATGGAAGCCTTGATCTGGCCGATTCTGCCCTTGATCTCCTCGGGGTTGCCTGCGCCGCCCACGATGATGGTGTTCTCCTTGGTGACCTTGACCTGACGGGCGTTACCAAGCATATCGATGGTAGCTTCCTTCAGCTCGAAGCCCAGCTCCGAGGAGATGACCTGACCGCCGGTGAGGATGGCGATATCCTTCAGCATATCCTTACGTCTGTCGCCAAAGCCGGGAGCTTTCACGGCTACGCAGGTGAAGGTGCCGCGGAGCTTATTGACGATGAGGGTGGAAAGGGCCTCGCCTTCGATATCCTCGGCGATGATGACCAGCTTTCTGCCGCTCTGGTCAACCTGCTCCAGCACGGGCAGGAGCTCCTGGATGTTGGAGATCTTCTTATCGGTGATGAGGATGGTAGCGTCGTCGATAACGGCTTCCATCTTGTCGGTATCGGTAACCATGTAGGGGGTGATATAGCCGCGGTCGAACTGCATACCCTCTACAACCTCGCAGTAGGTCTCTGCGGTCTTGGATTCCTCAACGGTGATAACGCCGTCGGCGGTAACCTTTTCCATTGCGTCTGCAATGAGGCGGCCTACCTTCTCGTCTGCGGAGGAAACAGTACCTACGCGGGCGATGTCGTCGGTGCCGTTGACGGGTTTGGAGGAAGCGATGAGAGCCTCTACAGCGGCATCAACAGCCTTGGAGATGCCCTTCTTGATGATCATGGGGTTTGCACCTGCGGCAACGTTCTTCATACCCTCGCGGATGAAGGCCTGGGCCAACAGAGTTGCGGTGGTGGTACCGTCGCCTGCGGCATCGTTGGTCTTGCTTGCGACCTCACGTACCAGAGCGGCACCCATATTCTCGAATGCATCGTCCAGCTCGATCTCCTTGGCGATGGTCACGCCGTCGTTGGTGATCAGCGGAGAGCCGAATTTCTTATCCAGAACTACGTTTCTGCCCTTGGGACCAAGGGTGATCTTTACGGTGTTGGCAAGCTTATCCACGCCGCGCATCAGCGCTTCGCGGGCTTCGTTGCCGTTTCTGATTTCTTTTGCCATGGTAGATTACCTCCAAAAAATTACTCGACGATGGCCAGGATATCGCTCTGACGGACAACGATGAGCTCTTCCCCGTCCAGCTTGATCTCCGTGCCGGAATATTTGCTGCAGATGACCTTGTCACCCTTCTTCACCAGCATGGTAACTTCCTTGCCGTCTACGTTGCCACCGGGACCGACTTCCAGAACTTCGGCTACCTGGGGCTTTTCTTTGGCGGCGCCGGTGAGAATGATGCCGCCGCGGGTAGTTTCCTCCGCTTCCAGCATCTTAATGACCACACGATCTGCCAAGGGTTTCAGTTTCATAATAGAACCTCCTCATAGGTATAGAAAAGATGATTGTCTTGTTTGGCAAAATAAGGAAACTTACTTTGCACGGTATATTGTATCCCACCTTCGTGAACAAGGAAAGATATAATTGTGAACAAATTGTAAACTGTTGGCACTCTACCGACTCAAGTGCTAAATCCATTTTCTTCGTTCTTCATTTCGACTTTGGAAATTACGGGGAATTTGGGAAAATAAGATTTGGCACTTGCTTTTTCTTTGTGCCAAATTATTTAAAAAACTGATAAAAACCACAACGGATCATACCGTTATAAAGCTTGCGAACCTTGTTGGCTCGTCTGCCGAAGAACTGTTCGAACTTCTCGTCGGAGGAGATGATATAGAGCTGCCAGGAGGGAACCTCCTTTTGGAAGGCTTTCCCCATGGCGGACGCAAGGTCACGGGCTTGCTGAAGGTCTAAAAGACGTTCTCCGTAGGGCGGGTTGGTGACGATGGTGCCTCTTGCCTCGGGCTCTGGAGAACGGAAATTACGGACGTCTGCCACACGGAAGACAATACGGTCCTCCACCCCTGCACGGCGAGCGTTCTCTTTTGCCATGGTCACGCACATGGGATCGATATCGTAGGCGTAGATCTTGGATTCCCAAGGACGGATCTCGCTTTTGGCTTTCTCTCTTTCTTCCTGCCATACAGAGGAAGGAAGCATGGAAAACTGCTCAGCGGCAAAGGAACGCTTTAAACCGGGAGCAATGTTTCCTGTAAGGAGGGCGGCTTCAATGGCAATGGTGCCCGATCCGCAAAGGGGATCCACCAGCAGGACGTTCTCTCGGGGGCGGGACATTTTGACCATTCCTGCGGCCAAGGTCTCCCGCAAGGGGGCGGCGTTGGATACGGGACGGTAGCCCCGCTTGTGGAGGGTGGTCCCGGTGGTGTCGATCATCAAATGCACTTCGTCCTTGAGGATGAAGAACTCGATCTGATACAAGGGGCCGCTTTCCGGAAGGCGGGCGATATGGTAGACGGAGGCAAGCCTGTCCACCACCGCTTTCTTGGTGATCTTCTGACAATCGGGGATGGAATAAAGGGCGGAACGGACGGAATGACCTTTTACGGGAAACGCCCCTTCCCTGCCCACGTAATCCTCCCACGGGATGGCCTTGGTGCCTTGATAAAGATCCTCGAAGGTGGTGGCGCGGAAGCGGGACAGCAGGATCATCACACGCTCGGCATAGCGCAAGCGGATGTTACATACTGCGACGGCGGATTCGGGAGCGGAAAAGATCACTCTGCCGTCGATGGTTTCCACGCGCTGATAGCCCAGGGCGTCGATCTCTTCCCCCAATACTTTTTCCAGCCCAAACAGGCAGGTTGCGACAAGTTGGATCATAAGTAAAGTTCCTTTTGTTTACAGAGTTACGGACGCATGGCGGGTGGCGTGGCAAGAGATGTTCACAGCCACGGGCAAGCCCGCAATATGGGTTGCGTATGTTTCGATGGATACCCCAAGAGCTGTTACGCCCTTGCCAAGCCCTTGGACGCCTACGCCGCTTTGGTTCACGGCGCAAAGGATCTGCTCCTCCAAATCACCGTGGACAGGATGCCGCTCTTCCAGAGAACGCAGAAGGGCTTTTTTGGAAAGGTAGGCGGCATGGTCGAACGTACCGCCAATTCCCACACCGATCACAAGGGGCGGACAGGGGTTACCTCCCGCAAGCTTCACCGTTTCGGTAATGAAATCCACGATCTCTTTGCGAGAAGCAGTTGGATTGAACATTTTGATGCGGCTCATATTCTCGCTGCCGAAGCCTTTTGGCAACGCATAAAGACGGATCTTTTCTCCGAAAGTAAGGTCGGTATAAAGAACCGCAGGGGTATTATCCCCGGAGTTTGCTCTCAAAAGGGGGTCGGACACCACGGATTTACGGAGAAAGCCTTGGTCATAAGCAAGGCGAACACCCTCGTTGACGGCGTCGCGAAACAGACCGCCTGTAAGATGAACGTCCTGACCGATCTCGGCAAACACCACGGCCATGCCGGTATCCTGGCAGATCGGTACCCCTTCTTTGGCAGCTTTGGCATTTTCGCAAAGGATGCCAAGCATGGAGGAAGCAGGCTCTTCCGTTTCTTGGTCTTTGTGCTTGCAAAGAGCGCAATAAACGTCCTCGGGGAGGTGATAATTGGCTTGTACAAACAGATCTCTGACTGCTGATGTGATGACAGAGACGTCCAATATTCTCATATATAATGTGACCTTTCATTGTTGGCTTGAAAAAAACGGGGGTCACCCGTTCATTTCGTTGCCGGTTTATTTTCTGCGGGAGCGCTGACGCCTCAGTTCCCCCAGCTTTTCATCGCTGACCGATTTGAATTGCTCCATCATTCCCTCGAAATCCAAAGGAATGCGAGGAGACTTGAACAACATGGGCTGTGAATCCTTTGTCGGCTTCAACGTCAGCGAAATTCTGCCTTTTTCATCTACGGAAAGAATGCGGGGTTCTACTTCCTGACCAACAGAGAGATATTCCTCCACATCGGAAACATAGGCATCCGAGACTTGAGAAATATGGATCAACCCGTTTGATCCGTTTTCCAATCGCACAAAAGCACCGAACTTTGTGATGCTTGTGACTTTTCCTTTACACGTCCTGCCTGCTTCCGCCTGCATGGACTGCCCCCTTCCCTTTCCGGGATTTTTTTATTCGGCCACGTCGTTATAGAACAGGATCTCGTTGGGATAGCGGTAGTTCAACTTCTCCCTGGCATAACGCTCGATATACGCCGCATTGGTTTCTTCGGATAAGCGGTACTTTGTCTCTTCGATATCATCCTGCAAGTCGGCAATATCATTCTCCAGCTGAGCACGCTCTTTGCGGAGGGTGTTAAGGCTTAACTGCATATTGATAACAGAAATGAACAGAACCACAAGGATTCCGCCAAGGGCAAATTTAACCGCCAGACTCGTTCTTTGACGTTGCATCTTCCGAGCTCCTTTTTGTAAAACGTCTTGTACCGAACCCTCCTCGGGCACGGTATGCCATGAAAACCGTACGCACTCCCGTACGTACAAACCCTTTTATATACCGAACGGGCGGATGCAAACGTCGCGATACATCCAACAAAATGCGACGGAACAGCCTACCCAAGGTAAAATACCAAATGACGAACCCCAAAACCATTCCGGGAAATGCAAAGAAACGCATTCGCCCGAAGGAAAGATTAAAGAATAACAGCATCATCCCCAGGGAGCAGATCAGAGAAAAGAGAATATCCTCCAAGCAGATCAGCCAATACAAGCGGGGATGGAAACGGTGTAAGACCCGAAAAAACTCATACACAAATCCCAAAAATCCACCAAGCAGGACGGACCATAGAGCCAACAGGCCATGCAGAGCGTAATCGACATTCATGCGCCGAACAACCTGCCCCATCCCTTCTTGCGAGATTTTGTATCATCCAAATACACGATCGCATCCACCGATCCGCATACGGTGACCTCACCGTTTTCCAAAGAAAGGCTGCTGACGGACAGATCGCTTCCGCTGACATTCAAGATCGTCTCTCCAACGGACATACTGACGTTGCATTCGTCAAAGCTCAAGACCTCCGTTACCGAAGTGATCTTCAAAACGCGGCGGTCGTGCAAAGAAATGCTGTGGACGGGTGTTTGTGTATTCATAGGCCAAAACCTTTCTCGTTCCCAAAATGAACTTACGGTCTCAGCATATGAAAAAATATTTGAGTTTATGACAGGATCTCATACATCTCGGAAGCCTCCGCCTTGGCTACGTGGTCGCTGACGGACAGGACCTTGAGCTTTGTGGTACGGTTTCCGAAGGTGATCTCAAGAATATCCCCAACCTTAACGTCGTAGGAAGCCTTTGCTCGGCGTCCATTGGCGAGAACAAGAGACTCGTCGCAGGCCTCGTTGGCAACGGTACGGCGTTTGATGATGCGGGAAACTTTTAAAAATTTGTCTAAACGCATATGCTCCAAAAAAGATATATTACCGGGTGAAAGAATCACCCGGTAATACGTTGTTCAAACGAAATCAGTCTTTTGCAACCGCATCCTTCAGACATTTGCCGGGTACGAAGGAAGGAAGCTTGGTGGCTTTGATGGTGATGGACTGGTTGGTTCTGGGGTTACGGCCGCTACGCTCTGCGCGCTCCTTAACCTTGAACGTACCAAAGCCAGCTACCTGAACCTTGCCGCCGGTGGCCAACTCATCTTCGATTGCGGTAAATACTGCATTCACGGCTGCTTCGGCCTCTTTCTTCTTGAGACCGGTGTTGGATGCTACGATTTCGATCAAAGTGGTTTTCGTCATGATTGATTACTCCTTTTCAATAATCATAAGTCTTGAGGGTATTATATCACATCGTTTTGCAATTTGCAAGGGGGTTTTTATAATATTTCCACAAAAATACAGAAAATTTGTCACTATGTAACATCTGTTTTGGCAATTTTCCAATAGGTCAATAAGTTTTCCCTTGTGTTATCCCGGATCTTCATCCCCGCAGCAAGGCTTTGTTCCTCCACGGAGGCGAAGCGGCGAAGATATTTTTCGCAAGCCTTGGTAAGGGCAAGCTCGGGATCCACACCGTGCAGACGGGCGGCGTTCACCGCAGAGAGCAACAGATCGCCGAACTCCTCCTCCACGTGTGTAAAGTCGCCTTCGGAAATGGCTTCCTTGACCTCGGCAAGCTCATCGTCCACCTTGGAAATGGATTCCTCCGCTTCCCAGTCGAAGCCGAATTTGCGGGATTTCTTCCCCAGCTTGTCCGCACGCATCAGGGCAGGCAAGGTGCGGGGAATGGCCTCTAAGGTCTGGGTGTCGGTGGTAAAGCTGTGAGACTTGGCCTTGATGGCCTCCCAATCCTTTAAAGGCTTGCCTTCGCTGTCGAAAACACGGTCCCCGAAAACGTGGGGGTGGCGGATGATCATTTTGCGGCAGATCTCGTCGCAAACGTCTGCAAGATCAAACCAGCCGTCCTCTTCTGCAATGCGGGAATGGAAGACCACCTGGAACAGCACGTCTCCAAGCTCTTCACGCATACCCGCAAGGTCTTTGTTATCGATGGTCTCCACCGTCTCGTAGACCTCTTCCAGAAAGTTCATGCGTATGCTTTCGTGGGTCTGCTCCTTATCCCAGGGGCAGCCCTCGGGAGAACGAAGGATCTCCACCACGGTACGCAGATCCTCAAAGGTATAGCGTTCTTTATTGCAAAGGGTTTCAATTCGATTCATGTAACAAGCCCTTTCTCACAAGGAAGGATGCCAATCTGTTCCCCAAGGGAAGGAGGCGAACCTCGTCGGCGGTGATCCCCTTGAACAGAAGCATGGCAAAAACGTAGATAGCAACGGCAACGACCCCCGTGACCAACAAAAGGATCAAGGCCTGCAATCTTCCGCCTTCGTTCAACACCATGGACAGGAGACGATAGACGAGAGTCGCACCGCAACAAGTCAGCAAAGCACAAAGAGTGGGACGGGCAAACAGCCGAACGGGAGAAAGCTTTGCCGTGGTGTACTTAGCGAGGAAGAACAGGTTCAACACAGCCGCCACAAAATAACAGCTGATGGAGCTGATGGGAGCGCCGTAGATGCCGAGCGCGCCGGACACGCCGAAGTACTCGATCAAGGCCATACAGACCACGCCGATCCCCACGGAGACCATAGGCAGCCAGATCTTCCCCACTGCCTGCAGCAATGCGTTGGTCGTGGAAACGATGGCCATGAAGACGATGCCTACCGCAAGGATCATCAAGGTGCCCGAAGACACCGCAAGGGCGTCGATACGGGTATATTGATCCAACGCGCCTTGGTACAGGATAGAGAGACAGGAAGGCGCAGTAGCCACCAGGAACGCGGCGCTGGGAAGGCCGATGATCACACTGATCCGGATAGATTGTACAATGCTGTTGTTGGCATTTTTGATATCCTTGACGGACAAAGCCGCAGAAACCAGCGGCAGAACGCTGATAGCAATGGGATAGATCAGCGTAGAAGGTAACAGATCCGCAATGGCGGTGGAATAAGAGGTATAGGCGGTATAGAGATCCTGGGCTACTTCCTCGGTGGCGCCGCCGATCATCAGACATTTCTTGATCAGCACCGTATCGATGAAAGTGGAAAGATACAGCGCGGAGGAGGTGATGGTGGCGGGCAGGGCGATGATCAGGATCTTCTTGGTCAGCTCGGAGGTGCGCCGGCAGGCTTCATCCGTTCCCGCCGGGCGCTTCTTCTTGGTAAAGAAGCGGTAGATGAACAGGAGCACCATCTCCAGAAACATACCCAGCGTGATGCCGCTGACGGCGCAAGCCGCCTGTACGTGAGGGGCATAGCCTGCGTTTGCCGCCCAAACGGTGGCTCCAAGACCCAAGCCCATTTTCAAAGCGGCCTCGATCAGCTGGCCGATGGCCGTGGGATACATATTGTGAAGCCCCTGATAATAGCCGCGGAACGCAGAGCAGACGCAGACGAACAGCAAGGTGGGGGCGATGACGTAAGCCGCCAAGACGCTGTCGTGATGACCCGTTGCGCCGAAGAAGGGCTTGGCAAGCAGGATCATAGCCAGCATGGCCACAACGCCCATGAGGGTAAAGGCGGTGAGCGCCACGCGGAAGGTGCGCTGAACCTCCTTTTCCTTCCCCTGCTTATCGGAGGCGGAGATCATACGGCTGATGGCCACGGGCAAGCCGCTGGTGGAAACCATGTACAGCATAGCGTACAGGGAATATGCCGCGCTGAAGATGCCCATGTGCTCCCCAAGAATGTTTGCCAAGGGGATCTTGAACAGAACGCCGATGATCTTCACAACAAAGCTGGAAACGGAGATGATCCCCGCTTCCACCAAAAAACTTTTATTCTTTTTTTGTCCTTGTGCTTTTTCCAATTCAGACATAAAAAATCAAATAAACTCTCTTAACAAAGAATCCTCGGGCACAGCGCTGTCCGGCAACAGAGGGATGGGCTTTAAGATCTCAATGAGCTCTTGGGCCTGGTTTGCGTGGGAGTGACCCGCAGGGAGCTGTTCCAGCAGTTCGATGGCGTCGTCGGCAAGGATGCTCCGCTCGTAATCGAAGAAGGTGTTGATCTTGGCATCCGCCAGGTACACGAAAGGCTCGATGGTCTCCTGCTCGGAGCTGCGGACGGTATCCCACTGGTCGAAGGTCTGGGCCGCGTCTGCGGCACGGTAGCGGGAATCCCTTACCAAACGGCGCAACAGACGGCCGTCGATGCCATCCTCCGCCTCAGAATACAGGTAAATGCGATATAAAGTCTCTTCCGCAGTACCCTTGGCGCAGATGGCGGGGTTCAGAGCATGGAGACCCTCCACGATGGTTATGCCACCGGGGACGGGCGTCAAGGTGCGGTAAGCGTCGGTACGGCGCTTACAGGTAAAATCATAAAACGGGATGGGAGCAGGCTCACCCACGGAAAGGAGGTGCATGGTCTCCTGCAACAGATCCAGACGGAGGCTTCCCAAGCCTTCGATGTCCGGCTTGCCGTTGGGTAAATAAACGGCGTTCTCGGGGTTGCGATAATAGTCATCCAGGGAGATGGTGTCCACGTGGCGACCGCCTTTTTCGATGAGGCGGGCAAGCTTTTTCGTGGTGGTGGTCTTCCCTGCGCAGGAACCGCCTGCAATGAGAACCAATTTCAACTTCTCGTTTTTGCAGATCTCGTCGGCACAGTCACGCAGACGCTGTTCGTACAGTTCCTCTTTCATTGATCATCGATCCTTTCTTGGATAGTGTGAAAAGAACTCACGGATCTCCGACTCACGGATGCCGTTGTCGGTATCCAGATATTCATAGGGATATTTGGGGAAAGCGATGCGGCAGATCTCATCCCTTGCGGGAGAAACAAGCTTGGTGATGGCACCTGCGCCGCAGGCAAAGACGGTGGAATATTCCTCCATCATCAAAACGTTGTAAAGATTCTCGGTGCCTTCCTTGGCGTAGCCCACGTTCTCTGCGTTGCCGATGATATTCTTCTGGCGGTAGAGGTAGTAGGGTTCCCAGCCTGCTTCGTGGAGGGTGTTACAGGCGTATTCCACGCAATCTCTTGCCAGAACACCTGCGGGGTCGTAAACTTCCCCGTCGCGGAAGCGCAAGGCGGCGGATTTTTTAACGGAAAGGGTATGGACGGTGATGTTCTCAAAGCCCAGCTCCATCACGTCGGAAAGACTTTTTGCGAAGCTCTCGCGGGTATCCCCGGGAAGGCCTGCGATCAGATCCGCATTGACGGTATCAAAGCCCATGGACAGGGCTTTTTTCGCAACGGTAAAGAAATCGGCAACGGAATGCTTTCTGCCGATGGCTTTCAGCACCTCGTCGTTGGTGGTTTGGGGGTTGACGCTGATGCGGTCAACGCCGTTTGCTTTCAGGATATGCAGCTTCTCTTCTGTGATGGTATCCGGTCTGCCTGCCTCAAAGGAAAACTCCATAAGATGCTCCTTGGGCAGGTGCTCGTTCATGCAGGACAACAGGTCGGCAAGCTGTTCCTCCGTTAAAAAAGAGGGAGTGCCGCCGCCGATGTAAACGCTTCTGAGCCGCAGGCCAAGCTCTTTTATGATGGCGCAAGTGCTTACAAGATCTCTTTTCAACCGCTCCAAGTAAGCGGGGATCAAAGAGAAAAGACGAGGGGTTGCGCAGGAGATAAAGGAGCAATAGTCGCATTTTGTGGGGCAGAACGGGATGGAAAGATACAAACCGCAATCAAATTCCCCCACGTCCGCAAGCATAAGATTTTCCGTCATGGCGGTTTTCACGGCCAGGCGAGCCTTGGAGGGCAGGACGTTATAATCCTCGGTAAAGAGTTTTTCCACCGTTTCGGGAGAATAACCGTGATCCAGATAATATTTTGCACGCTTCACGGGGCGAAGTCCCAGAAGGTAGCCCCAAGGAAGAGGGAACCCCAGCAAGGCCTCCCCTGCCTGCAAATAAGCTTTTCCCAAGGCCAGGGCGGCAAAGTCGCTTTCCGTCATGGTCACGTTGGGGATATATCCCGCAGTGTGGAAAGAGCCCTCTGCGGTGCGGTCACCGAAAGTCAACGCGGTATGGCAATAAAAGCCGTCCTCGCGCTGTTCCAGCAGGAAGGATGCTTCCGCAGGGCTTTCAAAGCCTTCGTGAAACTTCTCTCCGGGAAAATACAGCAGACACAGGGTTTGGAAATAGTAGTCGTTGAGATATTCGGTTTTGTTTTGAATGGTCAGTTTCATTTCTTCAAAAGTTCCGCCGTATCAAGGATCAGATTCACGGGGCCGTCCAGGTGGGCAGAGATCTGCATATCTGCGCCGAAGATGCCACGGGAGACGGGAACCGTTTCCGCAACGGCATCGCAAAAGGCGTTATACATGGGTTCTGCCACGGAAGGATGGGCGGCGTGGGTGCAATCGGGACGGAAGCCTCTTTGCACTCTGCCAAGGAGGGTGAAGTTGGAGATGATCATGATCTCTCCCCCCACGTCTGCGGTGGAAAGGGACATCTTCCCTTCTTCGTTCTCAAAGATCCGAAGGCCTGCCAGCTTGGCACTGCCTTTTTTCAGATCCTCTTCCGTATCTCCGTCTGCCACGCCAACGAAGGCCAAAAGGCCTTTGCCGATGCGGGAGACTTCTTTTCCTTCTACAACGCAGGTTGCGCTGTTGACGCGCTGAACCACGATCTTCATACTTACTGATTTCCTCGGGTAATATCATAGACGCCTTTGATCTTGCGAAGAGCGCCGATGATGGTATTGGCATGCTCGGTATTGCTGCAACGGATACCGAAGTTTAAAACGATGTTATCTCCGTTTTCCTTGGTGGCAACGGAGGTGATCTCCACCTTCATATCTCTCAGCAAAATGGAAACGTCTGCAATGATGCTGGGAGTATAGGCGGCGAAGATGTTGAGATGGATCTCAAAGCCGCCCAGAGCTCTTCTTTCCGCACGGGCTGTCCAGGAGGCGGTGACCCAACGGTCGCGGTCTTCCTCCCGTTTCAGGCCGTTCTGGACGTTGATACAATCGTATTTGTGGATAGAGATGCCATAGCCCTTGGTGATGAAGCCGATGATGTTGTCCCCGGGTAAGGGAGAACAGCATTTGGCAAACTTCACCGCACAGCCCTCCACATTATCCACAATGACGCTTTCGGAGGATTTTTTGCTCTTGCGATCCTCTCTGGCCGGACGGTCCACAATGTCCGGCTTTACGGGGGCAGGCTCCTGCTCGGGAACCACCAGGCGATTGAACTCTTCTTTCAGCTTGGTGCCAAGCTTCACCACGTCCATACCGCCGAAGCCTATACTGTTGTACAGGTCATCCCCTTCGGCAAAGCCCATACGGGATGCCAAATTGTGCATGATCTTATCACGCTGAGCCTCGGTATACCGAACGCCGTAGCGCTTGAACTCACGGTCGATCTCCTGCTTGCCCAAGAGAATGTTCTCTTCCCGCATTTCTTTCTTGAAGAACATACGGATCTTGTTGCGGGCCTCGCTGGAGCGAACGTAGGTGAGCCAGTCGCGGCTGGGGCCTTTGGAATTGGGGTTGGTAAGGACTTCTACGATCTGACCGGTCTGCAGCTCCGTATCGATGGGAACGATGTTGCCGTTGACCTTGGCGCCCACCATCTTATTACCTACCCCGGAGTGAATGGCGTAGGCAAAGTCCACGGGGGTACTGCGGGCGGGCAGGTTGATCACGTCGCCCTTGGGGGTGAAGACGAAAATCTCGTCCTCGAACAGATCGATTTTCAGAGAGTTGAAGAACTCATCGGGGTCTCCCCCGTCGTTGTCGGATTCCACCAAAGAACGGATCCAACGGAGCTTCTCGTCCAAGCCGTGGGTGGCACGCTCCCCGGATTTATACTTCCAGTGAGCCGCAAGACCGTATTCCGCAACGGAGTGCATTTCCCAGGTACGGATCTGCACCTCAAAGGGGATACCGCCCGAGCCGATAACGGTGGTATGGAGAGAACGGTAAAGGTTCTGCTTGGGGGTGGAGATATAGTCCTTGAAGCGGCCGGGCACGGAATTGAACTTCTCGTGAATGATGCCAAGCACGGTATAGCAATCCAACTCGGTATCCACGAGGACGCGCAAGGCGTAGAAGTCGTAGATCTCATCGAAGGATTTGCTTTGGTTATACATCTTTTTATAGATGCTGTAGGTGCTTTTGACACGGCCCTCCAGGCGGTAGTGAACGCCGTAGGAATCCAGACTTTGCGCCACCATTTTGGTAGCCTGGGTCAGAAAGTCCTTGCTTTCGCCGTAGCGTTTTTCCGTATCCTTCTGGATCTCCGCATAGCCGATGGGATCCAGGTAAGACAAGGCAAGGGTCTCCAGCTCCAGCTTGATGCGCTGCATACCGATACGGTGTGCCAAGGGAGCATAGACGTGCATGGTCTCCAAGGCGATGGAACGCTGTTTTTCGGGAGAACGAACGTCCAGCGTACGCATATTGTGGAGACGGTCCGCCAGCTTAACAAAGATGACGCGAAGATCCTTGGACATGGCAAGGAACATCTTGCGCAGATTGCGGATGCTGGCCTCCTGCTTGGTCTCGAAGGGGATGTTCAGCTTGGTAACGCCGTCCACAATGTCGGCAACGTCGTTGCCAAACTGCTTACGAACGTCCTCCAAGGTGATCTTATCGGAACAATCCTCCACGGTGTCGTGCAGGAATGCGGCGCAGATCGAATCCGTATCCAACTGACACTCGTATACGATGGTTGCCACCGCAATGGGATGGATGATATAATCTTCCCCGGAAATACGCTTCTGGCCGCGGTGCAATTCCTCGGCCAGATAAAAAGCGCGTTTTATTTTGTCTATGTCGTAACAGCCGCTTGCGTCACATCTGGCAAGCAACTCGTTTACATCGTATTCCATAGAGGTTTCCTTTTAAATTTGGCGGTGGTTCCCCCGGATCATTTGCAGGATGGGAGATTGGTCAAGGTTTACCTTCTTGCCCACGGGCAGGATGCTGACCTCGGCTACCTTGCCGCCGTCGCTGTAAGTACGGCTGATCAATCCTTCGTCTGCAAGAACGTCCAGAATGATCTTGAAGCTACAATAAGAAACGTGGATATCCTCCTGCTCCAAAGCGCGGCAGGTGGCGGCGATGGCCATGTGCTTGCTGCTTTCCAGCACGTCGCGCTTCAAGAACTTGTACACGTCTCTGAAGCCTGCCAGCGTGGGAACGTCGTTTTTGGCGACGTCGCTGTGATCGGCAGGATCGATCAGACGTCGATAAGTCAGTTCTCCCTCGGCGGTATCTTCGTTTTCGATATCGGAAAGACGAAGGGCCTTGATGGTGACCTGAGGCGTGCACTGCCCCATGTACTCGTTGATATCCGCAGTAAAGACAACGTCGCAGATGTTTCCTTCGCTAAGCTTGAGATCGGAAGGAACGGAGAACCAGATGGCCCCCACTTCACTGCCGCCGAACTTATGGTCGTTGGGACGAAGCTTGAATTTCAGGTGCTTGCCGCCGGAAAGATATACCAGATCCGTTACGGCAACACGCTTCATCATCAGAACGGGCTGAGGATTCTGCAGGCCGAAGGGTTCCATGGTCTGCATCTCACGGATGCCGTCTAAGGTGATATCGTTGAAATCCACCTTACACTCGATCTCGAGAGGCAGGGAGGAATCGGTTTTTACAAGATACTGCTTGGCGTACTCGTTGATCCGCTTGCGGAAATCGTCAATGCGATCCTTGGAAACGGAGAGCCCTGCGGCAAGCTCGTGACCGCCGTACTCGCTGAGGAGATCCTCGCAGGAGGCCAACGCATCCATCAAAGAGAAGCCCTTGATGCTTCTGCCCGAGCCCTTGGCAACGTCACCGTCGTAGGAGAACAGGATGCAGGGCTGAGAGAACTTTTCTGCGATCTTGGAAGCGACGACTCCGATCACGCCCTGATGCCAGCCTTCGGAGCCCAAGACATAGAAGCAATCGTCCTTGCAGAACTGACGGATCTGTTCAAGTGCCTGCTCGTAGATCTCCTGCTCCATAGCCTGGCGAAGCTTATTGGTCTCGCACAGTTCCCCTGCAATACGGTCTGCCGTCTGCTCGTCCTTTGTGACCAGCAATTCGACCGCACGGGAAGCGGAAGCAATTCTGCCTGCGGCGTTGATACGGGGTGCCAAAACATAGCCCACGGTGGAGGAAGTAACCTTCTTCACCTGTCTGCCATGCTTGATGATGCCCGCATGACGCATAAGGGCGAGGATACCGGGAGAACGGACGGATTCCAATTTTTTGAGACCCATTGCCGCAATGCGACGGTTTTCGTCAACAATGGGCATAACGTCCGCAATGGTACCGATGGCAACCACGTCCGCATAGCGGTCGCAGATACGCTTGGTATCGCCGTCAACAGCGCAAAGCACCTTGAACACAACGCCTACGCCGGCAAGGTTCTTAAAAGGATATTCGCAATCCTCACGGTGGGGATTTACCACGGCAACTGCATCGGGAATGATCTCACGGCAATTATGATGGTCGGTAATGACCATGTCGATCCCCTGTTCCTTGGCATAACGAGCCTCGTCGATAGCGGTGATGCCGGTATCAACGGTGATGATCATATCCACCTTGCCAACCATCCGCTGGATCACGGGAAGGCTGAGGCCGTATCCTTCGGAGATGCGGTCGGGAATGAAATACTCACACTGAACCCCTCTGGCGGTGAGGTAATCGTACAGGATCATGGTAGAGGTCACGCCGTCCACGTCGTAATCGCCGTAGATGCAGACCCGTTCCTTTTTCTCGATGGCGCGACGGATCCTGGCAACAGCCGCCTCCATATCCTTGAGCAAGTACGGATCGTGGAGAGGAATTTCATCCTTGTTTAAAAACGATTTTACTTTATCGGCTGAGTCGAGCCCCCTGTTAGCGAGCAATTTTGCGGTCAAAGGAAGGACGCCCAATTCCGCCTGCAGACGGTTGCAAAGCGTTTCGTCCAGTTCCCTGAGAACCCATTTTCTTTCTGTCATCTGACTCCGCCTCCTTTCTGTTTTAACTGATCACATTGATGACCTGTAAAGTCACCGAAACGGACACGGTATAGTCCTGCCCCACTACACAAACATGATTGTCCCCGGTGGAGATCTCGGCAATGCCGATATACTCTCCGGTGGCGGGATCTTCCTTCATGGTGTTGTAGTTTACCATAACGGTCATCAGGCTGCTTTGATAATCAAGAACGTCTTGGAACGTTCCCAAAATGCGAACTGTAATGCCCGCAGTAGCCTCCGCAAACACGGTGCTATCTGCCGGAATTCCGTAAATGATGATACGATCCGCAGAAACTTCCACCTCGGCAAAGCTGACGTCGGGAAGGGTCACGGTATAGGTAAGCACATCCCCGCCGTTGGGAACGCTCAAAGTGCCGGGAACGTTATTGGCTGCCAAAAGCTCGGTCAAGGTTACGGAGCCTTGATATTCGCCGCCCGAGATAGATTCTCCGCAAGCGACGGTGATGGAATCTACCTTGTTAAGATCGTATACGGGACCTTCCAAGGTTATAGCGGAAATATTGGAAACGAACGTGACCTCGCTTTCCGTATAACCCGTATTAGCCATATTCAGCTTTACGGGCACGGTCTTCTTCCCATGCATTGTGACGGTTACGTTCAGTGTGTTACGGCTAAGAGTGACGTAAGGGTTGGAAACGGGCGCTTTGGTCTCTACGTCACGCAATTGAATGTTGCCGCTGACGGTAAAGGAGCCCGTTACAACGGTTCCCAGATCAAAGTGAGCATAGGCTTCCAAATTGTTGATGATGCTTTCCGGTCCGTAAACCGTTACCACATAGGCGTCCTGCTTGATCTGCCCGATGGTATAGGGAGAGGAGTAGGTGTTCTCCACATCCACCTTGATGGTGCGAGAGGTGAAAACATCCACGTACAACGTCACGTTGGGAACGGAAACCGATTCAACGGTAGCGCCGTTGGGAGCAACGATCGTCACGGGGAGAGTGGTGAGGCCGGGACCTGTGACCCCGGAAATATCTACGTATGCGGAAAGATCAGCAGCCTCCACGTCTGAAAGAAGCTGACGGGTTCCCGCAAGGCGGACGTCCACGGAAAGGGAGAAGCTATCCCCATCCGCAACGGTATATCCGTTGGTGTTGACACCCGTGATCTCCACAACCACACCGTTGTAGGTTTCGGAAGCCATTTCGGTATCGTAGCCAATGGCGTACATCCAAAGCAACAGCGCACCGAACAATGCAACGGCAAAGGTGAAAATTTTTCTTTTTCTGCCAACTACTTCATTGCTCATCGTTCTTCTTGCCTCCCTTCCAAAGGATAATGCCCTTGAAGCGAGTTACCACGCTGCCCGTAACGGCTTTTTTGCGTGTCAAGGTAAGGTTCAAATATTCTTCCAGGGAGTTGCGGTCAAAACCGCGCATAAGCTCCCCTTCCAAGGCAACGGAGATAATACCCGTCTCCTCGGAAACCACAAGAACGACGGCATCGCTGTTTTCGCTCATGCCGATAGCGGCACGGTGGCGGGTACCCAATTCCCTGATCAGATCCTGATTGGAGGAAAGGGGCAGCAAGCAACCTGCGGAATGGAGCCGTGTCTCGCTGATGATCACGGCACCGTCGTGCAAAGGGGATTTGTTAAAGAAAATATTTTCCAACAAATAGGAGGAAACGTCTGCGTTTACAACAGTTCCCGTTTTGCTCTGATCGCCAAGCTTGGTCTCCCGCTCGAACACGATCAAAGCACCGGTTCTGGTTTTGGAAAAATAATCAGCCGCAATGCAAACCTCGGTGATCACCGATTTCAGCGCGGTATCCTGATTTTTATCCAATTTCCCCTTGAAATTGAAGAAGGTGGTTCCGCCGACCTTTTCCAGGAAGCTGCGAAGCTCCGGCTGGAAGACCACGATCAGGGAAAGAATACCCACGGAGAACACGTTGGTCAAAATAAAGTTCAACGCCTTCATCTTAGCGACCTCGCTGATCAAAAGCAAAACGATCAGCAAAACCACGCCTACCAACAGTTTTCCCGCACGGCGTTTACGCATAAATTGGAAGATGTAGTAGAAAACGAACGCCACCAAAAGGATGTCCAGGACATCCACGACACGGATCGATTTTAATTGTTCCCCTACGTAGCGGAAGTAATCTAAGATTGCGGACACGTTCTTCCCACCTTGCAACAAAATTATCCGTTTCTCATAATATCATATACAAAAAACGTTGTCAAGAATTTCAGTCGGTTTTTTATGCTATTTCAAAAAGAAATCGCGCTTTTTCATCAATAGAGACAGGGCGTTTCCTCGGTGGCTTACCCCATTTTTCTCACTACCCGTCAATTCGGCAAAGGTCTTGCCGAAGGGGGGATAGTAGAACAAAGGATCGTAGCCGAAGGTGCCGCTTCCCTGCTTGGAACGAAGGATCAGACCTTCCGCAGTGCCGCGGACGGTGAGATACTCTCCGTCACGGCGATAAACGCAGACGGCGCTGACGAAACGGGCCGTTCTTTTTTCCGTCGGCACACCCTCAAGCTCCTTCAAAAGCTTTTCGTTGTTGGCGTCGTCGTCGCCGTGGACACCTGCATATCTGGCGGAAAGAACGCCGGGGGCGCCACCCAAGGCATCTACCTCCAAACCGCTGTCGTCGGCAATGGCCATACAGCCTGTTGCCACAGACACGGTACGCGCCTTGATCAATGCGTTTTCTTCAAACGTAGCGCCGTCCTCCACGATGTCGTCGGAAAAACCGGATTCTCTTAAGGGGATGATCTCCAAGGGGATCTCGGCCTCTCTGAAATAGCGGCGGAACTCCTCCAGCTTATGGGCGTTGTCGGAGGCCAAAATGATTTTTTTCATACGCCTTTTTATCCTTCAAAGAATGCTTCGATAAATTCGTTACCGTTGAAGGTTTGAAGATCGTCGATGCCTTCGCCCACGCCGATAAACTTCACGGGGATGCCGAGCTCACGCTTAATGGCAAGGACGATTCCGCCCTTGGCCGTGCCGTCCAGCTTAGTGAGCACCAAGCCGGATATCTCTGCGGCCTTGCGGAATTCTTTCGCCTGCACCAGCGCATTCTGGCCGGTGGAAGCATCCAGCACCAGCAAGGTATCTCTGGTGGCTTCGGGAAGCTCTCTGGAAATGACGCGGTTGATCTTGGCAAGCTCGTCGATGAGGTTCTTCTTATTGTGAAGTCTGCCTGCGGTGTCTACGATAAGAACGTCCACGCCTTGCTTTCTGGCGGCGCCTGCGGCGTCGAACACAACGGCTGCGGGATCTGCGCCCTCTTTCTGCTTGATGAGGGGGACTCCGCTTCTGTTTGCCCACACCTCAAGCTGTTCGATGGCGGCG
This sequence comes from Eubacteriales bacterium, assembly GCA_045544855.1. Lineage (GTDB taxonomy): Bacteria > Bacillota > Clostridia > Oscillospirales > CAG-382 > Coliplasma. The sequence continues at coordinate 34,513 of JAZPZV010000007.1, read as the reverse complement.
GCACGGAACGTATCGGCGGCACACAGCATGACCTTCTTTCCTTGCTGTTTCAGGCAGTTGGCGATCTTACCGATGGAGGTGGTCTTACCAACGCCGTTGACGCCGATAACAAGGATCACGGAGACACCGCTTTCGCCGAGGGTCAAGGGGGCGCCCTCCCCTACCAGCTCCCGCAGGATGGCACGGAATTCTTCTCTGGCAGGTTCGGTCTCCTTGATCTTCTTTTCCTTCAGGCGGTCCCTCAGCGTGTTTGCAATGTATTCGGAGGTCTCTACGCCTACGTCTGCCATGATCAGCAGGTCGGTAAGCTCTTCAAAGAAATCGTCGTCTACTTTGTCCCCGGAAGAGAACAGAAGATCCACAGGCTTCAACAAAGCATCCTTGGTCTTTTTCAGGCCTGCTTTCAGTTTATCAAAAAATCCCATTAGTTCGTATACTCCTTAAAATTTTCCTCCAAGCCGGAGAGGCTGAGGCGGATATAATCGGAAATGCCCTTCTGGTGCATGGTCACACCGTAGAGTGTATCGGCACGCTCCATGGTACCGCGACGGTGAGTGATGACGATGTACTGCGTTTTTTCGCTGTGAGAACGGATGTAATCGGCGAATTTATTCAGGTTGATATCGTCCAGCGCACTCTCGATCTCGTCGAAGATACAGAAGGGTGCGGGGTTGACGCTTTGCAGTGCAAGGTACAGAGCGATGGCCGCAAAGGATTGCTCGCCGCCCGAGAGCAAGGAAATGCTCTTGACGCTCTTTCCCGGCGGCTTCAAGATGATGTCGATGCCGCATTCCAGAGGATTCTCCGGGTCTTGCAGTTCAATCCTTGCACTACCGCCTCCGAACAGCTCCACGAATACCTGTGCAAAGCTTTCGTTGATCTGCTTGAAAGTGGTGACGAAGTTTTCCTTCATCTCGGTCTCCAGCTTGGAAATGGTGCCGTCCAGACTACGGCGGGTCTTTTGCAGATCCTCCACCTGGGCAGACAGGAAATCAAAGCGTTCCTTGGTCTGACGATACTCCTCCACGGCGTTGACGTTAATGACGCCCATGGAGCGGATCTTTGCCTTGAGGGAAGCAAGACGGGAGGGAGCTTTTTCCATTTTCTCTTCGGGAAGACGGAAAGCTTCTGCGTCGGAATAGGTCAGCTCGTACTCGTCCCACAGCTTGGCGGTGACGGTATCGAAATCCTCGTTGAGGCGACGGAAATTGTTTTCTTCGTTGGTCACCTGCACGAAGGCCGCTTCACGCTTTTGCTGTGCTTCCTTATACAGGCGGCGGATCTCTGCCAGCTTGGTTTCCTGGGCTTCGCGGCTACCCACAAGCTCGGCAAGCTTTTCTTCCGCCAAGGCGATCCCCTTGCAGGCGGTCTCGATCTTCTCTTCCACCACCGCAATGCGGTTACCCCGTTCCGCTATACTGTTCTGAGCGGCGGCGACGGTAACCCGAAGGTTGGAGATACGGTCCATGATCCCCGCGAGCAAAGAGGACTGCTGAGCCAAGGCGGCAGACAAACTGTCGGTATAAGAACGCTTGGAGACCACCACGATGCGGGCTTGTGCCAAGGCTTCGTAGGCGGCAGATTCTGCAGTGCGGGCATCCTCTACCTGCTTTTTGCAGGTGCGGTTTTTGTCTTCTGCGGTGAGAACGGCCTGATGACGTACCTCCAAGCCCTTCTGTACGGCTTGCAAGCGCTCCTCCAGAGAGCGTCTGCCGTCGGAATCCGCATTTTTACCGTTTTCGATGGCACGGATGTGGGAAAGCTCTTCCTCGATACGCACCCGGTAGCCGTTGATCTCGTTTTCCGCTTCGTCATAACGAGCCTTCTGCTCTGCGGATTGGATCTCCAGCTCTGCCACGGCGGCTTCATTTTCTTCCACGTAGCGCTTTCTGCGGGCGGCCTTACGATCAAGCTCCAACAGCGCAGCGTTCAGCTCGCGGATCTCCCCCGTAAGCCGCTCGATATCCATGGCACGGGTGAAGACGCCCACCTTTTTAGCGGATGCACCCCCGGTGAAGCTTCCGCCGGGATGGATCACCTGTCCGTCCAGGGTAACGATCTTCACCTTATACCCCGTGGCGGCGGCGATCTTGGTTGCATTGTCAATATGGTCGGCGATCACCGTTCTGCCCAGCAGATCGTTGGCGACGCCGCGGAATTTCTCTTCAAAGCGGGCAAGCTGGGAGGCGATGCCCACGTAGCCTTCCATGTTCTTGATCTTGGAAACGTCGCACAGAGAGCCTTTGACGGTATCCAAGGGCAGGAAGGTGGCTCTGCCGATGTGATGCTCCTTCAGATAGCGGATACAAGCCTTGGCATCCTCGGCGCTGTCTACTACAACGAACTGCACGGAAGCCGCAAGAGCGGTCTCCAATGCCACAACGTATTCGTTATCTGCGGACAGGATGTTGGAAACGGGACCGTGAAGAACCACGCTTGCCCCGCCGTTTCTGCGGATCTTCCCTGCGGCGCCATCCTTGAGGATGCTTCGCACGCTTTCGGAATAGCCCTCGAAAAGCTGTTCCATTCTTTGCAGGGAATCTCTGCGCTGTTCGGCGGCGGTGAGCTTCAAACGGAGAGAAACCGCTTCCTCACGAAGCCCTGCTTCCTCTGCGGAGTCGGTACGGATCTTTTCTCTTTTTTCTTTGATCTCGGTAAGAATTTCCAGATATTCTTCTTCCAGAGCATCTCTGACCGTTTCCTTTTCGGAACAAACGGCTTCCAAAGAGGCGATACGCTCTTTACCTGCGGCAATACGCTCTTCGCTTTCGGAATCGCTTTTCTTGGCGGCTTCCCATTCTGCGGACAGGGCGGCTTCTGCCATGTTCAAGTCGGAAAGTGCCTGTCTGGCAAGGGTAAGCTCCTGCTCGGCCTCCTCGGCCTGTGCGGTACAATCGGAAACGTTGGCTCTGGCCGCCTGCCATGCCTCTTCCTTAACGGTACAATCCCCTTCCGCAGACGCAACCTCCTCTTTGGAGGCGGCGATCTCCTGCTCGGAAACGGCGATCTGCTTGGCGATCACGGTGGACTGCTGTTCGGATTCCGCAATCTCGCGGTTGCTGTCCGTCACGATCTGCTCGTAGTGCTGAAGGTCGTTGAGACAAACGGCTTTTTCACCCTCTGCTTCCGCCTTGATCCGTTCGGAAACGGACTTTTCCTGCTCTGCAAGAGACATCAGGCGGGCAAATTCGTAGCTTTCGTTCAGCTGTTCGTCCAGCTCCTTTTCCAAGGAGGTCTCGGAAAGCTGAGCCTGCTCCAAGGCTTCTTTAGCGTGGGTCAAGCCCTCCTCGCCCAGGTTGCGTTTTTCACGCAGATCGTCCAGACGGTTGAGCCAAAGGGTGATCTCCAGCCCCTTCTTTTCCTCGCTGAGGACTAAGTATTGCTTGGCGTTTTCCGCCTCCTTCTCCAAGGGCTTCACACGGGAAGCTACCTCCTGGAGGATATCGGTAACACGAAGCAGGTTGTTTTCCGTATCGGCAAGCTTACGCTCCGCCTCGGTCTTGCGGTAGCGGAAGCGGGAGATGCCTGCGGCTTCCTCGAAGATGCTGCGGCGTTCGTCCCCCTTTTGAGAGAGGACCTCCGCGATCTTACCCTGGCTGATGACGGAGTAACCCTCTCTGCCGATACCGGTATCGTAGAACATCTCGTAGATATCACGGAGACGGGACAGCTTGCGGTTGATATAATACTCGCTTTCGCCGCTTCTGTAGTATTTACGGGTGATGATGGTCTCGGGAGAATCGGAGAGACGGGGTTTATCGTCGGGGGAGGCTTCCTCCTCCGGAGAATCCAAAGTGATCTGGTGGGTGGAGCGATATTCCTCCTCGGAATCGATATACAGAGATACCGAAGCGCAGTTGGAGGCGGGACGGGTTGGCGTGCCGTTGAAGATCACGTCGTCCATTTTGGAGCCGCGGAGGCTCTTCATGCTCATTTCACCCAAAACCCAACGAACGGCGTCGGAAATATTGGATTTACCGCTTCCGTTGGGGCCGATGATGGCGGTAACACCTTGCTCGAAGGTGATCTTTGTTTTGTCGGGGAACGATTTGAACCCCTGCATTTCCACAGCTTTTAATCGCATGGTTAGTTATCCTTCTATTGAGATTTTCACACGGGGGACGGAAAGTGTTTCGTCCTCCCGCAGATCAAGGGTACGGGGTAACAGGATGGTTTGTATGTCTTTCAGCACCAAACGTCCGTGGCCTGTCAGCTTGGAAAGCTCGCCCACGGGCAGATATACGGTAAGGTGCTTGTTTTCCGCGTTGTTTTTCGCTCGGGAAAGGATCTCTTTGGCATAAAGATAACCGTAAGCCAGCTCCGCAAGAGATCCGTCGGTGGGACCGAAGGGGGCGGCGGTAAGTTCTTTTGAGGATTGCAATCCGATCTTCAACACCTTTACCCCTCGGTGCAGAAAGGTTTCCAGACAGGGGACGGTGCGCTTTGCGGCGGTAACGCTATCCAAAGGAACATAGTCTCCCGTTTGGGTCATTCGGTGAAGCTCCGTGCCGGCAAATACAACCGTGGGATAGATACGGGCTTCTTTAGCGCCCATATCGCAGATGGCCTTGGCGGTGGCAAGCTCCTTTTCTTCATCCGAGCCGGGTAAGCCCAGCATCATTTGCCCGCCGAAGACAATGCCGTGCTTGACAAGCAGTTCGGCGGAGGCGCGGGTTTGGGATGCGGTATGCCCTCTCCCGGAAAGGCGCAAGATCTCGTCGTCCATGCTTTGCACACCGAGCTCCACGTGGGTGACCCTGTAGTGCTTCAGAATGGCAAGGATCTCTTCGTCCATCAGATCGGGACGGGTGGAGACTCGGATGCCCGAAGCCATTCCCCTCTCCAGATAGAGATTTGCACGCTCCAGAAGGGCGATCATACGGTTTTTGGGAATCCCGGTAAAACTGCCGCCGAAAAAAGCGATCATATTCTCGGTAGCTTGGAGATCTCCTGCGTTTTCCATCATGGAATCAAAGGCGGCAAGCTCTGCTTGGAGATCCTCTGCCGTTTCTCTGTGGCCGGTGATCTTTTCCTGGGCGCAAAAGGCGCAACGGTGGGGACAGCCCGCAAAGGGGACGAAAAAGGGAAGGTTACGGTGTTTCTTCATTCAGTTCGCCCAAAAGGATGAGAGCGTGCTTGGCGGCCTGCTGTTCCGCTTCCCGCTTGGTCCTGCCTTTGCCCGTGCCCAGCAAATTGGAGTTCAGATAGACTTCAAAGTGGAAGATACGGTCGTGGGGGGGACCTTCTTCCCCTTTCTCGGTGTAATACAGCTTTTCCTCGGGGGTTTGCTGAACGATGCGTTGGAGCATGGATTTATAATCCTCCGTGCCCTTCTTGGAAACGGTCTCCAGCATACGGATCAGACGGGGCAACAGAAATTCTTTTACACGATCCATGCCGCTGTCCAGGTAAATGGCAGCCAGCAGAGCTTCAAAGGCGTCGGCAATGATGCTCTTGCGCTTTTTGCCGCCGCCGGAAATGATCTCGCCGTGGCCGAAGGACATGAAGTCTCCCAGACCGATCTCGGTGGCCAGCACCGCAAGGGTAGCCTCACACACCAACGCAGCACGGGTACGGGTCAGAAATCCTTCGTCCTCCCCGGGGAAGGTGGAAAACAGATATTCCGCAGTGATCACGGAGAGAATGGAATCTCCCAAGAACTCCAATCGCTCGTTGCTATCGATCTTTTTGTGTTTGTTTTCGTTGCAATAGGAAGAATGGGTCAACGCCTCGGTAAGATAAGCTTGGTTTTGAAAGGTGTACCCGATGCGCTCTTCCAGAAGCTCTTTGGTATATTCTTTTTGATTCAACTGATACACTTCCTTTACTTTCCTTCGGAATAACCGCAACCGGACTTACAGTAGACGGTACCCTTTCCCTTTTTGCGAAGCAGAGCGCTTCCGCAACCGGGACACTTTTCTCCCGTGGGTGCATCCCAGGAGGAGAAGGAGCATTCCGGATATTTTTCACAGCAATAATAGGTCTTGTGCTTACGGGTCTGCTTGATGAGGATGCGCTTGCCACAATCGGGACAGGGAATGCCGCTGTCGCGGTAGAAGGGCATACTGCCTTTGCAGTCGGGGTAGTTACGGCAGGCAAAGAAGGTGCCGTAGGCCCCCTTGCGGGCGATCATTTCCCCGCCGCATACGGGACAGGGATCGTCGGCGATGATCTCGGGCTGACGGTCTTCCTCGGTCTCGGCAGGCACTTCCTTGGTTTCCAGACGCTTGGTATTCTTGCACTTGGGATAGTTGGGGCAGGCGGCGAACTTACCGTATCTGCCTTCTCTCTGGATCATGCGGGCACCGCACTTTTCGCAGATCATATCCAGCTCCACCTTTTGCAGTGCGATGCGCTCGTCACCCAAGGTCTCGGAGGCGTGCTTCAGTTGGGATTCAAAATCCCCGTAGAAGCGGCGGAGAACGCCGATATAATCCTCGTCCCCGCTTTCGATGCGGTCGAGGTCTGCTTCCATCTCTGCGGTAAAGTTATAGTCCACGATATTGGGGAAGGATTTCTTCATCAGCTCGGTGGTAACAAAGCCAAGATCCGTGGGGATCAGAGTCTTGCCCTCCCGCTTCACGTAGCCGCGGTTCACGATGGTAGTGATGGTGGCGGTGTAGGTGGAGGGACGGCCAATGCCCTTTTCTTCCAGAATACGGATCAAGGAACCCTCGGTGTATCTGGGAGGTGCCTGGGTGAACTTCTGCTCGGGGGTGACGGAAAGAGGGGTCAGCTTTGAGCCTTCGTTCAGCTCGGGCAATCGGCCTTCTGCTTCCTCCTCGTCTGCATCGTCGTACAACGCCATATAGCCGCGGAAACGGACGGTGTTTCCGTTGGCACGGAAAACCGCTGTGCCGGACAGAAGGTCTGCGGAAACGGTATCAAAAGCGGCGGCGGCCATCTGGCTTGCCATGAAACGCTCCCAGATCAGCTTATAGAGCTTATACTGGTCTGCGGAAAGCTTGCCCTTGACGTCGTCGGGAAGCAATGCGGGGTCGGAGGGACGAATGGCTTCGTGGGCGTCCTGGGCGTTCTTACGCATTTTATAGGTGTTGGGTGTTTCGGGATAATACTCCGCACCGTAGCGGGAAAGGATCACGTTCTTGGCGGAGTCTCTCGCTTCCTCGGAAATGCGGAGAGAGTCGGTACGCATATAGGTGATCAGACCGTGGGTGCTCTTTTCGCCAAGGTTGACGCCCTCGTACAGCTCCTGTGCGATCATCATGGTGCGGGAGGACTGGAAGCCCAGACGGCGGTTGGCCTCCTGCTGAAGGGTGGAGGTTACGAAGGGAGGTTGGGGCTTACGGTGCTTGACGGATTTCTTAACAGAGAGGACGGTGAAGGTGTCCTCCATGGAAGCCAATACGGCGTCCACGTCCCCTTGGCTATGAAGATCCTTTTTGCCGTTTTCGTCGCCGTGGTAATGGGCGGTGAAGGTCTCACCTGCGTCGTTTTGAAGCAGGGCGTTGATGTGCCAATACTCCTCGGGAACAAAGGCACGGATCTCCTCTTCCCGCTCCACGATGATGCGGGTGGCCACGGACTGCACGCGGCCTGCGGAAAGGCCGTTTTTGATCTTCTTCCACAGGAAGGGGCTGATCTGGTAGCCTACCAGGCGGTCCAGAATACGGCGGGCCTGCTGGGAGTTGACCATGTCCATATCGATGTCTCTGGGGGACTTGATGGCCTCCTTCACCACGGACTTGGTGATCTCGTTAAAGGTGATGCGCTTGGTCTTTTCGGGATCAAGCTTCAACACCGCCGCCAAGTGCCAGCTGATGGCTTCTCCTTCGCGGTCAGGGTCGGCCGCCAGCAAAACACGGTCTGCGGCTTTGGCTTCCTTGCGAAGCTCATTGATCAGATCGCCCTTGCCGCGGATGTTGATATATTGAGGCTCAAAGTCATTTTCGATGTCGATGCCCAACTTACTTTTGGGCAGGTCGCGGACGTGGCCCTTGGAGGCCTTTACCTTATACCCCTTACCCAAAAAGCTTTTGATGGAATTCGCTTTTGTAGGGGACTCCACGATAACCAAAGTGTTCATAAAATAGCTTCTATCTCCTTAGGTGATTATTATATACAAGTAAAACGGTTGCCCGCCAGAGAACGGATCTTTCCGTCGATCTCAAGCTCGGTCAGCTCTGCCAGCAAGTCGCCAATACCCATCCCCGTCAGGACGGAAAGCTCGTCTGCCGTCAGAGGTTTTTGCTTCAAGGCTTGGCAGATCCTTTCGGAAGGACTGTCGGAAACGGCAGAGCTTGGCGCCGGAGGCTCCGGGGGAGGCGGTGCGGGAGGTGTAGCGTTTGCTTCCGTTGCGGAAACGGCCTCTTCTTCCCTGCGGATCGCGGCCGCATTGCCGTAGGCGTAGATCTTCTTGGAGGTCAAAAGATACTCCGGGTGGATCTTTGTGGGATACGAGAAGGAAAGCTCGTTTAAGATATCCGAAGCGGAGGTAGCGGTCCTTGCTCCGCTTTTGATCAGCTCGTTGGTGCCTGCGTGGGAATCTCCCAAAGCACCGGGAACGGCATAGACGGGCTTGTTCTGGTATACGGCGTGGCGGGCAGTGATCAACGCACCGCTGTGCTCCCCTGCTTCCACCACCAGCGTGGCTTTGGAAAGACCGCTGATGATGCGGTTGCGGTTGGGGAAATCACCTCTGGTACGCTTGCATCCCGGGTACATCTCGCTGATGACCAGACCGCTCTTATACAAAGCGTGGAAGGCCCTGGCGTTTTCTTTGGGGTAGATCTCATCGATGGGCGTGCCCAGGACGCCGATGGTATAGGCCTCTGCACGGAATGCACCGCGATGGGCGCAGGTATCAATGCCCTTGGCGAGGCCGCTGATCACGGTGGCACCGCAAATGCTCAGCTTCATGGCGAACTCCTCGGCAACTTTTGCACCGTAAGGCGTCATGGAACGAGTACCAACCACGGCAACGCCCACCAGGTCGTTCAGATCCCGCAGGTCGCCGATGGCGTACAAAACGGCGGGCGGTGCCTGGATCAGACGAAGGGAAGCGGGAAAACGCTCTTCGTAATAGGTGAGCACGTGGATCTGCTTTTCCTGCAAGGATTTCTTCAGCTCGTAAGCCTCGGCCAGATCCTTGGTCTTCAGATTCTTTTCGCAAAGATGCTTGCCTTCCAGAAAAGAGAAATCTTCGCATTCGTAGATCTCTTTACAGGAGGAAAAACGGGTGAACAGCTTCAGATAGACGGAATTGGCAATGCCGCAGGCCAGCTGTAACCATAATGCGTATAAAAGGTCGGGATTATGCACGGTTTCGCACTCCTTCCCACATAATGACGGCGGCGGCAACGGAAGCGTTGAGACTTTCTGCGGCGTCGGTCATGGGGATCAGAACGCCGCTGTCGCAAGCTTCCAAGAGAGCTGACGAAATGCCCTGCCCCTCGTTGCCGATGACGAACAGATCGTCGATCCCCACGGGGAACTGCCCGAGAAGACAGCTCTTTTCCCCCAAAGCGGCGGCGTAGGTCCTTCTGCCGGTTCCTTTAAAGGATCTGACGAAGGAAACGGGATCCTTGCACAGATAGGTATTGCGGGAGAACAAGGCGCCCATGGTGGCGCGGACGGTCTTGGAAGCGTACACGTCGGCACAATCGGCAGACAGCACAACAGACCAGCCCAATGCGGCGGCGGTACGCAGGACGGTACCCACGTTGCCGTTATCCCGCACGGATTCCAGCAAAAGGATCTGCCCCGAAACCTGAGAGGCCTCGGTAACTTCTTTGACACGCTCCAGATAGGGAGACACCGTCAGGATGCCCTGAGGAGCTTGCTCGGTGGAAAGCTTTTGGAAAACGTGGTCGGGAACGACGCACAAAGACTCCTCCGGTAAATGGGACAACAGGTCTGCATACTTGGTAAGGGCGCTGTCCGTGGCAAACACGGTGTGAGGAACGTTCCCGAAGCGGAGGTATTCTTCCAGCAAGTGAGCGCCTTCAAAAAAGAACAGTTTTTCTTCTTCACGGTGCTTACGGGACGAAAGCTTCCCAACACGTACAACAAAGGGGTTGTTGCGGGATTCGATGCGCTTCATACCATGTCTCCTTTCCTTTGCAAAACAAAAAATCTATACCATAATTATATATAATAATAGTACAGATTTTTTGAATTGTCAACCTCTTTTTGCTAAAACGACACGATCATTTTTGGAATAATCTTTTAAAACCGCCACGCTGTAGCCCGCTTCCTCCAAAATACGGGAAACGTCTTCCCCTTGATCGTAGCCGATCTCGAAGAGGATGATGCCGTCCGGCTTCAAAAGGAGGGGGGCGTAGGCAACGATGGCACGGTAGTAACGCAGGCCGTCTTCCCCACCGTCCAAGGCATTGTGAGGCTCGTACTGCACCTCGGTGGACAAAAAGTCGATAACGTCCGTGGGGATGTAGGGCGGATTGGAGATCAAAAGATCAAACTGTCTGCCTGCCTTGATGGACAAAGCGGCGTAGTCGTCCGCATCCAATACGTCGAAGCGAAGAACATCCACGTTGGAGCAGGGATCCAGGTTGCGGATGGTATAGGGCAACGCCTTTTGGGAAAGCTCCAGAGCGTAGCCTTTGCAATCCGGCAGGTTGGAGCCGATGGCACGGGAGATGCAACCGCTGCCGCTGCAAAGATCGGCAAACAGATCCCCCGGCTTCAACAGCTTCATGGCGGTCTCCACCAAAAGCTCGGTATCACTGCGGGGAATGAACACGCCGTCCCCTACGAAGATCTCCTGACCGTAGAAGCAACAGCTTCCCAGAATGTACTGAATGGGCTTGCCGTAGGAAAGCTCCTTGATGGCCTTGCCGCAAAACTCCTCGGATTCATCGGACATTTCTTCGTCCAGAACGGAAAGCATGGTGCCTCTGTCCGTCTCCAAGGCGGCACAAAGCAACAGATCGGCGATGGCGTTTGCTTCCTCGGGGTTCATCTCCGCAAGAATATCACGGAGTCTCGTTCTGTATTCCCTCACCAGCATGGGATTCTTCCTCCGTTTTCTTGGCTTCTTCTTTCTTTTTCAGATATTCGTCCTCAAAGGGGATCTCAAAATCGGGGAATTCCTCGATGAGGGCGGACTTGGTGGCAACGATGGCAACCTCGATCATATCGTCGTCGGGCTCACGGGTGGTGATGCGCTGCATCCAAAGGCCGGGAGCGGCAAGGATGCGGACCAGTGCGTTATCGTGCTTGCCTGCGTAACGGATGAACTCATAGCCCAGGCCAACGCAAACGGGAAGCAGTAACAGCTTCAACAGCACGCGCAACCAACCCCATACGTTGGGGATGAACACGATGGATACGATGATGGACAGGAATACCATAACGAACATAAAAGAGGTGCCGCATCTGGGATGGAAGCGGCTCTGCTTACGCACGTTCTCAACGGTAAGCTCCAGACCTGCCTCGTAGCAGAAAATGGTCTTATGCTCTGCGCCGTGGTACATATACACCCGGCGGATCTCTTTCATCAGAGAGGTAAAGTACAGATAGCCGATGAAGATCAGCACCTTCATGACACCCTCCACCAAACATTTGAGGCGGTTCATCCAGAAGTCGCCGTCTAGATCGTCGGGGAAGATCAGGTTGGTGACGAAGGCGGGAAGGGCGATGAACAGACCCATCGCCAACAGGACACCCAGCACCATGGCGATGCCGGAGATCACGTTCAAAAGGTTTTTACCAAAATGCTTTTCCAGCCATTTTTCAAATTTGGAGGGCTCCTCTGCCTGCAATTCTTCCTCCAGACCCATCATCTCGGTGGAAGCGGTGAGGGTAGAAAAGGACAGCATAAACATTTCCACCAGATTCACCACGCCGCGGATCAGGGGAAGATCCAGGATCTTGTACTTGTTGCGGACGGAGGTAGAGGGCTTGGTGCGGACTACGATGGTCTTATCGTCGGTACGACGGACGGCCGTTGCCATTTGCTTGGGAGAGCGCATCATAACGCCTTCCATCACTGCCTGACCGCCTACTTTTCCCAAGCGGGGATTTGCGGGGCAGTTTTTTTCTGCATTCTTTTTCAAAAATTCACCTTCCATTCTTGCTTTTTTTATAAAGATGTATTATACTGTATACAGATGACAAAATCACCTTTGCCTATTATACTCTCACAAGCACCAAAAAGTAAAGACTATTTGTAAATTTTTGTGAGGTTTTTTTGTGGAAACCAAGAGATTTACCAAAAATGACAGCGGTTTTATCTGCGGACATTGCGAAAGAGAAGTGCCTCCGCTGGTATATTCTTCCCGCAATCACTGCCCCTTCTGCCTTTGGTCTCTGCACGTGGACCGGCTTCCCGGAGACCGCGCCTGTGAATGCCGCGGGCTGATGAAGCCATACGTGGTCAGTTCACATCCCAAAAAGGGGTTTGTGATCACGCACAAGTGTACCCTATGCGGAGAGGAAAAGAACAACCGCTCCCAACAGGACGACGATATGGATCTGCTGATCCGACTCACCAACCCCTACAACCGATAAAAAAAGGATGGACAACAGATTGAAAAGCAAGAAAAACATTTCATCCGGCCTTTCCCTTGTGTATATGCTTTTGCTGGGGCTTCTGGCCTCTTTGGCCGCTTTGACCATGCGGGCCTCCGCAGGCGTTTGGAGCACGGTGCCTTTGTATCCTCTTTGCGTTGCGGCGGCCTGCTTTGTTCCCGCCAAGACCTGGCACAGGTTTCTGTTCTTCTTTGGGATCACCCTGTTTTTGAATCTGGCGGAAAGCACGCCTTTGAAATGTCTTCCCTACCTTCTGGTGGCGGTGGGCTGCTTTGCGGCCGTTTCCGCCGCGGTTGCTCTTTTGAAGAGCAAGAAAATGAAGAAGTCCCTCATTGGCGGCGGCATTCTTCTTTGCTACCTTGCCTTCTCCTTCCTGTATATGGGCAATCCCTTTGCCGCATTCGGGAAAAGCGCCGTTCTGAACGATTACATCGAAGCTCATTACGGCGAGGGGAACCACTTTGAGAACGTGCGGTTTGACACCACCTCCGGGTTCTACACCGTGACGGCGTACAACAAGCGCTTCCCCTCCGAGACGGCTGAGATCTTCTTGATGGGAGACCGCGTGGTGGATCACTACAAGGAGCTGGTAGAGGATCAGGCCATGCGGGAGCAAGCGTTGAAGCTCACCACCACGCTGAGAGAGGCGTTCCCCAAGGATACCTTTTCGGTGACGGGCGTGAAGATCGACGGTTTTTTGAAGGACGGCGAAAAGTTTGACGCTTATGAGACCAAGGCCGATCCCAATGCCATGCATTTTTACATCGAGCTTACCGGGAAGCCCACCTTCGATAAGTATTACGAGGGCGTCAACGGATACGCCCGCACCTTTGAAATGATGAAAACGGAGTTTGCTTCCGTCACCTATTTGTGCGGCACGGGATTGCATTTCCGTGTGGCCATCAATCCCGAAACCTCCGATGGGTTCTACGTGAGCCCCGAAAGGATCGCCATTCATACCATCTCCCACCCGGAGAATCATTACTTCCTGCGGGCATACGAGGATTGGAACCTGACCAAGCGCATAGGCGCTTTGAAGACAGAAGAGTAAAAGGATCAAAAGTCATCTTCCGAGATGGCTTTTTTCTTTGAATACCCCGAGGAATCCCGGGCAAAAATACCCATGGAAAAGGATGTGACCGCCATATGACTTTTCACATATTCTGTTCTCGGGAGGATCTCTCCCACGGGACTTCGAGGAGTGTTTATTTTGAAAGGACAATCGAGCAACGGAGAACGGGGTACCGTTCGCCGAGGTGACATTTATTATGCCGATCTCAGCCCTGTGGTGGGTTCGGAGCAAGGGGGCGTACGGCCTGTGTTGATCGTGCAGAACAACGTGGGCAACCGATACAGCCCTACGGTGATCGCCGCCGCCATTACCAGCCAGACAGGGAAAAACAAGCTTCCCACCCATATTGAGGTGGAGAGCCGCCCCGTTGGGGACGGCAATTACAACGGACTGGCAAAGAATTCCATTATTCTGCTGGAGCAGATCCGTACCATTGATAAAAAACGGCTGAAGGAGAAAATGGGGCACTTGGACGACAAGACCATGCATATGGTGGACGAGGCCATTTCCGTCAGCTTTGGGCTGGGAGACAGCATAGGATAGCAGTGAAAAGACCCTTTGAGAAGCGCCTCAAAGGGTCTTATACATTATTTGCGTTTTTTCATCAGCAGGGCGACCACGGCGAGAATGGCGGCCACGCCCCAAACGGCAAGGAGGATCCAAAGGTAGCTTCCGCCGTCGGAGGTCTCGGTTTGCTCGGAGGTTGATTCCGAGGGTTCTTCCGAGACGGCGGGAGGCTCTGCACCCACGTGGAGGACCAGCTTGTATTCCATCTTTTCGTTTTGACCGTCTGTGACGGTGATGAGCACCTCCGTATCCCCTGTAAAGCCATCGTCGGGGATAAAGATAAGGCTCTTTTTGGTGGCGGAGATCTGCGCTCTGCCGTTCCTGCAAGACTCCACCACCGCTTTCAGATCTCCGGGGAAGGAATCCTCGTCGGTGACGGAAATATCCACCTCCGAGCGTTCTCCCGCAGGAACGTAAGCTTCCGTGGGGATATCGCAGACGGGAGGTAAGTTCTGGTAAGTGCCTTTGATAAACTCGTAGGTGATATCGTAAAGCCTTCTGAGACGGCGATCGTTTCCACCACCTCCCGTGGCATGGCAGAAGGTGTAGAGCGTACCCGGTCCTGCACCCTGATAGAAGGTATGCAGAGCGTCCATATAGCCTGTTTTTGCGCCTACAAAAAGGTACCGTTCGTAGTTATAAGCGGCCTCGGTCATAGTGCTTTGGTTGGTAAAGAAGGAGGGTTCGTTGGTCTCGATCTCAACACCCAGGTTATATTTGCCGATGGTATGGGCAAACTCCCAAAGCATTTCCGTATCGAAGTAAGGGCGGCTGTCGGTAAAGGCTACGTTGGGCTGCATGACAGCGGCCTCGAAGCCCAGTTCCTTCCAATGATCAAAGCCCGTGGACAGGTAAAAAGGATCGAAGAGCACGGATTTGCCTCCGACCTCGATGGCTTCGGTGGCAAGCTTTGTAAATTTTGCTTCGTCCTCCGACCAGGAGTAATTTACCTCTTCGCCGTACCAATAGTAGCCTATCAGCTCCAGATGGGAGAAGTTTGCATTCTCAAAACGTGCGGTGACGTACTCGTCGTACCACTTCACGGCGGCGGCACGTTCTTCGGGGGTGCGGATAGAGTCTGCTTTGCCGTCTCCGTCCAGATCGCCGAAGGGCTTGGTTGGGATTCCCGCATAGGGCATAGTCAGTAAGACGGGGAATTTTCCCTCGATCCCCAGCTTGGTATAGACCTGCTCAACGGCGGTATTCAGTGCATCCAGATCGTAGCCTTCCCGAAACAGGAAGTCGGTGTAGTAGATCCAATCGCTCATAATGGCGGCGGGATATTTGGAGGTCTTTACCAAGGTACCGCCGGAGGGGTAGGCAAAGTTGGTGGAGACACAGGGAACGAAGGCAACGGCATCGAACATGGTGTCTTTCACTTCCCCGTCGGAGGTCAGATACGCCACATAGGGCAACAGCTCCTCTGTGGTGTTTTGAGCTCTGTCCTGGGCGGAGGGGTAATAGCCGTTGTACATCTTGATGATGTCGGTGATGCCCTCCATGGAGGCACAGTAGGAGGGATCTTTTTCCGTGTCGGGGGTGACTTTGTTCTCTGCACCGGTAAGAGTCTTGCTGCCGTAGATCTCGATCTCGTCACAAACGCCGAAAATGTCACAGCAATACTCCAGACGGACATATTTTGCGGCGGTGGGGTCGATGGAAAGCTTGGCGTCAAAGCGACGTGCAGATGCGTTTAAAGGGAAGGAGGGAGAACAGCTTCCCGCAAGAAACCAGTTTTTCCCAT
Source organism: Eubacteriales bacterium (assembly GCA_045544855.1). Lineage (GTDB taxonomy): Bacteria > Bacillota > Clostridia > Oscillospirales > CAG-382 > Coliplasma. The sequence continues at coordinate 18,617 of JAZPZV010000007.1, read as the reverse complement.
CGTCGGAAAGGTATAGATTGACGTAGCGGGGTGCATAAAAAGCAGAGTTGCTGTCGTGGTAAAAGCCTGCGGAGAAGCCCTCTACCGCAACGGATTCTTCAAAGGCAAAGGTAACGTAGCGGGAACGGGAGCGGAAGGTGGTGTACCAGGCAGAATCCCGAATCCCGCCCTTGGCACGGTTTCCGTCGGTCAGCTTCCCTGCAATGCCCTTGCCATCTTCACTGTCGTAGGTAGTGCCATCTTCCGAGAAGTTGGAATAGGAATGCTCGGTGGGAACGCTGTTTTCTACGGTGTAGGCCATGCCTGCAACAAGGTTCATACTTTCCGCATGAGCATAGCCTGCTTTGGGAAACAAAAGGCAAAACAAAAGAACGGGAATGACGATGAACTTCTTGAGCATACGACTCTCTCCTTTTTGTGGGCTTTGTTACAGTATAAAGGGTTTTTGCCAAAAAAGCAAGTGCCCCGCAGAAACTTTTTTGCATATACTGAAAAGCAGAGGTGTTGTTTATGTTTGACGGTAAGACGGTTGCTTTTCGGCTACCTTGCGGGACGCCTGCGCTTTCGGCAGTTTCGGCGGGAGACGGCTTTGGAGCGGTGGACGGGCGGGAAAGCGGTGTTTATCTGTTTTCCGACTGCGGACGGTTTTTGGAGATCGTCCCCACGGCAAGAGCTTACGGAACCATCACTAAGATGGGAGACGGCGGGTATCTTGCACTTCCCCGCTGTTCCTGCAGGCGGTTTTCCAATCGGGTATATTTTTTGAACGAGGGATTTGAAGAGATCGGCAGTCTGGATCTCCGGGGCGAGGAAGAGGACTGTGGAGAACTGACGGACGTGTTCTTTACGGAAGAGTGCGAGATCCTTGCCACCTTACGAAATAGCTTGAAGGTGTTTGATCTTACGGGAACGCAACAGGAGGTCATGACAGATCCTGCCTCCCGCTATCTGTTCAACGTAGCGGAAAGCGGCGGGCTGACGGCAGTACATCATCGCCGTAGGTGCGGAGATATGCTGACGGTAGCCTCCGAGGCAGGTAGCGAGACCGCGGGGATCTGCGGCAGGCTGGTGCTGAGAGATCTCATCCCCGGTGAAGCAAGCGTGTTCTACGGGTTGTTCGGATATCGCTACCAGTACAATTATCTTTTGCCCGTATATGCCGACGGCAGGATCATCCTTCCGGGAGAAGAGGAGATTCCTGCGTTTTTGCAAAATGTTACACCCTGTTCTTGAAAAGGACGGAAAGATGTGATACAATACGTTACGAGGACTATTGAAAGAAAGGGATGCGCTTATGGCAAGTTTGATAGACGGCAAGATCCTTGAAAAGCTGTTGCCGAGAGAAGAGGATACCCACAAGGGCAGCTTTGGCACCCTTGCAACGCTCTGCGGCTGTGAACGTATGCCCGGGGCGGCTTATCTTGCGGCAAGCGGAGCGTTACGAAGCGGCGTTGGCCTTTTGATGGCGGCGGCGGAGGGCTCCTTGCGAACGGTTTTGCAGACGAGGCTTGCTGAGCCTGTGTGGATTCCTGTAGACGCCCTTCCCCATCCTTCCGCCACGGCTTTTCTGTGCGGATGCGGGTTGGGCAGAACCCGCGACGACCTGTTGAAGGAGCTGTTGCCGAAGATCAACGTTCCCGCCGTTTACGACGCGGACTGCATAAATTTCTTTGCTTTGCATATGGATGTGTTGGACGGACTAACCGCTCCTTTTGTGCTCACCCCTCATCCCATGGAGTTTTCCCGACTTATGGGAGTTGCCGTAGAAGAAATTCAGCGAAACAGAGAAGCGTTTGCGGCGGAATTTGCTCAAAAGCACGGCTGTGTTTTGGTACTCAAGGGACATGGGACGGTGGTGGCTTCTCCCCATGGGGAGGTATACGTCAATACCAGCGGCTGTAACGCTCTTGCCAAGGGCGGAAGCGGTGACGTATTGGCAGGGGTCATTGCTTCCCTGCTGGCTCAGGGGCATTCCTGTATGGATGCCGCTTGCATTGGGGTGTACGCCCACGGGCTTGCCGGGGAAATCTTGGCAAAGGAAAAGGGTGCAAGAGGCGTTTTGCCCTCGGATCTGCCCGAGGCGATCGGAAGGATCTTGGGATAAGTCCGTATCTTGAGGGAAACGGGACGATATTTTTGAAAAAGCTTTGGTTGATTCCTCTGTTATGCATGGTGCTTTGCGGTTGCGGCCGTCAAAGCATACCGCCCGAGGAGGCGTTGCGCTCCGCCAGGGAGATCACCTTTTCCACAGAAGGGGTGACGGGGGTTATGACCTTGACGGAAGAGGGCTGTACGTTCAGCTTTACGGAGCCCGCCGTTTTGAAAAAGCTGGTAGTCTTTTACGACGGGGAGGAGCTGACCGCCCGCTTTGGGGAGCTGGAGACCAAGGTGCCGAGATCCTTTTTGGGACGGATCGTGCCCATCTTTGAGCTGTTGACTGCCTTTAAGAGCAATGAAGCCTTGCAGGTGGGTGAAAATATCCGAGGCGTAACCCTTGACGAACGGAATTTTTTGTTGTATTATAATTCCGAGAGTAATCGGATCACTCGTTTGGAAGTGAAAGGAGCAGACGGCACGTATTGTTACAACGTGCTTTCCTACATAGAAAAGAATGACGACACAGAGAGTGCGGGTTCAGATTGAGACCCGAAAGATCGCAGAAAATTATAAGCATTTGCAAGGGCTTGTTCCCAAAGAATGCTCCGTTCTGGCAGTTGTGAAGGCGGATGCCTACGGCCACGGTGCCGTGGAGATTTGCAGTCTTCTGTATCATACGGGCTGCCGTTATTTTGCGGTGGCGTGTATTGAAGAAGCCATGCATCTGCGGAAGCATGGGATCAAAGGGAATATTTTGATCCTTGGGAATACCGATCCATCCTATGCCAAACAGCTGGAGGAGCTGGATCTGATCCAAACCGTTGATACGGAGGAGTACGCTCATGCGTTGGCGGAAAACGGCAAGGTACGGGTGCATATCAAGGTGGATACGGGGATGTCCCGTTTGGGGCTTTACTGCCACCACGAAGAGGATCTTAATGCTACGGCAGAGGTGATCCGCCGCATCGCCGCTATAGACGGCATTGCGGTAGAAGGGATCTTTACCCACTTTGCAGACAGCGATGGTGAGACGGAGGAGTTTACACGGAAGCAGTTCGGGTTGTTCTCTTCCCTGCTTGAAAAGCTTGCAAAAATGGGTGTAGACGTTGGAATTCGTCACTGCTGTAACAGCGCAGGGATCTTACGGTTCCCCGAAATGCATTTGGACATGGTCCGTGCGGGGCTGGTGCTTTACGGTCTTATGCCCTCTCCGTACGTAAGGGACCCCGCTTTACAGCCTGCCATGAAATTGATCGCCAGAGTTTCTGCGGTAAACACTTTGCGTCCCGGAGACGCCGTTTCCTACGGCGGCATTTTCAAGGCAGAGAGGGATATGCGGGTGGCTGTGCTTTCCATCGGGTACGCAGACGGTCTTTCCAGAGCGTTGTCCGGTGATCTGGAGGTTACGGTGAACGGGCATAACGTACCCTTGATCGGACGGATCTGCATGGATCTTTGTATGGCGGATCTGGGCGACGTTCCCTGCAAGGCCGGGGATGAGGCTGTGATCTTTGATTCTCCCGAAAAGATCGAAGAGATCGCCACGAAGCTTAGCACCATCAATTACGAGGTGATCTGCTCCTTGAAGAAGCGGGTCTATATCGAATACGTCTGAGAAAAAAGACTTCCTCGAAAAAGGAAGTCTTTCTTGTTTATGCGGGGATGAATCTCAAAAGCGCACAGGCGCCCACCATGGCACTGGAGCAACAGATCTGCTTTTTGCCCGGGGCGTACTCGGAGACGTGATGCCCGTGGACGTGGCCGCAGAGGATGGCGGCGATGGGGCAGGATTCCTCCTGCAAGTAAGCAAGGAACTCTGCACTCTCGGGGTCAACGTCGTCGCCGCCCAACAGGAAGTAGGGATCAAAGATGGACGTCTCTGCCGTGCTGTAAGGCGTTTTTACGGGAATATGCATGGCAAGCACGGGAACATTGCCCAAGTCGCTTTCTTGCTTTGCGGCGGCTTTCACAGCCTCGGACAATTGGGAGGAGATCTTCTTGCGGGAATTATCGATGCCCAAAAGAGACAGACCGCCCATGCGCAGAAGCTGAACGGGTTCTTTGCCGGTATAGGGGGTGTAGGCTTCGTCGTTGCCTACCTCGTGATTGCCCCGCACCCACATCCAGGGGACTTGAACGTCCTTTACGCCTTCCCCAAGGAAATCAATGGTCTCGGTGCTGAAATCGTTGAGCATATCCCCCGTCATCAAAAAGCCGTGGGGCTTTTTTTCGTTTACCAGAGCGATATACTTTGCCCAGGCTTCCTCGGGTTGGATCAGGTGAGGTTCGTCGCAGGAATCGCCGTAAAGCTTGGCAAAGGAAAGGCGCACTCCCTGCCATGCTGCCCGCTGTTTGTCGGCAAAAGCCTTCCATTCCTCAGTGCTGTTTTCGTCGGTTACGATAAGGTGCAGGTCGGACATATGGAAGATCTGCACTTCCTCCTTGAGGCCTTTCAGGGGAAGGACCCGTTCGGTCACTTGAAAATAAGGGTCGTTGGTGTAAAACATAGGCGTTCTTCTTTCGGAATAGAATTATTGCAATGTAAAGCCGGAAGCCCACTGAAAGATCTTATCGTTCAGTTCTTCGGCATCCTCATTCATAACGGTGATATTCAAGATCCAGAATGCATCCTCACCCTTCAGGACGAAAAAACGGCACAGATAAGTGCTGCCATCATCGGGATCTTCCTCTACGTAATCAAAATAAACCAGATCACCATGGGTTTTCACTTTGTAATCGGACTTTCTGTTCTCTGCCAACGTAATCGCCATGAGCTCCATTGCGTAGGCCTCTTGAGACAAACCCGCCTCATGATCCCGGGAAGAAAACGGTAGCCGGACAATTGCAATGACGGCGTCCTCGGAGGCATAGCAATAGGGAACGCCTTCGTAGGACTCTTCGGTAAAGGTATCGTCCAGGGTGATGACAAAGCCATCGGCCGAGAAGTCCTTCTCGGATACAAAATGATGATCCAACAAAATGTTCACAACGGTCAAAATGAGCACAGCACCAATGAAAATGGCGATCCCCCAGGCTTTGTGTTTCTTGCGGTTCTTATTCGCTTCTTCACCTGTATTGTCATCAAAGCGAAAAACATTACCGGTCATAAGGCCGGAGGAGCATTTACCGGAAAGGACGATATCTTCCGTGCCCTCGGGAAGCTGGTAAAAATCGTTATAAAAGTTCTTTGTCAAAAGATCATTGATTACGTAGATCTTTGCGGCCTCGTCACCTACAACGAAATCGCGCTCTTCGCCGTTTTTCAGTTCGCCAAGCTTGCGGCAGGGAGTCCCGTTGATCTTAACTTCCCCGGAAAGAGGATCTTCGATATAAACCTTGAAAGCGCCGAGACTTCCGGCAAACGCTTTGGTGCGCTGTATGGTTACGGTTCTCATCAATAGACTCCTTTTGAAAAAATTGATTGGCATTTGAACGGTTCTTCTGAAACAGTATACCATATCCTCTTTGGAAATGCAATAACGGGAACTTGTTTTTTCGCAAAAAAACGACAGCCACCAAGGGGTAGCTGTCGTTACGTTTGTATGTTGGGTATTGGATTTTAGCCGATCTGTTGCATGAGCCAAACGCAGTCGTAGATGGTGAGTTCTCCGTCGGAATCGAAATCGAACAGCTCATCTGCCTCCGTGTTGCCCACAAGGATGGACATCAAAAGGGTCACGTCCGCTTCACTGACAGTTCCGTCGCCATCCACGTCGCCGGGAATCTCCACGGGAACGTCTGCTTCGTTATAGGAGCAGAGATACATCCAGGCATCTTCCTTGTCACTTCCCAGCCAACCGTCTTCACCATACCAGCCAAGCTGTTTGCCTGCGCCCTTAAGAATGGTGATCAGATCCTCGGTCAGAGGATAGAAACCGTCATCGTCGGCGTATTCCAGATACTCCTCCACTGCGGCGTTATAATCGATCTTTTCCACGATGACGCCGTTTTCGGTGATCATTTCTCTTAACTGACCGTAGCTCAGGGCTCCTGCCAGGCTGAGGGTAGAATCGGTGAGGCATACGTAGAGAATGGGACCTTGGGCAGAGTTCAGGTGGTAATAGCCATCCTTTCCAAGCACTGCGGTGTCGATGAAAGCATCGTCGATGTTGACGTAATCAAAATCGTCCACGTTGCCGTGGTAAACAAAGGGCGAGAGGGTGGCCTTGTTCTCATACACGGTTACGGGGATCTCGACGATAACGATCTCTTCATGCGAAACGGTGATGCTTGCCGTCTCGCCTTCGGAAACAACGGCTACCATGATGCCCTGTCCTACGGAATTGCATTCCCACGTGACGGATGTCTCCTGTACACTTTCGGGAGAAGGATCGACGGTAATCCACATACCGTTGGGGCTGACGATACCGATGAGACCGTCGGCAACGGAAACGGTATATTTGCCCACCTCGGAGGGTTCTAAGGTGAAAACGGTGTATTTGTATTCCGCATCCAGCACGTACTCTGCAGTACCTTCGGAAAGGTAGGTTGCAGAAAAGCCGTAGCCGTTGGACTTGGCCAAAACGATAACAGGAGCAATGGCCAAAGCGATGGCTAATAGAACGACAAAAATTTTTTTGGTAGTCATAAAGGGCGCCTCCTGTGTTGAAACATTTTAATTTTTACGCAAGGTATTCTGCGCTCCAGGTGATCTCCGTTGCGGGATATTTCCCGCGGCGGTTGGGAACTGCTCCCATGTTGATAGAGAGTTCATCCCCTGCCTGTACCGTGATATCGAAGTACTGTCTTCCCTGCTCGTCAACGTCCTCCGACTCGCCGGAGGAACGCTGGGCATAGCTACGGAAATTGGTGACGACGATCACGCTGTCTACGGTAGCGGAGAGGTAGAAACGGATGGTACCGTCCTGGGTTGCAACGTGGCGGTAGAAATAACCGATCTCGTTGCCCTCCTCCAGAGAAACCACGGAGTCGGCAGTCATATCCTCTTTGATCTCGGGATTGGACATGCTGCCCAAGGGGCTGGCAAACATCAAAGAGAAGGAACAAGCTTCCGTGCCGGTATTGCCGATCTCAAACAAAATGGGCGTACTTGCCAAGGCATTATCCACGTGTAGGGTCAGCACACCGTTTTCCGCGGTGTAGGTCACACCTTCGTAAACTACGTAGACTCCGTCTGCCATAATGGTGAGATCCATGCCGCCCACACGGTAGATGTTATAGAACATAGAAGTACCGGGTTGGATGGGCAGAGTGCGGACGGGCTCATTCTCCTGGGGGATGTAGAGGTAAGGATCTTCCAAAGTACCGGATCCATCGGGAACGGGGATCTCGGGCTCGGAGGACTCGGGATCGTCGGAGGGCTCGTCAGAGGGTTCATCGGAGGGAGTCGGCTCATCGGAAGGCTCTTCGGAGGGCTCGTCGGAGGGAGTGGGTTCGTCGGAAGGCTCTTCGGAGGGTTCCTCGGAGGGAGTCGGCTCATCGGAAGGCTCATCGGAGGGTTCCTCGGAGGGAGTGGGTTCGTCAGAGGGCTCGTCGGAAGGTTCCTCGGAGGGAGTCGGCTCGTCGGAAGGCTCTTCGGAGGGTTCCTCGGAAGGTTCAGGTTCGTCGGAGGGCTCGTCGGAGGGTTCCTCGGAGGGAGTGGGTTCGTCGGAAGGCTCTTCGGAAGAAGGCTCCTCGGAGGATTCGGGTTCGTCGGAAGGCTCTTCGGAGGATTCGGGTTCGTCAGAAGGCTCTTCGGAGGAAGGATCTTCGGAAGAAACGGGTTCATCGGAAGATTCTTCGGAAGAGACAGCCTCGGAAGAAGCATTGCCGCTTACCGCTTGGGAAGAGGAATCGGAGCTATCCCCTGCGGGGACTTCATCGGAACAGCTGACCAGCATGAGAGACAATACGAAGGTCAAAAGCAAGGACAATGCAAGGCAAAACAACAGTTTCTTATTCATATCAGTTACCCTTTGTCAAGGTCAAGGTGTGTTCCGTAACACCTGCTTCCAGATGCACTTCGGCCTCGCCCTCGTAGGTGTAACCCTCGGGGAGAGACAGCACGGAAAGCTTATAGCCATCGGTGATCTCCGCCTCGAAAACGGCAACGCCGTTCTCATCGCTCATTGCGAACACACAGGATTCCTTGCAGATCTGCACGTAAACGCCGGAAACAGGGTTGCCGTCCTGATCCACAACGGTAACAGAGAACTTAGCCGCTTCGGGAAGAGAGGCTTCGGTGGAAGCTTCTGCAGAAGCTTCGGAAGAGGTCTCTGCAACGCTCTCGGCAGAGGATTCTGCGGGAGTGGAGGTCTCGGTCTGCTCGCCGCAAGCCGCCAAGCACAGAAGCATGGTCAGCCCCAGAATAAGAGCGAGAAGTCTTTTGGTGAGTTTCATATTCGTTTTCTCCTTTTTAGGGGTTCATTTCTTCGATGCTTTGGTACGTTTTTTGCACGTAATCATCGGAAGTGACGAAGTCGAAAAGCTTTGTGAAGGGTTCGGGGTTGGTAACGGCGCCGACGTGCACCAAGCAGATCATACCGTAGCGATCAACAACCACCGTGGTGGGATAAGCGCGGAGATTCATGGCGGACTGCCAGAAGCGGTCTGCGGAAGCAACAGGGAAGGTCAGCCCCAACTGCTCCGCATAGGCGGAAACGGTGGCGTCGGTGCCGTCGTAGGGGTTAATGGCAATGACCTCCAGACGATCCTTATACGCCCCGTAGGCCTGTTCCAGATAAGGAAACTCCATACGGCAGGGACCGCAACCGATGAACCAGAAATTCAGCACCACGGCCTTCTTTTCTGCGAGAATGTCCTTGACGGAAAGCTGTGTGCCGTCGGTACAGGTGATATGGAAATCGGGAATAATATCCCCCAATCGGAGAGAAAGACCGGATGCGTCCGTGACAAAATAGGGAGCGGTCTTTACCTTCACCGTGGTGTCTTTTTCGGTGATGGGGTAATAGTTATCGGCGACATATCCCTGCTTCTCCGGGTAGATCACGGCAACGTAAGGTTTGGAGCCGTCTGCGGTAAAGGAAAGCTTCCCTTCCCTGTCGGTCATGGCGGCGTACACAAGGTCGGTGAGGGAAGAATCCTCAAAAACCTTGACCAAAACGTCGTCCATGGCCATGCCGCCTTCCGTTTGGAAGGTAAGGGTATAGTCCGTGGGAACACTTTCCGACGAGGGAGCTTGGCTTTCCTCTGCGTGACCCTGACAGCCTGTTAAAGACAGAAGCAGGCAGGTCAATGCAACCAGCAGGGAGAGCAGCCGTTTGCTGTTATTCTCCATAACAGCACATCAACAGCCATGCGATATCCAGGTTGATATCGGGCTCGGGGTTGCCGTCCATATCCACAAAGAGATATGCAAGGCTTTCGGGGTTCCACCAGCCAAGGTAATCACCATGCTGCTGGACGATATACTTCAGATCCTCGGTCAAGGGGTACACGCCGGAAGCGGTGTCAACACAAGCGATGTATTCCGTGAGGCACTGGGAGTAGGTTTCCTTCTTTTGGAAGTTGCCCTCCTCGTCATAGAAATACTTGGTAACGCCGGTATGCTCCAGAATGGTCCGGTAAGAATCCATATACTCGCTGTCCTTGGTGAGACGCATATATACCAAAGGTCCGTCGGCGGAATTCAGATGGTAAAAGCCGTCCGTCTCGTTATAGACCAAGGTGTAATCCTTGGTGAAATCAAAGTCGTTCAGCTTGGTCCCTGCGGGAAGCTCAAAAGCAGAGGGCGCTTTGGTTGCCTCGTATACGATCCAGGGCTCATCCTCGATGGTCTTGATGGGATCGCCGATACGGCGAATGCCGAAGATGCAGGAGGTCTCGGTATCTGCATCTACGCCAAGCACCAGCACGTTGGTGCCGCCTTCCCCGCTGCCGATCATGGAAGCCTTGATGGACACGGTGAACACGTTATCGGTGACGGTTGCCGCACTGCTTTCCATCACGTAATGAGGGGAACCGTAGTAGCCGACCGTTGCCTTGGTCTCTCCGATCAGGGAGAACTCAAAGTTACCGGCAATGGTGGGAGTAAACAGGAAGTAGTTTCGCACGCCGGGGGTAAGCTCCACGTAGGTGGTGCCAATCTCCAAAGGATACATCTCGATGTCGGAAGTCCCCACGGCGACCACCTGAGCCTCCGTGGTAATTCTGCCGCAGAGAGTCACTTCCGCAGAAGTGACCTCGGCAGTAACAGTGGTTTTTTCGTAATAATAGTTTTCTTCCCCGTCGGAGAATGCGAGAGAGATCTCGTACTCCCCTGCGGTAAGGCCCTTGCTTGCGACGCCGTTTGCATCGCAAGGCTGCATGGCGACACGCTCACCGTTCTGCAAGAACTGCACGGCTACACCTGCCGTGCAGGGCTCGCCGAATGCGTCCTTAACGGTAACGGTGTAGGTAAGCTCCCCTGCGGGTGCAGAGGATTCCGGCTGAGAAGGTGTTTCCTCGGGCGTGTTACAGGCCGCTAAAAGCATAGCAACAACCAAAAGCACAGCCAAAAGAAAGGTCTTGATGGTCTTTTTGTTCATGGCATTCACCCGTTATCAATCGTTGGCGCCCAGATAATCGTAGTAGTAGCAGAGCTTTAACCAAGAATTCTCTACACCTGCGAAGGTGTATTTATCCATGAGAAGCTGCAGGATCTCAGCAAGACGCTGATCTACCACAACGCAACCGTTGCGCTCGGTATTTTCGGAGTAGTCGATCTTATCCAAATAAGTGCGGATCTCATCGGTGAGGTTGCCCCCCTTGCCGTGATATCTGCCCGCGAAGACGTCTTCAAGCTGATAGTTGATGGCGTTCTGGTCGTACTCGTCACCCCACAGCTCTCTGAGATAAGCGTCGGTCTTTTCGATATCGTTGTCGTTTTCCTTCAGGTAAGCAAGGATCTCGGCATCGGTCTCGGATTTGCTGAAATCAAAGCCGCCCATCTCGATCATCTCGGTGATAGAGTGACTGAACACACTGGTCATAGAGGTGAAATCGGCATAGATCAGGCTTCCGTCCGCAGAATCATACCAGAGTCCGTCTTTGAGTTCGGGCTTGATGCCGCCGGTAATAATGTCGTACATGCTATCGCCGGTGGCGTCACCGTTATACGTGAAGTAACCGGGTGCGGCAGCACGAAAGAGCCACAGCTCTTCTGCGATATACTCAATATCGTAGTAGATAATACCGGTAGCGTAAACGTCCCAGAAAGCCATATTGATATAGTAAGGCTTGCCCGCTTCCATGTAGTAGACCATGGAAACGTTAACGGTATCGGTATACATACGTTCGTCGTGCTCGTAGGTATAGATGATGTCGCCGTTGCTGTCAAAGATCCAGGAATCGATCCCGTCTTTATACTCGCTTCTGGAGGTAAAACGGTATACCCCGGATCTTTCGGGAATAAATTCCGCAAACATACCTCTGGGGATGATCGCTCTGTCGTAGTAGAAATAGTTGGTCTCAACGTTCTTACCCAGGGTTGCGTCCAGTGCGCTTTCGGGGCAAAGACCGATGATGGGATCCTGAAGCTGGGTAGCAGTGGGACCGTACGCCACGAAGTACTTACAGATCTTCAGCCATTCGTTCTCGGTGCCGTCAAAGCCGGCCACCTCGGCAACCTGTTTGAGCATTTCGGCAAGCTCTTTGTTTACGGTGCAGATGCCGTTCAAGGAGGCGTTGGAAGCATAGGAGAAGTATTTCACCATGTTCTTCCCTTCCTTGTCGTAGAGGCTGACGCCGTCCTTATCTGCCAGACCCTCGTAGACGATCTGGTAAACGGACATTTCCTCGGAGAAGGAAGTGTAGCCCATAAGGTCTGCCAACAGCAGGGGGCCGTCTGCCTTGCCTACGTGGTAGTAGCCGTCCTTTTCGTTAAAGACGATATCCACGTAAGAATAGGTCTCGCCGTCCTCGGTGGTGCCGGCAGGACGGGGCAGATAGGTATCCACGTCGATCTCGGAAGCGTCCACGGCGCGGAAATTGTTGATGTAAACGGTGTCGTCCCCCTCGGAGGTGTCGCTATCCTTGACGAAGCAAAGAGCGATCTCGTAGGTGCCGTCTTCCTCTGCTACGCAGGGGTAGCAGGACTGCCAGGTCTCCGTCTCCCCTACGCCGGAGATCTGGAACACGTCCTCGTCGTTGACAATGACGTACAGAATATCGCAAAGGCGCTCGGAGGAGATGAGGTAGTCAAAGCCCACCGCCTGTCCCTTCTTCAGGGTGACGTCTGCGTAGAGGATGGCATAGGAGGAATCGACGCCGACGTTGGAGGCGTAAAGTGCCTTCTTGCCGTTCTTTTCCGTAGCGATGAAGGGCCAGATATACTGAGCGTTTTCATCCTCGGTCTCGGGACGGTAGGTAACATCGATATCGCCCTTGTTGATGAGAGCAGAAATGTTCTCGGAGGAATCCATGGTGTAGTTGGGAAGCACCTGGGTAGCCAGATCGCCGATGCCGCCTGTGCAGACCTTCTGCTTATAAACGTCTGCAAGGAAATGGTCGAAGGCGGACAGGAAGGGACGCTTGCTGGTGATAGCACCTGCCTCCACAACGCTGATCATACCGTAACGGTCAATGAACACGGAGGTAGGATAACCCGTAATGCCAAATACGTTTGCCCAAGAAGTGGGACACTTTGCCATGGGGAAATCAAGCTCGTATTCCGCCTTGAAGTTCTTCACAGCCGTTTCGTTGTCCTGCGGATAGGGGTTCAAAGCGATGATCTCGATCTGATCCTTATACTCTCCGTAAAGGGTGTTCATCAGCGGGAACTCCGTTACACACCAGCTGCAGGTGGTATACCAGAAGTTCAGGATCACCAGTTTTTTGGTCTCTAAAACCTTGGAAAGAGTAAGCTCTTCCCCGTCGGAGGTGGTGACGGTGAAATCGTACATGATATCCCCGATCCCAAGGGTAGCGGCGGACAGATCCTCATCGTTCACCAAAGAGGAGGAAAGGACGATATTGGCAGAGGTGCCGGTAAAGCCGTAGTAGCTGTCAACGGAGTAGCCCTTTGCAACGCCTGCCAGAGCAATGGCGTAGTCCTTGCTTTGGGGCAAGTTAAAGGAAACGTCGCCGTTTTCATCGGTCTTGGCAAAGTCCACCATATCTGCTAAAGAACCGTCTGCGTAAATATACACGTCGGTTCCGGACATTGCCATTCCGCCTGCCGTCTCGATATGGACGGTATAGGTAGCGGAGCCGCCTGCAGGCGTGCTCTCCTCGGAGCTTGTGTCGCTGGTGGTTCCGCTGTCATCCGAGCAGGATGCCAACAGAGGGAGACAGATCGCCAAAAGCAGAAGTAAGGCGATCATCCCATGCTTTCTGTAGATTCTTCTTTTCATTCTTGTGGTTATTCCTTTCATAGCCCGCTGGGGCGGGCGGTCTATATGGATTTTGTGTGGGAAGCTACAAAATCCGGTTTGAAAAAGCATCCCTTTTTCAAACCTTCCTCCCGGATGAATGAGTGTGTGGTTAAACGAGCCAAAAGATCAAGGCCACGATGAGAAAGGCAACCGCAAGGAAGCCCACGGCAACAAGGGTGGGCAAGAGCATCATACGTACTGCGCTCCAATAGGTGCGCCAGATGTCGCCGACAGAGGACGTGGTACCGCTCCCCCAGCGGGTTTTCCCTGCAGATACGCCTGACATATCCGCAATGGTCCTGCCGTCGTCGATATAATGAACTTTTTCCTTTTTTGGTTTGTCTTTCTTCATCATGAACGCTTTTTCCTTACTCGTTCAGCAAATGGCAGGCGGCGCAGTGGCCGTTGCCGTAATCTTTGTATTCCGGCGTTACCTCTTTGCAAATGTCCTTTGCGTGGGGGCAACGGGTGTGGAAGCGGCAACCCTTGGGCGGGTTGGCGGGAGACGGGATATCACCGCTTAAGATGATGCGGTTCATTTTGACGTCGGGATCGGGATACGGAATGGCGGAGAACAGAGCTTGGGTGTAAGGGTGCAAGGGGTTTGCGAAGATATCCTCCTTGGTGCCGAACTCCACCATGGAGCCTAAGTACATGACGCCGATCTTATCGGAAATGAACTTGACCACGGAAAGGTCGTGGGAAATGAACACGTAGGTGAGATCCATCTCCTGCTGGAGACGCTTCAACAGATTGATGATCTGGGCCTGGATGGAAACGTCCAGAGCAGATACGGGCTCGTCACAGATGACAAGCTTGGGATTGACGGAAAGGGCGCGGGCGATACAAATACGCTGGCGCTGGCCGCCGGAGAATTCGTGGGGATAGCGCTCGTAATAATAGGAGCGCAGACCACACTTATCCATAAGATCCAGGACGTATTCCTTCACCTGATCCTTAGGGACGATGTTATGTACCTCCACAGGCTCGGAGAGAATGCCGCCCACGGTGCTTCTGGGAGGCAGAGAGGAATAGGGGTCCTGGAAGATGATCTGCATCTTCTTGCGGATCTCCCGCATTTGGGAAGAGGTATAGTTGGTAATATCCTGCCCTTCGAAGAAGATCTGACCGGAGGTGGGCTGGTGGAGCTTGAGAATGGCTCTACCAAGGGTGGTCTTACCGCAGCCGGACTCGCCGACGATGCCCAAGGTCTCCCCCGCTTTCAGGGAGAAGGACACGTCGTCCACGGCGATGAGCTCACGGGTGACCTTACCGGTGATGGTCTTTTTCAGAGGGAAGCACTTCCGCAGGTGGTGTACCTCCAAAAGGCTGTCACTTGCGGGGGCATTGATCTTCTGTTCTTCAGCCATTGTTCTGTTCCTCCCCGTATAAGTGACACGCTACGTAATGGGTGGGGCTGACCCGGATCATCCCCGGATACTCCCCTGCGCACTTTTTGGTACAGGAGGAGCATCTCTCGCGGAAGTAGCAATAGTTGGGCATATTGATGGGGTTGGGCACGTTGCCCGGGATATTGAACAGGGTCTCGCTGTCGGAATCCAAGGTGGGCTTGGACTTCTGCAGGCCGATGGTGTAGGGGTGCATGGGATTATGGAAGATCTCTTGCACGGTGCCCTGCTCGATGACTCTGCCCGCATACATGACCACCACGTAATCCGCCATCTCGGCAATGATGCCAAGGTCGTGGGTGATGAGCATGATGGAGCCGTCGATCTTTTCCTTCAGATCGCGAAGCAGATCAAGGATCTGCGCCTGGATGGTTACGTCCAAGGCGGTGGTGGGCTCGTCGGCAATGATGAGGCGAGGATCCGCCGCAAGAGCCATGGAGATCATCACGCGCTGACGCATACCGCCGGAAAGCTCGTGAGGGAAGGAAGTATACACACGCTCGGGGATGGCGATGCCCACCAGATTCAGCATCTCGATGGAACGGGCCTTTGCCATCTCCTTGGTGGCTTTGGGATTGTTGATAAAGGTGACTTCATCCAGCTGCTGACCGATGGTGAACACGGGGTTCAGAGAGGTCATGGGCTCCTGGAAGATCATGGCGATCTGGTTGCCGCGGATCTTGTGAATGTCCCGCATGGGCATCTTGGCGATGTCGTAGACCTTCTCGGTGCCGTCCGCCTCCTTAGCGTTGAAGCGGATGGAGCCGGAGTAGATCTGGCCTGCAGGGCCTTGCACAAGGCGCATAACGGACATACTGGTGACGGACTTGCCGCAACCCGATTCCCCTACCACGCCTACGGTGGCGTGCTTGGGAATGTTGAAGGAAACGCCGTTGACAGCCTTCACTACCCCCTGCTCCGTAAAGAAGTAGGTATGAAGGTCGTCGATCTCCAGAATGTTGGAGTCGTCCTTCATTTCGGTGAGATATTCCGATTCGGGGGCCTTGCGATTCTTGTAGGCCTCCAGCTTTTTGATGATCTTCTTATTGGCCTTGGCAATGGCACGGACTTCCTTGCCCGAAAGGTGATTGTTGTTGCTCATAGCTTATCTCCTCGCTTTCGGGTCGAGGGCATCTCGCAGACCGTCGCCAACGAAGTTGAAGCCCAGCACGGCAATGACGATACAAATACCTGCGGGAACCCAAACGTTCAGGTGGTTCTGAAGGATGTCCTGGTTGGTGGAAATGATGTTGATCATAGTACCCCAAGCGGCGTAGGGCGCTTTGACACCCAGGTTCAGGTAGGACAGGGTCGCCTCGTAGAGGATCATGCTGCCCAAGCTCAAGCTCATCTGTACGATCAGCTGGGGCATAACGTTGGGAACCAGGTGCTTGAAGATCTTACGGGCCGCGGAGTAACCCATGGCTTCCGCCGCTACCATGTATTCCTGCTCGCGAAGGGACAGGATCTGACCGCGGACAAGACGTGCGGTGCCCGGCCAGGAGATGAAGGTGAGATAGATCATCAACAGGTAGATGCGGTATTTGGCGTCGATGCCGGAGGCGTCCAGAATGGTACTGATGATCAGCAGGATCGGGATGCCGGGCAGACAAATGAGAATATCGCAGACACGCATGATGATATTGTCCACTACCCCGCCGAAGAAGCCTGCAATACCACCCATGAACACGCCAAGGATGGTGATCAGGAATACGGCGATGAAGCTGACGATCAGAGAGATCCTACCGCCGTACATCAGACGGACGAAGATGTCGTAGCCTTCGTTATCCGTGCCCAGGATATGCTCTGCGGAGGGAGGTGCAAGGAAGTTGTCCTTCAAGCTCTTCTCCGTGGTTTGGTGGAGGGTATATTCCACGCCGTTTACGGTGTAGGTGGTCTCCGCGGTGGCATATTCCGTTTTACCGCTTTCATCCAGCTCGATCTCTCCCCACTGGGTATAGATCAAGGGACCTACGAAGCTGAACAGGAACAGACCCACGATCATAATCAGGCCCACGATGCTCAGCTTGGAGCGGAAGAAGCGACGTACCACCATACGGGTGGGAGACATCAGACGGACGTTTTGATCCAGAGGAGTGTCGGTATCTTCGGTCGCTTCGGGAGCGTTGTTTTTCAGTTGTTCTTCCACAAAGCTACCTCCTTACTCCAATTTGACTCTGGGATCCACGATGCCGTACATCAGGTCGGCAAGCAATACGCCGATGACGGAAAGCAACGCAAGGAACATATTATAACCCATGATGAAGGGGATATCGCCGCGGTTCATGGCGTCCAGGGCGATGTTACCGATACCGGGAAGGTTGAACACCTGCTCCGTGATGATGGCACCGGAGAACAGGGAGGGCAGAAGCCCTGCCAGAGAGGTGACCATGGGGATGAGGGTGTTACGGAAGGCGTGCTTGTTGATGACAACGCTTTCCTTAAGACCCTTTGCACGGGCGGTACGGATATAGTCGGAGTTCATAACCTCCAGCATATTGGTTCTGGTCATACGCATTCTGGCACCGATGGACAAGATCACGATGGTGAGAATGGGGATGAACATATGCCGCGCGTAGTCCAGCAGAAGGGTCAGACCCGCCTGGGACACGGTGGCGTCCAGCAGACCCGAAGCCGGGAACCATCCCAGCTTCAGGGCGAGGAAATCCTTGAGGACCTGCCCAAAGAAGAAAGAGGGCAGGGAGATGCCGATCATGACCAGCACGGTGACCACATAGTCGCGGATGCTGTACTGGTGGGTAGCGGCGGTGATGCCAAGAGGAATGGCAATCAGGAATTCGAAAATGGTAGCGATGAGGGCGATGATAAAGGACACGCCCATATGCTCGAAGATAACGTCTGCGACGGGAATGCCGTGGACGAAGCTGGTACCCAGGTCAAAGGTGGCCAAAGCTCCCAGCCAGCTGAAGTAGCCCTTCAGGATTCCCATAAAGCTGTTGTCCCCCAGCCCGTACATTTCGTACATGGCGTTCACCGTTTCTTCGCTGACCGTTGCGCCGCCCTGGTTGATGGCGTCGATCTTGCTCTGGATAAAATCCACGGGCATGAGTCGGATCAGGAAGTAGATGATCATAGAGACGCCCAGCAGAATGAGAACTGCCATGGCAAGTCTTTTAATGATGTATTTCAGCATGGGTCACACCCGCTTTACTGAGCAAATTCGATTTCCCAAATACGGTCCAAGGGAGAGGAATAGGGGTTCATCTCAGCCTCGGTGGGAAGGCTGGAGGAAGCGATCACGTTGGAGTTGTATGCGTACAGCACGCTTCTCTGGTATACGGGAAGCTCGATGGCAAGGTCAAGAACGTGCTCCATTGCGGTCTGATACAGCTGCGTACGCTTGCCCTGATCGTTGGTCTCACGGGCGGCGTCGATCACTTCGCTGAGTTCGTTCAGGATCTTGGTCTCCTCTGCGGAGCCGCTGGTCTTCAAGTAGTTGTAGCCCCAAGCCAGGGTGCTGGTAGCGGAGGAGTTCTTGTGATAGACCTGGTACAGGTCGGGGTCAATGGTGGAGCCCCACGCAGCGGCCCAAACGGCCAGAGAGCCGGTAGAGAGCTTCGTCAGCGCCTGGGTATCGGGAACCACCTCAATATCCCAACCGCACTCGTTGAGCAGGTCGGCGGCAGACTGGAAGGTCTGATAGGAGGGATGCTCGGTGAGGTTAGCGCCGGCAATGGTAAAGGTGATGGACAGCGCGGAATCACCGGCGGAAACACCGGCAGCCTCCATGTAGTCCATGATCGCGGTCTTGGCCTCGTCTCTGTTGAAGCGGATGGCG
>JAZPZV010000006.1:0-73076 GCA_045544855.1 Eubacteriales bacterium | reverse complement strand
ACAGCGAGACGGGGGGGGTTGCCCTCCCTGTACTGTCCCCGGCTTTCCCCCCCCAAACCCTCCCCTTAGCAGGGGGAGGTGGCCCGCGACAGCGAGACGGAGGGGATTACCTCCTGCACATCTACCCATCCGGCTTTTCCGCCCCAATGCCTCCCCTTAATAAAGGGAGGTGGCTCGCGACAGCGAGACGGAGGGGATTGTCCTCCCTGTACTGTACCCGGCTTTTCCGCCCCAATGCCTCCCCTTAGCAAGGGGAGGTGGCTCGCGACAGCGAGACGGAGGGGATTGTCCTCCCTACGTATCTACACATTCGGTATTTATCCCTCGGAAGCCACGCTGAGGGTGAATATAAAAAATGCCGCGGCATTCTCCGCGATGGGCAAACATAAAAAACACGTGGATGCCCGGCAATATTCTCCCGCGAGGGATAAATAACACGGTTTTGGGGGACCCCAAAACTAAAATTGAAAGGAGATTCATTTTTATGAAGAAAAACTTGATGATGAGAATGGCTTCCGTTCTCTTGATCGCAGTCCTGATGTCCACCTGCGCCATCAGCGGCACCTTCGCAAAGTACGTAACTTCTGCTGAAGGCACCGACACCGCAAGAGTTGCAAAGTTTGGTGTTGCAATCACTGCTAATGGTTCCACGTTTGCCGAACAGTATGATACGCATGATCCCAACTTTGTAGGTGTTCATACCAAATCCGTTATTTCCACCGACAAGGTAGTTGCTCCCGGTACCAATGGCGATATGACTTCTATGAAGCTTTCCGGAACTCCCGAAGTTGCAGTTAAGGTTTCTTATGTAGCTGACTTCGCTCTGTCTGATAACTGGACCGTTGAGGGTGGCAAATTCTACTGTCCTCTGAAAATATGCGTAGAGGGAACCTACGTTGATGGCCTTACTTTCGACAATAAAGCAGCTTTTGAAGCAGCTGTTGAAGCTTTGATCAATGGCTGGACCAAGTCTTATGATCCTGGCACCGATCTGTCTACTGTAGATGGTGATTCTGTTAGCGTTTCTTGGGAGTGGCCTTTCTCCACTTCTGTAGAAAACGATGCAAAGGATACTTGGCTCGGTAACCAGGCAGCTGCTGACAATCCCGCAACTGTTACTCTTACCATCACCACCACCGTTACCCAGATCGACTAATTAAAACTTTTTGTCTCTCCGACCTGACGTGGCCGGGTCGGAGGGGCATTCCCCCCCGCGTCTTTTTTCTTTGCAAGCTCCCGTGGTTCGCCTACGGAAGTCTACAAAGGGAAGAGAACCCCGCACCCCACGAAAAAGGAGGAACACGGCGATGAACGAATACAAATGTCTCAAAAAGCAAAAAAGCGGCGTCTTCACCGTGTTACTTTCTCTGCTGATCCTTGCAGAGCTTTGCGCACTGATCATGCTGGGCGGCAGATTGGGCAATTTCTCCGGCCGCTCCTCCTCCAACGTATTCTCCCTCCTCCATTCCGACGCCCGTACCACCGTGCGGGTGGGCTATATGGACGACCAAGGGAACATCACTTTCCCCGAATCCACCGCGGCCCTTCCCACGCCTCCCTCTGCTCTCAGCACCTTCCGCCTTCTGGATGAATCCATCCAAGGGGAAGTCTCCGATTATCAGATCACCGACGGCAACACCGTTTGGCAGGGCAACACCAACGTGGAGATCTTCAAGATTTCCTACCAAAACGGGGAAGAGCGGATCACCGTGGACGGTGGCACCGATAAGGTCATCGCCCCCGGCACGGAAAATCAGTATTCCTTCACCTTGGATAATTCCGGTGAGTTCGCTTTGGATTACACCATGACCATCAAGGCGTGGTTTGGCAACGAGGAGTATGCCATCCCCGTCACCGCACGTCTGCGCACTGCCGATGGTGACTACGCCGTAGGCTCTGCAGAATCCTTCGAGGATGTGCTGGAGCTGAACCGTGTCATGTGCGAAACCACCTTGGGCGCAGGCAGACAGCATACCTACGTGCTGGATTGGCAATGGGCTTTTGAAGGGGACGACGTGTACGACACCTTCCTTGGCAACCTTGCCGCCGCAGGGGAAGAGGTCTCCCTGACCATCGCCATCGAAACAGTGGCCACCCAAAGCATCGATCCCGACAACAGCAGCGGCGACCTGCCGGTCACCGGCGACGATCATTCTACCATCTGGTGGATCTGTGCCGCTCTGGTTTCCATGGCGGGCATCTACGTCGTTCTGCAGGCAAAAAATAGACGTGGGGCCTACGATACCTTATGAAAACCAACAAAAAACGCCTGATCCTGCGTATTGTGATCATTGTCCTGGCGGGAACCTTCCTGGGTGTCCAGTTGTATTCTTGGAACGCCCGCAGTCTCGGCGGGGACAAAATGCCCATGCCCTTGGGCTTTGCCACTTCCGTGGTGCTTTCCGGCAGTATGGAGCCGGAGCTTCAAGTCAATGATATGATCATCGTCACCGCTCGCGACTCCTATGGGGTAGGAGACGTAGTTGTATACCAAAGCTATGGCACGCTCATCGTCCATCGAATCATTTCCATCGATGGCGAGTCTGTCATCACACAGGGGGACGCCAACCAGACACCCGACCCGGCCATCAAGCTTTCCGACATCAAGGGGGAAGTAGTGGCAGCCGTGCCTTACGTAGGGTTGATCCTCTCCTTCATCCGTTCGCCTTTGGGGATCATTCTCATCTTAGGTGCGGCTTTTATCCTGATGGAGCGCTCCTTCCGTAAGGAAAAGCAGGAATCCATGGACGAGCTGGATGAGATCAAAGCAGAGATCCGCCGCTTACAGGCACAGCAAAACCAATCCGGGGAACCTCAAGACCCCCAAGAACCCCAAGAATAACCAACAAGAAAAGGAGGGAATGCAATGCAGGGCAAAAAGAAAACATCCATCGGACCGTTGATCTTCCGCATCGCCTTGATCGTCCTTTGCATGACCGCCTTTACCACTTCCATGCTTTCCGGGCTCTACGCCCGCTATACCGCAAAAAACAACGGTGAAGACTCCGCCCGTGTCGCTAAGTTTAACGTAGCGGCCAAATGGTCGGAAGACGTCACCGTGGACGCCTCCTTGGGGCTAACCAACGGCGAATACCAATTCACCGTCACAAACAACTCAGAGGTGGCCATCACCTACGACCTTGTGATCACCTTCCCGGGCGGCATTCCCGACTACTTACAAACGTCTCTTCCCGGTAAAGAGGCAAGTGTAAGCGGCAACACCATCACCTTCTCCGATGTGGCAAGCCTTGCCCCTTCTACAACGGGTACGCAACATACCCTCACCTTCACCATGGATCTTGAGAAGTTCACCCAACCCGCCACGGGAGAATCCTACGCAGAAACCTTAACCTTCACCGCAACCATTCGCTGTACCCAAATTGACTAATTCACAAAAAAGCACGCAAAGGAGGAACTGCATATGAACAAAAACCGTCGTATCGCCTTTCTTCTCGCGGTGCTTTTCTGTTTGTCCGCCGTGACCTTCGTTGCCGTGGCGAAGTATATTAAGGACGTCCCCTTCACAGGGAACGTCACCTTCAAAGCCGACCTTGTGGAGAAATTCACCCTTACCGAGACGAAAGCCGTGAGACAGACAAGCGGCTCCTATATCCTCAGCGGGGAACAGGTCACCCAGAACACCTACACACTCATGCCCGGCGTGGACGTTCCCAAGAACCCTATGGTTAAGATTACAGGTAAAACCGCCGTCCCCGCCTACCTTTACGTAGAGGTTTGCCCTGACCTGCCCGCCACCGTGACTTATAAAATAGCGGACCACTGGACAGATCTGGGCATCACCGGTCCCCACGGCGGCGATGTCTACGTTTACACGTCTGTTCTGGATGGAACTGTGAAAGATCTCACCCTCCCCATCATCGACAAAGAGATTCTCTACGTCAGCGACACGCTGGATCGCGGAACCACCGCCACCATGACCTTCTACGGCTACATGGCACAGCAGGTCTCCGGCCGCGACGAGAAAGCAACCTTTACCGACGAATTCATCCCCGCTCCCTGACCCTATAGAAAGGACGGCACACCGCTATGCAAAAGCTCTTCCAAAAACTTCATAACCGCGTCCTGCCTTTCTTTTTGGCAGTGCTGATGTTGGCGTCCACCCTCCCGCTGAACGTGCTTTCCATCGGCGCAGACGCAGCCACCGAAGGAACCGCAAACGGCACGCCTTCTCCCGATGGCTACATCTACGATTACGATACCTTAAAGATCACCAAGGACGGTAAGGAGACCTACGCCATGGATCTCCTCACCCACGAAAAGATCACCATCTCTGCCGACGGCGTCGCCGAAAACGCCACCTACCAATGGCAGATCCAACACAACGAAAAGGAAAATACCTGGATCAATATCTACGACGCAACCGAGAAGGAGCTTCCCGTCACCTTGGCGCTCCTTGGCAACCTCCTGCGGGACGATAACACCGCAAAGCTCCGTTGCCGCGCCTATACGGATACCTACGCCTACCTCACTTCTCCCATCACCGTCACCGTCAAAGAACCCACCGAAACCAAGATCACCATCCCCACCCAAACCACAAAGGATCCTTCCTTTGCAGCAGACGGGGATGGACTTTCGGAATTTGTGACCGTTACCATCGAATATGTTCAGTACGATTTTGCACGTGACGCGAACGGCGATCTTATTCTTGGTGATGATCTTAAACCGATTTTGGATGATGGTAGACAGGCTTTTACTCCGTATATTGCGACAATCCATCGCGGTACAGAACTGCATACGATCGTTCCTAACCCTACGATCGTTGGTTATGACTCCTTTTTGGGAGACGCAACCGAAGCGAGCGCTTCTGTAACGATAGCAGAGGATTCTGTCACAACAGATATAGTATATACCGTTAAGTATAAACCCGCATTGGTGGATTATGCAGTACGTTATTATTTCCAAAACATCTATGATGATCTGTACGTCGAAGATACTTCGAAAAAGGTTTCTGCGCAGGGGTATACAGGAGAAACTCCGCCTGATAGCATTTTGAAAAAAGAAGTTATCGGCTTTACGCCTCTGTATTATCAACCTGATTCGATTGCGGCGGATAGCTCTACTGTGTTTGAGGTGTACTACGAGCGCAATTATTACCTCATGGAGTTCGACTGTAACGGCGGTTACGGTGCGGAAACCATCTACGTCAGATACGGCTCCTACGTGTCTGTTCCGCAACCTGTTAAGATGGGTTTTGTTTTCGCCGGTTGGGATCTTGTCAAGAGCGAAAATCCGGACGATCCCTTGACGGAGGGCGATGGTAACGCAGATGCCCTCCCGATTTCACTTCCGCCTTACAATACGGGCTATAAAGCCATTTGGAAAACCGCTGACACCACATATAACGTTGTATATTGGATTAGAAATGACGATAATTCTTTGACCTATATCGGCAACAAAGCGGTTGCAAGCACTTCCTCTGCAATCGTTTCCGGTAGTAACGATTTGAATGTCGATACTATCATTTGTGGTTTACCGGCGCACGCGCATACTTCCTGTACGAACGATTGCGGAAAAACTGCTCATACCCACGGCGATGGTAATTGTAACTATACCTGCGGTAAAGTTAATCATACCCACGGTGATGGCAATTGTGTGTGCGAGACAGCGGTGTGCACTAAACACACAAGAACCTGCTATAATTTTACCAACGTTGCGACGAATAATACTAACACCAATTATGGTAGTTATTATAAGGACGTAAATGGATTTCAAGTGTATAGGTATAGAGCGAGTTATTGGTCTGAATATCGTTATTACGTTAGAATAGATAATAAATATTACCAAATCACCGACTTTAACGATTCCCTTGAATACACCTATACGTGTCACGATAAGCATACCGCTGCCTGTTGCACGCTGGACACGCACGCGCACACGAGCGCGTGTTGCAGCAGGGACGAACATGCACACGACGGCTCTTGTTTCTCCTGCGGTAAGGTAAATCACACCCATACGGATGCGTGTAAAGAATCCACCGCATTTTTGATGGAGTTTTTGGAAGCGGATCAAAACGTTACCGTCGAAGGCGATGGCTCCACGGTTGTTAACGTGTATTATAAATACAGAACGTATATGATCCGTTTTGTATACGCCAGAAGAATTACAAATTATGGCCAATATCAATATCAAATCGCAACGTTGACAAATAACGGATTGCTCGAAAACTGTCAATGGACTAACGTTAACAGTTTGCCCTCTTTTGAAGATCCCAGCGGTAAAACCGAGCGTTCTTCCTTTGTCTATAACGATAGAACGTATTACTATATTTCTTTGACTGCTCAATACGGTGCGGATATCTCCGACCTCTGGCCAAGCGCCGCAATCGGTAGCACGGGCGGCTATTATTGGGGTAGCTGGGGTACGGAATACGGTTCCGGGTATCGAAAAAAATACGGTAATGAACACGCCAATATCGTTGGCCCGTATCCGACCATGTCCGAGGATATGATGGTAGAAGATCCCCAAAAACTTTCGGATGATTTGTATATAGCTCAAACTATGATTGCGTGGTGGGGAGGTTCCAGCGACAATATTTCCGAGCACGCATATCACAACTATTTTGAGGTCTTAGAAGGCGAAGAAAAGGACCCCGCAAAAACGTTCGAGCATAACGGAAAAACCTATGTGCTCGAAACAGAGGTATTCACCGCAGCGCATAACGGCACGACTCGTGTTGACCCTGTAGTTTATGCCGGCTATACGCTTCAAAATGAAGATACGGAAAAGCAGAAAAACTCCAGTAACTACGCAAACAATCCCGAGTGTCCCAATGACGATAAGTGTCCCTATTGCTGTGTCTTCTACTATGACAGAACAAAGCATCAGCTGAACTTCGTCAACTACAACTCTGTCAGTGCTGCGCCTCCCTCACAAACAGTACCTTTTGATAAACCGTTGCTTTCCTATAAGCCGTCGGAAGATCCGGCATATCCCAGTGGTATAGAGCCGGGTGCATATTACTTTGACGGTTGGTATACGACGCCTGAATGTTTTGCCGGAACGGAAGTCGATTGGAACAGCATATCTATGCCGGACGCCGATCTGACTCTTTATGCAAAATGGACTCCCGTTTTGCGTGACGTTACGTTCTATATTGACTATTCCGATATTGTCGAAGACGCTACACCTTATATGGAAGCAAAAGATGTTAAGCATGGTAGCTTGCTTGGCACGACGTATGCAGATCCCCCGGAAAAAGTGGTTGGCGGGGTGGAATATGATTTTATCGGTTGGTTCTACATGGACGAGGACAACAAGAAGCGTTTTGCTCCCGATTCCATGGAGGTTACCCGCGATCTGATACTTTTTGCAGAGTGGCAAACCAGTATCGATACCACCTACGAAATAAAGTACGCGCTCAGAGAGGACGTATCAAAGGAAAATACGCCGTCACACACAGCCTACAAAGCAGGGGATTTGATTGCTGAAACGATTTTTGCCCATTCCTCTGTCGGTAAGACAAAAACCTTCTCTGCGAAGGGTTTGGGGGAATTACATTCCGACTTTCGCAAGAAATTTTTTCCGACCGTCAATACCCATTCGCTTTTGATGGAACCGGACGGAAACCTGAACACGTATACGTTTGAGTATGTGTACGATGACACGGTTTATTATAAAATACGCTACGTGGACTATGCTTCCCGTACCGAACTTAAAACGGCGGTTGTGAAATCCACGGATGAAGCGGTTGTCACGGAAAAATTCTTGCCGATTAGCGGATATATCCCTCAAAACTTCTATATTAGAAAAGCTCTTGCATATGACGGCAATGCGACGGAAGACTCGGTTATTGAGGATAATGTCATTACGTTCTATTATATCAGAGATACTGAGCATGGTTTGTTTTCCGTTGAATATTATCTTGAAAATGCAGATTCGAATGATTCTACCGACGCCAAAAACTATTCGCAGTATGAATCCATCGTCGGTAGCAAGGATATTTCGCAAGAGCATAAAGCAGATATTCGCTCCTACGAAGGGTATACCTATGTGCCTGCACTGAATACGGTAATTACCTACAAGGAGAACGGCGACGTTAAAGAAACGCTAATTGGTGCGGCAGCGGGAGATCCGCCTCGAGGAATCGTCGATTTCACCGGCTTGACGATTAAGATTTATTATAAACGCAATCTGTACCCTTATATCATCGAGTATCGGGAATACGGCGCTTCTTCTTCAGCAGACGCCCTTAAGGTGATTGCTGATGGTTCCGATGAAGAAATGGCAAAGTTCGATACCACGAAGAGCCATACTGCGCCCCAAAAGTTTACCGTCGTAAGCGGTTCTGACCAAATTGTTTACGAGTATTACGTAGTTGGCGCAAACGATGAGGCGCGGACAAAGGCCATGACAATTCGTGCAGTAGAGGAAGGCGAGGAAAACCCCAACAAACTGGTTTTCTACTACACCAAGAAAAAGGTTGAGGTGTTTTACGAAAAGGTTTGCACCGTTCCGGGTTTGACGTCTTTTGGTGTGGTATCGATTTACAGCGAGAGTGCCGCAACCGCAGAAGGTTTATCGGGATCAAACGCAATTCCTGCTATCGGATTCCGCTTGGTTGGCTGGTATGCCGATGAAGCATGCACGATTCCCGTTGATAAATCATGGCGCTTTGATGGTGAAACCCAAAGCGATACGGGTACAAAACTAAAACCCGGCTCGCTTGATACATCCAAGGACGAGATTCATTACTACGCCCTCTTCGAGCCCATCTACGGCGCATTGATGATCGAAAAGAATATCGAAAAGAAAATCGATGGCACCGGCGTTACGGGCGCCACCTTCCTGTTCCGCGTGAAGGGAAACGACCACAACAACAAGCACATTGATATCATCGTATCCATCCAAGGAAATACGACAAGCCCCGAGACCGTTCTTTTGAACAACGTTCCCATCGGGGAGTATACCGTCACGGAGCTCACCGATTGGTCTTGGGAATTTACCGCCAATACCGAGGTGCGCACCGTCACGGTATTGGAGGGTACAACTGCAGAAGTGTCCTTCACCAACACCCCCGACCCGTCCAACTGGCTCAACGGCGAGACGGTAAACGAAAACCAATTCACGGTTACACCCACCCCGTAACGAAAGGAGGCGTACCCCATGCCGACCCAATCCAAGCGTAAGCGTATTTTGCCCGTTATCCTCGCCGTGCTGTTTGTCATTGCGGTGACCGTCGCAACGGTGTACGCCTACTTGAAAACCTCAACTGATCCCGCTGTCAAAAACACCTTTAGCGCCGCTCAAGATCCCGAGGCAACCATCACGGAGTCCTTCAAGGACGACGTTAAATCCAACGTTGCCGTGAAGGTAGGGAAGACAGGCTACTCCGTCTATGTCCGCGCCGCCATCGTGGTGACGTGGAAGAATGCGGAAAACGGGGATGTCCTGGCAACCAAACCCGTTGCCGGTGTGGATTACACCATCTATTTAAATATCGAAGATGGAGAAGGGGAACCTGAACCCTGGTTCCTCCATACCGACGGCTTCTATTACCACAAAGCCGCCGTCCCAAGCGAAGGCACGACAGCCAATCTCATCATTAGCTGCGAACCTATCGCCGGCAAAGCTCCCGCAGGCTACGGCCTGAACGTGGAGATCGTCGCACAGACCATTCAATCGGCCGGTACCACCGACACAGGTGACACTCCCGCCGTCACCGACGCCTGGGGCGTCCAAGTAGTTGGCGGCAAACTTGCAAAAGCATAACCCAAACAA
Organism: Eubacteriales bacterium; assembly: GCA_045544855.1. Taxonomy (GTDB): domain Bacteria; phylum Bacillota; class Clostridia; order Oscillospirales; family CAG-382; genus Coliplasma. The sequence goes on along the minus strand of JAZPZV010000006.1, from coordinate 63,338 downwards.
AGCATCCCGATCCATCCGACCGGGATGCTTTTTCGCAACCAAACACGGATCTGCCCACTTTCCGCACAAACCCCCGCTCAAATCCCTTGACGAATCCTGCTTTTCGTGCTATACTGTCTCCGTAAAAATGTGGGTTTTATTGTTTCAAACATGCAAAAAATGTTGAGCAATCGCCTCAACGCAAAAGGAGAATATATTGCGATCAACGAATACATGATGAAGTTTATTATTTGGCGAAAAACAATCGTTTTCATACGTGGCCTGTGATGCAAGATTATCTAGACTCTTTGTATGCAAGATAGTGTGATGGAAAGAGAATTTATATTATGAAAGATAATAGGGTGGTTCCGTTTAGTCCCCCGGACATTAGTGAACTGGAAATTAAAGAAGTAGCTGATACGCTTAGATCGGGATGGATTACAACTGGTCCGAGAACAAAACAACTTGAAAAAAATATTGCCGAATGGGTAGGTGCAGAAAAATGTGTATGCCTTAATTCTCAGACCGCTTGTGCTGAAATGGCACTTCACGTTATGGGTATTGGTGTTGGTGATGAAATTATTACTTGCGCTTATACTTATTCCGCTTCAGCTTCCGTGATTGCTCATGTAGGAGCAAAGATTGTGTTGATCGATACGCAGAAGAATAGTCTCGAGATGGATTACGATGCGTTGGAAAAATCAATCAACGAACATACAAAAGCTATTATTCCAGTTGATCTTGCAGGAATTCCTTGTGATTACGATAGACTTTTTGAGATTGTTGAACGTAAAAAGCATCTGTTTAAACCGAATAACGAAATTCAGTATGCGCTTGGTAGAGTTGCTATCATGGCTGATACAGCGCATGCTTTAGGTGCAAAATGGCACGGTAAGTTAATCGGTTCTGTAGCTGATTTTTCTAGTTTTAGTTTCCACGCAGTTAAAAATTTCACTACTGCAGAAGGCGGTGCACTGACGTGGAGAACCATCCCTGGCATTAGTAACGAGGAGGTTTACAAGAGACTACAACTTCTCAGTCTGCATGGTCAGTCAAAGGACGCCCTCGCCAAGACGAAGCTGGGCACTTGGGAGTATGATATTGTAGGCACATATTACAAGTGCAACATGACCGATGTTGTGGCCGCGATTGGACTCGGCCAGTTTGAGCGATACCCCGATATGCTGAAACGAAGAAAAGCGATTATTGAGAGGTACGACGCTGCGTTGAAACCGCTAGGAGTTCAAATGCTTGACCACTATAACGACGAATGGGAATCCTCAGGACATCTGTATCTGACATGGATTCCGGGCATCACCCTTGAACAAAGAAATGAGATGATTGTCAAAATGGCTGAGCGAGGCGTTTCCTGTAACGTCCATTATAAACCGCTGCCTATGCTTACGGCATATAAGCGACTGGGATTCGATATTGTCGATTATCCCAATGCTTATGCGCATTTTTTAAATGAGCTTACGCTACCGTTGCATACAAAGCTTACCGATGAGGACGTAGAGTATGTGATAAAACAGTATGTAGAAGTTGTGGAGGCGTACATAAGTGAGACTTATTAAATGGGAACAGCTTCCGCTAGCAATGAGGACTGAGGAAGTTAGAGTGTATTACGATATTCTCAAAAAGAAAAAGGCCGGGTTATTCTTTAAAAGAGTATTTGATCTTGTTGTGTCATCAATTGCATTGGTTGTTCTTTCTCCTGTGTACCTGATTCTGGCGATTGCTATTAAAATAGATTCTCCCGGTCCGGTATTTTATCGCCAGGAACGAGTTACTCAGTATGGCAAACGCTTTCGAATTCATAAGTTCCGCACAATGGTACAAAATGCGGACAAAGGGTCGCAAGTTACAGTAAATAATGATAGTCGTATTACTCGTGTGGGCAAAGTAATCCGTAACTGCAGATTAGATGAACTTCCGCAACTTCTCGATGTGCTCCGAGGTACAGTTACTTTGGTCGGAGTACGTCCCGAAAGTCCTAAGTATGTAGCTTCTTATACCAATGAAATGATGGCGACCTTGTTACTTCCTGCAGGTGTAACCAGCCTTGCGAGCATCTATTACAAGGACGAAGCAAAGCTGCTTGACGGCGTAGAAGACACAGATAAGGTTTATATTGAAGAGATACTCCCCGGAAAGATGTATTATAATCTTAAAGGCATCCAGCAGTTCGGGTTTTGGCGCGATATAAAAGTGATGTTCATGACCGTGCTTGTTGTGCTAGGCAAGGAATATGACAGAGAGTTGCCAATAAATACCTTTTGAAAGAGGCGAGCCCGCTATGAACGTTAGCGACATAATTGTATCGGTTATTGTTCCGATTTTTAACGAAGAGAAGTATGTCGATAATTTAATTGGTTCTCTTGCAAAACAAACATACCCCATTGAAAATATGGAGTGGATCTTCATTGATGGAGATTCAACTGACCGAACGGTAACGATCATTGAAAACTATGTTTTGGTCAAAAAATATCCAATAATATTGCTCCACAACAAAAAGAGAAAAACGCCTTATGCTTTGAATATGGCGATAGAAAAGGCCCAAGGGAAGTATATCATTCGGCTTGACGCTCATTCGTTTTTTTATCCCGACTACATAGAAAAATGCGTGTATTATTTGGATACAACAGATGCTGACAATGTTGGAGGGGTGGCGGAAACGGAGGCTGCAGGTTTCAAGGGTAGAGCAATTGCAAAGATGCTTTCGACAAAGTTTGGTGTTGGGGGATCGGATTTTAGGATTGGGAGCGGCAATCGCTTCGTTGATACCGTTCCGTTTGGAGCGTTTCGACGGGATATTTTTGAGCGCATTGGACTATTTAATCCTAAATTGCTGCGTAGCGAAGATAATGATATGAATTCAAGAATTCGTCAAAGCGGAGGGAAAATATGGCTTGCGGAAGATATACGGTTTAGATATTTCTGCCGCGATACATTCAAGGGCGTTTTAAGAATGGGGATGCAAAACGGGAATGCGTTATTTTTCACATTGAAAGAGAACCCAAAGGCAATGAGCTTGCGGCACTTTGTCCCGTTTCTCTTTTTTCTTTCTCTGCTAATAATGCCAATACTATCCGCTGCGTCACCATTTATTAGCTATGCTTTCATATTTGAAGTATTGCTATATTTATCCCTTGATGTTTTTTATTCGTTCCTTTGTAAGACTCCTCAATATGGACTAATAACCATTTGGCTGTACCCTGCGTTTCATATAGCATATGGCTCAGGATCATTATTGGGTTTTTTGGGAATACCTCTATATTAACAGCGGTAAAGCACGGAGGAAATTGTGGCAGACAAAAAGTATAAAATCGGATATACTACAGGTGTGTTCGATATGTTCCATATTGGGCATTTGAACATCATAAGAAGAGCTAAGGAGCAATGCGATTACTTGATCGTAGGCGTAACTACCGATGCGCTGTGCGAAGAACGGAAAAGCAAAAGACCAATTATTTGTCAGGATGATCGTTTGGAGATCGTGAGTTCAATTCGATTTGTGGATAAGGTTGTCCTCCAAAATAATATGGACAAGTTAGCTGCGGTGAAACGATATCATGCAGATGTCGTCTTTGTCGGCTCAGATTGGAGAGGAGATCCTGCTTGGGTACAATATGAAAAAGAATTGGCAACGGTTGGTTGCGTAGTCGTCTATCTGGAACATACGGACGGTATTTCTTCTACATTTTTAAGAGAGAGAGTAAATGAACGATGCTAACTGCAAATGTGAAATCACCTATGAATACACAAACCGTACGCGACGTTCAGGTCAAAATTCTTGAAACAATGAGATTTATTGACAAGCTCTGCCGCGAGAACGGTATTGTCTATTATATCATGGGCGGCACCGCTCTTGGTGCGATTCGCCACGGAGGCTTTATACCATGGGACGACGATCTGGATATCTTTATGACGCCGGGGGAATACGCAAAATTCAAGACGGTTTTCGAGAGCGCGCAGCAGAAACAATTCGTTTTGCAGGAGTGGCGAACGACGCCGAACTACCTTGAGTATGCGAAAATTCGTATGAGTGGCACCACGTTCATCGAAAAACAGTTAAAAGACTGTAAGGAAATGCATCACGGTATTTACGTGGATATTATGATCTTGCACAAGGTTCCCAAATGCAAGCTGACTCAAAAGATCGTGTACTGTTACTCCAAGTTTGTAACGCTTTACGGCAATTCGCAGCGCAACTGGAAGCCCAAAACCAAATTTCAAGCCCTTGCGTTGAAAAGCCTTAAGCTCCTCCCTTGCAAACTGATGGCAAAGATCTGCTACAAAAAAATCTATAAGTACGACAACTGGGAATCCAACTACCGATATTGCTATTGGATCACCCCCGCAAAATTCAAAAACGGGTTGTTCGATAAGTCTTTCTTCGAAACTCCGGTGGAGATCCCCTTTGAGGATACCACCCTCCTCGGCTCGGAAAAGATCAAAGAATACCTCACGTATCGCTACGGGGATTACATGAAACTGCCCGACGAAGCACAGCAAAAAGCCGCTGTCCATGCCTGGCTTTACGATACCGAAAGAGATTTCAGCGAATATTTGGAGACCATTTAATGCCAAGCTTTGAAGTTCTCTGCGTTACGATGCACCAAACGGATTTCTCAAAAATCCAACAAATGAATATCCATTCGGACGTTGTTTTTGCCAACCAGTGCGACCGCACCGCGTACGAAGAACAGAGCTTTGACGGTAATACCGCCAAGATGATCTCCACCCAAACCCGCGGCGTTGGAATCAATCGTAACTTAACGTTGATGTACGCCTCTGCGGACATTTGTCTCTTGGCAGACGACGATGTAGTTTATAACGACAACTATAAACAAACCGTTTTGAAAGAGTTCGAAAATCACCCCGATGCGGATATTTTCATCTTCCATCTGGATACCAATTCCGAAAGAAAACAAGTCAAATACTCCAAAACCAAAAAGTGCAACCGCTTGATTCGGATGCCCTGGGGAGGGGTACGAATCGCCTTCCGTCTTGCTTCGGTGAAAAAAGCAAATCTCTTCTTCACCACCTTGTTCGGTGGCGGCTGCATGTTCCCTTCCGGGGAAGACAGCATGTGGCTCCTTGAGGCTAAACGCAAGGGCTTGACCTTCTACGTTTCCAAGGAAACTATCGGAAATATTTGCTACGAAACGTCAACTTGGTTCACCGGTTACGACGAGAAATTTTTCTGGGGGAAAGGTGCATGGTGCTACTCAATGCACCCTCGCACATTCGGCCCCTGGAAATTATATTATTTGTGGCGTTATCGAGATAAAAAGCTCCTTCCCAGGCGCGAAAAAAACAAGTGGATGAACCTCGGCAAAAAGGGGTATCGCGAGAATCTATCGTATCAAGAAATGAGACAAAAGTACACTTTATGATTTTGCGCACCCTATTTCTTTGGAGTCTTTATGAACCTTGACATTCTTTTCTTAGGTCGTTTGTTCCCGCGGGAAAAAGAAGCGGAAATTAAGGCGAAGATGAAAACCGGCATGCAGGATGCTGCCAACGCATTGCAATGGAACATAATCGACGGGCTTGAAGCGAACAACTGTGGGCGCCTAAAGATATTGAATTATCTTCCGGTGGACAGTTATCCAAAAGGATATACTGATTGCTACGTCGAGGAGTTCGCGTTTTCGCACACAAACAAATACGAAGCTGAAGATTTGAACGTTGGTTGCACGAACCGTTCAATTATAAAGCATTTTTTGAACGTCTTTCCTTTCAAGCGCGAAGTAAAGAAATGGGCTCTTCAAAGTAGCACTTCAAAGAGAGTGCTTGTTTTGTATACTGCGTCTGCGATGTTTTTATCGTTGGCGAAATATGCTAAACGTTTCGATCCTTCTATAGAATGTTGTTGCATTATTGCCGACCTTCCCGAGTTTGCAACAGCGAGTGACTTGCATGGCGTTAGGAAGGCTTATAGCGTATACCGGACGCATAGAAGCAATTCCCTTTACAAGCATGTTGATAAGTTTGTTTTACTTACAAAACAAATGGCAGAGCGTTTAGGGATAACTGTTCCGTATATCGTTGTAGAAGGCATTGCACCGGAAACTGATTCGGGATCCGATGCGTCGCTGGCTAATAAGTATAGGGATCAAAAGTATGTTTTCTATTCAGGCACCTTAAACCCGAAGTTCGGGATTGAAAGTTTGCTCAAAGCTTTTGCGATGATCCAAAATGAGGACTTGAAGCTTGTTATTTGCGGCTTTGGACAAGCTGAGGCGATGATACAGAAGCAAGCCGAGCAAGATCCACGTATCGTTTTTTTAGGCAGGCTGGATAGAACAGATGTCTTAGCGCTTCAGAAGAACGCCACAGTCTTAGTCAATCCGCGCCAAAACAACGAAGAGTTTACCAAGTACAGCTTCCCCTCCAAGACCATGGAATATTTGGCTTCCGGAGTTCCGGTCGTTGCGTATAAGTTGGATGGAATTCCGGATGAGTATGATGACTATATCTTCTATGTTCCCGATAATTCCCCGGAGACATTGGCGCAAACCCTTATTAGCGTGTGCGAGAAACCCTTGGAGGAACGACAGTTGTATGGCTCTCGCGCTAAAAAGTTCGTAATTGATAATAAGAATAACGTAGTACAGGCTAAGAAAATTCTTTCGTTGTTCGAATAGCCATGCATTTTTATGCTTGCTATAGGCAAGCGTTTTGAGGCGGAAAGGAGGGGATAATAATGAAATCGTTGCAAACACTTCGGTGGAACGAATGGGCTGTTTTAGCGCTCCTCTTTCTCGCTTCCATGAATTTCAAAAACTGGTATGCGTACTTAGTCTTCGCAGCTTTTGCGTTTTTTCTGCTTGTGAACAATCGCCAGGTTCGTATAGGGACCGGAATCATTTCGTTGCTTTGTTTTTCATTTAGCCTTCTTCTCTTTTGGTCTTCCGCCCACGGCTCGTTTAACTCCATGCTTAGAGTTTTTATTTATCCAATGTGTTTTTTATTGGGTTATAATATGCCGGCCAAGCGAACGCATTTGCTAGAGGCGGAACGCTCTACCCGAAGCCTCACGGTCGTTCTTGCTTTGGGGGCTTTGGTTCACATGGCGTTGAATTTGATTAGCAACTGGTCGGTGGAGCGAGGTGAAGGTTCTGTTGAGATTGGCAGAAACACTCTTGACTTCTGGACAGACTCCGTCTTATCTGCCACCAACCAAGCGGCGCTCGCAATTATGATGACAGGCGTTGCTGTTGCATTGCTGATAGGCAAATTTAGCAAGGGCCTGAAAATATTTGCTTTATTGTCTCTTTCTGTGATTGTTATCTATAACTTACAGTTAGCAGGCAGAACACTATTTGTTCTTATTGCACTTGTTTTTGCAGTTGGATTTGTTTACCAGCTTCTTTTCCTTGCACGTACCAAGCGAAGCGTGTGGCTTCTTGTGGGATTATCTTTGTTGATTGTTATGCTTATGATAGCATATCAAAATAACGTGTTGGGATTAAAGGAATTTATCGAGGAATCTAATTTTTACGATCGCTTTTTTGGAGAGAATGCGGCAGATTTTGAACAGGATAGTCGCATGGATCGCAAATTGGATTATTTGAAAGTATTCTTTGACCATCCTTGGGGTGGTTCATATATCCATAGTGAAGTAGGCGGCTACGCTCACGATCTATATTTAGATACCTATGATGAGGCGGGTATTTTTGCCCTCCTGTCCGTTGTTGCGATTGTAGTTGGCTCGCTTCTCAAGCTATTTAAGGTGGTTCGTAGTAAGGCGGTCAGCAACGATACAAAGCTTTTCCTGGTTTGTGTATACTTTGCCATTCTGGTTGAGTTTATGATTGAACCCATTCTTGCCGGTGTTCCGTGGTTGCTTGCCTGCTTCTGTGCAATATATGGGTCCACTGCTCGGCTGAGTAAAATTGCTCAAAATTCGAAGACTGTAGCTGCAAAGGAATAATATGAGAATCGCTATCATCAACATGGTTCACCACGGTAGTACCGGAAAAATCATGTTTCAAACGGCCGAGGTTGCTCGGCGATCCGGCCATGAAGTGAAAACCTATTCAAGCATTCCTTTTTCCGTTCACGGAAAGATGGATGTTCCGCAGATTGAAAATCACTATGTGTGGGGCAGTTTTTTTGAAAACGGTGTTCACTACGCATTGGGGAGCACTTTCGGTAGAAATGGTTGCTATTCCAAACGTGGCACAAGAAAACTGATTCGTGATTTAGAGGCTTTTCAACCTGATTTGATCCACCTTCACAATCTTCACGTTTTCTGCATCAATCTGCCGTTGCTATTCAACTACAACAAAAGAAACAACATCCCTGTGCTTTGGACACTACACGATTGTTGGAGTTTTACCGGGAATTGTGCATACTTTACGCTTGCAAAGTGTAATGGTTGGCGAACCGGGTGCGGCAATTGCCCCCAATTGGAGGCCTATCCCAAATCCCGTATTGACAACACACGCCGAATGTACCACCACAAGCAAAAGTGGTTCACCGGGGTGCAGGACCTCACCATCGTCACCCCCTCCCACTGGCTTGCGGGGCTGGTAGGGGAGTCCTTCCTAAAAGACTACCCCGTGAAGGTGATCCACAACGGGATCGACCTCACGGTGTTCAAACCCACGCAGAGCGACTTCCGCAAAAAGCACCACTGCGAGGATAAGTTCATCCTTCTCGGCGTGGCCTTCGGCTGGGGCGTTCGCAAGGGGTTGGACGTGTTCGTGGAGCTCGCCTCCCGTCTGGACGACCGTTTCCAAATCGTCCTGGTGGGCACCGACGATGCTGTTGACCGCAACCTTCCCGAAGGTATCATCTCCATCCACCGCACCCAGAATCAGGCCGAGCTGGCGGAGCTCTACACCGCCGCAGATCTGTTTGTCAATCCCACCCGGGAGGACACCTATCCAACAGTCAATATGGAATCCATTGCTTGCGGCACTCCCGTGGTCACGTTCCAAACCGGCGGCAGCCCCGAGATGGTCGACCCCACCTGCGGTTCCGTCGTCCCCTGTGACGATATCGACGCCCTGGAGCAGGAGATCCTCCGCATCGCGGAAACAAAGCCCTACTCTTTTGACGCCTGCCTGAAAAAGGCGAAAGAATTTGACATGAACGAACGATTTGAGGAATACGTGAAGTTGTATGAAGATCGTACACATAGCTCCCAATGCGCCCTATAACGATAATTGGGGATATCAAGAAAATCTATTGCCTAAATATCAGAAGAGACTCGGTCATGATGTCACGCTGATCATTACCAACACGATGCATCAGAATGGGAAAATCGTGGAAACCGATTGTGCGGATTATGTATCAGATGATGGTGTCCGTATCGTTCGTCTGGCGTATAAGAAGTCGGTTCATCGCAAACTGACGACGCTTTTTGCTAAACTGGACGTGCTTCCGTACTTGGAGGATATCAAACCCGACTTTATCTTCTTCCACGGCTTGGTCAGCAATACCATCTTTGATGTTGTCCGCTATAAAAAGAAAATCGATCCTAAGTGTGTTATCGTTCAGGACAATCATTTGGATTATTACAACAGGGGCGTTCCGGTTACGTTTCGCTCCAAGTGCATTCGTGCGTTTTATAGGGCGATTGCTGCCGCATCAGGGAAACACATTGCGAAGTATTACGGGGTAACCCCTTGGAGAAAAACTTTTGCTCAAGATTATTTTAAGGTTCCGGAAAGCAAAACTGATGTGCTGATTATGGGTGCTGACGACGACGCTATCGACTTTGAAAATAGAGATGTTCTTCGCCAAAGCGTCCGAGCACAATACAATGTTGGGCAGGATGATTTTTTGATCGTCACCGGCGGCAAAATCGATGGGCGAAAAAAGATAGACGTTCTGATGGAAGCCTGCTCGGGAATGGACGGTATAAAATTGCTTGTCTTTGGTAACGTTAGCGAGGAGATGAAGCCTGCCTTCGATCGGTTGGTTGCTGAAAATCCCAACATCTCCTTCCTTGGCTGGGTGGACGCAAGGGATGTTTATCAATACTTCTTTGCTGCAGACCTGATCGCGTTCCCCGGCTCTCATTCGGTTCTTTGGGAACAGGCTTGTGCCGCTAAAGTGCCTTGTTTGTTTAGGCGCTTTGAGGGGATGGATCACGTTGACAATGGCGGAAACAGCGAGTTCATTGATGAGATCTCCGTGGATTCTTTGAGAACAAAGATCAATGAATTGAAATTTACCGAAAAATATGAGCGCATGAAAACGATTGCGCTATCTGAAAAAACTGACGTGTATTTGTATAGTAGGATTGCAGAGAAATCTTTAGAGACTATGTATGAAGATAGGAATCTTAGCGAAAATACAAAATAGCAAAGAAGCAAAAAACGCAGGATGGCTGATTGGCGGCAAAATCATCCAAATGATTCTGGCTCTTGTCGTTGGTGTCATTTCTGCGCGTTACTTAGGACCGGATAACTATGGGTTGGTTAGTTACGGCAATTCCTACGTAGCCTTTTTTATGGCGTTTTGCACTCTTGGTATCAATTCTGTCATCGTTAAGGAATTGCTTGATAATCCTCATGAGGAAGGTGTCATTTTAGGTTCTAGCGTCGCCTTGAGATTGCTTTCGAGCTTTGCTTCCTCGCTGATGATCGTTGGCATTGTTGCAATCATGGACCATGGCGAAGCAGTTACGATAGCCGTTGTGGCCCTCTGTAGCGTGTCTTTGGTTTTTCATGCGTTTGACACTTTACAGTATTGGTTCCAAGCGCGTTACCAATCGAAAACAACAGCGTTTGTCGTGCTGATTGCTTACGTTCTGTCTTCCTCCTACAAGATTGTTTTGCTGATTGCCGGGAGTAGCGTACAGTGGTTCGCGTTTGCTTCATCCGTGGATTATATTGCGATGGCGGTTCTGCTGCTTGGCGCATATAAAAGGCAGCACGGAGAAAAACTGGGCTTCTCGACTCCTGTTGCGAAGCGAATTATCAAGAAAAGCTATCATTACATTCTGTCCTCAATGATGGTTGCCATATATGGCCAAACAGATAAGTTGATGCTGAAGCAAATGCTTGATGAGAAGCAGGTTGGATACTATACCGTCGCATTGGCGGTCTGCAACATGTGGGTGTTCGTCTTAAGCGCCATCATTGACTCTATATATCCTACAATTATCAAGTGCTTTTCCGAGAACAAAGAGCAGTATGAAAAGAAGAACAGACAGCTATATGCCATTGTGTTCTATCTTTCTGTTTTTGCTTCTTTAGGCATTTGTTTGGTAGGCGATTGGGGCATTAATCTTTTGTACGGGGAAGAATACGCTTCGGCTGGTATGCCGTTGAAAATCATTACGTGGTACACCGCTTTTTCGTATTTGGGTGTTGCCAGAAACGCGTGGATTGTTTGTGAAGGCAAACAGAAATATCTAAAATATATCTATTTCTGTGCCGCGATTTTGAATGTGATTTTGAACGCTGTGCTTATTCCACTTTGGGGAGCTTCCGGGGCGGCCGCGGCCTCTTTGGTGACTCAAATTTTCACGAGCTTGGTGCTACCTGCGATGATACCGGCATTACGGCCCAACGCCAAAATAATGATGAATGCAATTCTATTGCGAGATATAACCTAATACTGTCGAGAGGTTTGTATGGATTTGTTTGGAAAAATCAGCACACAAAAAGAAAAACTAGCCGTGATTGGCCTTGGATACGTGGGGATGCCTATTGCCGTAGCTTTCGCGAATAAAGGCGTTGGCGTCATCGGCTTTGATCTCAACAAAGCAAAAATTGAACTATATAAAAGCGGCATTGATCCGACCAAGGAAGTTGGAGACAAGGCTATTAAGAATACATCGGTCTATTTTACCTCTGACGAAAAAGACCTCCGAAAGGCCAAGTTCCATATCGTTGCAGTTCCAACTCCGGTAAATACCGACCACACTCCCGATCTATCGCCGGTTATCGGGGCATCGGAAATCGTTGGCAGAAATCTTACCAAGGGGTCTTATGTTGTGTTTGAATCAACCGTATACCCCGGTTGTACAGAAGATGTCTGCATTCCTATTTTGGAGCGAGAATCCGGGTTAAAATGCGGCATTGATTTTAAGGTTGGTTATTCTCCCGAAAGAATTAATCCCGGAGATAAGGTTCACAGGTTGGAAAACATCACGAAAATCGTATCCGGCTGTGACGAAGAAGCATTGCAAACCATTAAAGCCGTGTATGATATTGTTATCGAAGTGGGCACTTACCCCGTCAGTAATCTTAGGACCGCAGAAGCGGTTAAGGTTGTTGAGAACAGCCAACGTGATATCAACATCGCCTTCATGAATGAGCTCGCGATGGCTTTTGATAAGATGGATATTGATACCAACGAAGTAGTTGATGGAATGAATACCAAATGGAACGCCCTTGGCTTCCGTCCCGGTTTGGTTGGCGGCCATTGCATTGGCGTCGATCCGTACTACTTTACCTATCAAGCAGAGAAGCTGGGCTACCACAGTCAGATTATTCTCAACGGTCGCATTGTGAATGACAGCATGGGGAAGTTTGTGGCAGATGCAGCCATCAAGAAAATGATTGCGGTGGGACAAGCTCCCAAGAAATCCAAAGTGGTTATTCTGGGCTTGACCTTTAAGGAGAATTGTCCCGATACGAGGAATAGCAAGGTCGATGATATTATAAAGCGTCTTGCTGAATATGAAATAATCCCTGTTGTTGTTGATCCTTGGGCAAGCGAAAGCGATGCAATGCATGAATATGGCGTGGCGCTTACGAAACTTGAAGAAGTGAGAGATGCCGACTGCGTTATTGTTGCCGTTGCTCACAATGAGTTTAGAGCACTAAGTCTTGACGACATCAAAGCACTCTACAAAGATTGTGACGATAATGAAAAGGTGTTGCTGGATGTAAAGGGAATTTACGCTATCTCCGACCTCAAAAATAGTGGGTTAGCGTATTGGAGATTATAGGATAAGTGGCAACATAGTTTTCGCGCTTTTTTGAAAGATTCAAATATATCTCATTTGATAAAAGGCCCCCATCATCACACTTAAAGGGGACCACCCGTGAATATTCGTGAAAAATACACCCTGGAGATCGGCAACGTTCAGAACTTGATCGCCCAACTGCAAAAAGGGCAGATTCGCGAGAAGGACGACGTGCCCGGCATCCCGTACGCTCAAACTCTGGGCGACAATCTCGCCGAGGCCTTCGAAGTTCTTCTCCGCAAGATCGAAACCGATGCCCGGGGCGACATCCAGATCGCTGCAGATCGCATCGCACAATAATCCCCTCCAAGCACTCTGCCCCCTCGGCAGGGTGCTTTTTCGTCCCCATACCCCCAAAAGGACCACTTTTCTCTTCAACACCGCCGTCTCACGACTTGACGAAAAAAATGTTTCGTGGTATACTACACGAAGAAGGTACCAAAAAGTTGGAGGTGACTCTATGAACGTACTCATCACAGGCGCCGCAGGCTTCGTGGGCAAAAACCTCACCTGCGCACTGCAAAACATCAAAGACGGCAAGGACAGGACCCACCCCGGGATCTCCCTGGACGAGCTGTACCTCTACGACGTAGAGTCTCCCACAGACCTTTTGGAGACCGCCTGCGCAAAAGCAGACTTTGTTTTCCACCTGGCAGGGGTAAATCGCCCCAAGGATCCCGCAGACTTCATGGCAGGGAACTTCGGCTTCACCTCCACCTTGCTGGACACCCTAAAGAAATACCGCAACACCTGCCCCGTTATGCTGTCTTCGTCTATCCAGGCAACCCTGGAAGGCCGCTACAACAACGACTACGGCAGAAGCAAGAAAGCAGGGGAGGAGCTGTTCTTTGCCTACGGAAACGAGACGGGAGCCAAAACTCTGGTCTACCGTTTCCCCAACCTTTTCGGCAAATGGTGCCGTCCCAACTACAATTCCGCCGTGGCCACCTTCTGCCATAACATGGCAAACGACCTTCCCATTACGGTGAACGACCCCGCCATCGAGCTGGAGCTTCTCTACATCGACGACCTTGTAGAAGAAATGCTTGCCGCCCTGATCGGAAAAGAACACCGCGATGGCGGGTATTGCCGCGTCCCCACCACCCACAAGGTCACCCTGGGGGAGATCGTGAGCCTTCTGGAAAGCTTCAAATCCCAGCCTTCCGCCTTGATGATGCCCGCCATCCCCGCAGACTCCTTTGCCAAAAAGCTGTATTCAACCTACCTTTCCTACCTTCCGGCGGAAAAGATAGCCTTCCCCCTGCACATGAACGAGGACGCCAGAGGCAGCTTCACCGAGCTTCTCAAAACTCCCTCCCACGGGCAGTTTTCCGTGAACGTTTCAAAGCCCGGCATCACCAAGGGACAGCATTGGCACAACACCAAATGGGAGCTGTTCATTGTAGTCTCCGGCAAAGGGCTGATTCAGCAACGTAAGATCAGCACCGACGAAGTGCTGAACTTCTACGTGGACGGCGAGCATATCACGGCCGTCCATATGCTCCCCGGCTATACCCACAACATTATCAACCTTTCCGAAACGGAAAATTTGGTCACCCTTATGTGGGCCAACGAATGCTTTGACCCGGATCATCCGGATACCTTCTTTGAACCTGTGAAGTAAAGGAGTTACCCTATGAACCTCAAACTTGATTACACCGACGTACACTTCCAAAACAACGGCAAGCTGAAGCTGCTGATCATCGTGGGCACCCGCCCGGAGATCATCCGCCTGGCCGCAGTCATTAAAAAGTGCCGCAAATACTTCGATACTCTCCTTGCCCACACAGGCCAGAACTACGACTACAACCTGAACGGCGTGTTCTTCAAGGACCTGGGGCTTGCCGACCCCGACGTGTATATGAACGCCGTGGGCGACGATCTGGGCGCCACCGTGGGGAACATCATCAACTGCTCCTATAAGCTGATGAACGCCGTCAAGCCCGACGCTCTGCTGATCCTTGGGGACACCAACTCCTGCCTGTCCGCCATCGCCGCAAAGCGCCTGCACATCCCCATCTTCCACATGGAAGCGGGCAACCGTTGCAAGGACGAATGCCTCCCCGAGGAGACCAACCGCCGCATCGTGGACATCATCTCCGATGTCAACCTTGCCTACTCCGAACACGCCCGCCGCTACCTCCATGAATGCGGCCTGCCCAAGGAGCGCACCTACGTCACGGGCTCTCCCATGGCGGAGGTGCTTCGCGAGAACCTGGAAGCCATCAAATCCAGCGACATCCACACCCGCCTGGGTCTGGAAAAAGGCAAATACATCCTCCTTTCCGCCCACAGGGAAGAGAACATCGACACGGAAAAGAACTTCCTCTCCCTCTTCACCGCCATCAACAAGCTGGCAGAGAAGTACGATATGCCCATCCTGTACTCCTGCCACCCCCGCTCCCGCAACCGCCTGGAATCCTCCGGCTTCGTTTTGGACTCCCGCGTGATCCGCCACGAGCCCCTGGGCTTCCACGACTACAACTGCCTGCAAATGAACGCCTTCGCCGTGGTGTCCGACAGCGGCACCCTCCCGGAGGAAAGCTCCTTCTTCACCTCCATCGGCCACCCGTTTCCCGCAGTGTGTATCCGCACCTCCACAGAACGCCCTGAAGCCCTTGACAAGGCCTGCTTCATCCTGGCAGGTATTGACGAGACCTCTCTCCTTCAGGCCGTCTCCACCGCCGTAGAAATGACCACAGACGCCCACCACGGCATCCCCGTCCCCGACTATACCGAAGAGAACGTCTCCACCAAGGTTGTCAAGATCATCCAGTCCTATACAGGCGTGGTCAACAAAATGGTCTGGCGCAAATTCTAAAATCCCATACACCCCAAAACACCTTTGTCCCCGCAAAGGTGTTTTTTGCATCCTCCCTCCCAAAATCGACACAGAAGGAGCCTGCGAGCAGCAAAAAGCTATGTTTCAAATCAAAGAGACTGCCTTCATACCCAAAATCGACACAGAGCCTCCCTCCGGGAGGGAGGGGGACCGTCGCAGACGGTGGAAGGAGCCTGCGAGCAACAAAAGCTATGTTTCAAATCAAAGAGACTGCCTTTACCCCAAAACCGACACAGAGCCTCCCTCTGGGAGGGAGGGGGACCGTCGCAGACGGTGGAAGGAGCCTGCGAGCAACAAAAGCTATGTTTCAAATTAAAGAGACTGCCTTCACCCCAAAACCGACCTTCCCGTTTCCCCGCGCCGCAGGCCCCAACCTTCCCCGCAGCGCGGGGAAGGGGGACCATTCGCTTGCGAATGGTGGATGAGGTTCCTTTTTAACGGCTACGCCCCCTACCCGCCCATGACCGTAGCATCCCCCCGCGCCTTGTGCGCCTCACCCCAAACCGACCTTCCCGTTTCCCCGCGCCGTAGGCGCCACGCCTTCCCCTTTGGGGAAGGTGGGACGGCCATCGGCCGTGACGGATGAGGTTCTTACATGCGCCGACTTGAGCCGAAAATCCTACCAAAAATCACCAAAAATTACCCCCCAAAATCGGTCAAACCAACGATTCGTGCCAACTTTAGCACTTTTTGTGTAAAACACCTTGTTTTTTTTTTTTTTTTGAGTATGATATCATGTGAGGGGAAAAGACCCGAACCCCAAAACAAAGAAAAAATACAAAAAAGAAAAGGAATGTTACTTATGAAAAACAAAGGGTTTTCGCTTGTGGAACTCATCGTCGTCATCGCAATCATGGCGATCCTCGTCGGTGTCGCAGTTCCCGTTTATTCCAGCTATATCGAGAAAGCTAACAAGGCAAAAGATGAACAGATGGTTGGCGAAATCGTGCATGCTCTGGAAATCGCTGCCGTAGGCGATTCTTGGTATCAGACCGTCACTCCCGGCAGTGCCGTTGGTGCAGTTGTCCTGACTCCCACCGGTGCAAGTGTGACCGGCAACAAGACCTTGATTGAAAAGGTATTGATTGATACGTTCGGCACTGACTATGCAACCAAACTGGCGCTTTCCTACGACGGTTGGAACCTCACCTACCAAGGCTCCTCCTTCTATAGAAATGAGACCGCCCTTTTGGAAAAGGTAGATACCTTAACCGGCATCCTTAAAGACGTCATTAGCCAGAACCCCACAATCGTGGGTGACGGCTTCCGCAAATACCTCGAAGGCATTGGTATTGACCCCGACGACCCTGCAAATCAGGAGAAAATCGCTGACGCGGCAGTTCTTTACGTTGCAAGTCAGACAAGCAAAATGAGCGATGATTCCCAGCAGTCGTTTATCACGTACATCAACAACCTTCCGACCTCCGGAAAAACCAACGCAACTGATATCGCAACCGACTTGGTTGGAATTTTCGATGGTTCCGCCGTTACAGCAGCTGCTGCACTTTATGCTACCGCAGAGGGCTATTGCCGTTACGAAGCGAGCCAAGGAAATAACAAACCGTTAGAAATTTTGGATGAGTCCACTGCGAAGATTAATCAAAATGGTGAAATCACCGGGACCAACCAAATTCAGGCGGTTGTAGAAGTTTTCAAGGCGTTCCAGTCGGTTCAGGCTGAGGTCTTGAACGGAGACGGCACCGTCAAAGAAGGCTATCACTTCTATGATTATTTCGACTCCCAGGCGGAAGCAAACTCCAAAGCTTACTTGGATGTTCTTTCTACGATTAACGGAGCACAGAATGAAGTGGTCGGGTCTCTTGGTACTGACGATTGCTTCACCTCTCAGACAGTTACTGATTTGTTCGGCGCCTATTCTGAAGGCGGCGTGATTATTATTGTCGAGATTGACGAGACCGGCGCAGCTGTAATCGACAATCCTTTGGCGTAACCTATGTTGACGGCTATTCGCATCGGTTCCATCTCCATTTCCACCTACTGGCTGATGTTGCTAGTAGGTGCTGTGGGAATGGGTGCTTACGTATGGCACCACAAAGGAGAATATCGTTTGCCCAAAACGCAAAGCGTCCTGTTCACCGTCTTGCTTACGGTGGTTGGATTTGCCGGTGCGAAGCTGTTGTTTATTTTAGAAAATTTTCGCACTACGTTGGAGGAGGGAATCTCTCTGGGAGGGGTTTCCTTCTTTGGCTCTGTATTTCTCATCCCTTTGTTGATGCCTTTGGTAGGCTATCTTTTCCGCCTACGCCCTAAGAATACAATGGACTTGTGCGGCCCTTGTGTGGCGATTATGATTGGTTGCATGCGCTTTGGCTGTTTCTTGCAAGGGTGTTGTGGCGGTTGGGAGGTTTGTATCGGTGAGCTTTGTTTTCGCTGGCCTACCCAAGCGATAGAAAGCATTGGAGATTTTACCATTCTGTTATTGCTAGCACGTTGGCAGAAAGAAGGCAACCGTAAGGGGCAACTCTACCCTATGTTTATGTTGCTTTATAGCTCCATGCGCTTCTGTATTGAATTTCTGCGGGACACCTCCAAGGATTGGTTATATCTCAGCCACGGGCAATGGTTTGCACTCGGTGCTATAACGATAGCGACAGTTTGGTTGCTTGTAATTCGCCGCAAGAGTAGTCTGGCATGACGACAACGCTGGATTGGATTTGTTTATTATAATTTGGCCATTCTTTGGATAGGCGGCTGTTGTTTTATCTTGGATATGTATTATTTGTTCTGCTTGATTAGTAAGCAGAAAGAGGTGTTTGATGAAAAATACAAACAACAATATGAAAACACTTTTTAAAAGAACGAAGTGGCTTTGCGCTTTGCTTGTTGCTTGGACGGTTTTTTCTCTTTTGTTGAGCCCGGGTTATGCTGTCACGAACACAGACTTCGCCGATTGGAAGTTAGAGGCTACCTCAAATCAAGGCACGGTCGATTCCATAGAGAAGTTAAGCGATGGCAGAACAGGGTGGAAAATAACCGCTAGTGGGTATACTACGGATGGCTCTTGCGGTGGCGCGGGCGACCCGAAAGCCGCCGATGTTTCTATTACGCTTACGAACAGGAACGATACAAAAGTTACCTTTACACTGAACGTGACAAAAACAACGAACGGCTCGGCGGAAAGTACCAGTCAAACGTTAGAAGGCGCAAAAGAGCTTAGCATAACGGGGGCCCAGACGGGTACGGGCAAAGGCGTTTCCAACGTAATTACCATAGTAATTGAGAATGCCAACTGGGAATCTGCGGGAGTTGAAGTAGACACGACCTTCAACCCCAGCGTTGGCGGCACCTATGCCGTAGATGGAACAAAGGTATCCAATTCTACAACTATAACCAACCTTGATAGCAAGGTATATAATTTGGTGGCCACACCTGCTGACGGCTACACATTGTTTGGCTGGATGTCGTCCAATGGCATTTTAGATGAAACCGGTGCGACAAGCTATTCGCATACCGGTAAGGTTGCCACGACCATTTGGCCATTATTTATCAAAACCGGTAGCGCTGTTTACTATGTCAAAGATGCTCCCACCAAGGTTTATTATGGCTTTTTCGATGACGCAATTTCTGCCGCCGGAACCAGCGGCACGGTGATTCTCTATCAAACAGGGATTATGTATGGTTCAGCGGTTACAGAATCCGAAACTGCTTCATACACGTTGGCTATTCCTCAAAACATAACATTCTTGGTTCCGTACAATTCTTCAGACGACGGTTCCACTGAACCGAAAAACGAAGCCGGTAAAACGGTTAAGATGGGCGCCGCTTACAAAACGGTAACGATTCCTTCAAACATCACTTTGCAGGTTTCGGGTACACTTTTGGTCAACGCCGTGCAAGGGCGATGCGATGATGGCGCAATGCAATCGGGTGGTATCCAGGGCACTTATGGTTGTGTTTGCCTCAAAGGGCATATTACCGTTGAGAGCGGGGGCGCACTTAAGGCGAGGGGATTGATTCTCCCTGACGAAAGTGAAGGAGCCGTTGATACTGGAAGAATTACTGCAAAATCGGGCTCCAGTGTTTATCAGTTTATCGAGATTGTTGACTGGCGCGGAGGCACTGCTTCCTCAGCAATTGCCCCCATGGTCGGTTCTCCAAGGCATTTCGTTTTTAGCACCTACTCCATGCAAAACATCCAAGTAGAGACGGTATATCAATATGGCTCTACATTGTCTGGTAGCTATTATATTACTTGCTCTGCTCTTAACTCAACGCAAGTTTTTTGCAAGAATATTTCTGTGGTAGGCTCTTCCGGCGCATTGTTTTCTTTGACAGACGGCTCTATTGTTTTCCGCTATTCGCGACAGTCTACGCGCGAGGATGGAACGTCGATTTTTGCAAAAACAACGATTGACCTCTATGGAACTATGCAGATGAATAATCTCTCGGTTTCGATTAGTGCGATAGGAGTTACGTATACCGTTAACACGGAAGATTCCCAATTGCCGTTATCTGCGACATTTGATATCAATGTAATGCCGGGCGGCAAACTAATTTCTGCCAAACACATTAAATTGCTTCCCGGGGTACGTGTTACCGTGGAGCATGGCGGTGAGTTGGTAGTTCAAAATGGGCTATACCTGTATGACGTAGACGATTTTGATGCAGGATATTGTTATGCTTCTTACTACAGATTGCCTACCACCGCCCGGATGGGAAACAAGGTTATTGCGAAGGAGTATTGGACGGATGCCGAGCTGATTATAAAAGGGAAGTTGACCGTTGACGGCGGCTACGTTTATTCAAGTATTGGCACTGACAGTTCTTCAAGCGTTGATTTGACAAGCACGCAGATTCTTACAGGCGGGGTGACTACCGGAGTGCTTGAATTCAAACAGGTCCCAAGCCAAAAAGCTTCGTTGAAAGAATCTACACAGTCCGGTTCCGACACCACTGCGGTGACGATTTACTTCTCTGGTGCAATTGGTAAAATTAAATCTACTTATAGCGCAGAAACCAACGTGGCAGTCTTTACAGCAAATACGTATTATTCTGACGGAACTGCCTGGTACATTCCCACATTAGGCGTACATCCCACTGACACCCTTGAAAGCGATGGGATGACGGTTGACGGAAAGTATCGTCTGGAAGACTATTTATGGATGAATGCACTTTGCTATTTTGACAAATCTGTCGATTGGACAAAAGGCACCGTCACAGTCATTACATATAATGCGGATGGTACCCCTTGCCTCAATGCTAATAATGTTCATTGTGTAAACACCTTTAACAAGGACGGTGCTTCATACGGCGAAGGAGTGCAGGTCGTAGCGATTGGAACGGAAATCTATCTGGTTAAGAAAATTCCGGCAGACGAAATTCCGGATACCATCATCTTTATTTTGGATTATACAGACGGAACCACTTCTTATACAAGTGCACCGATTTACGTTTCCATTGACGATTGCAAGAACGGCACAAACGACACTTTGGTAGAAGCATTAAAAGAATATGGCACTGCGGCAGATATTTATTTCAACCACGACGGAAGTTTGACCCAAGAGCAAATCGAGGCACTTCCTGCCACCTCTCCTACTGGGTCATCTGTCACAGTAGTTCCTCAAGCTAAGCCCGAGAGTGACGTGAAGGGTGTTTCGTTAGAGACAACCAGCGCAATCATTTACTTTGATGAGGCATTGCGTCTTGGTATTCGGTATGCCTTGAGCGGCGACCTCGGAGACTATTCCATTGCGCAAGTCGGCTTATTAGTAGGCGATAGCACCTGGGAGGGAACGCTTATCACCGACGGCCAAAACTTTACTAAGGCATACTTACTGTACAATGCGATCCAAGGCAACCAGCCGTCGCCTGGTGAATTGAACAACAAGCCGTTCGACAAAGATGACGAGAAGATTGAACTCGTTGATGACGCCTTCTCTAATCCCTCTTTGGACAGCCTCGCAAACGGAGAGCTAGTTTTTGATTTGGGAAGCTTGCAATACATGCAGACGCTTTCTCTACGTCCTGTGTTCGTGCTTACCGACGGAACGAATTACTACTGTGTATACGGTAGACAGATTGGTTATGGACTGGAAGCATATATCAACGGTGTCTACAGTGACTCCTCAAACGAATACAAGCATCTGCTGGTTAAAACCTGGGCAGTTGCGCAGGCAACGAAAGCGGCGTTCGGAGGTTAAGTATGAAAAAACAATATGAAACCCCGGAAATCGAAGTGCTGGTGTTGGAGCAAGATGATATCATAACCGCAAGCCCTATTAAAGGCGGTTACGGCACCGTGAACGGCGAGCACGGCAACGTCGAGCACCAGTTTACTTGGACCGATTAGTTATTTAGAAAAAGGAGCCGTTTCTCGGCTCCTTTTTGCCCCGGAGGGTGATTCTATGAAAAGAGTATTTAAAATTTGTATCGTGCTCCTGCTGTTGGCGGCGTTTGCGTTGCCCGTCTCGGCAGGGAAGTACACCCAAGGGGACGTGAACGGCGACGGCAAGGTGACGGCGGTGGACTACGCCATGGTGAAACGGTACGTTCTGCGGCAGATTTCTTTGGATGAAGCACAGCAAAAGGCCGCCGACGTGAACGGTGCGAGCGGCGTCAACGCCGTGGATTACATGATCATCAAGCGGGTGGTCCTGAAGACCGCCCAGTTCCCCCACCTCCACGACTACGACGAAACGGTGGTCGGCAACCTGCACATTTTCACCTGCAAGGGCTGCGGTCATCAATACGAAGAGTTTGATGGACAGTTGATCGGATAAAAAAGAAACGACAGGCAAAAACCTGTCGTTTTTTCATGGTGGAGACATGGGGACTCGAACCCAAGACCTCTCGGATGTGAACCGAACGCTCTAACCAGCTGAGCTATGCCTCCGCAGCACAAGGAGTATTATAGCACACTTTTTTGCGTTTTGCAACGGGTTTGACAATATTTTTTTGAAATTTTTTCGATGTGGAGGATATTTTTTGCCACAAAGGGGTTGCAATTCCTTCCTATATTTGATATAATAGCTCTCTGAGACAGTTTGAAAATAATTTCGGAGGTATATAGAATGAGCAAAAAGTACGTTTACCTGTTCCGCGAAGGCGACGCTTCCATGCGTGAGCTCCTTGGCGGTAAGGGCGCAAACCTTGCGGAGATGACCAAGATCGGTCTGCCCGTTCCCCAGGGTTTCACCATTTCCACGGAGGCCTGCACCCAGTATTATGAGGACGGCCGCAAGATCAACGAGGCTATCCAGGCCGAGATCATGGAAAACATCATTAAGATGGAGGAGATCACCGGCAAGAAGTTCGGCGACAAAGAGAACCCTCTGCTGGTTTCCGTTCGTTCCGGCGCACGCGCATCCATGCCCGGTATGATGGATACCATCCTGAACCTGGGTCTGAACGAGACCGTTGTGGAGACCATGGCGGCCAAGAGCGGCAACGCACGTTGGGCTTATGACTGCTACAGAAGATTTATCCAGATGTATTCCGACGTGGTTATGGAAGTCGGCAAGAAGTATTTCGAAGAACTCATCGACGAGATGAAGGCTACCAAGGGCGTTACCCAGGACGTTGACCTCACCGCCGAGGATCTGAAGGTTCTGGCAGAGCAGTTCAAGGCTGAGTACAAGTCCAAGATCGGCAAGGATTTCCCTTCCGATCCCAAGGAACAGCTCATGGGCGCCGTAGAGGCAGTGTTCCGCTCCTGGGACAACCCCCGTGCCAACGTTTACCGTCGTGACAACGACATTCCTTATTCCTGGGGCACTGCCGTTAACGTGCAGATGATGGCCTTCGGTAATATGGGTGACAACTGCGGTACCGGTGTTGCCTTCACCCGTGACCCTGCTACCGGCGAACGCGGTCTGATGGGCGAGTTCCTGACCAACGCACAGGGTGAGGACGTTGTTGCAGGCGTTCGTACTCCTATGCCCATCGCAGAGATGGCAGAGAAGTTCCCCGCAGCGTTTGAGGAATTCAACAAGGTTTGTGCGATCCTGGAGGATCACTACCGTGATATGCAGGATATGGAATTCACCGTTGAGGATGGCAAGCTGTATATGCTCCAGACCAGAAACGGTAAGAGAACCGCTAAGGCGGCTCTGAAGATCGCTTGCGACCTGGTGGACGAGGGCATGATCGACAAGAAGCAGGCTGTTGCCATGATCGATCCCCGTAACCTGGACACCCTGCTCCATCCCCAGTTCGATACCAAGGCTCTGGCCGCGGCTACTCCCGCAGGCAAGGGTCTGGGCGCTTCCCCCGGTGCGGCTTGCGGTAAGGTGGTCTTCACCGCAGAGGACGCAGAGGCTTGGAACGCCCGCGGCGAGAAGGTGATCCTGGTTCGTCTGGAGACCTCTCCCGAGGACATCACCGGCATGAAGGCTTCCCAGGGTATCCTCACCGTTCGCGGCGGTATGACCAGCCACGCAGCAGTCGTTGCACGTGGTATGGGTACCTGCTGTGTATCCGGTTGCGGCGATATCATCATGGACGAAGAGAACAAGAAGTTCACCCTGGCAGGCAAGACCTACCACGAGGGCGACTATATCTCCATCGACGGCTCCACCGGTAAGATCTACGACGGCATCATCCCCACCGTTGATGCAGAGATCGCAGGCGAGTTCGGCCGTATCATGGCATGGGCTGACGAGTTCAGAACTCTGAAGGTCCGTACCAACGCAGACACCCCCGCAGACGCTAAGAAGGCTCGTGAGTTGGGCGCAGAGGGTATCGGTCTTTGCCGTACCGAGCACATGTTCTTCGAGGCAGACAGAATCGCCGCATTCCGCGAGATGATCTGTGCTGACACCGTGGAGGAGCGTGAGGCTGCTCTGGCTAAGATCCTGCCTTACCAGCAGGGCGACTTTGAGGCTCTCTACGAGGCTTTGGAAGGCAACCCCGTAACCATCCGTTTCCTGGATCCTCCTCTCCACGAGTTCGTTCCCACCGAGGAAGACGATATTGCGGCTCTGGCAAAGGCACAGGGCAAGACCGTTGAGGACATCAAGAACATCATCACCGGTCTCCACGAGTTCAACCCCATGATGGGTCACCGTGGCTGCCGTTTGGCTGTCACTTATCCCGAGATCGCAAAGATGCAGACCTCTGCTGTCATCCGTGCGGCTATCTCCGTGAAGAAGAACCATCCCGATTGGAACATCGTTCCCGAGATCATGATCCCCCTCACCGGCGAAGTGAAGGAAATGAAGTTCGTGAAGAACATCGTTGTGGAAACCGCCGACAAGGAGATCGCAGACGCAGGCGTTGAGCTCCACTACGAGGTTGGTACCATGATGGAGATCCCCCGTGCATGTCTCACCGCTGACGACATCGCAAAAGAGGCTGAATTCTTCTGCTTCGGTACCAACGACCTGACTCAGATGACCTTCGGCTTCTCCCGTGACGACGCAGGCAAGTTCCTGACCGCTTACTACGACAGCAAGATCTACGAAAACGATCCCTTCGCTAAGCTGGACCAGAACGGCGTCGGCAAGCTGATGGAAATGGCTGTTACCCTGGGCAAGAAGGTTCGTCCCGAAATGCACTGCGGCATCTGCGGCGAGCACGGCGGCGACCCCGTTTCCGTTGAGTTCTGCCACAAGATCGGTTTGGACTACGTTTCCTGCTCTCCCTTCCGCGTTCCGATCGCACGCCTTGCCGCTGCACAGGCTGCTATTAAGGAAAGCAAGTAATTCAAGCAATACTGCAAAATCATCCCCGCTGAGAAATCGGCGGGGATTTTTTCTTGAAAACCAAAAAACGATACACCCTATTCACAAAACGTTGGCATTGCAGGATGATTTTCCCTTGCAATTTCTCGGAAATTATGCTATGATAGAGTTGCAAAATACGTTGCCGAAGGAGGGGGTCGATCATGTCCCTTGAAGTAGTCATCAAGCAAAAGCTGTTTGGCAGAAAGCCCATGCCCCTTGAGGTGATCCTGGGGGAGGATCTGTATTACGGCAATTACGAAAACGATCAACTGTCCGTGGGGGAGATGGGGGAGGAAGAGATCCTTGTTTACAACCCCAACCGCATCGGCAGGGGGTTCAGCGTGGTGTGGACGCCCGAGGAGAAAAAAGCAGTCACCCTGCGGCTTCTCCAGCCTACCACCACGCGGGAATTGCAGGATTTCTATGCCGCCGTGGAACGCATGGCAAAGCATTGGGAGGGCAGCCTGGAGGTAGAGGGGCAAAAGCAAAGCCTTGAACTCTTTCTGGCAAGCTACCAAGAGATGATGGAGTTCAACCTGAAAGCCTTGAAGGATTTTGCGGGGCAGGTGCTGGATGGCACCTACGACACCCTGGCTCTCTACGCCGCCATGTGGCCCATGTCCATGGGGCAGGAGGAAGCCACCCTGTTCTTGCACAATCCCCATCTGTTTGAAGAATGGCTCCACGAAAAGCAGGCCATGAACGTGTATCACGAAACGCCGGATTTCTTCATGGGGGATACGGGGATCGTGGGCAGATTCATTTTGGTGAACGATCTGCCTGTGGTCTTGCCCGATGCACCCGCCGTTCCCATGTGGCTTGTGGATCCCAACACGGGAAAACGCCCCGAATCCATCCGCTGGATCATCACCGTGGGGATCCAAGAGGAAAAAGAGCCTCTTTGCGATCTGGAATATTCCGACTTCCTGCGTTTGCTTCCCGCGGAGAAGAAAGCCAAATACGACGGCGGGAGCTTCCTGCTTGCCGAATTGTCGGAAGAGGAGGTCCGTTCCATAGCGGATAAGGGGAAGGGAGCAGAAGCATGAACGCATTGAAAGGACTTTTGGTCATTCTCGCGCTGATCCTCATCGTTGCCATTCTGGTGCTGGTTCCCCTGGGGATCTACCACTACGTGGTAGGCGGCGAGGCGGAGATGGAGGATTTTGACGATCACGCCCGGGTGTACGAACAGGTTGCAGAGGCGGCCATGGCGTACTACGAAAGCACCGAAACCGCAGAGCGGCTGACTCTGTTGCGGCAGGGAGATAAGCTCACCCTGCAAAGCGGGGAGGAGATCCCTTTGACCGAGGATCAGCGGCAGGCCTTGGGGGAGATCAGCGGGAGACTCAACTACCTTTGGGTGGAGGAGGACTACGTGATCCTTTGGGGCGACGAGACGAAAAAATACGGTCTGCTGTATGCAGATTCCCCACTTTCCGTCATCGGAGATATGCGGGAGGAGTGGTATTCCGGGATGGAGTATCACCGCCTGAACGGGGACTGGTACGAGATCGGTAATTGGGGAAGATAATATATAAAGGAGAAAAAATATGAAACTGAATCGTTTATTGACATTGCTGTTGGCCTTGATGTTGATGCTGGCGTTGGTTGCCTGCGACAGCAACGAGACCTCCTCCGAGACGGAAAGCAAGGAAGCCTCTTCCGAGGAGACGGTGTCCCGGGAGTATAATGACGGGACCTCCACGTCCACGCCCGTGCTTTACAAGGTCACCGATGAGGACGGGGACGTGGTGTGGCTGTTTGGCTCTATCCACGTGGGGGAAGAGGATTTTTATCCTCTGCCCGACTACGTAGAAGAAGCCTTCGTGGGCGCGGATAAGCTGGCTGTGGAGGTGGATATCGTTGCCTTCCAGCAGGATCTTGCCGCTCAGATCGAGGCTTTGAAGCCCTTGGTATACGCTGACGGCACCACCATCGCCGACCACATTCCCGCAGAGCTTTACGAAAAAGCCAAGCAAGCGCTTACGGATCTGAAGCTTTACGGCTCCGCATTGGATTACTACTGCCCCGCCATGTGGAGCAGTACCATCGATTCCGCTCTGTACGAAGAAATGGGTGCGGATCCCGAACTGGGCGTAGACATGTATATGATCAACTGGGCGTACGAATTGGAGATGGAGGTGGTGGATATCGAGTCCGCCAAATTCCAGTATGAGATGCTGGCAGGCTTCTCCGACGATCTGCAGGCAATGCTGTTGGAAGGCTCTTTGCAATCCGTAGCGGATCCCGACACCGCCAAGGAAAGCCTGTTTGCTATGATGAACGCCTGGAAGACCGGGGACGCAGAGGGCATTTTGCAGGCTTCCGACGGCGATACCACCGGCATGACCGAGAAAGAGCTGGCGCTTTACGATGAGTATCTGAACGCCATGGTGGTGGAGCGTAACCGATCCATGACGCAGTTTGCAGAGGATGCGTTGGATTCCGGAAAAGAGGTCTTCATCTGCGTGGGTGCTTTGCACGTGCTGGGCGAAGGGGGCATGGCCGACCTTCTGGAACAGCAGGGCTATACCGTGGAACAGATCACCGAATAAGAACATAGGGGTCGGGTCATACCGCCCCCTTTTTGCATCGAAAATGGCCTTGGAAATGAAAATGTCTTTGAAAATCTTCTTTCAAAGGCATTTTTTTCATAGTTTCTATTGACAAACGGAATTTCATGTTGTATTATTGTATTAGTACAAGCATACAAGAAAAGGAGGCGAAGTCCATGCCATGGAAATTTAACAGCCACGAGGCGGTGTTTCTCCAGATCGCATCCCGCCTGCGGGGGGAGATCCTGCGGGGGAAGTATCTGCCCGATGAGCAGATCCCGCCCGTGCGGCAGTTGGCCTTTGAAGCGGCGGTGAATCCCAACACCATGCAGAAGGCGCTGACCGTTTTGGAGGAGGAAGGCCTTTTGTATTCCCGCGGGACGGTGGGGCGGTTTGTGACCACGGACACGTCGGTTCTTGCCCTTTGCGGCGAGCGGGTGCGGCGGGAGGCTGTGCACCGTTTGGTGGAGGAGGCTTTTGAGCTGGGCATCACCAAGGAAGAACTTTTACGATACATTCAAGAGGAAGGGGAGAAGAATCAATGAGCTTTTGGGTTAATGAACCGATCAAGGACGCAGTTCTGATCTGCGAGGATCTATGCAAATCCTATCCCGGGCAAAGGAGTCCGGTGCTGGACCGCTTTTGCTGTCAGATTCCCAAGGGGAAGATCGTGGGGCTGTTGGGTCCCAACGGCTGCGGGAAATCTACCCTGATCAAGCTGGTCACCGGGCTTTTGGTGGCGGACAGGGGAGAGATCTATATCGACGGTCAGCGCCGCAGTGAGAAGACCAACGCCCTGATCTCCTATCTGCCGGAGCGCACCTATTTCAACAACTGGATGCGGGTGGAGGAGCTGCTTGCCTACTTTGCGGAGTTTTACGAGGACTTCGACATGGCACTGGCGCGGAAAATGCTTGGAGAATTGCAGATCGACACAAACGCCAAGCTGAAAGCACTTTCCAAGGGTACCAAGGAAAAGGTGCAGCTGGTGCTGGTCATGGCGCGGAAAGCCAAGCTTTACCTGCTGGATGAACCCATCGCAGGGGTAGACCCCGCCGCGAGAGATTACATTCTCCAGACCATCATCGGGAACTACAATCCCGAAGCCACCGTCATCATCACCACCCATCTGATCTACGATATCGAGCCCATTCTGGATGAATTCCTGTTCATGGGCTACGGCGGGTCTGTGATGCTGTCCGGCGTGGCGGACGAGGTGCGGAACGAAAAGGGCAAGTCTCTGGATGAACTGTTCAGAGAATGCTTCCGCTACGCCCCTCCCACCGAGATTTTTCGGAGGTAACGGCTTATGACCATGTTCAAAAAAGTTTTTAAATACGACTTTGCATATATCAAACGCTTCTGGTGGATCGTGGTGGCCTCCGTGCTGGGACTTTCCCTGCTGGGAAGCTTGGTGTTCCGCTTCGTGGCGGTGTTCGATACGGCAAGAGCTTCCGCCGTGGGGATGTTCCTGTACGTTATGGGATGTATCTTCCTGGTGGCCTGCTTCATTGCCATTCCCGTGTCCTTCGTGGTGCCGCAGATCCTTTGCTACGTGCGGTTCTACAAGAATTTTTTCACCGACGAGGGATATCTTACCTTCACACTGCCGGTGTCTCGCAAGACGCTGTTCCTTGCCAAGACGGTGAACACCGTGCTGTGGTCGGTGATCCACGCCGTGTTGATGCTGGTGGCGTTGGCCATTATCATCACCATCGCCCCATTGCCCAACCGCGGGGAGCTGTTGGATCTTTCCGTGTGGCAAGAGATCGGTAAGTTTTTCTCATATGCCTGGAAGGGCTTGGGAGGCTGGCTGTTGGTCTACATTTTTGAAGGCATCCTGCTGGCCATTGCCGCTTCCTGGTTCACCTGCTCCTTGATCTTCATGTGCATCACCGTGGGTGCGGTGGTGGCAAAGAAGCACAAGGTTCTGGCCGCTTTCGGCATCTACTACGGTGTCAATATGGCAAGCTCCTTTGTGATCCAGCTGGCTGTGGGATTGGGCTTGATCTTCGTGGTAGTACCCATGGTTGATCTGCTGGGGGCGGCAACCTTCCACACCGCCTGCCTTGCAATGTCCTTGACGTTGTTGATCCTCCTTTTGATGGAGATCACCGTGGCCTGTCTGTTCCACTTCCTCTCTCTGGGGACGTTGGAGCGGAAGCTGAATCTTTCGTAAGGAGGGGTGAATCGTGAAACGCAATAGAATGAAAATTCTGTATTTTACATTGGTATGTATACTGCTGTTCGCCGTCCTTTCCACGGCCGTTTTAGCAGGCCCCGAGGAGCTTGCTTGGAAGCTGTCCTACGATGAGACGGAATTGTACTACGGCGCAACCACCTTCGTTCAATACGAGCCCTATTTCCCTTTGCAGGTGGTAGGGGACAGGGTATATTACTACGACTACGCACTGGATGATTACCGCGCTGTGGAGACCAACGGGGAGTCCAATTCCGTATATGCGTCCATCAACGGTACCGTTTACGCCGCCGAGAAGGGCGCGGAAGCGCTGGATCGCTTGATGGAAGGGGAAGCTACCTCCTATATGCTGGCTTCCGTTCACGGCGCTTGCGCTCCCATCTCCAATGATCTGGTGACCTTGCTTACCAAGGCCCCGGAGGACGCCGAAAAGCGTACCTTTGACGTGCGGGATCTGGAGAACGCTCTGTATTACAGCTTGCTGGGTGTGGAGTCCTACGGCTTTTACGGCTGTGCATACGGCGCCGTATACGCATACGAGGGAGAGTTTTACTATATCCACTATATGGATCTGGGCAACCAATGCTTCGATGCAGACGGCAACTTCTCCTACCGCAGAGGCACCGTGGAGGGTGTTAAGCTGGAAGGAGACTTGGTGGCCAAATTGCATACCGTGGGGCAGGACATGAACTTCTATCCCTTGGAGTATATCGACGCAGGTGAGGAGAAGAACTTTGACGACACCGCAGATTACTTTGATTCCGCCCGCAGTGCCTTCGTGGTGGGTATGGTGGTGTTCGGCTTTATGATCCCCACGCCTTTGCTCATCGTGGGCTTGGTGTTCCCCCGCTCCGCAAAACGGGGCTATCCCAAGTATTGGTACATCTTAGCAGGGGTTGCCGCCCTCTGGATGGTGCTTTCCGTCCTGCTGATGATCCTGGTTTTGTAAGCTATACCGCATCGACCGCAGATTGCAATCTGCGGTCGATATTTTCCTCTTGATTTTTCTGCGGGGAAGAGGTATAATAGAGCAAAGGAAACAAGAGGTTTTTGTTATGGAAGAAAAGTTTTATACCGTCGCCTCCATTGAGGGGGAATACGCCTACCTGCGGGAGGAAAACGGCGGAGAAGTGATGATCGCGTTGTTTTTGCTTCCCGACGGGGTGGACATCGGTACCCGTCTGCGCTGTGAAAATTTCGCTTACGAGATCGTGGAGAAATAAATATGAGCAAGTATCAAACACAGGAAGAACGCCTGGTTCGGATCAACGAGCTGGCAAAAAAAGAGCGTGAGGGCGGATTGACTCCCGAGGAGACGGCAGAGCGTGCCGAACTGCGGGAGGAATACCGTTTGGCCTTCCGCGCCGCCTTCCGAGGCATTTTGGACAACACCTACATCCAACAGCCCGACGGCAGTCGGGAGAAGCTGAAGCCCAAGCAGGGAGGCAAGGAGTGAAACGCTTTCTTGCGGTGGTGCTTGTGTTGGGTACCTTGCTTTGCGGTTGTGCGCCTTTGGGGGAGGAATCTTCCGATCCGGGGCAAAGCTTTCTGGAAACGGAAAGCCGTACCCCCGAGGAGCTTGCAATCCTGGGAGGAAAAACGGTGATCCTTGACCCCGGGCACGGGTTTGAAGATCCCGGCTGTGAGTATCCCGACAACGGCATCATCGAAAAAGAGCTGACCCTGCTTTTGGCGGAAAAGATCGCCTCCGCATTGGAAGCCCACGGCGTTACCGTGATCTTTACCCACGTGGGGGAAGGGTTCCCCGGGCGGGAGGCTTTGGACGCCTTGGCGGCAGAAAAGGGCTACGACATTGAGGCGTATCTGGATCACCTGATCACCGCATACAGCGGCAGAGAAGGGGATCAGATCACCGAGACGGTGGAGGCCTTCGGGCAGGGCGTGAATGAGGACGGCGTGTTCGACACCTTTGAACGTTCCTATTACGCCAACCTCCAAAGGGGAGACCTGTTCCTTTCCGTACATATCAACGCCAGCGGCACCAATTCCTATGCGGCGGGGTCGGACTTGTTTACCTGCTTCGATACCCCCCATAAGGAGGAATCCGCACGTCTATCCGAAGCGTTGCGGCTGAATCTCCGCCATCGGTTTTCCGACCGCCGTGTGGGGGAGCGTGCAGACGGATGGGACAACGCCTACGTGGTGACCAAGTATCCCGATATGCCTTCTCTGCTTTTGGAAGCGGGCTTTGCTTCGGGAGAAGCGGATGCCAAGCTGTTGACAGATCCCGCATGGCAAGACTTGTTTGCCGCGGCGGTGGCAGGCGGAATCGAAATGTATCTGCTGGGGTATTGAAAACTGTTGACTTTTTCATAGAAAAAGCGTATAATGATAAGAACTGTTCTGTAAGGGGGGCGTAGCCGTGAAAAACTTCATCAGCAAATTGATCCCGGCGTACGCCGTGATCCCACTGTTGGCTTGCGTGATTCTGAATACCATCGTTTATTACGGAAACCGCTTGATTCCCAAATATCAATATTTTGACGTTTCCATTCCCGCCATCGACGACCACATTCCCTTGGTGACCTGGATGATCGTTTTCTACGTATTCTCCTACGTTTTCTGGGTGGTGGGGTTTGTCATCATCGGCAGGGAGAATAAAGAGACCTGTTACGAGATGCTTTCCGGGGAGATGATCGCCAAGGCGATGTGCCTTGTGTTCTTCTTTGCCATGCCCACCGAGATGGTGGATTGGCCCTCCGGACAGTTTGAGATCAACAACGTGTTCGATTGGGGCACCCAGTTCATTTACGATATGGACGAGCCCAACAATCTGTTCCCCTCCATCCATTGCCTGGAAAGCTGGGTGGTGACCCGCGGGGCCTTCCGCTGTAAAAAACCGCATAAGTGGTACCGCGTTTACTGCGTGGTGATCATGCTGGGGATCTTTGCTTCCACCGTGTTGGTGAGACAGCACGTGGTGGTGGACATTGTAGGCGGTATTCTGGTGGCTGAATTGGGTCTTGTCCTGGCAAAACGTTTCCGCACGGGGAGGATCTTCTCCTTGTTGGAACGCAAGAAGGAGGTGACTCCATGAAGGGCGGTAAAAAACGTTTCATCTGGTTCATCGTCTTCGTACTGCTCATTGCGGTGACCTTGTATACCATGATGTCCGGGGCTACTGACTTTACCGCAGATCGGTTTTGGGAGCTTCTGTCGGGAGCAAATCCTTGGTATATGTTGGGAGCCTTCCTTTCCATGGCGGGGTTTGTGTTTTTTGAAGCCTGGAGCCTTTGGAGCCTGACTCGTTTCTTTGGGCATAAGCGTTCTATGCGCCGCAACGTGATCTATTCTGCGGCAGACGTATATTTTTCCGCCGTCACTCCCTCCGCAACGGGGGGACAGCCCGCCAGTGCTATGTTCATGATGCGGGACGGCATTCCCGGCGCAGTCACCGCCATGTGTCTGCTGTTGAACGTGATGCTTTACACCGTTTCCATTTTGATCATCGGTGTGCTTTGCTTCATTCTGTTTCCCGGCGTTTTTTTCTCCTTCAATTTGTTTTCCCGCCTGTTGATCATCATCGGTTTCGGTATTCAGGCTCTGGTGGTGGCAGGGTTGCTTTTGCTGGTGCTGAAGGAACAGATCATTCTCCGTCTTGCCAGCTTCTTTATCCGCTTGTTGCATAAGCTGCATCTCATGAAGGACGTGGAAAAGCGGCTGGCCTCCGTGGAACGTATGGCCACGGAATATCGCGCTTGCATAGAAGCCTTCCGCGGCGGCGGATGGACGGTGTTCCGAGTACTGTTGCTGAACATCCTCCAACGGTTTTGCAACATCGGCGTCACCCTGTTCGTGTTCTTGGCAACGGGAGGCAGTGTTGACCGCTGGCTGGAGGTCTTTGTGACCCAAGGTTACGTGGTGCTGGGCTCCAACGCCGTGCCGATTCCCGGTGCGGTGGGGGTGGCGGATCTGCTGTTCTTAGACGGTTTTGAGGATATGATCGCAGACACCGCCTGTGTGGAGCTGATCAGCCGTAGCATTTCCTTCTATATCTGCTTGGTTGCCTGCGGTGCCATTACCCTTGGCGCTGTGGTGATCCAGGCGTGGAAACGGCGCAAACGTCGCAAAAACGAGCAATAAAAAAGATCCTTGCAGTTTGTAATACTGCAAGGACTTTTTTCATTTTGCAAGGTATTCCTTTAAGGCGGGCAGGAGGCGCAGGGCGTCCCGTCTGCCGTGGAGGTAATAGAGGTACAGCTTGTCCGTGTTGCCCTCCATCTTGGAGATGGGGATCTCCTCCGCAGGAGCGATGACAAAGGCTTCTCCCGCATCGTGAAGAAGCTCCAGCTTTTCCCGCAGACGGTTGTAGTTTTCCGGAACCGCTTCCACGGCTTCGCAGAAGGCGGGATACTTGGCGTAAGCGGCGGCAAAGGAGGATTTCTTCTGCGGGGAAACCGGGCCCTTCCGCGCCGTCACAGGGCGGGTGAGCACCGCGATCTTTTTTTGATAGCCGTTTTGCTCTGCCCATTCCAGAGGCACGCTGACGGAATAACCACCGTCCAGCAGAGCTCGCCCGTTCATCCGCACCATCCGCGAGGTGAAGGCCAGGCTTGCGGAGGCTCGGATGGCTTTTTCAAAGGGATAATGCCTGCCATATTCGGCATAAAAGGGACTGCCCGTTTTGCAGTCGGTGGATACCGCCACAAAACGTCTGTCGGGGTCCTCCCGCAGGCCCTTGGGGCAGGGATAAAGCTTTTCCGTCGTGTTCAGCAGGAAGGAAAAACCCACCAAGCCGCCATCGGCGGCCATGGCTCGCCACCCGGAATAACGGCTGTCGTGGCGGTGAAGAATACAGATCCGGGCAAACCTGCCGATCTGCCGTGCCAGCATATTCCAACCGCAAAGAGCCCCTGCGGAAACTCCTGCAATGGCTTTGGGGTGAACGCCGTTTTCCATCAGTACGTCGCAGACTCCCGCAGAGTAGATCCCACGAAAGGAGCCGCCCTCCAAAAGCAGGGCGCAGTCTGTCAGCTTTCCCTTTGCGGTGCGGATGGGAGGAAGCAGGGGATAATCGTTGCTTTGGGAGATCATTTCTTGAAGCCAAGCTCCTTGTCAACTGCGGGAAGCTCAAAGTCGGGGTTGTAGGAGAAGGTCCAGGAGGAGCTGTAAGTGAACTCGGTGTCCTTTTTGACGATAATGGTGGAGCCGGGCTTGAAGGCGGAGAAGTACAGCTTGTTCTGGGTGGGGTTCATATCCCACAGACGGGTGTGATGGCTGGACTGATAGAACTGATCCTCGGGATTGTGGATCTCAATAGTCATGTGGTAAGCGGGATACTGCTCGCCGAATACGGTGACCTTGGAGGCCTTGTTGCGGTCATCGAAGTTATTGCCGTAGTTGCTGGTACCGGTGATGGGAGTCTTGGTCACCTTGGTGGTGCCGTCGTCGTTGTGGAACATGGTGTAGTTGCCGTACTTCTTGGCCACGGGGAACATACAGGTGTAGGCGTTGCCGAAGGCCACGTCGGAGGTGAGGTACAGCTTGGACTGCACGGAAACGGATTCTCCGTTGAACAGATACAGCTTTTCCACGTTGATCAGCACGTTTTCCTGCTCGTAAGCGTCCTCGTACACGTTGTTGTGAAGCACCACGAACAAACCGTTGACCTTAACGGTCTTTCCGTTTGCCACTTCCACCTTCTCACCGGTTGCGGCATCGTAGAAGGTCATATCGATAAAGTGGTCGTTGGTCTTGGTGGAATCGTTTGCGTTCCAATCGGAATAGGTGTAGTCTCCGTGGTTGCCGCCGCGGAAGGTGATGTTACCTCCCACCTTACCGCAGGAAAGCACCCATTCGTAGTCGGTGGAGGACTCGGACATACGCACCTTGGTGCCGTTGGCATGGGTGTATTCCATAGCACCCAGCATCCACATACCCCATCTCTTTTTTACCAGACAGGTGCGGTAGGAAGCACCGTCCGGATAGCGGTAGGTGATGGTGTAGGTGTTGTTGGAGGCGGTGATCTCCATCTCCTCGTAGGTGTCAAGGGCGAAGGGATTTTCGTAAACGTCTTTGTAGTTGTCGGGAATTTCGTAGCTCATATAAGCTCCTTCTCTGGGCGGTTCGGGTTCGGTGGATTCTTCGGAAGAGGTCTCGGAGATTTCTTCCTCAGAGCTTGCGTCTTCGCTTGCCTCGGCGCTTGATTCCTGCCTGGAAGCGGAGCTTTCGGGAGGCTGGGAAGTGGTTTCGGGCGTGCTTTGGCAGGCGGCCAGCAAGCAGAGCGTCAACAGTAGCAAAAGACAGGTGCGGAGTGTTTTCATACTTGGTTGTCCTTTCCATATGTGTTTTTCAATTGATTTTCCATAACTTCATACAGCCGCGCACTGAGGTCGTCGGTACGGGAAGCCATCACTTCCTCTGCGGGGATCACGTCGCACACCGTCAGCTTAACGGTGGTTCTCTTGAAAGGGAAGTTCTTGGCCACCTTCTCGGTGTTTTCCGCCGTCATGGCCACGATGGGGACGTTTGCCTTCTGAGCGATCATCAAGACCCCTGCGTGGAAGGGAAGCAAAATGCCCTCTCCCTTGTTGCGGGTGCCCTCGGGGTAGATCCCCACGGAGACGGTGTCCGTCTTGATCAGCTCCGCCGCGGAATTGATAGCGCGGATGGCACCTCTGGGGTTACTGCGGTCGATGGGCAGGAAACAGCAGTACCGCATGATGCCGCCCACCAGAGGGATTCGCAGATTCTCCGGCTTGGTGACGAAGGCCACGGGGTGCTTCTTGAAGGCTACCAGAGCGGTGATGGGGTCAAACATGGAGCGGTGGTTGGAGACCAGCAGGAATCTTCCCTTTGGCATCTTCTCCAGCCCCTCTACTTGAAGCTTCACCCCGCCAAGCTGACAGACCAATCCCATGGTCTCTGCGATCAGAAACCGCACGAAGGGATGATCCTTGGTGTGGGGCTTTTCCTTGCTGACGAACAGGGAGAAGATGAACAGCCCAAGAATATACAGGAACAGCCATCCCACAAAGCCGCCCAGGGACAGCCCCGCACCGATGGCGATGCGGCAGGGGAGACTGACGTCAAACAAAAAACACAACGGCACGCCGGTGGCAATGCCCAAAAGAATAAAAAAGATCAGCATAAAAATATCCTTTCCATGGGATGTATGTATTATATACTTTCGGAAGACTTTTGTCAAGGGAAAAGAAGAACGCCCCTTGCGAGGCGGATGGTCGGCGTTCCCGCTTTTCTGCGTTCGTCTTCGTAGGGGGCGACGTCCTCCGGCGCCCTGCGTTGCGTGGAATGATAAACGGTCTTCGCTCACAAGATGCGGGGGCCGTATTTTGCTTCCAAAAGGAAAGCCCCGCACGAGGCGGGGCATTGCGGGGGCAAAGCTTATTCCGGTAAATCCAGAACCTTCTGCTTCAGATCCAAAAACCTTTGATTCTCCGAAAGCACCTTGAAGCAGTCCTTCTCCAATTGGTTCTGCAACATCACTTTGGGCTCGTAATAGGGATAGTTAAACTCCATTTTGTAGGTATCCAAAAGGGGTGTTTGCAGATACAGGATCTTTTCAAATCCCTTTGCCTGGTTGCAGGAATATTCATACATTTCTTCAAGCCATCGGACAGCCTGCTCCTCGTTTCCCTTTTTCAATGCACAGATGGCGAGGAAACGATACAGCGATTGCTCGAGGTGGCAGGGCGGTGTATAAGTTTCTTCTTTGAAAACGGCATGGATCAGATCCAACATGGTGAGGCAGGTCGTTTCGGCTTTTTCGTACTGTCCGCTTCTCAGATAGGCGCTGGCAAGGAGCTTCACCTGGTGCTGCAGCTCGCGAAGAAGCTCGTAGATATTCCCGTGGCAGGTTTCGATGGCACTTGACCAATTCTTTCTCCCGATGAAGAAACGGGCCAGGATCATGCTGGAAACGTCGGTGACGCTGTTGGGAAGCTCTTTGATCAATTCCATGGCTTTTTCATGCTCTTTTTTCGTTTCCAGCAATCCGATCAGCTCCCTTTTGGTATTGATCACCATATCCGCGTTGGGACAATGGGAGAGGATCACGTTGCTTTGCCGGATACATTCGTTATAGATCGCCCTTTGTTCTTCCTTGGATAACCTGTCCTGCCAGTCGGTCTGCAGAAGGAAACAGCCTTTTACAAAGCAACTGTAAAGAAGTGTGAAATTGTTGGGATATACTTTCAGCGCTTCCGTTCTTTGCTTGTATTCTTCGTAATCGTCTATTTCCAGCTTCTTGTTTTTGGCGTGCAGGTCTTCGATAAGCGTTTCGACCTCCTGTTGCTCGTTGGTATCGGACAAGCCGAATAAAAGATCCGTGCTGACTCCAAAAACGCTTGCCAGGGGAACGATCTGCGAAATATCCGGCATTCCCGTTTCGTTTTCCCATTTTGAGATCGCTTGGGCCGAAATATTGAGCAGCTCGGCCAATTCCTCTTGAGTCAGATTGCGTTCTTTTCTTAATTTGCGAATGTTCTTTCCAATAGATTGTGACATTAGTATGCCCATTCCTTCCTTCAAAAAATATTCGGTACCGTGCTTATAGTATGGCACACAGCTTCCCAAAACGGAAGATACCGATCCGCAACCAAAATCCAACGCTCCGTTGTATTTTTCATTGTATCACAGTCTTCGGCCTTTGGCAAGATATCTTTGACAAGACAGAAAAAAGAGCACCCGCAGGTGCTCTTTGATAGCTTATAACGGAAGCTTGTAGTTTTCATCAATGAGGAAGTATTCCACGCCTTCTGCGGTGGCCCGCTTCAAAAAGGATGCGTTGTCCGCCAAAACGGATTCCATGGTGCAATCTTCGTCGTCCAAACGATCCTCGATCACGCTTGCAAAGCCCTTGATCTCCCCGAAATGCTCCCGGATATATCCCTCGCTCATGACCAGGCAATAAAAACGGATATGCTCCAGATACTCCGGCGGGAAGTCTTTTTGCCAATCCATGGGGATGTAACAGCCCTCCGCAATCATGTTCTGCTTGTTTTCGATGGCGGTCTTCACCATCTCCCGCAGAATGGGCCACAAATACGCGGTAAGCTCCTCATCGTCACTCATAGGGGTGAGGGAGGTGTTGCCGCTGCGGATCAGCCCCATTTTCAGATGATCCATGGAGATGGCGGGGTAGTGATATTTCTCCAGAAGTTTCTGCATAAGCAAGGTCTTTCCCGTGTGGGAGGCGCCTGTGATGAGAATGATCATAAAGAAGCTCCTTTTTGCGTAGGGGAAATGCACGCCGAGGGCGTGGTGATATTATGCGCCGCACTTCGTGCGCCGATGATATGCCAAGCCTGCGGCTTGGATAAAAAAATCTCGTTCCTAAGAACGAGATTTTCTGGTGGAGAGTATAGGGCTCGAACCTATGACCCACTGCTTGTAAGGCAGTTGCTCTCCCAGCTGAGCTAACCCTCCGTGACAGCTTCGCTATGATACCACAAAAAGATCTATTTGTCAATAGGTTTTTGAAAAATATTTTCAAAAAAATGCGCCTCTTTTTTTGGGAGAGGCGCAACGTACTTATTTCTTTCGCTTCAGCTTCAGCACCAATGCGCTTCTGGAGGGCAGGTAGCAATAGAAGCCGATCCTGCCGTCGGGCTGTCTGGTAGCCTTGTAGCGGTAAGCGGTGTCGATCCGTTCAGGCCCACCGAATGCCTTGTCGTCGGTGGACAGGGCCACCACGTAGCTTCCTTCCACGGGGGTGGGGATGAAATAGGGATCGTAGGAATAGCTTGGGTGGAAATTGAAGGCAAACACCGTATTGCCTTTCCCGTAGATCAAAACGTAATCCTCCCGCTTTTCCCACAGGGAATACGCCCGGGAGGGCATCAGCCTGCCCGTCTTCAGCAAGGCCACCATAGCCTCCTCAAAGGCTCTAAGATCTCCGTAACGCAACAGGTCGTTGTCCGCCAGACCCCATTGCCTGCGGCAGTAGTGATAGCTCCAGCCGTTGCCTTCTCTGGGAAAATCGATCCATTCGGGATGGCCGAACTCGTTGCCCATAAAGGTCAGGTATCCCTCTCCCGCCAGGGAAGCGGTGAGCAGACGGATCATCTTGTGCAATGCCATACCGCGGTCGATCACGGGACTTTGGGACTGCTTGTTCATGGAAGTGTACATCTCCGCATCGCAGAGACGGAACATCAAAGTCTTATCTCCCACCAGGGCCTGGTCGTGGGATTCGCAATACCCCACGGTCTTTTCTCCCTTGCGGCGATTGGTCAGCTCGTACCACAGATGCCCTACGTTCCAATCCTCGTCACGGTATTCCTTCAGATACTTGATCCAAAGATCGGGAACGCCCATGCCCAAACGGAAGTCAAAGCCCAAGCCCCCTTCCTTGGTGGGCAGGCACATCCCGGGCATACCGGACATATCCTCGGCGATGGTAATGGCGTGCTTGTTGACAGAATGGATCAGATCGTTTGCCAACCGCAGGTAGGTCACCGCATCCCCGTCGGTGTTGGGGGTGTAGTACATCCCGTAGTTGGTAAAGGCGCTGCCCAAGCCGTGATCCAGATACAGCATGGAGGTGACCCCGTCAAAGCGGAATCCGTCGAAATGGTATTCCTCCATCCAATACTTCAAGTTGGAAAGCAGGAAGTGCAACACCTCGTTCTTCCCGTAGTTGAACAGCTTGGTGCCCCAGGCAGGGTGATCCCCTCTGGGTCCCTCATGGAAGAACTGGTAATCCGTGCCGTCGAATTGGTTGATGCCGTCCAAGGTGTTCTTCACTGCGTGGGAATGCACCACGTCCAGCAAAACGGCA
The DNA here is from genome assembly GCA_045544855.1 of Eubacteriales bacterium. Taxonomy (GTDB): domain Bacteria; phylum Bacillota; class Clostridia; order Oscillospirales; family CAG-382; genus Coliplasma. The sequence goes on along the minus strand of JAZPZV010000006.1, from coordinate 22,374 downwards.
ATGCCCATGCCGTGGGCGGTGTCGATCAGCTCCTTCAGCTCCTCGCCCGTTCCGTAGCGGGAGGAGGCGGCAAAGAAGCTGGAGACCTGATATCCAAAGGAGCCGTAGAAGGGATGCTCCATGATGGCCATGATCTGCAGGGTGTTGTACCCAAGCTTTTGTACTCCGGGGAGAACGTTTTCCTTGAATTCTTGGTAGGAAGAGACCTTTCCTTCCTCACCCGCCATGCCGATGTGGCATTCGTAGATAAAGGGAGTCTTTTCGGGACGGAAGCCTGCGTCCGTCCAGGCAAAGGGCTTGTTTTCCGTCACCTCTGCGCACCAAAGATAGGTCACGGGGTCCTGTACCACACGGGTGGCGTACAAGGGCACGCGGCGCAAAAGCTCCCCGCCGTGATAAACGATGGCCTGGATCTTTTGCCCGGGGCGTAAAGCGTCTTTTCCCTGCAGTCTGACCTCAAAGACCCCGTTTTCCAACGCCGTCATGGGAGTTGCGTGAACGTCCCACCCATTGAAATCTCCCGTGAAGAACATGGCGTCCGCACCGGGAGCCCATTCACGGTAGACCCAGCCGTCCTCCGTGGGATGGATGCCGAAATACAGGTGAGCGTTGGCAAAATCCGCAAGCTTACCGTTCCCCACCAGCTCCCGTTTTTTGGAGTGGTAGGCCTTCATCAGATTTTCGATATGCTCTTCGTAAGGACGCAGATAAGGATCCAATTCCGTAATGCGGTAAGACATACAAAAGACCTCCTTTTTCCTTCCTCTGCTTCTATTTTACCACGCCGCTTCAAAAAATGCAACGGGTTTTTGTCGTAAGCCGTCTTCCCGCAGGTAAAAAACCGAGGGGGTATTTTTATACAAAACGACGGAAAACAAGGCTTTTTTCTATGGGAACGGGATTTTTCACCCTTAGGGCATTGCATTTTCCCGGGCTTTGTGGTACAATTCCCTTTAAGGCTTGCAAGGAAGGAGCGGGAAGTATGCTTGATTGGCTGAATCAATGGGAGATCGGGATCTTAGATGGGATCCAAGATCTTTTCCGTTGCGGCTTTTTGGACGTGATCGTTCCCATCTTCACCTTTTTCGGGAACGCGGGCTGGATCTGGATTCTTATCAGCGTGTTGCTCATGGCCTTCCGCAAGCACCGCAAGGCGGGGATCACCCTTGCCGTAGGGCTGATCGGTCAGCTTTTGGTGTGCAATCTGCTGTTGAAGAACCTCATCGCCCGAGACCGCCCCTGCTGGCTGGTGGAGGACGTGGAGCTTTTGGTGGATCTTCCCACCGATTATTCCTTCCCCTCGGGGCATACCATGGTGTGCTTCATCGCCGCCACCATTCTTGCCATGTACAACCGCAAATGGGGATATATCGCCTTCCCCGTGGCGGTGCTCATGGGCTTTACCCGCCTGTATCTTTACGTGCATTTCCCCACGGACGTGGCGGGAGGCGCGGTTTGGGGAGTGCTTTTGGGTGTGGCCGTGACCTTGCTTATGAGAAAATTCTTTGAATTGCTGGAGCAGAAATATGCAATACATCTGTGATAAAACCTTTGATGAAGAACGTGCCCTCTACGGCTCTGACGGGGTGAGAGTGGAAAACTGCCGCTTTGAAGGCCCTGCTGACGGGGAATCTGCCCTGAAGGAAAGCCAAAACGTGGAGGTGGAAAACTGCCATTTCGCTTTGCGCTATCCCTTCTGGCATGATACCCATCTGACGGTGGAGCACTGCACCTTGACGGACACCTGCCGCGCCGCCTTCTGGTACGACGAGGACGTGAAGGTGGCCCACACCACCTTGGGAGGCATCAAGGCCTTCCGTGAATGTAAAGACGTAAAGATCACCGATTGTGAGGGTATTTCCGAGGAGTTCGGCTGGAACTGCCGTAACATCTCCATGGAAAGATTCACCATGCAGTCCGCCTACTTCCTGTTTGGCGCCGACCACGTGACCATGCAGGAAAGCACCTTCACCGGGAAGTATTCCTTCCAGTACGTGAAAAACGCCGTCATTCGTGACAGCGTGCTGAACACCAAGGATGCCTTCTGGCACAGCGAAAACGTCACCGTTTACGACAGCGTTCTCAAGGGAGAATACCTGGGCTGGTACGCCAAGAACCTCCGATTGGTACGCTGCAAGATCATAGGCACTCAGCCCCTTTGCTATTGCGAGGATCTGGTGCTGGAGGATTGTACCATGGAAGGCTGCGACTTGGCCTTTGAAAACTGCACCGTGAACGCCACCGTAAAAGGACACATCGACAGCGTAAAGAACCCCACCCACGGCCGCATCACCGCCGATTCCATCGGGGAGATCATTCTGGATTCTCACCAAAGACCGGGCAGTGATTGCATTATTGAGGTCAAAGGATGAAGGAACTGCACCTTCCCATCCGCCACAAGGATTCCCCTGCGGGGGAAGGGATCACCCTGTACATGGGCTGTGGCACACCCCGCGTATTAAAGACGGAAACGTATCTGTTTAGCAACGCCAAGCTGATGCTCTTCGGGGCAGACGGCCTCCTGCGGGAGGCAGGCGGCGAGCTTTGGGCCAATACCGATGAGAAGCTGGGCAGTCCTCAGCTGTCTGTCACCATCCCTCCCCACGGCTTTGCCATCGCCTTTGCCGGGGCGGGGAACGAGGAGATCCGCGGTTGCTTCGATTTCGCCATGGAAAACGCCATGCTGTACAACGCCACCATGGTGGTGCATCCCAAGGTGGAGGGCAGCGTGGAAGGGGATACCTTGGTGCTTCGCTACGAGGAAGCAATTCCCCGTGATCCCCGCGCCTTGCAGTTCCTGTTCATCGGCAATAGCTGTACCTATTTCCACGGCGTGCCCTTGAAGTTCCGTGAGCTTTGCAAGGCGGCAGGCAGGGCTGTGGAGGTGACCTATTGCACCCGCGGGGCGGCGTATCTCCATCAGTTTGCCGATCCCGACCATGACTATCATAAGCTGTTGATCGCCCGTTTGGGAGAAAAACGCTACGATTTCTCCGTGCTTCAGGACGCAGGCGCCGCCACTCTTGAGGATCTGGAAAGCTCTCTCCGTACTATCCTTCCCATGGTGGAGGAGAATGGGGCAAAGCCTTTCCTGTATATGCGCTGTGCCCCCAAGGCGGAGGAGGGGCTCATGCAGGAGCTGACCGCCTCCCTTTCGGAGACCTACCGAAGGGCGGGGGAGACCTTCGGTGTACCCGTATCCGCCGCGGCGGATGCCTTCGTGCTGTGCCGCGAGAAATATCCCGAATTGGAGCTTTATGCAGACGACCGTTCCCACCATTCGGGAATGGGCAGTTACCTGGCGGGCTGCTGTCTGGCGGAGACCATCTTGGGCATCGACACCCGAGGGAATTCCTACGACGCATATTTCGGCAAGGAGACTGCCCAAAAGCTCCAAGAGATCGCTCACCTGACCTGCGGAAAAAAATGAATACGAAAACGAGGCTGTGTGGAAAGACACAGCCTTTTTGTTAACAAAACGTGAACTTTTGCGCCCCCGAATAGACGAACCACAGGTTTTCCACATACTTATAAAACAGAGCTTTTGCGGGCTGTGCAGCATGCACAAAGTATGCAATAAACAATTTACATAATCAACAATTGACATCGGATACTTCTCTTGCTATACTTAAATTGTAAAGAATAACACAGAAGGAAAGGAAGTGAGTCCAATGGGCAATACCGAAACAGAAATCACAGAACAAGCTACGTCTTGCGGGTATATGCCCAGCGGGTGTATGCCCGGAGGACACCAACCATCGACTTTTTTCAGGAGGTAAGACCATGAAAAAAAGATTTTTGGCAATTCTTCTTTGCCTTTCCGTTCTTTTGATGGCTTGCGCCTGTGCAGCCGAAACCATGGAGCCGCCCGCCGTTTCCGAGACGGAGAGTAAGGCTCCCGCACCCCAGTTTACCCTTTCCGAAGTGAACGCGGAAAGCTCCACGACCCAGGAGCCTGCCGCCCCTTCCGAAACCGCTCCCACGGAATCAGAACCCGAAGAAACTGTTTCCATGGAGGAATCGGACATCGAATTGGAACCTATCCAACCGATTGAGCCTGTTCAACCTATCGTCCCCGAGGAAAAAGAGACCACCTTGGAAAAGGTGCTGTTCTTTAAAACGGGTGAAAACGGCTTGGTCACTTATGATTTTCTTTATGCAGAAAGCTCTGCTAATCCGGATATCTCAATTGAGGCAAGGTATTGTGCCGATAGCTGGGGCAATATCTACATCGCTCGTGGCGGCAAGTTAACTTGCTTGAATACGGGTGAATGCTTTTCTTATCCCATGAAGGAAAGTGTCTCTGGTTTAACGATTTGCGACGAGAATCTGTATATATCGTTCACGGACGGCACCATTGAAAAGTATTCGTTGAAGAACGGCGTTTCTGGCGCTAAGTTAGTGGAAACCTATCACATGAAACGTGGTTCCTTGGTAGACATTGGAGGATCGGAACCGATTCTACGTGCTTCCGATGATCAATGGTATACGCTTGATGGCAATTTGCTGGCAGAAGGCGAACGACCCTATGTTTTGGCGAACAAGGAGGAGGGTCATTCTGTTTCAAAAAAAGACGGCGTTCCCTATACGATCTATCTAAAAGAGGGAAAAACGCCTGCAGTTATGTCCTGTACACCTTCCGGCGTTTCTACAATGGTTGTGCAACATTATGTTAGTACCGATTTGGTGATTTCGGAAATGTTGCTGAGCCGCTATGACAGAAACGGCAATTTACAATCCGAATTCCTTTTTGGGTATAAAACCACGGATATGGTCCCGTGTGAAATTTCCTATCCTCCCGGAATCTTGACTCAGTATCAAGGTTGGACCGTCACTATTGGAGAAACTGTATTCAAAGATGTGCTTAAGCCTTGCATTGTAATAGGTCCTGATGGGATTTATTATGCTATTCTTTACTATGCGGATTACGGAGAGGTCTATAAGATCACGCCGGGTTATTCCGGAGTGACTTTGAGCGATTTCGGCAGCATTACAAATCAAGCCAAAAGCGAAGCGACGGAAGCAACCTCCGCCGCTTCTTCGGTAATATTCGCGCCGGCGTCACGTTTTGAAACCGAGGAACATGCCCTGCGGATCATTGAAACACCTTGGACACTGGTAGCAGGACATAAGGAAGAGAGAGGCGGAGCCGAGCTTCCTCCATATCTAAAAGATGAAGATGCTGAACCGAATCAAACCGGGATACCCTATCGTTGGGGAGGATTTAACGACCGAGAGGAGTTTATAGCGCTCACCCTTGCGGAATTGGACGGAAAATATTCTCGGTATATGACCGGAAACGTTGAAACTGAAATTGATCCTGTATCGGGCACAATAGGTTTGGATTGTTCAGGCTTTGTTGGGCGCGCCACGGGCATTCGTTCTTCCATTAATACAAAACCTCATACGTCTCGTTTTTTATCGTTCGGACATGAGGTTTCATTGCTTGATGAATTACGAGAATGGGATATCATTGTAAAAAGCGGTCATCACGTCATGTTTTATTCAAGAGCGGTCAGTGCCTTGGAATTAATAGATGAGCCAAATGCAGTTTGCTGGGTTTATGATGTCTCTGTTGCAAGCAACGGCCAAAAGACTTGTGAACGGTTGGTGACTTCTGTCGCAGGCTATAAGTTTTTGCATATCTATTCTGTTACTTATTATAACTCCACACAACATTGGATTGAATGTGCCAGTTGCGGACAGCACAGAACGTACGAGCCTCATACAATGGAACTTTCCGAATCGGGACATTTTCAAAAATGCACCGGGTGCGATTACATGGTTGCACTGACACCGCATACTTTCAACTATACATACGGGAGTGCGGGTCACGTAGCAACCTGTACAGACTGCGGATACAGCGTTTCCGCAACTCATAGTTTGATAGCTGACAGTTACGATGCTAACGGACATACCCTTTCCTGCTCCTGCGGATATACGGTCACACGGTCTCATACGCTTAGTTCGAGTTATTCGTATACATCCACACAGCATACCAGAACCTGTAGCAAATGTGGGTATTCCGTTTCGACGGCTCACACGTTTACCTATACCACGTACAGCGGTATTGTGCACACGAAAGCTTGCTCCGTGTGTGGATATTCTACCACGGCGATGCACAACTTCGTATACGACTACAACGAAGACGGTCACTGGCGTGAATGCACGGACTGCGGGCATGAAACCACGCCTGCGGCGCATACTTACGCCAACGGCAGGTGTACCGTCTGCAATATGCAGATGCTGATGAAAGCACCGCCTGTTATCGCCATTCCCGAGGAGGACGAGCCCTTGCCCGTTCCCGAGGATCAGAAGGCGACTTTATAACGCTATACAGCTATACAGCAAAACGAGGCCGCGTCAAACGACGCGGCCTCCTTGTTTTTATTCCCCGTCGCTGACGAAAAGACTCAGCCAGGGCTTTTCATACTCTGCGGGGGAGGAGAGCTTTCCCGCTTTTTCTGCCAGATAGAGACATCCCGTGGTAAAGTACCCGAAGTGCATGGCGATGAAGTTCCCCTTCTGCCAATTCAGATGGGCGGGGATATAGTCTGCCAGCTCCTTTTCCATCACCGAGAAGGCCTCCTCCAGCAGGGGGCGCACCGCCGGGTAAATGCTTTCCGCCAGTTCTCCCAGCTTTTCCGTGACCTCCCGGCAGGCGTAATAGTAGTTTTGCAGGTACCCGTCCTCCATCTTCAAGAACAGATACAGCTCCATAGCCCTGGCAAAGAGCACCTTTTCTTCCTCGCACAGGGTGTCTACCGTCAGCTCCCCCTTCACCAAGCGGTTGCAAAGAGCCATGACCTCCCCGGGGGTCTCAAAGAAGATCCCTCCCCAAAGTCCCTTTTCCGTGCCGCACCAATGGTGATAGAAGCCCTGGGCGAACACCCCGTCGATCTTATGCACGGGGCCTTGGAATTGGTGGTAGGGCATTTTCTTTTTCGGCTTGCTCAGGCTGTGATCCTCGTGGTAGCCGAAGGCGATCCACTTCCCGCCGTTGGGGCGAATGGGCATATCCGCGTACTTCACGCATTTCCCTTCCTCGTAGCGGAAGCGGTTGATATGCAGCTCCGCAAACCAGGGGATGTATACCCAAAGCAGCCGTTCCCAGGAAAAACCGGGGGTGTTGTATGCTCTTTGGGTAAGGGTATCCTTGTGTTCCTCCAGCAGGGAGATCAGCTTTTCGTAATAGGCGGGGATGGCCTTTTCCATCAGCTTATCCCCGATGATCCGCCTGTCGTTGGGAAGGATCACGAAATCCGTCTGATACTTCCCGCCGGGAAGCTCCCCTACGAGCTCCCCCTTCACCAGCTCCTCCAATTCGTCCTCAATATAGGGCGCAGAGATCCCCAATTCCTCGCAAAGCTGTGTGACGGTCACAGGCTTTTGGTAGGCGGCCAGAAGGATGTTCTGGGTGGATTTCCGCTTCCGCAGGGAGATGGGCTCCATATCGTTGCCCGGCATTCCCGTACAGGCCATGTAAAGGGTCTCGGGGTGATAGCTTTTTTCTCCGTAAGTTCTCATTTGTTCCATTCCTTTCTTGATGGCCTCCCGTGCGTCGTGAAGCCACCATTTCACGGTGCCTGCGGATTTTCCCAGACGATTGCCGATCTCCTCGCAGGAAAGTCCGTCGAAATAGTGTAGGATCACCGCCTTGCGGTAGTTGCCGGACATCAACGCCAGCTCCCGCCGTAACAGTGCGGTCTGTTCCTTTTGCAGGTAGTCCTCCTCGGTGTTTTCCCCGGAGGCAACCAATTCGGAAAGATAGGTGCGGGAAGCGTACTCTGCGGAAAGCTTTTTCTTTTTCCGCAGATGGTTGTAAAACAGATGGTTGGAAACGCTCCAGGCAAAGGCACTGAGATTTTCGATCTCCTTGCCGCTGCGGATGGCTTTCAAAAGCTCCACGCAGATCTCCTGAGCCAGATCCTCCGCCTCCGCTTCGCCGCCCAGCTTCATGCGGCAAAAACCGTAGATCTTGGGGAGCAGGTCGGATTCCAGAGCGCTTAACAGCTCCTGTTGGGTCATTTTGGCAGGCACCTCCTTTTTCATTGCTTTCAAACGATCGTTTCACCCATAAAGTAACGGATGAAAGAAAAGGGTTGGAACTTTTTTCAGTATAACACAAAAAAATAGTTCCCGCAACTCCCCAAACCTTGCTTTTTTTCTTTGGCGGTGGTATAATACCAAAAAACAGAAAGGCAGGAGCAGAGCGTGGCACTTACGGGAGAGCAGATCCGTTGGCTGTTGATCGCGGCGGTTTTCGCCGTGGCTTTGTCCCTTTGCCTTTTTTTCGGTATCAAGAAAAAGTTTAAAGACGTTGCGCTTACCGTCCTTTGCGCCTCCCTGGTGATCTGTTTTCTGACCGTTTCCGCCTTCCATTCCGTTTCGGAATACGGAAGCGGTTCTCTTGCCCCCGCAGGGGAGGGAGATCCTGTGGTGACCTTGGAGATCGATGCTTCAGCGGCAGGGAAGGGCTTTTTGTTGCCTCCCACCCAAGTGGCACTTCGCGAAGGGGAGACCGTGCTGGAGCTTCTCTTGCGGGTCACCGAGGCGAAGAATCTCCGCATCGAGACCTCCGGGGGCTACGTGGAGGGCATCGGCGGGCTTTACGAATTCGATCACGGGGATCAGTCCGGCTGGATCTACGCCGTGAACGGAGAATCCGCAGGGGTATCCGCCGCGGACTATCTTCCGAAGGATGGAGACGTGATCTGCTGGAAGTACGTCACCTCCTATGAGGAAGGGGGGGAGACGCCGTGAGAGAATGGCACCCTTCCGTTTCCGCCTTGCTTTTGCTTGCGCTGTTGTTCCTTTCCGCCTTTTCCACAGAGCCCTTTGTGATCCTTTGCTCTTTGGCGGGAGGGCTGCTCTTCTGTGCCATGACCGGCGGGGCAAAGACCCAACTGAAGACCACCCTTATCGTGGTGGCGGTCTTTGCCGTTACCAATCCCCTGTTCTCCCACCGCGGGGAGCAGGTGCTGTTTTACCTCAACCATAACGCCGTGACCCTGGATGCGATTCTTACAGGGGCGCGGATCGGCGGGATGCTGGCCGCTTCCCTTTGCTGGTTTTCCGCCTTCGGGCGGGTGCTGGACACGGAACGGCTGGTATACCTTCTGGGGAGAGCCTTCCCCAAGACCGCCTTGCTGTTGTCCTCCGCTTTGCGGATGATCCCCCGGGCTTCCCGACGGAACACCGCCGTGAAGGAAGCCCGCACGGGGGCTGACCTGGGGGGAGAGGGGGCTTTGGAAAAGCTCCGCTTTGCAGGCGGCAATCTTTCCGTTTCCCTGGGCATGACCTTGGAATCCGCCATCCGATCCGGCAACACCATGAAAGCCCGTGGCTTCGGTCTGCCCGGACGGACTGCCTACACCCTGTTTCGCTTTACCCCTCGAGACGGGGTACTGCTTGGGGCGGTGTTGCTTTTGACCGTGTTATCCGCATGGGGGATCTTATGTGAGAGCCCCGTGCTTTCCGTTTGCTTTGGAGTGCTGTGCGCCCTGCCGAGTCTGGGAGAAGGGAGAGAAAAATTGCGATGGAGATCTTAAATATCGACCGCCTGTCCTTTACCTATTCCGGCGAGGAGACTCCCGTTTTGAAGGACGTGACCTTTTCCCTTACCCCCGGGAGCTTTACCGTGCTGATGGGAGAATCCGGCTCGGGAAAAAGCACCTTGCTTCGCTTGATCAAAAGAGAACTGTCCCCCCGTGGGGAGGCAAAGGGAGAGATCTCCCTGTTGGGGAAGTCCGTTTCGGAGCTGACTCCAAGAGAATCCGCCTTCGCCGTGGGCTTCGTGGCCCAGCTTCCCGAGGAGCAGATCATCACCGACCGCGTGTGGCATGAGCTGGCTTTCACCGGGGAAAGTGCGGGGATGGGGGACGCTCTGCTCCGCCGCCGCGTGGGGGAGATAGCCTCCTATTTCGGCATGGGAGATTGGTTCCGAAAGGAAACGGACACCCTTTCGGGCGGACAAAAGCAATTGCTTGCTTTGGCTTCCGTTTTAAGTGCAGAGCCCGCATTGCTGTTGCTGGATGAGCCCACTTCCCGTCTTGACCCCGTTGCGGAGGGGGAATTTCTCTCCCTGCTGGAACGGCTGAATCGGGAGATGGGGGTGACCGTGTTGCTTGCCACCCACGACCCCGCTCGGGTGCTGGGCATGGCGGACAGACTTTTGTATCTGGAGGAAGGGACCCTTCTTTACGACGGCACGCCCCGGGATGTGTGTGCCCGATTTGCCGAAGAAAAGCTTCCCGTGTTGCCCGCGGTGACCCGGGTGTGGCACAGGCTGGGGAAGAAAGGGGAATGTCCCCTGACCCTGCGGGAGGGGCGAGCCATGCTGACGGGTAAGACCTACCGCACCCTGCCTGCAAAGGAACTGCCCCAAGGGGAGACTGTTCTGGAGACCGAGGCTCTTTGTTTCCGCTTTGCCAGAGATTCCGCACCCCTGTGCGACCGTTTGTCTTTCACCCTTCATAAGGGAGAACACCTTGCCATCGTGGGGGGCAACGGAAGCGGCAAGACTACTTTACTGCGGTTACTTGGCGGCTTTTTGAAGCCCGTTTCCGGGAAGATCCTCCTGGATGGGAAGCCTTTGCAGAAATACGGCGGGGCCTTGTGGCATTGCCGCATGGCCTACCTGCCCCAGGAGCCTGCCGCCCTGTTTGGGGAGGAGACCGTGGGGGAAGAATATCTGTTGTATTGCAAAAAGAAGGGGATCGACCCCGCCGTGGCAGAGGAGCTTGCTTCCCGCCTGGGGATCGAGCACCTTTGGGAGCGGCATCCCTTGGATCTCAGCGGAGGGGAATTACAGCTTTGCGCCTTGGGAAGACTGTTATTGCAACAGCCGGGGATCCTCCTGCTGGACGAGCCCACCAAGGGGGTGGATGCCTTTGCGACCCGCCGTCTGGAGGCTATTTTGCAGGAGCTGGCCGCAAAGGGTACGGCTATCCTCACCGTTACCCACGACTTGGAGTTTGCGGGGAGAAACGCTCATACCTGCGCTTTGCTGTTCGACGGCGGTCTCACCGAGCCCCGCCCCGTGGAAGAGTTCTTCACCCAAAACCGTTTTTACACCACCGACCTTTCCCGCATGACCCAAGGGGTCTGCGCCACGGAAGAAACGTTTTATCAAAGCATTGAATGAAAGGAAGTTCACCATGTCACTCTGCAGCTTCGGAAAATTTTCCATCAAAGACACCTTCACCCCCAAGTGGCCCTACCACACCGACCTCTATTGCCGTATGGCGTATTTCAAGAGCGGGGAAGAGCAGGCGTTGTTCTGCGCCTTCGACTCCCTGGGCACTTGGGCCTGTGACGCCCGCAAGTTCTGCAAGGAGGTGGGCGAGAAATGCGGCATTCCCGCCAAAAGCATCGTGTTCCACGAATTACAGGCCCACGCCGCACCCTACTCCGACAATATGCACGAGGGCATGGACAACATCATTGCCCGCGCCGTGGAGACGGTGAAGGAACTGCAACAGAAGGCCGTTCCCTATGTTTGCGAAGTGTCCGAAGCCTATTTCGGCACGGATTGCAGCTTTAACCGCGAGCAGTACGTGGAAGGTCTTGGCGGCGTTACCGTCTGGACGGGCATGGGCTTTGACGAGCAGGGCAAGCCCTGCACCCAAAACGAGGGTATCATGCTCCTCAAGGACTACCGTCCCCACATGGAGGTGCTGGAAAAGCCTTTGTACTTCGACAATCTGAACGACCCCTTGGCCTATCTCTTCGTCTTCAAGAGTGAGGAGGGCGAGGTGCTGGGCACCATGTCCCGCTTCGCCGCCCACCCCGACGTGGCGGTGCTGTTTGAGCTTCGTCCCGTGGAGGGCAAGGCGGGGATGTACCGCTACGACTACGACTGGCCGGGCTACCTTTCCACCAAGCTGGAGCAGGATTTCGGCGGCACCTCTGTCTACCTCAACGGCCCCTGCGGCGACTTGACCACCAAGAAGGGCTACGACGGCATCGACGATTTTATTGCCAGCGATAAGGAATGTCAAAGACTGGGCACCTGGTTTGCGGAAAAGCTGGAGAAGTCCTTTGAGGAGCACCGTTATACCTTCAAGTCCGACATCCTCAAGACCGAGACCTTCACCGTTACCGTTCCCATGCGCGACGATATGCCCCACAGCGTGGCAGAAGCTTGGGCGGATCACGATCGCCTTTGCAGAGAGAGCGAGGAGGCTTACCGCAAGGCTCTGGCGGATCCCACCCTCACCCCCGCGCAGATGAAGCGTGTCATCGACGATTGGTACAAGGCCCACTACAACTGCAGTATGGCCACCTCCATCTGCGGCTTTGACGACGAGACCCTGGCAAGCCGTATGGTCACCATCGACATCCCCTGCGTCCGTTTGGGCGAGTATCTCTTCGTAGGCGTTCCCGGGGAGAGCCTTACCGAGCTGGCCACCTGGTTGCGCTCCACCTTCACAGGCGCCAAGACCATTCCTTTGGACCAGTGCAACGGCTATTACAGCTACATGGCCACCCCCCGCTCCCTGACCCAGGGCGGCTATACCTATTGGTGCAGCTGGACCACCCGAGACACCATTCCCGAGATGCAAAAGCAGTTGGTGCCCAAGATCCGCCGCTTCCTGGAGGATTGACGGTCGAACTGCACAATCGAAGATTGTGCCATTTGGTCGAAGTATACAAGCGTTTGTTATAATTGCACAAAATCGAATAAATGAATTTGTGAAATATATCGAAAATCATTCTTGCATTTTGTGAATAAAAGTGCTAAGATACAGGCGAAATTGAAAGAGTACTTTTGATTTCCAAATTGATCTTGAAAGGAATGATCGTTCGTATGAAAAACGTAAAACAAGCGCAAACTTATCTGTATCGCGTGGTTCTGGATACGGTCAGTGACGTGAATGCGTTCAACCGTGCCGCAACCGCTTGCAAGGGCGAGGTGTATTTGGTGGGTGAGAACATGAAGATCAACGCCAAAAGCCTGCTGGGTGCCCACATGGCCCGTGTGGCTTGGGATGAGCTTTACGTGGAAGCGGATTTCGATTGCTACCACGCCTTCGAAAAGTTCATCATCTGAACCCAAACACATACAGAGAGTGCCTTCGGGTGCTCTCTTTTTTTCGTTCTACCGCTTGACAAGGGGAGAGAAGTGTGCTATACTGAACCAAACCGATGCGGAAGAGGAGTACCTTTTCTACAGCTTCCAAAGAGAGCCGCGGGCGGTGGGATCGCGGTGAAGAGAGAATTGGGAATGGACTTCCAAGGGCAAACGGAACAGACGGAAACGTCTTAGTATGGGCGACGGAGTATGACCCTCCGTGGAAAAAGGTCTGCATATATTGGTATGCGTAAAGGTGGGCGTGTTTTGCGCCAAGCCGGGTGGCACCGCAGGAAATGATCCTGTCCCAGCGTTTGAACAATGCGGGACGGGGTCTGTTTTTTTACCCGTCCGCCAAAAAGAAAGGAAGGAAAACACCATGGCAAACAAAGAGATTCCCTACAAGATCTACTTAGAAGAAAGCGAGATGCCTAAGGCTTGGTACAATCTCCGCGCGGATATGAAGAACAAGCCCGCCCCTCTGCTGAACCCCGCAACGGGCAAGCCCATGTCTGCGGAAGAATTGTCCGACGTATTCTGCGCCGAGCTGGCAAAGCAGGAGGTGGATGAGGACACCGCTTATTTCCCCATCCCCGAGGAGATCTTAAGCTTCTATAAAATGTACCGTCCCGCTCCTCTGGTCCGTGCTTACTGTCTGGAGGAAAAGCTGAAGACCCCCGCCAAGATCTATTATAAGTTCGAGGGCAACAACACCAGCGGCTCTCATAAGCTGAATTCCGCCATCGCCCAGGCCTACTACGCCAAAAAACAGGGCCTTACCGGCGTCACCACCGAGACGGGTGCGGGGCAATGGGGCACCGCCCTTTCCATGGCCTGCGCTTACCTTGGCTTGGATTGCAAGGTCTACATGGTAAAGGTGTCCTACGAGCAGAAGCCCTTCCGCAGGGAAGTGATGCGTACCTACGGCGCTTCCGTCACTCCTTCTCCTTCCATGGAGACAGAGGTGGGCAGAAGGATCCTGGAAAAACACCCCGGAACAGGCGGCAGCTTGGGCTGTGCCATTTCCGAGGCGGTGGAGGTCGCCACCAACACCCCCGGCTACCGCTACGTGCTGGGAAGCGTGTTGAACCAGGTAATGCTCCACCAGTCCATCATCGGCCTGGAGGCCAAGGCGGCCATGGATAAATACGGCATCAAGCCCGACGTGATCATCGGCTGTGCCGGCGGCGGCAGTAATCTGGGCGGCTTGATCGCTCCCTTCATGGGCGAGAAGCTGAGAGGCGAGGCGGATTACCGTTTCATCGCTGTGGAGCCCGCATCCTGCCCCAGCCTGACCAGAGGCGCTTTTGCTTACGACTATTGCGATACGGGTATGGTCTGCCCCCTGGCAAAGATGTATACTCTGGGAAGCAACTATATCCCCGCTCCCAACCACGCGGGCGGCTTGCGCTACCACGGCATGAGCCCCATTCTGTCCCAGCTCCGCGCGGACGGCTTGCTGGAAGCCATCTCCGTTCCCCAGACGGAGGTCTTCGCCGCGGCGGAATACTTCGCCAGAGCGGAGGGCACCCTCCCCGCACCCGAAAGCTCCCACGCCATCAAGGCGGCCATGGACGAAGCCATCCGTTGCCGTGAGACGGGGGAGGAGAAGACCATTCTCTTCGGTCTCACGGGCACGGGCTACTTCGATATGTACGCCTACGAAAAATTCCACGACGGCAAGATGACGGACTACATCCCCTCCGACGAGGAGATCAAAAAAGCCCTGTCTTACCTGCCCGACATGAGCAAGTATGATCTTTGATGCAAACAAGATCCTCGCCCTTACCAAATCCCTTGCGGTGATCCCCGCACCCAGCAAGTCGGAAGGGAAGCGCACCGTCTTCTGTCTGGAGTGGTGGCGTTCCCTTGGGCTGAACGCCTTTGCCGACGAGGTTGGGAACGTGATCCTGGAGCTGGGTGGGGGAGAGGATACCCCCGTGGTGCTGTTCATGGCCCACACGGATATCGTCTTTGACGAAAATACCCCTCTCGTCCTGCGGGAGGAGGGAGACCGCCTGTATTGCCCCGGCATCGGGGACGATACCGCCCACGTGGCCTTTCTGCTCCACGGCGGTGCAGAGATGGCAAAGCAGACCCTTCCTGCGGGAATCACCTTCGTCTTCGCCGCCAACGTGTGCGAGGAGGGAGAGGGGAACCTGCTGGGATGCCGCGCCTTGATGGAGCGTTACGGAAGCCGTCTGCGGGAGGTGATCTCCTTCGACAGCTATCTGGAAAAGCTCCACGATACCTGCGTGGGATCCATGCGCTACCGCGTCACGGCAAAGACGGCGGGGGGACATTCCTTCCGTGATTTCGGCACTCCCAACGCCATCGCCAAGCTGTGCGGTCTGGTTGCGGAGCTGGAAAAACAGCCCCTGCCCGAGAAGGGCATCACCACCTTCAACTTCGGCAGTATTACGGGAGGTACCACGGTGAACACCATCGCCGCCGAGGCTTCCCTGCTGTATGAATTCCGCAGTGACCGCCACGAGAACTTTGCCAAAATGGAAACACAGTTCCGGTCCGCCTGCAACAATGTCAAAGATTGCAACCTTACGGTGGAGACCATCGGCATCCGTCCCTGCGGCAACGTGGAGGAAGCTAAGCAACAGGCCTTGGTGACCCGATGCGAAACCGCCTTTGCGGGGCTTCCCTTGCCTGTGCGGTATCCCGCATCCACCGATTGCAACCTGCCCCTTTCCATGGGGATCCCTGCGGTATGCATCGGGCTGGTGGCGGGCGGCGGCGCCCATACACGGGAGGAATACGTCGCCATGGCAAGCTTTGCCGGGGGCGCACAGGTGCTTTCCGATCTGCTTTCTTCCTATCTTTCTTAAACGAATCCAAACGAGGTGATCCCATGTTAGAACGTTCCTGCGGAACCATTCCCTATACCGTCAAAAACGGGCAGATCCTGTATCTCCTGGTGCAGACCGGGGATGACGGCGTTTGCGGCTTTCCCAAGGGACATATGGAGGGGAAAGAAACGGAAATAGAGACAGCCTTCCGGGAGACCTGGGAGGAGGCCTCCGTCAAGCCTCGGATCGATCCCGCCTTCCGCTACGAGATCACCTATCATATGCGAAACGGCAACGACAAGACCGTGGTGTATTTCCCCGGGAACATCGGCTATCAGACCCCTTCCCACAATCCGGGATTTGAGCGTTTTCGGTATCACCTGCTTCCTTTTGAGAAGGCTTTTAAAATGCTCACCTTCGACAACGCCAAGGAAATGCTGAAGGCGGCCAACGATTACCTCACCAAATAAAAAGATCCCGCAAACCGTTTTTGGCTTGCGGGATTTTTGCCCCATCTTCTACCTGCGGTAGAGGCCTTCCCCCTTGCGCAGGGGCGCGTTTTGTGCTACCATAAAGACAGCAAGCAGACGGAGGAGCTTATGAGAGACTATAGTTTTGGTAATTTTCTGCACGAGCTGCGGGTGCGTAGATGCCTGACGCAATTCCAGCTCGGTATGCTGATCGGCGTTTCTGACAAAGCGGTTTCCAAATGGGAAAACGGCTCTGCCAAACCCCAAAGCGGCGTTTTGTCCAGGCTGGGGCAAGTGCTGGGAGTCAGCGTCGATGAGCTTCTGTCTTGCAAATATCATACCCCCATTCAAGGGGGGATCAAAGGAGTATTTGCAATGAAAAATCAAATATGGAGCAAAGCGCTAACCAATTTGCGGGAGAAATACGGCGAGATCCCTCCCGTTCTTATCTGGAGCCGTTACCTTACCGAGCAGGCGGAACTGCAAAACGGGGATATGATCGTCTATTGGGAGCTGATAGCACGGCTGTCCGATGAGGCGAAAAAGCAAAAGGCGCATATCAACTCGCCGGGCGGTTCCGGTGCGTTTTTCGTGGCGTATTTGCTGGGGGCGAGTGACGTGAATCCGCTGGAGCCTCACTATTATTGCCCCGCTTGCCGCAAGGTGGAATGGGTGGATACCGTTTCCGACGGTTGGGATCTTTTGCCTCGTGCTTGTTCCTGCGGCGGGACGATGCGAGGGGAGGGTCACCGGATCCCCTTCGAGACCTATCGCCACGTGGTGCAGAGAAATACGAGCTTCGATATTTCCGTGACCCCGTGTTTCTTTCCTTTTGCGAAAAACTTCGCCGCAGACTATTTCAAGGATTGTACTCTGCAAACGGAAACGCGGGGAATCGACGGCACCGAGACCCTGACAGTGAAAAACGGCGGCTATGCCTGCACCTTTACCCTCTGCGCGGACGAAGCCCTTGCCCGCCTCTCCCTTTTGGAGCAGGCTACGGGAACCACCTTTGACGGAGCTCCCTTCTGCGAATGTGAAGTGATGGAGGCTTTTGAACAGGGCGAAACGGATGACATCCCCGATTTCCGATCGGAACATATGAAGCACTTGCTGAAAACCGTTTCCCCGAAGAGCTTTTCCGACCTGATCCGGCTTCTGGGCTTGGCTCACGGCACGGGCACCTGGCAGGACAATGGGGAAGATTTGGTTCGGCAGGGGCACCCTCTTGAGGAGCTTGTGGCCTATCGGGACGACATTTTCCTTGCCGTGCGGAAAACGCTTGCGGAGAAGGGCATTCACGACACGGGCTACGCCTATAAGCTTATGGAGGACACCCGCAAAGGGCGGTATGCGAGGAGCGGCCTCCCCGCTGCAGAGCGTAAGCTGATGAGGGCGTGCGGCTTAGAGGAGTGGTTTTTGGAATCCCTTTGCAAGATCGGATATCTGTTCCCAAAAGCCTTCGGCGTCTCCCGGGTGGAAATAGCCGGAAAACTGATGTGGTACAAGCTACACTTTCCAAAGGAATTTCTTGCCGTCATGAGTAACTAAACAAAACGAGCCGCGTCATCCGTGACGCGGCTCATCGCTTGTTACTTTTCCAAATAGCTTTTAATGGCCTCGAAGGTGGTGTCGCTGATGACGTGCTCCATCTTGCAGGCGTCCTCTGCGGCAGTTTCGGGATCTACTCCCAGCTTTGTCAACAGGGAGGTCAACAGGGTGTGCCGTGCAAAGACCTTCTCCGCCACCTCGCGCCCCGCTTCCGTCAGGGAGATATAGCCGCTTTTGTCCACGGTGATGAACTCGCCCTTTTTGAGCAACCCCATGGCACGGCTGACGCTGGGCTTGGAATACCCCATCTCCTCGCATACGTCGATGGAACGGAAGGGAACGCCCCTCTTGGTCAGAGTCAGAATGGTCTCCAGATACATCTCGCCGGATTCCTGCAAATGCATAAACGGCACCTCCTTTTTGTTGATCGTAAGGGTAGTATAACACAAATTTGTGAACTTTTCAAGCAAGAAAACGGCAATTCCCGCCTTTTTGGGAAGAAAATGCGTTTCCTTGCCTTGCCTTTGCCGTTCCTTTGTGGTATTCTGTAAAAAACAGTTGTAACCGTTCGGTATCTTTCTTTTTTCGCGGTGGCGGTGTATGATGTTTTTCGAGAGGAGCTGGTAGAATGAAGTATCGCAACGGCAAGGACGTTTTCCCCGAAGCACTTTTGCGGGAGATCCAAAAATACGCCTCCGGACAGCTTGTGTATATTCCCGCGGGGGATACCAAGCGGAGCTGGGGCCAAACCTCCGGGTATAAGCAATACCTTGCCCAAAGAAACGAGGCCATCAAGTCGAAGTTCCGCGCAGGCGCCGGCGTGGAGCAATTGGCAGATGAATTCTATCTTTCTCTTGAATCCATCAAAAAGATCGTTTACGCGAAGAAGGAGGAATTTATGCCCGAATACCGTTGTACCCTGTCTTCCGCCAAAGCGTTTGCCGATTGCGGAAGATTGGAGGATTGGGTGCACACCTATCTGCTTTCCGACGGACACAACGAAGAGTTTTCCCGCGGGTTGCGGTTGTTTCCCCGCCGTTTTCTCGGCCCTGTGAAAATGCCGCTGTCGCTGTTTGCTCGTTGCTGTGGCCCCGAACCCCACATGAAGTGGCGGGTCAACGAGGAGTGGTTTGAACAGCACGTTGCCAACCTTCGGGAGGTCATCGCCGCAAAGCAGGATCTGCCCCCGTTGATCGTCCATTATCTCATTCCCTACGGAGAATCCGAGGGTGTGTTTGAGCTGAACGACGGCAACCACCGTTTGGAAGCCTACAGACGCCTGGGGATCGCCGAGGCGGAGGTCATCGTCTGGATCACCGAGGAACGGGAATACGAGATGTTCTCGAACAAGTTTGCTTCCTGCTTGGAAAAATAGCGAACACGGAAAAGCTCCCGCAAAGGATCACCCTGCGGGAGCCATTTTTATCCCTTTAACACGGTCACCGTGCGAATGCCTGCCGCCAGACGTCCGCTTTCGTCAAAGGAGGTGGGGTTGTCGGCTCTCAGCTTGGCAGGGTCGATGCGGTATTTCTTGGCCACCGACCAAAGAGTATCCGTCTTGGCGGGGTAGAAATACGCCACGGAATAAGGATCTTCCTCCTCAGGCTCCGTCTGGGCCACGGGGTCACAAAGGAAGGACACCTGCTCTTTTGTATGGAAGGAGAGAGTAGCGTTGCAGATCACTCTTGCGGAAATACTGCCGTCGGAATGGAGAGTGGGCAACACCTCAAAGGGCGTGATCTCCACCCCGATCTCGGAAAGCCCTTCCGGAACTTCCGCAGGGATAAACTGCTCAAACTCTGCGGTATGATCCCGATGAAGCACCCCGTCCATCCCTTCTCCAAGGGCGGAAACGGTGAGAGCGCCCGTCAGCACCACGCCCCCTTCCCCGGTGGAAGCCTTGGCCCTTCCTACCCGAACAGAGGTGTCGTAAAGGGCGGTAAACACGGGATCCTCGGCGGGGAGCTTCAGATCCACCGTAAAGCTTCTGTCCACTACGGAGGCAAGGCGGGGCAGGGAGATCTCCTTTCGCGAGGCGGTGGTGATCAGCCCGGGAGTAAACAGATCCTCCGCAACCTCCGTTTCCGCAACCCCCATGGTGCGCACCGCGGCGTTCACGGTGAAGCATGCCTTCAGCACACGGCTTTCTCCGTATTGATCCAATTCCGGCAACACGCTGTGAGCCCCCATCTCCAGCTTCAAGGAGCAAAGCTTCCCTTCCTCTGCTTCGGGAGTCTCTATGGAGAGGGTCAAGGGCAGGTTCTTCACCGCCATGCGGTAATTGCCGCCTAAGGAGGTGTCCTCGGGCTGATAAAGAACCTTCACCACCGCGTTGGTTTTGGCAAGAACGCTCCCTCGGGTGACGGTGGCCTGGGGCGGCTGTACGGTCACCGTGCCGAACACCAGCTCCCCAATGCTGTCTTCTCCCTGGAGCAAGGGCAACGCCTCGTCAAAACGGAACTCCTGCACCACCGTTTCTCCGGGTACGTCGTACCGCAAGGGCTTTTTTACGAAGAACACGTCATCCGCAGCTTGGGTGGAAAGGAGACTGATTGCCGTCAGCCCGGAAACGGTGGTATGTAGCTCCAGCCTTGCCCGTAAAACGGGACGGCGAGGAGACAGCATGCGGCAGGTGATCTTACTGCAGGTGGCATTGCAATAGGCCTCGGGAGCTTCCAAATCGTTCTTGGGAAGATCGGCGGTGTGATGGAACTCCTGGGTGAAGCTGCAAAAGCGGAGCTTGTTCTTGTGATCCGCCTCGTAAAGAATATCGTAGATCACCCGCCCGCCGATCCGGAGCTTGCCATCGATGATCTGGCAGGTGTCGGTATAAGGGGTGCAATCCACCCGAATCAGGCGGATCACGTCGGGACAGTAATCGGGTAATGTGCCGTCGAACTCCGTCTCTTTGTCCAAAACGGTGTCCCAAAGCCGCGTGGGAAAGCGAATCTGTGTGGTTGCGGGTCTGCTCATGGGTATTTCTTCCTTTCGGTCTTTCTTTTTATCCAATACAAAGTATGCACCACGGTGGCACAATATGCATAGGATAAAAGCAGAGAGGAAGTGGTGGCGATGTACTGCACAAGGAAAGCCCTGGGGTTTTCTGCCCTGGCCTTTGGAGCAGGGGTCTTGTTGTGTACAGTTTTGCCCCCTCTTGCCTTGGCCTGCGTGGAGGCGGGGGTCATCGTGGGAGCGGGCGTGATCTTATTTGCAAAGTAGGTGGATGAGTTGCGGATCTACGTATGGAAAGCGCCGGCGCTGTTGCGTCCGTTGCTGCGTCGGCTGTTTCGCACAGGGTAAGAAAAAGGCTGTTGCTTTTCGGGCAACAGCCTTCCTTATATAAGGAGCTATGAAAGCGCCTGGGTCAGGAACTCCTTCACCTGCGCATAATACACCGCAAGGAACGCCACCAAAACGGCACCTGCTACGGCGGCTACGCAGGAGAAGACCAGGCTGTGCTTGGTGTGGCAGACCTGGGTGTCTCTGGGGAGAACGCCCAACTGCTTCAGCGGAGCGGCAAATACCTGCAGGAACGAGCAAAGCAGGAACGCTTCCGGAGCCAGCAAAACCAAATTCTTCACGAACGCCATGGCAAAGTACACGGCGAAAGACCCCCGGTACAGGAAAACCCGCCAGAAAGTGCCCATGAAGGCGTTGATGAAGAAGTTGATGATCACCTCCGCCAGCAGTACCCGGGTGTAGGAGATCTTTCCGCGGTAGAGGAACAAGGCGTAGATCACCGCAGTGAGGATCGCCGTCAGAGTGTAACCGAAAAAGAAGGGGTATGGCGACCCGATGGCCCCTACAAGATCCACCAGCAATCCGCAGACCACAGCCAGCACGGGACCCGTCAGCATGGAGCAAAGGGCCACGGCAAAGAAGGAAAGAGAGACCTGCAAAGAGGTGGACAGAGGAATGTTAAACTTTTCGATCACGATCACCAGCGCACAAAGAAATGCCGCGTAGGTAAGACTACGCAGGTTCTTACACTCTGCCGCCGCGTCCCGCCAGTAGGCAAGGGAAAAGGGGTGGGGATATAGAGCTTGGGACTTTTTCTTCATAACAATAAAAACCTCCTGTTCCGACAGAATTCCTGCAAGACAAGAGGCGTGCTCTCTGCTCTCAGCGGGATGCGACACCCACACCGCGAAAAAGCTTTCTTCGTCCGAAGGACAACTCCCCGTCCCTTCGGCACTGTACGCGTGGATGTCTACTCTGTAGACGCTTGTAGTATACAGGAAAATAAACAAAAAAGCAAGCGTTTTTTTGGAAATTTGCGAAATTGTATAAAAAATGATTTTTTTGCAAAAATAGGGTTGACAAATCCTTTTTTAGGTGGTAATATATGCAAGCCTTGAGGGGAGACCCGAAGGGAAGCGAAAATACTGCAAAAAACTTAAAAAAGTTTTAAAAACCCTATTGACAAATGGGAAATATTGTGGTATGATAGCAAAGCTGTCCCCGAGCGGGGGTAGCG
>JAZPZV010000005.1:0-26385 GCA_045544855.1 Eubacteriales bacterium | reverse complement strand
TACGATAGCATCCTGTGCTGCAACGTAGGTGCCGTCTTCCTGCTTGTTCAGCAGAATGGTGATCGCCCAGTTGGGGTTGCAAGCCTTGTATGCGTCGTCGGTGGTAACGATGGTAACGTCCTCACCTACGATCTTACCGTCAACGTAAGAAACGTTCCAGGTGTAGCCGTAGGGAACTTCTACAACTGCGTTGCCGTCTTCGCCGATGGTCAGGGTTTCGTCCCAGGTCTTGGTCTCGCCGGTCTCGATCTTGTAAGACTTCAGAGCAATCTCTTCGCAAACGTAGGTCTCGTATGCGTCGGTGTTGCTGGACCAACCGGAGGGCATCTCTTCGCATACAGTCATGTGGAATGCATTGTAAGCAAAGGTCTCAGCGTCGCCACAGTAGGGGCTGGAGTAGGTAACCATCAGCTGGAAGGAATCGGTGATGCTCAGAGAAGACTTTGCAATAGCGATCTCCATGTTGATGTTGTTTTCGCCAATGCCTGCGGCAAAGGTCAGCTCTTCGGTAGCAACCTTCTGACGGAAGGGAACGAATACCTCGCCATCCCACAGCAGGTCGTAGAAGGTACGGCTATCCATGCCGTCGCCCTTGAGCCAGATACGGAAGTCGGTAGCGCCAACCTGATTCCATGCGTTCAGATCCAGAGGAGTATCAAAATCAACGCCCTGGTTCACCTTGATGGTCAGGTAGATGTTGTTATCATCGGAACGAACGGTGTAAGCGATGTCCAGATCAGCGGTCTGGGGATCGTTCTGACCCTGCCAGAGACCGTCGGAGAACCAAACAGCGTTGGTGTAACCGGTGTCGTCCAGCTTGCCGTCAACAACGATGGTCTCCATCATGGTCTCGCCGTCGTCGTCATCATCGTCGCTGTCACCTGCGGGAGCGGTGCCAAGAACTTCAACCTCGCCCAGGAATGCCCAGCCGTAAGAAACCACTCTCAGCTGGATGTACTGTGCGGAAGCGTCCAGAGAAATAGAGATTACGTGATTGGAGTTGTCTGCAAGAGCATCCAGATCCTCGGTCTCGATCACGTTAGAACCTGCCTGCTCATAGTTTTCGCCGTCGTTGGAAACGTAAACGCTAACGTCGTAGGGGCAGGTAATACCGGTAGGAGTATCCTTCAGGGTGGTGAGCTTCACTTCGTCCAAATCGCAAACTGCGCCGAGATCGAAGTTGATAAATGCATAGCCGCGCTCGGTCTGTGCGGGAGTCTGCTTGTTGAAAGCCATCCAGCCTGCTTCGCTGTAAACTGCCTCGGGGATCAGGCCATCGGTCAGCTCGTAGCCATCATCGGGGTAAGAAGCGGGGTAGCTTTCGTCGTAGCCCCAGTTCACAGTGCTCATGTGGAACTGCTCGGAAATCTCATAGGTCTTGCCTGCTACCAGGTTAACAGCCTCGGCGGAAACGAACATAACGCCGCAGAGAGAAGCAACCAATGCAACAACAAGAAGGGTCGCAAGAGTCTTTTTCATAGGTTTTCTCCTTTTGTGGATTTTAGTACATGGTCATCATACCACAAAATTTTAAACTTGTAAAGGCTTTTTTTCATTTCTGCCCTCAGTCTTTGGTTTTTCGTCGTTTCGCTCACCTGCGCATTCATTTTTTGTTCAAAAACACCAAAGAAGGCTCCCCTGTTACGGGGAGCCTTCCGATAGGTGCTTGTTACGGTTTAGAAAGATTAGTTTCTAACCTTGATCACAACTGCTGCGCCTACAACTGCCAGAACGCCCAGGATAGCGAATACCAGGAGACCTGCGTCGCCGGTAACGGGGGTGTCGGGCTGCTCGGGCTCATCGGGCTGTTCGGGCTCTACGGGAGCGTTGGGATCAACTGCCTTAACAGTCATTGCGTCCAGATCGATATCGAACTTGTCGCCTTCCTTAACGGACATAGCAACAACCTTACCGGTCCAGTTTGCATAGCCTGCGTCGGGGTTGGAAGCGGAAGAGTGAACGACCAGAGCGATCTGGTTCTCGCCAACGGTGATTGCGTTAGCGTTGCCGGGAGTTACGATTGCGTTCTGAACTGCAACGTAGCTGCCGTCTTCCTGCTTCTCCAGCAGAATGGTGATTGCCCAGTTGGGGTTGCAAGCCTTATAAGCCTCATCGGTGGTTACGATGGTAACATCCTCGCCGGCGATCTTACCGTCAACGTAGGTGATATCCCAAGTGTAGCCGTAGGGATACTCAACGGTGTAGTTGCCGTTTTCACCCTTCACCAGAGTGTCTTCCCAATGCTTGGGTTCGTCGGGATCTACGGGTTCATCGGGCTCTTCAACCTTCACTTCGGAAACTGCAACTTCTGCAACAGCGATGAATTCCCAGAAGATCTTGCCACCTGCGGGCTCGGTGCCGAGAACTGCTTCGTTAGAACCTGCGTACAGCAGAACCTTCACGTAAGCTGCCTCAACTTCGTCAAATGCGAATGCGTTGGATACGGTGCCGTATGCGCCGAGTGCAACCTCAGCAGCGGTCAGATCGTACTTGCCAACCTCGGTCCAAGTTTCACCGTCTACGGATACCAGAACGGTTGCCTGGCCTTCGGGATAGCCGATCATTACGTTTGCACAGTGATACAGATCTACGGTCACGCCGTTGATCTTCTTAGCTTCGCCAAGA
This sequence comes from Eubacteriales bacterium, assembly GCA_045544855.1. Lineage (GTDB taxonomy): Bacteria > Bacillota > Clostridia > Oscillospirales > CAG-382 > Coliplasma. The sequence continues at coordinate 23,760 of JAZPZV010000005.1, read as the reverse complement.
GCGTAGGTCAGAGTAACGTCCATGCCGGCTGCGGCGCAATTGCCGTTGGTAACCAGAACTACGTCGCCGGTACCTACGGTGCCCCAGTCGCCGTCAAAGCCGGTCTTACCATCGGTAAGAATGCCTTCAACAGTTACGTCAACCTTGGTGTTTTCAACAGGCTCTTCAACCTTCACTTCGGAAACTGCGAACTCTGCAACAGCGATGAATTCCCAGAAGATCTTGCCGCCTGCGGGCTCGGTGCCCAGAACTGCTTCGTTGGAGCCTGCATACAGCAGAACCTTCACGTAAGCTGCTTCTACTTCGTCGAAGGAGAAGACGTTGGATACGGTGCCGGACTTGTCAAGTGCCAAGTCAGCAGCTGCCAGATCGTACTTGCCAACCTCGGTCCAGTTCTCACCGTCTACGGATACGAGAACGGTTGCCTGGCCTTCGGGATAGCCGATCATTACGTTTGCACAGTGATACAGATCTACGGTTACGCCGTTGATCTTCTTAGCTTCGCCAAGAGCGTAGTTCAGAGTAACGTCCATGCCGGCTGCGGTGCAATTGCCGTTGGTAACCAGAACTACGTCGCCGGTGCCTACAGCACCCCAGCCGCCGTCGAAGCCGGTCTTATCATCGGTAAGAATGCCTTCAACAGTTACGTCAACCTTGGTGTTTTCAACAGGAACATCGGGTTCGTCGGGCTCTACGGTTGCAGGATCGATTGCGGTAACGGTCATTGCCTCCAGATCAACGTTGAATACGTCGCCTGCCTTAACAGACATAGCAAATACCTTGCCGATCCAGTTTGCATAGCCTGCTTCGGGGTTGGAAGCGGAAGAGTGAGCAACCAGAGCGATCTGGTTCTCGCCAACGGTGATTGCGTCAGCGTTGCCGGGAGTTACGATTGCGTTCTGAACTGCAACGTAGCTGCCGTCTTCCTGCTTCTCCAGCAGAATGGTGATTGCCCAGTTGGGGTTACAAGCCTTGTAAGCATCATCGGTGGTTGCGATGGTAACATCCTCGCCAACGATCTTACCGTCAACATAGTCGATGTTCCAGATATAGCCATAGGGATCCTTAGCGGTATAGTTGCCGTTCTCACCCTTCACAAGCTTGTCAGCCCATTCTTCGGGAACTGCGGGTTTTTCGGGCTCTTCGGGAGCCTTCTCGCCAACCATAACTTCTACCTCGGAAACGAAGAGGAAAGTAGCGCCTTCTACGAAGTCATAGTCGATCTTGATATAACGAGCGGTAGCAGCGTCAAAGGTGAGGTTGACCCACTGAGGATCGGTACCGTCGAATGCGGTTACGCGACCGAGCTCGGTATAAGTCTCGCCATCCTCGGAAGCGTATACGATGATAGCCTCGGGGATGCTGATGCCGGAGTAGCCGGCGGGCCATACGTGAATGTTCACGTCGATAATGTTGTTGTAAACGTGCTCCAGATCAAAGATCATGGTTGCAATGCCATCGGAGCACTTTCTCAGGTCGAAGCCGAGCCAGATGGTCTGATCGTACTTACCATCGGGATCGATCACGCCATCGGTCACGTTGCCCTGATAGCCGCTCAGACCATCCTTATCGCCGGTCCAATCCTTACCTGCAACTGCGTTGCCTTCGGTAATGGGCTCGGAGGGCTCTTCGGAGGGTTCATCGGGCTCGGAAACCTCGGGTTCGGAGGGCTCTTCGGAGGGCTCTTCGGAAGGCTCTTCGGAAGGCTCTTCGGAGGGTTCATCGGGAACTTCGGGAGCTACGTAAACAACGTCATATGCGCCGTTGCAGAGAAGCTCATCGTAGTCAACGGTAATAGCGAAAGCGCCTTCGGAAGGAATGGCCATACCGGTGAGGTAAGCGCCTTCGTTCAGCTGGAACTCAAGAGTAAAGATAACGGGATTTTCTTCGTTGAGAACGTCCTCATTGCTTGCATTCAGAACTACCAGATGGATCTGACCGGGGATGAGGTTGCCATCATCATCCTTGTCCAAGATGCTGATGTTTTCCCAAATCTTGCCGATCTCGGGAGAGGTAATGCAATCCAGAGAACCGTCGGAATTTTCCTGGTTCAGGATGGTGAGAGCCTCTGCATCGTAGTAGAAGTATGCGTCGATGTAGTTAACGGACAGATCGTACATGCCTTCAACGGTGATCACTGCGGTAACCTTGTCACCTTCAACAGTGGTGTCGATCACCCAGTTGAATGCAGCGCCTTCAACGGTGCCAACCAGATCGGCCAGCTCCTTCTCCAGCTCAACAACTTCAGCGGGAGCCTCGGGTTCTTCAGTTTCAACTGCGGGACCGAAGGACATGATGCCAATGGGAGTCTCGGAAGCAGCGTCGGTAGCCCAGTCAACGGTGCAGTTCAGCATAACGTCGCCAACCTCAACTGCTGCTGCAGCGTTCCAGCTGTCAGCGTCGTTGCTGTAAACGTAGAGAATGAAACCGTCGGCAGAAGCGGTCATGGTCTTAGCCACGCCGGAGCCTTCGATCTGGGTAACGGTGTAAACGCCGTCAACATTGTCAACCTTGAGGGCGATCCACCACTCACAGGAGTAAGCAACGTTAACACCGTTGGTGCAGTTGATGCCTTCGCCGGTGATTACCATGGAGTTGTAAACGCCCCAAGTGTAGTAATTAACGTGAGAAACGTTGATCACATGCTCTTCGGCGACGGGTTCATCAGCAGATACGAACATCATGCTGAAAACAGACATCACCAAAGCAAAGACAAGCAGAGTTGCAAGAGTCTTTTTCATTTGTTTTTCTCCTTTATGGATTTTTGTACGAGGATATGTTACCACAAAAAAAACGTTTTGTAAAGAGTTTTTTTGCATTTTCCTCATTTTTATTTTTCGGGAAGCTGTTTTTTGTAAAAATACGATAAAAAAGCTATTTTTCGGGCAGAATCAGCTCTATTTCGGGAATATGATCCGTGGGGCGATCCGAGATATCCTGCAGCTCCACGCAGGCGATTTCCAAATGATACAGATACAACGCACGGCGGCGGTACTGGGCAACGGTCTCCTGCAGGGCCAATTTTTCGTGGAGGTCGTTTTTTACCCCCAGAGTCTCCGGCAGGCTCAGGAAATCCTGTTTCAGCATTCCTTTTTCCCAAGCGGCCGCTTCCTTGGCCATCAGCTCCTTCATTTCGGGGTAGAGCTCCAGGATCAAGGCGGTGGATTCTTCCATTTCCCGTTTCCAGTTATCGATCAGTACGTCGGAATACCATTCAAAGCCCAGATCCGTACCCTGGTATTCCTTGGCCCAGGCGTCGATGGGGTTGTCCGCGATGCTCCTAACGAAGCCGTCGTGATCCTCCAATATCCAGTAAAAATCACTGAACTTCCCCGTAATCTCAGAATCGCCCTCTGCCTCCATCCCCTCCGGGACGACCATTCGGATCTCAAGCTTGTGGGCAGTATCCTTCTTGGCTTCCTTGCAGACCGCCTCTATATATAATAATCGGAAGGCACGTTCTCTGTAAAACCCACAGCGTTCTCCGGCGTGATCAACCAAAGCAAGAGTGCCGTAGCTGTTGGCGTAACAAACCAGATCCATGGCAAGATCCGGGTGAAGATCCGCCGCCTCCTGCCAAAGAAGCTGTTCTTCCTCCAGCTTGGCGCCGTACTCCGGGTAGCATTCCTTGATATAGACAAGGGATTCTTCCATCTCCCTCTGCCAATTCAGTCTCTGTTGATCCTCCGCATCCACCATGTCCCGGGTGGTCATGGCCTTCTTTGCGTAGGCACTCCCCCATGCGTCGATGGGATTTTCCAGCCAAAGCCTTGCAAACGCCTCGTTGGCCTCGTTGCTTTCCAAGGCGTAGAACAGATCCGGATGGAAGCCGTAGTTTTCCATGAATTTGTTCTGCCACTCCATGTCCGGCAGTTCCTGCAAATTCTCCTCCGGAGTTTTCTCACAGGCGGACAACAGCAGAATGCTAAGTAGCAATAAAAACAGGATCGATCGTTTCATGTTGCATTTCCCTTTTTGTTCTTTTTTCTTATTTTACAAAAAGAAAAAAGACCTGTCAAGAGCTTTGGGGTAAAAAGAGAACGCCTTTCCCTTGAAAAAAGGAAAGGCTCTCTTGAAAGGATCATTCCATCACCAAAACCATGGGACAGGGATGCTGGTTGACGGTGTCTCCGCTATCGTCGTCGTAGTGCCCGTCGTACAGCTCACCTTTGGCAAGAGCTTCCCGCACCGTGGCGAACAGCATGGCGTTTGTGGCGTAAAGATATTGCTTGTGAAGGGGCACGCTGTCTAGATGGGCGGGGATGGCGACCTTCTTGTCCCCTATAAACTCCCAAAGCGTCTTGCGAAAGGGATCGTCCGTCCACAGGGCTTCCCGCACCTCCTGCAACAGACCGCAAAGGATATGGAACTCCGTTTCCGTCAGGACGGGGACGTTCACGGCGGGCTTGCCGTTTTCTGTTCGCAACAGCTTGCATTTGGTCAGGTGGGGGATCATTTTCAGATATTCCGTGTTGAAGCCCACGGACTCCGGAGCGGTGCCGGTGTGCAGGATAAACATCAATTGCAGGATGATCTCGTCCACGTCGTCGCTGTTCCGCAGGAAGGTGTAATCGGCAGAGCGGTTGTACGGGTAATCGGGGAAGCCGTCTGCGCCGTATAAGTGCTGGTACAGTCTGCGCCCTGCGTAGTTCTCGTAATACGCACCCCGTTCTCCGGAATAAGTGTGTGCCATCAGGGGGATATGCTCTCTTGGGTCAAAGGGCTTGGCGTCCACTCTGGCAAAGGCGATCCAGCAACCGCCGTCCCTGCGGGGCGGGAATTCCTGAGGGCCTCCGAAGAGATCGCATTGAATGCCGTAAAGGCCGAAATCCAGACAGTTGAAGGCGAAGTACATCTCCAAAGAGTTCTGCTGATCGAAATTGCAATTCTTGTAAAATTCCTGTTCTCTCAGCTTGATCAGTCCCTTGCGGACGGGCGACCAGAGAGATTCAAAGTGCTCTTTTACGAAGTCGATCTGGGCGGGGATATGCTTTTCCTGTTGTTCGGGGGTGGTGATGAGAAAGTCGGTGTAATATTTGTTGCCCTTTCGCTTCATCAGCTCCCCGTCGGTGAGCTTTTCCAGAATGGGCTCCACGTAAGCGGCGGGGGTGCCCAAGGCAAGGGCGATCTCCTCCGCGGTAACGGGCTTTTCGTACGCCGCCCAAAGGATATTCTGGGCAAGCAGGTCGTTTTGGATGAGGGAAATAGGCTCTTTGTTCCGCCCCCAGTTGCCGCTGTGGCAAAGCTGCAGGGTAATAGGGCGGTAGCTTTGTTCTGTAAAGTTTTCCATACGGGTGATTCCTTTCTTCAATTCCTCCCTGCCGTCGTGGAGTCTGCGCTTCACCGTACCCTCGGGGACGTTCAGTGCCGAGGCGATCTCCGCGATGCTTTCCCCGTGCATGTAGTGGCGGACCACAGCCTCACGGTGGAGCTTCCCCAGAAACGCCACGGCCTTCCGCACCTGTTCCCCTTGGTCGGTCTCTCCGATGCGGAGAAGCTCTTCGTCCTCGGAGGCTACGTCAAAGCCTTCGCCGATGCTCACAAGGGGCTGGCGGTACTTCTTCCGCAGGCGATCGTTCCACTTGTTGTTCAGCACGGTAAGCAACCACCCCCGCAGATCACGGATGGGCTTTCCCTTGGCAAGCTGATACAGCGCCGCCAAGAGGGTATCCTGGGTGAGATCCTCGGCGTCGTAGGGGTCGCCGCATTTACGCAGAGCGGCAGACAGCAGGAATTCGATGTGTTCTTCCAGTTCTTTGTACATAAATGATCCTAACCTTGAAAGCTTTCACCTATAAAGTCGCAGGAAGGAAGAAAGGTTCGGTGGTTTTATAAGAAAATCAGCTCCCCGTTTTCGTGGGCAGTCGCGAAGCGGAAGGTCATGGTACCCCCGTAACAGCCGGGAGGGGCAGAGTAGCCCGCAAACAGGATCTTATCCTCCCACAAGGCCCCCTTGGGCACGGAGGCGCAGGGGATGCGGTCGTCCCCGGGCGTCTGCCAGCCGTGGAAGGGATGGTTGGAATAGCGGTAGTGTGCTTTGCCGCGGAGGCTGAAGATGAGGTAATACCTCCCGCGGTAACAGATATAGTCGGGGCATTCCGGCTGTTCTCCGTCCTCACCGATATAGATGGGCGTGCCCGTGTCCTGCCACTCGTTCAGGTCGGAAGAAACGAAATGGGCAAGGCACCCCTTCCCCTCCTCCCGCAAGGCGGTGGTGAGAAACATATGGAACGTCCCCTCGCCATCCCGGATCACCTTGGGATCTCTGGCCACGTGGGCAAGGTAACGGTGGGAAAGAGTGAAGCCGAAGGTATGATCCTTACGGAAGTGATAACCGTCCTCGGAAACACTGCGGGAGATGGGCGCCGCCTCTCCCCCACCCTTGCGGATGGTATAGAACAGGTACTCCCTGCCTCCGTAGGCAATATGGGAGCCGGTACAGACGGAGCCCTCGTCGGGGTGATCGATGGCCACCGCCGTGGGGTGGATTTGCCAGGTCTGCAGATCGGTGGTGGAGATATGCTCCCATTGGTGGGCACCCATCCCCCATTTGCTTGTATGGTGGTGGCGGTCCTTCAGGTAGAGGACGTGGTATTCCTCCCCTCTGCGGTAGGGCATGCAATCCCCTACGAAAACGGTTTCCCCGGGCTTCCAGCCCTCGGCGGAAGAAATCTCCCCCAGCACGGCGGGCGGTTCTTCATGGGAAGGAAGATAGTCTTCCACCGTAAAGCCTGCGAAACGGAAGGCTTCGGCATCTGCAAGGAGATTGCCCTTGGGCCATTCCTCGTCCCACAGGGTCTCCCCTACGTAAAGCTCCAGGCGATAGGGCAACAGCACCAAACGCAGTTCCTCGCCCAAAGCGTAGTTCCCCCGCAGGGTCAGGGGGCGGGGATCGAAATCGTAGTACACCTCGCAGGTCACTTCCCCGGAAGCAAAGGTGCAGGTAAAGACGGCGTTGCCGTTCTTGCGCAGGTTGATCTGACGATCTTGATCGGTTATGGTTTTGCGGATCATCATGGACATAGTTTCGACCATTCCTTTCGCAGCCCGCATCCAGCGGGCGGTTGCTTAAGATTTTGTAGGCGAAGCCACAAAATCATGTTTGAAAAAGGATCCCTTTTTCAAACCTTCTCCTTTTTTACGGGAAAGAGCGGGAAACGAGCCCGCTCTTTGGTAGTGTTACGTTACGCCTTCTTTTTCTTACGAAGAAGATATTCATCCAATTTTTCCTTCATGTTGTCGGGGATCTCCTTGGCAACGGGGCACAAAGCGGCGTTTGCCATACGGGAGGCGAAGGCGGTGATGAAATCGATGTCCTTTTGCATCTGCTCCATCTTCATGACGGCAATAGTGTCGTAGCTGTTATGAATGGGAGCAAGGTCACGGCCTGCGGCACGGGCGAAGGACACGGCGGGAACGCCCTTATCCGCAAAGGGGGTGGAGTCGCTGGAATACACGTCCTGGTAAGCCTTCACCTGGAAGCCCAGCTCGTTCCCCAGATAAGAAATGTAATGCACAAGAGGCATCTCCGCGGTGACGCAGGAGATAAACTTGCCCATGATACAGCCGATCATATCCAGATTGATCACCAAGGCCACGTTTTTCAGCTCTTCCTCGTGGGAAGCGCAGTAAGCCTTGGAGCCCAGCAGTCCCCGTTCCTCGCTTCCGCAGAAGATAAACCGCAAGCTGTAACGGTGGGGATGGGAAGCGAAGTATTCCGCCATGGCCAAAAGCCCCACACAGCCGGACATATTGTCGTACGCCCCCCGGGAAAGGGAGGTGCTGTCGTAATGGGCGGTGAAGATGATCTGCTCATCGATCTCCCCGGGGAGATCCAGGATCACGTTGTGGGAGTCGCCGCTGAATTCCTTCTGCTTCAAAACGATCTTGGCAACCTTGCCGTCGCCGTTCACGATATCCACTGCATCCTTGGCGTTGATGTTCACGCCGAGAAGCTTTTCCCCCTTTGCCACGTGGGGGCGAAGCTCTCTGTGGTCGATGTCACGGTCGGCGTAGTTCACGTTACCGTCGTAGGAGATAAAGCCCACGGCGCCGTTTTCCAGCAGGTCACGGTAGCGCCAATAGCCCAGATAGCCGTCGAAGAGAACGATCTTCCCCTTGCACCCGGACAAAGAATAGCGGTCGCTTTCGGTGAGATAATACAGGGGTGCTTCCACCTCCCCCGAGCCTGCCAGCAAATAGCCTTTGCAGGGGATCTCCTTGCCGTCGATGGTAAGAACTGCCTCCTCCACCTTGGCAAGCTCCACGGGGAAGGCCTCCGGATACGCCTCCAAGCCCAAGTCTCCGCAGACCTTCTGCAAATATTCTGCGGCGCGAAGCTCCTCGGCACTGCCGCCGGTACGCACGTAAGCGGTATCGTCAAAAATCTTTCTCAACTGCGCGTTTGTCATAAGTGTCTCCTCCCTGTTATCAGGAAAACGATTCTTTATGGTTTTATGATACCAAATAATCCCCCTCTTGTCAAGAAAAAGAGCCGTTTTCCAACGACTCTTTTCGGCTTCATTCACTTTTGAAGCAATCTGCTTTGCTCTCTGCGCGCCTCCGATACGGCGGCGTCCTCTTCTCCGAAGCCCCACTCGTTCTTGACGCAATCCAGCATACGGTCGTAGGCATTCAGAGCGGCGGGAATATCCCCCAAGATCTCACAGATCACGGCGATGCCCTGTAACGCATCGGTATAGCGGGGCTTGGGCTCCCGCTCAAAAGAGCGCTCGTAAAAGCCGATGGCCTTCCGATATTCCCCCTTGCGGGCGTAATATTGCGCCGCTTCGAAAAGAAGTCCGCCGTTTTCTCCGTCCTCCTCCAGCGCCATCTCCATGATCCCGTCCGCAGTTTTCTCGTCGTATTCCGCCAAAGCGATGTGGGCGCGGTAGACCGGGAGCAAAAAGGGTCTGAAGGCGGGCAGGGCGGCAACCTTCTCCAGATAGTCCCGCGCCTCCGCCGTGCGGTGATCTGCCAGCAGGTTGTCGATGAGATAGTAATAAGGCAACGGTGTGGCGGGAGTGCCCTTGTCCCCTGCAATGACTTCCTTATAAAAGTCGATGGTGGAGGCGTGGTTTGCCATATTCCAATCCCAGGTGTGCTGTCCCTCCGCCTTGTCCAGAAGCCATTGACAGTCCTTCTCCTCCGGCTTGGCGAGGATCACTGCCCGTGCGTATTTCTTCACCCTGCGGGAGTCTGCCTCCATGCGGTGATGGTACAGCCGTGCCAACAGGCGTTGCGCCTCCCAATCTTCCTTGTTTTCCGGCAGGCGGTTTTTCAAAAATTCCTCGTATTCTCTGAACACATCGGCGGGCAACTCCTCTTCGGTGGCCAAACGGTTTTCTATGCGGTGGAGCTTCTGCTCCGGGGACAGATCGAAAAGCTCGTCGATGGATACCCCCAGCTCCTCCGCCAAGGCGGGCAGGAGAGAAATATCCGGCATGGTCACCGCTGTCTCCCATTTGGAGACGGATTGGGGGCTGATCCCCAACCGTTCCGCCAACTGCTCCTGGGTCAGCCCGCAGCGGTAGCGAAGCTGTTTGATCTTTTTTCCAAGTTCCATAGGTATGCTCACTCCTTTCGTATACGTGTGCAGTATAGCACCCAAAGGGCAAAAAAGCAACAACGCAGATTGACAGGACGTACACCCAAACGGGGAGTTGGTTCGACGGCAAATAAAAAAGTACGCAAAAGCGTACTTTTTTAGCAACGTAAGGGTCGTAAGCTACGGCAGATCGTAACCGCCGTTGGGTGGCTTACAGCTGATCAATCTCTTGAGGCCCTTTTTCGTCCCCCGCAAAAAGCCGTACTTTTCCACGGAAAGGATCATATAGCAGGAACAGGAAGGCTCGTACCGACAGCGCTTACGAACACGCTCCGGTGCAACCGCCTGATAGATCTTCACCGCCATGATCACAATCCGCTTGGCAAAGAGGATGCAGATCAAAAGGAACACGCCGACGCAAACCAGAACGGAAGGAAGCATCTGCCCCCACAACGCCCACGTGACCGCAAAGCCAACGCCGGCAAGAAGCAGAGCCGCCAACACGCAGAGAAGGATCTTCCCCACGGGGATCTTCGGTCTGACCAAAGTCCGCTTATAATACAACGACCGAGGGTCGTTGCATTCCGATTGGGCGAATACCCCCATCAGTTCTTCCGCAGACGGCGGATGAGAGAATGAATTGGGTTCTTTTTCGGGCTGCAAGGTAATTAATTACTGCTCGCGGCAGAAGATCAACATGTAGATGTTGGTGTTCGTAATCTGCTTGTTGAGGAAGCAACCGGTCTGCTCCTGAACGGTGATGGTTTCCATAGAATGATAGGTCCAGCCGTTCTGTGCCTCTGCATTGATGAGGGTGGCAAAGCTTGCGGTAGCGCTGGAGAAATTACCGTCGGAAATAGAGATAATCTTGGGTCCGGGAACTGCCTTGTAGATCATGGTCAAAACTCCTTGTGTTTTTATTCACATTTTTTCTGTGTAATTTGAGTATAGCACTCTTTTTTGCATTTGTCAACACATAATCTGTCAGTTTTTAACATTTTATAGCAAAAATCGACATCTCTTTTTCACATTTTGCCAAGTCTTTCCCTATACTCTTGCAAACACGTAATACCCGGGTTCTGCGCCGCCGTAGAGATAGTCGCCGCTTTTCCATTCCATGAACAGGTAGTCCCTGCCACCGATGGTACGGATCTCATAGGCACAGGCGGTGTGATTCCACTTCCGCAGGACGTAGCCCTTGGTCCAGGTCTGCATATGGTTGCCGCAAATGACCTCGTTGCCGTAGCGGCTGATCACCTCTCCGCCCGCCTTGAATTCCACGGTTTTGAAGAACAGGTCTTTCCGAGGCGGCTCTTCCGGGTCGTAAGCTGCCGCATCCTCGCCGAAATCGCAGGCGATCCACTTGCCCAGAACAGACGGATCCTCCACGAAGGGCAGATCGACCTCATCCTTCCGCGCCAGCTCCTCCTTACGGTACGCCACGTCGTCAATTTGGCAAAGCACCAGAACGGTAGGTCTTCCGCCTCTGCGGTACTCGTAGGATTTGAAGGTGACGAACATATACCGCTGACCGCCGTACTCCTCTACGGTGTAGTCGTTCACGAAGGCGCTGTCCCCGAAGCGGCAGATCAGCTTGCCCTTGCTCCAGGCATAACACCAATACTGCTCCCCGCCGGGGAGGAAGCAGATCTCACGAGCCTTGGGTTGCCTGGGGCACACGCCTCCGTAGAAGTCCTCCTTCACGGCGTATTCTCCCACGGTCTGCCACTTCCCCACCACGGAAGGATCGTCCTCAAAGAGAACGTTGGTATCCTCCCAAATAGGTTCGGCCTGATCCTTCAGCTTCACTGCATCGCAGGCCACGTATACCCGGTTGGAACCGGGTTCTCCGTAGGTGCGGTGAGCGGAGATCCGCTGGTAGCCCTCCCGATGAAGGGCATCTTCCACCTCTTCCCGCAGTTGGTTTTGGAGATTCCCGTCGTCAAAACGGCTTTTGACAACGGTGATCCCCCCGTAATCTGTAAAAACAACACTCATGTCTCTCGTTTCTCCCAATAACAAGTCCCGAGCCTCCCGCAGGCTTTCCATCGCCTTGGTCAGCTCCTCGCATTTGGATTCAAACAAGGAGAGGAGCTCCTCTTCCCCGGCTTTCAAAAGGGTCTTGATCTCCGGCAGGGAGAACCCCGCCTTCTTCAAAGCCGCGATCCGAAAGAACACGGGGATCTGCTCTTTGGCGTAATAGCGGTAGCCCGTGAAGCGGTCTACGTAGTCCGGGGACAACAGCCCCTCCTTGTCGTAGTGCCGCAGGACGGATATTTTGGTACCGCAAAGACTTGCAAACTCGCCGATCTGCATACAGTTGCCTCCTTGTGAATTGCTTACGTAGGATCCTTACGAGGGCATTATAAACCTGAAGTTAGGGTGAGAGTCAAGAGGTTTTCCGAAAAAAGTTTTTTTATTTCAAATAAGGCTTCCGTCTGCCGTCGTAGTTGACGTAGAAGTGGTTGGGAACGTCGATCATTTCCCGGGCGAAGATGAGCATGGATGTAAAAGAAGGTCTGGGACGGAACTGATAGAGCTCCACCAATTGATCGTCTATCTCCGCTTCGGTTCTGCCCAAAAGATGCCACCTCAAAAGCCCCCCGATGATCTGCTTTGCCTTCTCCTCGGGCAAGCCCAGCTCCCGCATCAACAGCTTTTCGGTGAAGGAATGCACGCTTTCCCGCCGATGCAAGAGCAACAGCGTGTTGAAAAACGCGGGGTCGGAAAGCGTTCCAAACAATGCGGGATAATCAATGCCGTCCAAAAGTGCTTTCTCCTTGTCCGCCGTCTCCGGTACCGCCAGGAAATACTGCATACGATTGAACAGCCCCATCTCCGTATACCCGTGGTCGGAAAGGATACGGGAATAGACCTGGTCGTTCGGGTGATGCTCCGCGGCCTCCTGCTTCAGCGTTTCCGGATCGGAAAAGATCTTCCCGAAAATCGATTGCTGGATCATCCAGCAAAGCTCAAAGGCTCTGGAGATGCGCTCCTCTTCCCGCGTTCCCGTGATGTCTGCAAAAATTGCCTCTTGAATATCGCCAAAGCAGCTCCCTCTCCCGAACAGCGTGTCGATGGAAACGCCGAAGTATTCCGCGATCCCGGGAAGCAATTCCGTGTCGGGCACTCCCCCGTTTTCCCATTTGGAAACCGCCTGGGCAGTTACCCCTACGTGCTGTGCCAGATCCTCTTGCCGAACCCCTTTTTCCTTCCGTAGCTCGGCTATTCTTTTGCCTATGGTCGTCAGTTCCATAAAATACCTCCGATTGAAATTTTTCATCGTCCGCGCTTCCGATGGTTTTATGATACCACAACTTTCGGTTGTTTGCAAGGGAGGCGAAATTGCACAAAACAACCACGGGTTGATTTGGAGCAAAAAGCGGCACGCAATGCGTACCGCCAAGAGTTAAAATTTTTCGTCCCGGTGCCGTTGGGAAAGGAAATGAGGCCGACCGTTTTCCGGATAGAGATAATTGCTGAACTGCTCCGGACCGATACGCATATAGTGTTCAACATCCGCCTTATTCAAAAGCACCACCTGCAAAAAAGTAGCCGTCCAACCAAAGCCCGCTTTACAGCGAAGCACGCCGAAATCCTCCAACACTTGAGGGAGCTCCAAATACGCCCCGATCATTTCATCTGCAGGATCCTCGTTTTCCCACCCGAAGCTGTGCCCGTAGGTCACGTACGTTTTCTCGCGGAAAGCATAGGTGGCAACGTGCAACAGATGATCATAATACCAACGGATGTTATCCTCTTGCGTGAGTTCTTCCTCGCTATCCACAAACATCATGTACTCATTGCGGACAGAAAAAGGCTTCGCCACCATCTTGGGCAATTTATAAGCGCTTGCACCCACGGTCGCCAATTTCCAAAAGGGGAACTTTTCGTTGGGCGGGTAGACGAATACATCTACGTGATACCCGCCGTCCAAAACTTGATGCAAAACCGTACATTCTTCCTCTTTCGCCCCCAAATAGCGGTCCAGGTGTGCACTCAGCTTCTCCATGTGTTTTAATTTCATAAATCCGTTCCTTTCGCCGTCTTCACTCCAGCACCGTGATCTTCCCGATGATGTGCCGATTGAATTCCTCCAGCTCCTCCGCAGGGACCCAAAGCTCCTTGTGGTAGCTTGCCCCCACCGTCTGCACGGGGAATTTAGAGACGTAATCATCCTCGATCTCAAAGGAGGTCACGTATCCCGCATAGCCCGCCTCCGCGGAGGTCTTGTTCCAACGTTCGGTGATCTCCCGGGCGTATTTTTCGTTGAGCACGGGGTAGAAGATGGGCTGCTCCGGCAATCGGGGCGGATACCCACGGTAGTCGGAGGCCGCGATGAGATCAAGCTCGCCCTGCCCCACAGGTCTGTATAAACGCATTTCACTCTCCTTTTTGCTCTACGAGCCGCCATTTCATGGATTTGGCGATCACGTAGCAGCCGTCTTCCATATGTTTCCGATCAATATACTCGCCGTCCAGCCAGAAGATCTCTTCCCCTTCAAAATGCACGGAGGTATCCAGAAATTCCCAGCCGTCTTCCTCAAGCTTCCATTTCCGTACAGCGTCAAACTCCAGCTCTACCACGGTGTTCCAAATACTGGTGACCAAAAATCTGAGCAACAGCTTTTTATCGTCGGGGTATACGCAGCACCCGTTTTCATCTACGTTGAGAACGGCGCCGTTGACGTATTCCACACCGATCAGGTACCCGTCGTGCAAGAAATTGGTCTTCTCCAAAAAGAAACGGATATCTTCATCGGTTTTGATGGTGTATGTTTTCACGTTTCTCGTTCCTTTCGCTCTATGATTTATTCGCGTGCAAGCTTAAGCCCCTGCGCGGACGACCAACGCCGCCAAGAAGGACAAAACAAACGTGGCAACCAATATCCCCAGCCAAGCCGCAAGCTTTTTGGGGATGCTGTCCATTTCCCGCATGACCCACAGGTTCACAACGATCATAACGCCCCAGATCATGCCGCCGACGGCGCCACCCACCACGGGAACGATGGAGCAAAGATACGGACTATTCCCCCAGACGCTCATCAAGCCATAGATCAGCGCACTGAAAAGGATCTCAAACCAAGTGGGCTTCCGAGAGATCACCACGTTGTTACCCTCGATCTCCAAATGGGCGCCAAACCAATAGCTCCCCTTTGCGGTAACGCGGATCACCCGGTCCCCCGTGTCGTAGAGAAAAACGTTTTTCCGCTCCTTGACAAGCTCTTTGCCCCCAATGAAAACGGCCTTTTTTCCGCTCCAGAAGTTTTCGTCGTAAGAGATCTCACCATAGGAATCGTGCCGAATCGTAATGAACATAATACCCTCCTTGTTTTATTGAGCTGAGATCAAAATCTCCCTTTTCATCAGCAGTATACCACACGGTCGAATGAATGTCAATGGCAAATACGAGACTTCCGAAAAAAATATCAAAAGCGCCTCCGAAGAGACGCTTTTTGGAATCGGTTATACTCTTGCAAACACGTAATACCCGGGTTCTGCGCCGCCGTAGAGATAATCGCCGCTTTTCCATTCCATGAACAAGTAATCCCTGCCGCCGATGGTCTCAGTATATCACAACTTTCGGTTGTTTGCAAGGGAGGCGAAATTGCACAAAACAACCACGGGTTGATTTCCGATCAACGAAAAAAGCAAGCCTTACGACTTGCTTTTTTACAAGAGTCAGCGATGGTCTTGACGGCACAACAGTAAAATACCGCCGATGGTATTGACAAGCAAAAGTGCGCAAATCTTGAGGCCGACGCCTACAGGCTCGTTTCTCTTGATTTTGCCGAAGATAGAGATGGTAATGGGCAAGCACCATGCAAGGGGCAACAGCATAAATCCCTGGAAAATACAGCCAATGATCAAAAAAACCTTGGCGGCCATGGTCAAACCATCGTTCCCTGCATTTACCGTAGCAGGCTGGTTGTTCTCCACCAGACAACCGCAAGCGGGGCAGATCACAGCTTCGTCCATAAGCTCTCTTCCGCATTTCTGACAGAACTTCATCAATAAACCCTCCATTCAAATTGATTCGTCATCAAACGACAGGTTTATTATAATTGGTTCTCAGTCGTTTGTCAATGCTTTATTCACAGTTTGGCTAAAAAATACTGCAAAATGACCTTCGGCCGTTTCCAGAAGAAACGTCGCACAAATCACCCCACACACGCCCCGAAGGGGGTCACGTCCACGTGGCCGTGGAGGGCTTCGTAGTCCTCCCCTAAGAAGCAAGCGAAGGTGGAGATCGCCTCAAACCCCATGCCGCGGTATTCCGCGATGTCACGCTCCATGGCTTCCCGATTCAAAGCAAACCTTGCCGGGGGCTTTTTCCACCCGGAATACAGGGAGTTATCGTACCAATATTCCAGCACCTTTGGGGGCTCCCCACCAAAGAAGTCCATCAGCGGGCGGATCATTTCTTTTTCCTTGGCGATCCGCTCCGAGGCATCCTCTCCCGTGGCGGTATACTTGGCAAAGGGTGCGTATTCCAGAAAGACCCCTTCCGCGGGAGACACGGCCGCAGGCGGGACGACGCTGTCCACGTAGGCCAGGTACGCCATGCGGGCGGTTGGAATCTGCTTTCTGATCTCCCGCAACATACCGTTCACCGCCATCAATTGCTGATCCGAGGGGGACAAATGCTTGCACTTTGGACAATGGCAATGGAGGTCACGGCCGTCGTCCATCCAGAAATAGAAGGTGGGACGGCTCCCGTACAGGGCAAGGGCCAGCTCTGCGGCACGGCGGGAAAACAGCTCCATGGCTTCGGGGTTGGAGACGCAGAAATTCCAATCTTTTGTCCGCTCTCCCCGCTGGTTCATGCGGAAATAGTCGGGATGCTCCTCAAAGAGCGCCCTGGGCATCAGATAGCCTGCGGCGTGGATCTCGTATTCCACCTCCAGCCCACGGGACAGAGCGTAATCGATCAGCTCTTTGAATTCCTTGGTTTTGATCCGCTCCAGCAGATCTGCAAGGGAAGCCGCCGCATCCATACCCCCTACGGGATGAATGCCCAGCACGTTCACCCCCGCATCCGCCAGGCGGTGGATCCATTTTTTCGATACCTCGTCGGGATGGACGATCATACTGCTTTTCATAAGAATGGCCTCCTTTGGGTTACTTTTTCATCTGCCGCAGGAACAAAAGCACCGCGGCGGCCAATGCGGCAAAGGCGTACCCCAATACCCACCACAGGTGGGGGAAGATCCCGCCGTAATTCCCTGCCAAAACAGCCCGTTCCAGCTCTACGGCGTGGACGAAGGGGAGGGCGTAGGCGATCTCCCGAAAGATCCCGCCCACCAGCTCCAGATCGAACCAGGTTCCCGACAGCCAGGCGGAAAGGTTGGTCAAAAGCCCTCCGCAGATGCCTCCCGCCTGCTTATCCGTGAGAACGCTCCCGAACAGCAGGCCCAGGGCGATATAGAGAAGGGAGACGGGGATCATGAATACCACAGCAAACAGGATATTCACCGTAAGCTCCAGTCCCAAAAGGAGTGCTGCGGCGTAGCAGATCGCGCTTTGGGCCACTGCAAAGGGGAGGATGGGCAGGGTGTATCCCAGAATGAAATCCACAGGCGTCAAGGGGGTGGTATACAGCCGTTGCAACAGGGAGCCGCCCCTGTCCTTGGCGATCAAGGTAGCGGAAAACAGGGTCATAAAGGAAAGCCCAAACACCGTGATCCCCGGGGCAAGCTGTTGGATCTCAAACAAGGATACGGGAATATTGGCCTGGATGGCGGTCAACAACAGGAGCAAAACCAATGGGAACCCCAATCCGAAGGCCAGATTCAAGGGATCCCGCAGGATCTCCTTGGCGTTTCGGGTGGCAAAGGTCAGCATTCTCATTTTACCCCCTCCTTCACGATGCGGATAAAGGCCTGCTCGAAATCCTCCGTCCCTGCCGCCGTTTTGATCTCTTTGGCGGTGCCGCAAAGGAGGAGCTTGCCGTCCTTCAGAATGGCGATGCGGTCGGAGAGTGCCTCTGCCTCCTCCATGTAATGGGTGGTCAGGATCATGGTGACCTTCCCCTTCAGGGAACGGATCAGATCCCAAAGATCGCTTCTGGCGATCACGTCCAGCCCCAGGGTGGGCTCGTCCAGAAACAGGATCTTTGGCTCGCTGATCAACGCCATGGCGATGCTCAACCGTCTCTGCCACCCGCCGGAAAGCTTACCCGCCTTGCGGGAAAGGACACTTTCCAGATGCAAAAGCTCTGTCATTTCCTTGACCTTGGCCTTCCGCTTCTCCTTGGGGAAGCCGTAGACACCGCAGATCAGCTCCAAGTTTTCTTTTACGGTAAGCCCCGGAGCGACGGCGGTCTCCTGGGGAGAGACCCCAAGGAGGGCTTTCACTTGGTCGGCCTCCGTGGAAATGCTTTTCCCCATAAGGAACGCATCCCCTGCGGTGGGTTTTGCCAGGCAGGAAAGCATTTTGATGGTGGTGGTCTTCCCCGCGCCGTTGACCCCCAGCAGGGAGAACAGCTCCCCTTCTTCGATGGAAAGGGACAAGGAATCCACCGCTACCACGTCGCGGTAGCGTTTTGTCAAGTCACGGATCTCAATTGCCGTCATGCTCTGCCTCCTCTATATGCCTTGCGCAGACACCCTTGTATACGTCGGTGATCATCTCGCTGATCAGTTCCCACTCCAAAACCAAATAGGAGGTGGCCTGCATGGTGGCGATTCCGTGAACGCAGGCCCACATCTCCATGTGCAACCGCTCCGCCCGCTTTCGGGAAAGGCCGTTTGCCTCCATGATCATCTCCACGGAGGCGGTAAAATCCGGGGAAGGGAGCATACTGCCTCCCCTTCTGTCCCGCATAAACAACAGCTTGAAAAGCTCCCGCTCCTCCGCCGCAAAGCGGATATACGCCATACCGAAGGACTTATATCTGGGATACTTTCCGCTTTCCGATTCCTTCTGCAGATATTCCAGGTAGAAGCCGTAGGCCTCCTGCAGCACGGCCTCCTGCAGATCCTCCATGGTGGCAAAGTTGGAAAATACGGGCTGGGTGGAGCAGTTCAACGCTGCGGCAACCGCTCTGGCATTGACGGCCTCTGCTCCCCGTTCCCGCACCAGCTCTACGGCGGTCTTGATGATCTCTTCCTTTGTAATTCTCACCTTTGGCGGCATAACGCACCTCGTAGCATATCATTTGTTATATATCAGATGTTATTTTACCATAAAGGGCGGTATTTGTCAATAGAAAAAAGACCGCAAGTTGCGATCTTTTTCTCAAAGAGTATTCTACGATCAGCTCTTTTTCATACCGTGGTATTCCGCCAGCACGTCGAAAACCGTCTCTTCCTCCCCTACCAGGATCACCTTGTTGGCGCCTTTTTCACGGTC
The DNA here is from genome assembly GCA_045544855.1 of Eubacteriales bacterium. Classification (GTDB taxonomy): domain Bacteria; phylum Bacillota; class Clostridia; order Oscillospirales; family CAG-382; genus Coliplasma. Next base: position 4,859 of record JAZPZV010000005.1, on the reverse strand, counting down.
AAAGGTCATTTTCAACCCGTGGCGTTCACAGACCGCCTTGCAAAAGAACTCCGAGACCGCCAAGGAAGACTCCTCCCGCAGGTGAAGCACGACACAGGCGGTGTTTTTCTTGCTCCCGTCGGACCGCAGATAATCGTACAGAACGGCGTTTCTTTTTGCCGTGATGGCAGGCTTTACGTACTCGTGGGTCACGAAGGCCTCGATCTGCTCCTCCGTAAACTGCCATACCCCCTGCACCTTTTCCCCTTCCAGGATCCCTGCGGACAAATAGTTCCTCAGCGTCCTGTCGGTCAACCCGGTGATCATAGAAAGATCTTTTAAATTGTACATGTTTGTTCCTCCCGCTTATCTTTGATGTCTACAGTGTACCATACGGGAGGCGGTTTTGCAATTTGAAATCAAGCAAGTTTTTCATAGCTTTGGAATTGCATGCGGGGCAGTCCTTGTTGTGTCACCTCCCACAGTGGTATCCAATCAACTCTTCCTATACTCAAACAGACGGTACAGCTTTTTGGAGAACCCGCCTGCGTACAGCTTAGAGAAAATAAACCGTTCCAACCCTTTTAATTCGTCTATAAATTCCCGGGGTGTCATGGCGTGCTCCTTTGCAAAGGCAAGTGCCCCGCTGTTATAGACGTTGGGGTCGTCGATGCCGTAGACCCGGGTAACACCCACCGAACCGACGGGATTTCTCCGCCCGGACATCCTTGCGGCAAAGGTGGTGTAGCAATCCACCAAAAGGGCAATCCTTTCAAACCGTTCGCACAAAGCGTCGGTCAGAGCCCTCATCTCCTCATCGGTCAGGTACATACTTACCCCTTCCATCACCACGATGGCAGAGGTGCAGTTTTCGACAGCCGTAAGCCAGGTGCGATCTCTTGCGTCACCCGGGACCATTCGGTAGGTTGCCGTCTCGGTATAGTAGCGTTTCCGCTCCGCTATGACCTCCGGGAAATCCACGTCGTACCACAAATGACTCCCGGCGCCCACTCTCAAAATGCGGCTATCCATCCCGCACCCGATGTGGATCACCGCCGCCTCCGGCATTGCTTCCATCTGCCGAGTCAGCCATTGGTCAAACACCGCCGAACGGATGCCCATATAGTAGGCAAGATATTTGGATTTTGCCTTCCCTTTCAAGGAAAAGCCCTCCGATTCCCAGATCTCCTCCGCCTTGGGGTCTGCAAGGAACAATCCCTTTTTGCTCACGAAGGATTTTCCGTATAAAGGAATGTACAGCGTTTTGTTCACAGCGTTCATAGATTCACCCGTCAGGTCTTGTTGGTGAGATCAGTATACCACAAAAGCAAGGCGTTTTCAAGAAGAAAATGCGCAGGTGAAGAACGCCTCCATGCAGCTTTACAACTCGTTCGACTTTTCGACTCTGTTCATCCCATCCGCTTCGTATAGATCGGTTTCTTATCATCCGGGTCTGTCAAACCGCTGTCGGCAAACCCCATCTTACTCCAAAAGGGAACGCCGGTGACGGAATCGGGGCACAGGTAAAACTTTGAAGCACCGTCCCCACGGAGGGTTTCTTCGATGTGGAACCAAAATGCTTTTCCCAAGCCCTGTTTTCGGTATGCGGGACGAATATAAAACCCCATCACCGTCCCGTAACCCTTTTCCAGCAGACCGTATACCGTGCCCAAATCGACGGCAAACATTGCGATTCCAACAGGCATACCCTCCAGGAACATGACCTCAAAATGCATATCCTTTCGGCTCCCTTGAATGGCGATTCTTTTTCCCAAGCCCTCCGGGATTTCCGCCTCATCCGGGTCTTCCCCCCGGTGACCGCGAACCTCTTTGATAAACGGAACCCAAAGCTCTCTTGCCGTTTCGCAAAGGCAACGATCTTCTTTGTAAATTTGTGCGTAATTGATCTTTTTCATAAGCAACACCTCGAAAAAGATTTTAGCCCACGGCTGATTCATTGTCAATCAACCTTTGGTTGACGGGAAAGGCCAATTGGCGAGGCGTGTTTGGCGACCGGTCAAACTTTCCGTAAAGCACTTGACAACCGAACAGCTTTGTGATACAATAGCGACCAATAACTTTCGAGGATATCATCATGAATCACTTTATCTCTCTTTCCACCCGACGCCGACGATGAGGCTTGTATCACTTTCAGGTACAGGCTTTATTTTGCTGTGTGCCTTTGGGAAGTGAGTTGAGATAAGATTCCAACACCGTATGGCATCACAGCTATACGGTGTTTTTTATGATTTGGAGGATATCAAAATGAAATTCATAACGGATTTATTATCGCATATTTTTATGACCGCATTTTCCGAGTGCGGATATGGAAAAGCTCTTGGACAAGTCGTGGTGTCAAACAGGCTTGATCTTTGCCAGTTTCAATGCAACGGAGCGTTGGCAGGCGCTAAGCAATACAGAAAATCGCCTTTGCTGATCGCAAAAGAAGTAGTTGCTCACATTCCGGAGAACGAAATGATCGGTTCCTTAGAGGTGGTTGCTCCCGGATTCATCAATATTTCTCTCAAAGACGAATTTTTGATGAACTACGTGCAAGAAATGTATTTCGATCAACACATGGGCATTCCCCAAGCGGAGGAAGAGGAAACCATCGTGCTGGATTATGGCAATCCCAACGTTGCGAAGCCCCTTCACGTAGGGCACCTGCGTTCCGCCATCATAGGCGAAGCGCTGAAACGGATTGTAACCGCAACGGGCAGAAAAGCTATCGGCGACGTGCATTTGGGCGATTGGGGGTTGCCCATGGGATTGGTTCTGGCAGAGCTTGAAGAACGGTATGGAGAAAACCTGCCCCTCTTGACAACGGAGCTTTTGAACGAAACATACCCCTGCGCAAGCAAAAAAAGCAAAGAGGATCCCAACTTTCTTGAAAAGGCGAGAACTATTACAGCCAAGCTGCAAAAGGGGGATCCCGCTTATCAAGAAACCTGGAAAACAATGGTAGCACTCTCTGTTGAAGACATCAAGAAAACCTATGCCCGTCTTGGCGCAACGTTTGATTATTGGTACGGAGAAAGTGATTCCAGCAAATACGTTCCCGAATTGCTTGAAAGATTGAAGGCAAAGGGTATTCTTGTGGAAAGTGAGGGCGCACAGGTGGTTGAGGTGGCCAAAGAAGGGGACAAACAACCCATCCCGCCCACCATCGTCATCAAATCCAACGGCTCGGAGGGATACGCAACCACGGATATCGCCACCATCATCCAGAGGCAAAGGGATTTTGCGCCCGATCAGATCTGGTATGTGGTAGATTTCAGGCAAAATCTTCATTTCACACAAGTGTTCCGTACGGCTCAAAAAGCCGAACTGATTCCCAACACAACGAAGCTCACCCATTTATGCTTCGGCACCGTGAACGGAAAAGACGGCAAGCCTTTCAAAACCCGTGACGGCGGCGTGATGCAGTTGTCCGATCTTCTTGACGCCGTGGTAAACTGCGCATACGAGAAGTTAAAAAGCTCCAACAACGCAGAGGAAACCGCCAAGAAAGAAACCGCGGAAAAGATCGGCATCGCCGCAATCAAGTTCGGGGATCTTATCAGCCATTATTCAAAAGATTGCATTTTCGATTTGGATAAATTTATGGCTTCCGAGGGAAAGACGGGGGTGTATTTGCTTTACGTGGTTGCAAGGATCAATTCTATCCTGCGGAAGAACGGGGACAACGGCAATATCAAGTTAAACGCCGTTTATTCCGAAGGCGAACGGGATCTTTTGCTGAAGCTCGCCCTCAGCGGAAATGCTTTTCTGGGGGCGTATACCGAAAAGTCACCCAATATTCTTTGTGAAAATGCTTACCAAATTGCAGTGGCTTTTTCAAAATTCTACCACGACAATCGCATTCTCGGCGAAACGGATCCGAGTAAGAGATCCTCCCGGATCTCCTTGTGTACCATCGCGAAAGCGATCCTTGTCAAGCATCTGGATACCTTGGGCATTGAAACCGTGGATGTGATGTAATAGAAAACGCCGCCGAAAGTAACCTCTTGGTCACACTCGGCGGCAATTCGATTTTTGGGGATACAAGAGCAGATCATTGCTCGACTTGCTTTTTATAACGTTAAAATAAGAGCGCTCACAAGAATCGGCAGCAGAAACAAAGGACAAGTCACCTCAGACACCATTCTGACCGCTCGGTTTTGAGCCATTTTACGAGAAACAAGAGAAAGAATCGATCCAAAGACGGAAAGAAGAACAACTCCAAACACAAGGATGTCTGTCCCGACACCTAAAAGCGCATGTCCGCTTTCTCCGCTCGCTTCAAACTCGGCCAATTGAGCATTCACGTCAATCGCGCCGGCGATGCTACAATACAATTCAAACAGAAATAACGCAATCATCAGCACGAAAAGAAAACAAGAAAAGGCCTTTTTCATAGAGACACCTCCTTTCATGTATTTGAGCATATCATATAAGCGTATTTCGTTCAATATATTTTCAAGATCGCAAGCCAAAAGTTCAAGATCAAAAGGCGGGGAAAAAGGTGCAATGGTGAAAGGGGGGGTGTTTTTTACCCCTAAAAACACGAAAAGCCCTTGAAAATCAAGAGCTTCGTATGGACTCGGCTACACGCCGTCGTGTGAGGCCATACAACCCTTCGGGTTGGATGAGCGCGTAGTACAAAATGATTACATAATTGCCAACGGAGTCAGCTTTTCAATTATTTTCATCATACGAGGATCTTTCTGCAAGTGGGCAAAAGTCTCTTTTCTTAAAGCTTTCAAAAGCAATCCGCATTGATTTTCGGTATAAGTCTTATATGCATCGTTTACAGATAGCTCAACTTTGTTCACCATAAATGCTGTATACATACCATCTTTACGGCTATCGTATTTAACAGCATGTTCCGCAGCTTTTTC
>JAZPZV010000004.1:0-3544 GCA_045544855.1 Eubacteriales bacterium | reverse complement strand
ATAGTGAAGTTTTGCCTTCGGCAAAGTGGGCAAACTTAACTTCACTCGTGCGTAAAAGTTGCGGAGCAGCTTTGCACGAACTTCACTGCAAAGCAACTTCACTTTCGCGTAAGCGAAAACTTCACTACATTTGCATTTGTGTCTAAAAATGCAGTGCTTGTCAAGAAAAGAGGACAGAGAATGTAAAAACATCCTCTGTCCTTTTCCTGTCGGTAGGTACTATATTCTATTGAACTTAAAACTGTCCTTAAGAGTACCGCTCATTACGAACGGTCTTTTTCTTTACTCTTTACAGATGATACTTATTCTCCAGATCCTCCAACTTGACCTGCAGGTCATGGAGCTCCTTCTTTTTCTTCAAAGCCACTCTGGAGACCACCGCCGCCAGGGCAACGGAGGCGAAGAACGCCACCACGAACAGCAGGATTCTCACCACTCTGTCCCCCGCCTCGATCTGGGTCCACACGGAGAACATATAGATAAACGCCCCGATGATCACACCGCCGCACAGCATATAAAGAATGTCGGAGATCATCTTCACCAAGCCGTGGCTTTTTTCCACCTTCAACGCCTGTTCACGGAGAACCAGGTATTGATCTTTTGCTTTTTCTCTTTCGGATGCCATAACGCTTACTCCTCAACAATGTTTTCTGTGGTTTCCTCGGACACAACTGCCTCGGGGATCTCTTCCTTGGCGGCAACGTCAAAGCTGATCAGCTTTGCGTCCTCAGCCAAACGCATAACGATAACGCCGGAGGTGGGTCTGCCGTAAACGGGCACTTCGGAGGCCGCAGTACGGACGATCATACCGCCGTCGGTGATCATCATCAGGTCGTCCTCCTCCTTCACCAGGGCAATGCCGGCGAGAAGCCCGGTCTTTTCGTTCACAGCGTGGCCGCGAACGCCCATGCCGTAGCGCTTCTGCACGGGGAAGGAAGCGATCTCACTGCGCTTGCCGTAGCCCCCCTCGGTGAGGGTCATCACCTTGAATTCTTCGTTGTCAGCCCCTTCGGGAATGACGCAAGCCCCTACCAGGTAGTCTCCCTCGCGAAGCTCCATAGCCCCTACGCCACGGGCCTGTCTGCCCATACATCTGGCGTCGGTCTCCGCAAAACGGATGGTAGCGCCGTTGTGAGAGGCGCAGAGAATATGATCCTGCCCGCCGGTCTTGTGGACAGCCAACAGCAGATCGTCCTCGTCCAGATTGATGGCGAACAGACCGCTCTGTCTGCGGGACTTGTATTCAATGAGCTGTACCCGCTTCATCACGCCCTTGCGGGTGATGAACACCAGGTACTCGTCCTCGGTGAATTCCTTAATGGAAAGCCCTGCGGTGATCATTTCCCCTTCGGAAAGGTTCAAAACGTTCACCAGATTGGTTCCCTTTGCGGTACGGGAGGCCTCGGGGATCTCAAAGCACCGCTTGGTATACATTCTGCCCTTGTTGGAGAACAGCAAGAGGGTATCGTGGGAGTAAGCCACGAACACGTTCTTCACGAAGTCCTCTTCCTTGGTGCCCATGGCGGTGACGCCCTTGCCGCCTCGTCTCTGTGCAGCGTAGGTAGCGGCGGGCAGGCGCTTGATATAGCCGTCGTTGGTGACGGTGATCACGCAATCCTGCTTCTCGATCAGGTCCTCGATCAGGATCTCGTTCTCCACCTCCACGATGTCGGTACGTCTGTCGTCACCGAAGCGGTTGGAAACGTCCTCCAAGTCCTCCTTGATGATGGCAAACACTCTTGCGGGGTTGGCAAGGATGTCCTTCAAGTCCTCGATCAAAGCGTACAGAGCGTTCAAGCGGTCCTGGATCTTCTGTCTTTCCAAGCCGGTGAGCTTACCCAGGGTCATTTCCACGATGGCCTGTGCCTGGATCTCGGAAAGACCGAAGCGGTTCATCAAATTCTGCTTGGCGTCGGGAATGCTGGAGGAGTGACGGATGATATGCACCACCTCGTCGATGTTATCGATGGCCACCATGTAGCCCTCGTAGATGTGTGCTTCCTTCTCCGCCTTTGCCAGCTCGAACTTTGTCCTGCGGACGATGACCTCTTCTCTGTGCTCGATATAGAGCTGAAGGATCTGCTTCAGGTTCAGCACCTTGGGCTCGCCCTTTACCAGCGCCAGCATATTCACACCGCAGGTGTCCTCCATCTGGGTGTACTTGTAAAGAAGATTCAAAACGATCTGGGGGTTGGCATCCTTCTTCACTTCAATGACGATGCGCATACCCTTTCTGCCGGATTCGTTACGGATGTCGGAAATACCTTCGATCTTCTTGGACTTCACCAGATTCACCATGTTCTCCAACAGCAGAGAACGGTTCACCTGGTAGGGAAGCTCGGTAACGATGATAGCGGTCCTGCCCTTCTTCTCCTCAAAGTGAGCCTTGGCACGGACCTTGATATGCCCCTTGCCGGTCATGTAGGCCTGGTAGATCCCCGCAGTGCCGTAAATAGTACCGTAGGTGGGGAAGTCGGGCCCCTTCACGAACTGCATAAGCTCGGGAATGGAGCATTCGGGGTTGTCCATCAAATAAGAGCAGGCGTTGCAAACCTCTCTCAGGTTGTGGGGCGGCACGTTGGTGGCCATACCCACCGCAATACCCACGGAGCCGTTTACCAACAAATTCGGGAAACGGGCGGGGAGCACGGAAGGCTCCTTGCGGGTGTTATCGAAGTTGGGATCGAAATCCACCACGTCCTTATCGATGTCCGCCAGCATTTCATCGGCGATCTTGGCCATTCTCGCCTCGGTATAACGGTACGCCGCAGGGGGGTCACCGTCGATGTTACCGAAGTTACCGTGACCGTCCACCAAAGGATAACGCAAAGAGAAATCCTGCGCCATACGTACCATGGTGTCGTATACGGCAGAGTCACCGTGGGGATGGTAACGGCCCAGCACGTCGCCCACCGTGGTGGCAGACTTGCGGTGAGGCTTGTCGTGGGTCAGATGGTCCTCGTACATGGCGTACAAAACACGGCGGTGAACCGGCTTGAAGCCGTCACGAACGTCCGGCAATGCACGGGCAACGATGACCGACATGGCATAGTCGATATACGCATTCTTGATCTCGTCTTCAATGCGGATATCCTTGATATGCTGTACCTCGTGGGCACTGTAATCGTATTCTTTTTCAGCCATTGGAATTTCTCCTTGTCTTTTTCAGATCTATGCTGTAACTCTATGGAAAATAGGGGATACATCACTTTGTCGTTGGAAACGCTTTGGCTACTTGTCACCCTGAGCAAGCGCGGAATAGAGCCGTTACGGCTATGCAATACGGTATATCTCCGCGCGCGTCGAACTTCCGTGAGTGGTGTAAACCCGAACGGAAGGCAAAAAATGCCCCGCATTTTTTGAGGGTATGGGAATCTCTTTCGATACAGCCGTTTCCCGTTCCCTTTGTTACCAATAAACAGTTCTTCACCCTCGGAAAGGTTCATCAGACTCGTCTCATATCCCTCAACCTGCTATCGCAGGTCTCGGTTTTGCTCCGTTCGCTACGCTCACCTACGCAAAACTTCGACTCGCCCTTCGGGCT
>JAZPZV010000003.1:0-44060 GCA_045544855.1 Eubacteriales bacterium | reverse complement strand
GGATAATAATCTTTTCTGTGAAGAAATTTTTACAGAAGATATTCTCGGCAAGGTTATAGAGGTTTCCTGCGGTACGGTCAGTTTCCCCCCGAAATATGAGACTCTTCTTGCTGCGCTTTCCTATGAAAAACTACTGATCTTTAAGTCGCACGAAGAAGATAAATTCTCCACGCGCCGTGACCCTGCATATGTGGAGATCCAATACTTTCTGCACGGATTGCGATACAGACAGATGAAAAATGGGGGAGAAGAGCAATGAAAGCACATAACAGCACCGATATTCCCGCAAGAATCCGGCATGCTTTTGCTCTTTCCTGCTGTAAAGAGATGTGCCGGATTTTGGATGGCATTGATTTTCTTTTCTATAAAGGACCTGTGCACGCCGAGGAGCTTTATACGGATCCCTGGGTTCGGCAGAGCGGAGATATTGATATCATAGTAAAGCCCAAAGATGTGGATGCCGTTCTGCGGCGGCTTGGTGATTCTGGGTACACGTACCTCGACGGCGGATCCATTGGCACACAGGATTTCTGCACGAATTACCAGACCGGCCATCCGGATATGACGATTTGGCACAGCCACGCCGGGGAACTTGTAGATAAAACGGGCAAGCAGATGTCCGTGGAGGTGCATGTATCTCCCTTCAAGATTTCCAACCAAATCCCATTTTCATTACACGAGCAGACTGCAGATGCTCTTTTTGATCGGCGACGGTTCGTGGACATTCGGGGAGAAACTTACCCGATGCTCGGACGCACCGACGAACTTGTGGCACTTATTCACCATTTTGCAAAGCATGCGGCGCAACAGATGACGGTATTCAACTGTTCATTTTACCGAGGAGGAAGACTGCCGCTGCAGTATCTTGCGGAAATTGCGATCTATATCGATCGATATGCAGATGTAATCGATATAGGGCTTGCAGAGAAGCTCATTGCAAGCTACGGTATGACAGCAGAATTCCGCTTGGCAGAGCGGCTTTTGCAAAAACTGCATGGACTTTCGTTCCCCTTTGCTATACCGGAAAGCAGCATTTCTGATGAGTGGGAACAACTGTTTACTGAAATCCTTCGGCTCGAGACGGAGGAACTGCTCTCGCAGGATGTCTATCCGCGCATGAAAAGAATTCTATCTGCAAGAGCTCCGTATTCCACCTATTGCGCAGCACGCGATGGGGAAGATCCCGAATGGGTTCTTGTAGATGAAAACTATAAATTTGCCGGTTCTGCACCCAAAGCAGAACTTCCGATCTACAGTTTTTCATGGTGTGCCACTCGTGAATGCGAGGGACTGCGGGTGCTTGCGCGCATTCCGCTGTGGCAAATCGACGAGCGCGGTTCCTTGGCACTGCGCGTTCAGCTCGGCGGAGATGATTGTTGCGGTTGTCGCGACTGCCTGAAAAACTACTCCCTGTCTCTTTTGCAGAAAGGTGACAAATTACAGGGACAATTGGAACGTATTGTAAAAAAAGTGGCGGCTAAGAATGTGTCCGTAACAGCGATGGACCCCGTGGACATCGAGATTTGTAAGGATGGAAATTTCGCGAAAATATCACTTCTTTTTCGGAATGAACATCGGCAAAAACTGCCCTTTAATATCGGCATGTCCATTTCTCGATCACGAACCGGCGAGGAATGCGACAGCGACACTGTTTTGATGTGGACACAAGGAACATCATTTCCTTTTTCGTGCCTTCTATTGGGCGAAATTCGATAGAAACAGGAATTCTGGCTGCAATATTTGAAAACCGCGTTTTGATGGATGTGTGCTTTATGTGGATGGAGGTATTTAGCAGTCGGGTATTGTTTGATAGTAAAGCAATATAGGTGGGTTTCGGATGAAGTTGTTGATGTCGGAAGGGAAAGAGAAATGTGAAAAATTCAAATGTCATATATGAAGGTGGGTTCTGTTATAACAGTAAAACAACAAAAACGATTATTCTTCCAATTGGCGATGCAATTTGCAAGCCAGACCTTTCGTATGCATGTTTGGATTCTATAATATTTTTGCTGATAAAATCAATATTTATCGAAAAAGATATGAAGTATACTTATAATAATTGTTGACAAAAATTGATTTTATAGATATAATAATGAAAAAGGAGCGTGATTACTTGTGCCGATTACTTCTAAAGATGGTATCTTGAAGGTGCTAACTGCATATAACCCTTGGTGGAAAACTGGTGTTGTAAACCCTAGAATGACAAAAACCTATAAAAGATTTGCGTTTTATGAAGCTATGAAGCGGTTGAAAGATAAAGATATTCGTAGAACCGTTGTGTTGACTGGTACACGTCGCGTGGGTAAGACCACTATTCAATATCAAATGATTGAAGCATTATTGAATTCCGGCGTTGCGCCTCAGCGAATCGTTTTCATTTCTATGGATCATCCTATGCTTAAGTTAAGCCAATTTCAAGAAGTGTTGGAATGTTATCATGAAAACATTTGTGCTGAACAAGATGTATATTATTTCTTTGATGAGATTCAATATGCTCAAGACTGGGATCGCTGGCTAAAAACAATTTATGATACGCAGCCTGATACAAAAGTTATAGCGACCGGTTCGGCAAGCCCTGCCCTTATGAAAGGAAGCAGAGAAAGTGGCGCCGGCAGATGGTCTGTAATTCAAGTTCCTACGTTGTCCTTTTATGAATACTGCGAACTTTTGAATGTTGATCGTCCTGATATAGCTGAAGACCTGAAAGTCACGTCACTTCTGAACAAAACTCAAATCGAGCGAAACCAAATTATGCTTCAGCTTTCCAAAGTACAAAATCACTTTATGAGATATTTGCAAGTGGGTGGATTTCCCGAGCTCGCACTCGCCGACAATGATCTTATGGCACAGCAGGTGATGCGCGAGGATGTTGTAGATAAAGTACTCAAGAGGGACCTTCCCTCGCTATATAACATTCGCAACGCGACAGAATTAGAGCGAATTTTCTTGTATTTGTGCAACGTTTCCTCCGAAATTGTTTCCATAGAAGCTATCACCAAAGAGTTGAACGGAGTATCTCGCACAACCGTAGAGAATTATATTCAATTCTTGGAAAGCGCAAACTTGATTTATCAAAGCTGGCCTGTAGATATGGCCGGCAAGAAGGTACTGAAAGCAAGACCGAAAATCTATATTGCAGATGCTGCAATCAGAAATGCCGTGCTAATGGATGATTCCATTATGACTGATCCCACAGGAATGGGCAAAGTTGTCGAAACCGCTGTCTACAAGCACGTTGCCGCCTTCTACTATCAATTTGCGACTTCTGTTGGATATTTCAGAGGTGGAAGAAAGAACAAAGAAATTGATGTTGTGGTTGACTATCCCAATATCAAAAACATTCTGATTGAAGTGAAATACCGTGAAGGTGCGCCGATCGCAGACGACGATGCTATCGTTGAATTATGCGAGGAAGCCTCTGCGGCTATTGTTGTAACCAAAACGGCAACAGACTTTGGCGCGCACAACACACCGAGCGGAAAGAATCTACTCAGAATTCCGGCGTTTGCTTTTTTGTATTTACTTGGAAACGCCGAAAAGCATGGATATCGCGGAATAGAATAATCATTGAGCAAACAAAAACAGTGACCGCCCGTCCCTTTGGCCTTGAGAAAGCCGTGCATTTTTCTCGGAAAGTGCAATAAAGCGGTCACTAATTCGTTAAAAATTGCGGAAATTAGGGACAGTGAGGGACAGAGAGAGCCTGCTTTACAACTGCTCGAAATCAGTTTGCGCTCACGCGCACGAGGGTTCGAATCCCTCTCTCTCCGCCAGATTCGCGGTTTTTACCGCAAAAAAAGCCGCAGGACGATATTCTGCGGCTTTAATTTCAAGTTTAAGGAGTGACAATAATGGATCCTTTTGTTCTTACTTTATGGTATCTTGTTATAAGTTGCATATTATTTATTTTTAAGGGTGGATTATGAGCGATAACAAAGAAATGCTCGGCACAGCACCGATCGGTAAGTTGCTGTTTAAATTGGCAGTACCGACGGTGGTCGCCCAGTTGATCAATATGCTGTACAACATCGTTGACCGCATTTATATCGGTCACATGCCGGGCGACGGAAGCCTTGCGCTGACGGGTGTCGGCGTATGTATGCCGATCATTATGATCATCTCGGCTTTTGCGGCGCTGATCGCCTCGGGCGGTGCACCGAAGGCCTCTATTTTGATGGGAAAAGGAGATAAGCATTCCGCCGAAAGAATCATGGGCGGTTGCTTTTCTCTGCAACTGATCATCTCCGCAATTTTGACCGCGGTTTTGCTGATTTGGAACAAAGACCTTCTTTTGACGTTCGGCGCAAGCGAAAACACCATCGGTTACGCCACCGATTACATGAACATCTACGCCATCGGTACGGTTTTCGTTCAGTTAACGCTTGGTATGGGCGCATTTATCACCGCGCAGGGCTACACCAAAATCAGTATGATCACGGTGCTGATCGGTGCGGTCAGCAATATTATCCTTGATCCTATTTTCATTTTTGGTTTCCATATGGGCGTTAAAGGCGCGGCGCTTGCTACCATTCTTTCTCAAGCAATCTCTTGCGTTTGGGTGCTTCTGTTCCTTTGCGGAAGGAAGACTTACCTGAAACTGAAGAAGCAGAACCTCCGCATCGATGCAAAGCTGGTTTTCCCTTGCATCGCTCTCGGAACGGCAACCTTTATTATGCAAAGCAGCGAAAGCGTGATTTCGGTTTGCTTTAATTCTTCGCTCTTAAAATACGGCGGCGATATTGCTGTTGGTGCTATGACCATCCTGACAAGCGTTATGCAGTTTGCCATGCTCCCCATGCAAGGCATCGCACAGGGCGCACAGCCGATCTTGAGCTATAACTTCGGTGCTAAAAACGTAGAACGTGTCAAGAAAACCTATAAGCTTTTGCTGATCTCCTGCCTTACTTACTCATTTGTCATTTGGGGAGCCATTATGTTGTTCCCGCAATTGTTTGCAGGAATATTTACACCCAATGCATCACTGATTGACTTCACCGCAACGGCACTTCGTATTTATTGCGGCGTGATGTGCATTTTCGGCATTCAGATCGCCTGCCAGATGACCTTTGTTTCTATTGGCAATGCACCGTGTTCCATTATCGTCGCCATCGTTCGCAAATTTGTTTTGCTCTTGCCGCTGATCTACGTAATGCCCGGGCTGATCCCGGACAAAACCATGGGCGTTTACACGGCAGAGCCTGTTGCCGACCTGATCGCCGTAACCTTTACCGCTATCCTTTTCACCGTACAATTCAAGAAGGCTCTGAAATCTTTAACAATAGAAAATTCAAAGGAGACAGCACAATGAAAATTGCAGTAACTTACCAAAACGGACAGGTCTTCGGACACTTCGGCCATACCGAACAGTTTAAGATTTACACCGCAGAGGATAGAAAAATCATAAACAGTGAGGTAATCGATACCAACGGCAGCGGTCACGGAGCACTTGCAGGCCTTCTTGCCTCACTGGGCGTGGATGCTCTTATTTGCGGCGGCATCGGCGGTGGCGCACAGATGGCACTTGCCGAGGCAGGCATCAAGCTTTACGGTGGTGTTACCGGTTCCTGCGATGCCGCAGTGGAAGCGTTGCTTAGCGGTACGCTTGGATTTACCCCCAACGTAACGTGCGACCACCACGACCATCACGGTGAAGGTCACACCTGCGGCGACCACGGCTGCGGTCATAACTGCCACTAAGCAAAAGCATTTTCAAAAAACGGTAACGAGGGACTGAACCAAAAGCCCGATTGAAGCTTTTGACGCAGGCCCTCTATGCTTTCTACAACGTTTTCAAGCCGGGCAACCGGACCCAAAAACCGATCTTTGTTTCGGTACGTGCATTGACTTTCCGGGGATCGTATGGTATACTGAAGGCAATCTATCCCACACCCAAAAGGAGGCTTTTATGGCAACGTTTACACCCATTCTTGAAGAGGTCCAACGTCTTTCGAGCTATGAAGAAAAGAACAACATTTTGAGATATATTCTCCACGCTTTTCAGCAAAAGAAGGTGAAGATCACCGCAGTTGATAAAAAGGAGCTGGCGGGCTTTGCCTTTGGGGAGGTCAAAGCGTTGATCGATCTGATCCCCGCCGTGGAAAGCTACCGCAAAAAGGATGAGATCTTTGCATACGAGGACAATCTGCTGGGGCTCATTATGCTCTGCCACGCTTCCCCCATGGAGATCGGTGCAGACCACCTGCAGGATATCCAAACGCTGATGGAGCTGGTAAACAAAGAGCGGTTTGTGGAAAACGCTATTGACAACATCTTCAGGGAGGGTCAGAACGACAAGGTTGCCGTTGCACAGCTGATCTCCGCGGTAAACGCTTTGAAGGACGAATACCACAAGGGCATGGTGTACCAAGGCCTTTTGCATTACACCAAGGAGATCGACAGTCTGCCCGCAGACTCCAAGGCGCTGTTCGCCTGCCATCTCAATTCCGAGCTGAAGCGCTATCTGGAGACGCCCCTTGACGACGTGATCGTCAGCGTTCTGGAGCTTCTCTGCGATGCGGTGCAGTACTTCATGGAGGAATCCACCGTTCCCCTGCTGTATGAGGTTTTGAAGCTGGGGAAGAACAATATTTCCCATTTTGCCGTGGCGACTCTGCTTTCTGCCAAGCAACCCATTCCCGCAGAGGCGGTGGAAGCCCTTGCCAAGGATTTGGAATACGCCCATATGACCTACGGTCTTTTGAGAAAATACGGTTTGACCGCCCTTTTCCCCGCAGAGTTTGCCGACAAGGAATATCTGGCCAAGAGCGATCTGGTACATTGGTTGACCTATCCCACAGAGCTGGGAAGAGTGCCGGATGAGATCGAATTCCTGGGCGTGGTGGATAAGAAGGGTGAGGACTACTACGTCTTCCGCTACACCTCCCAAAGCGATACCCTGGGCGACGAGCTCAAGGGCCGTTGGCTGATCGGCTGGGCAAACGACGAGGGCGGCACCTTCAGCAATTTTAACCTCTACGAGGAGTACGAAGGCAAGACCCTTGAGAAGACTTTGAAGAACATCAAGAAAAAGCTGTTATAATTCCATAAACGAATAGTACCTTCCGTTTTTTCATACACTAAAACCGATGAAATGAAAAAGCGGAAGGTGTTTTTTATGAAAAGATCCTTGGCGGTCTGGCAATGGCTGGGCTTTTTGTTCGTCTCCGTGGCGGGGACGGCGTTGCATTACGTGTACGAATGGACGGGAGAAAGCGTGTTTGCGGCACCTTTTTCCGGGGTAAACGAATCCACCTGGGAGCACATGAAGCTGTTGTTCTTCCCCATGCTGGTCTTTGCGCTGATTCAGGGGTATTATCTGCGGGAGTGCAAGACCTTCTGGTGTGTGAAGGCCATAGGAGCCGTGGTGGGGATCCTTGCCATCCCCTTTTTGTTCTACACGGTGAACGGTGCTTTTGGGAGGACGCCCGACTGGGTAAACATTTCCCTGTTCTTTGTGTCCGCCGGGTTGGCGTTCCTTTTGGAATACTGGCTGTTCAGGAAGGAAATGCCCAAGTGTGAGCACCAAGGCTGGGGCATTCTCGTCCTTGGCGTGCTGGCCTTGGCCTTTGCCATCTTTACCTTCGCCACCCCGGAGATCCCCTTGTTCCGTGACCCCGTGACGGGAACCTACGGCGTGGGGTGAAAAAGAATACAACCGACGGTAGAAAAAAATCCGACAAGTTGTATATGGACTTTCCCCCGTTCCTCTGTTATGATGTATGCAGAACCGGTTCCAATACAAACCAAACAGAGGTAACACATGAGTCATTTATTTTCCGAAACTTTCAAGACACTACGCAAGAGGCTGAATCTTACCCAAGAACAGGTTGCCGAAGTTCTGGGCGTTTCCTGCCAAGCGGTGAGCAAATGGGAAACAGGGTTCTCCTGCCCCGATATTTCCCTGTTGCCGGGAATTGCGGATCTTTTCGGGGTGTCCGTGGATCATCTGCTGGGACACGACACCTGTAAGCTGAAAGAGGAGATCCAAGCTATGTGCCGAGAAGCAACGGCGCTGTTTGACAAGGACTGCCACAGCAAGGCGGTTCCCCTTCTGCGGGAAGCATTGATCCGCCATCCCGGGAACGAAGAGCTGATGTATGCCTTGGCGTGGGCTTTATCCGGCACCCTCAGGGAATCTCCCGAAAACTACGAGGAAGCCATTTTGCTTTATCACAAGATCTTGGAGATCAGCACGGACACCGCCATGCGCACCAAGGTGACCCGGGATCTAATGTACCGCTACGTCACCAAGGAGGACTACCCCAAGGCATGGGAGCTGGGAGAAGCTCTGCCTCCCTTCGACTGCTGTAAAGAATACAACACCGTGCGGGGAAATCTCTACGCAGGGGAAGCTATGGCGGTGCGTCTGCGGGCAAACATCCGTCTTTTCGGCGAAGCCATGGCGGAATGTCTGGAATATTTCGTGGAAGAACGCATCCTGACCCAAAAAGAAAAAGCACCCTACACTGCGGAGATCGTAAAGCAAGACCTGGCTCTTTTGCGGGAGCTGATCGGCCACGCTGCGGCAGAGTGAAAAAAGTCTGATTTTTGTGCAAAAAAACGATTTATCCCTCTTTTATTCATACGGAATTCACATTTATATGCAAAAATGAAGTGAACCATAAAACAAACGGAGGTATTCGTATGAAGCAAAAGAAATTGACCGTACATTTGTGCTTTTGGATGGTGCTGGTGCTGATCCTGCCCCTGGTTTCCGCTCATGCGGCTACCGACGATAGAAGCGGCGCTGTAACGGACAGCATCTCCTGGGAGCTGACGGAGGAGGGGGTCCTCTACATCCGCGGCGAGGGAGAAATACCGGATTACGGGCATCTTTACGTGGACAGAAAGCACCTAAACAACGGCCCCGCTCCGTGGAAAGAAGTCGCCAAAGAAATCAAGGAGCTGGTGATCGAAGAAGGTATCACCCGCATCGGGGAAAACGCCTTTGGTGCTACCGAAGAGCTGAGTCCGTCGTATTCTTTCACCAAGGTGACCTTGCCCGCCTCTCTGAAAAGCGTAGGATTTGAGGCCTTTGGGGAGGCATATGATGTAGAAGCGGTATATGTGCCCTCCTTGCAGGATTGGTGTGAAATTGCTTTTGAGGCGTTGGATGCTCTGTATAGCTTTGAGTGGGGTTCCAATCCCGCTTTCCGCGCTGATCTGTATATCGGCGGAGAGCTGTTGACCGGGAAGGTGATCTTCCCCGAAGAGCTGACCAAGGTGAACGATCTGACCTTTGCGGGCAGAGAAGGCTTGACGGAAGTGGTCTTGCACGACGGTGTGACGGAACTTGGAAATGCCTCTTTTTACGAAAGTAAGGATCTGCAGCATGTCAACCTGCCCGAGGGCATTGAGTCGATCCCTTACGAAGCCTTTGCCCGTTGTTCTGCCTTGAACGGCATTACCCTGCCCCAAACCGTGGAGAAGATCGAATACGCCGCATTTTTTGAATGCACCGCATTGGAAACGATCAACATTCCTGCCGCGGTGAAGGAGATCGAAACGGGTGCCTTCGTTGACTGCGAAGCCTTGAACGCCGTACATATCACCGATCTGGATGCGTGGTGCCACATTGTTTTTGAGATTCCCTACGGCTTACACCCCCATTTCTATGAGGGGGCTTCCCCGCTGTATTATGCCAAGAACCTGTATCTGAACGGGGAGCTTGTACGGGAAGTGACTGTTCCCGAGGACATCACGGATCTTTCCGACCACGCCTTTGCAGGCTGTACATCCCTGGAGAAGGTGAACCTGCCCGAGGGGCTGGTGGTCATCGGTGAGGGTGCCTTCTTGGGCTGCACCGCCTTGAAGGAGATCCGCATTCCCTCTACGGTGAAGGCAGTACAGGGTTATGCCTTCGACGGCTGTACTGCGTTGGAGAGAATCTATCTGGAATCCCCCTTCCTGATTGCCTGCAATGATTACGATGAACAGCATTTGGATCAATGGGATGAGGAATTTATTTACGACGAGTGGGGCTGTTGCTTGCTTGCAGACGTGCTGATTCCCGAAGCATACGCAGACGGTGAGTTGGGGATCATCTTTGCGACCCGCACTCCCGAAGGAGTCCGGGACGGGTACGCCGTTTACGGCCCTTGCCTGCACCCCGAGACGGAGACAAAGCCCCAATCCCATCGCTGTGAGGAGCAAGTGATCTGCCTGATCTGCGGCGTGATCATAGAAGTCAACACGGCACACGCCGAGTCCGTGTGGGTAGAAGCAACTCCCGCAACCTACGATGCCCCGGGCGTGAAGGAGCTTCGTTGCACCGTTTGCCAAACGGTTTTGGAAACGGAAGAGATTCCGCAGCTTGAAACGTCCGCCCCGGAAAGCAGCGAGGAGACCTCCGTGGAGGAATCCTCTACGGTAGAATCCTCCGAGGAGGAAAGCGTTCCCGAGGAGGAAAGCGCAGTTTCCGAAGAATCCGAAGCGCCTGCCGAAAGCAGTGCGCCCGAGGCAATTGCCGAAAGCTCTGCCGATGCACAGCCGTCGGCTTCTGCAGAAGAACCCGCAGAAGGATCCTCTCTTTGGATCATCCTCGTCGTTGCCGCAGGCGTGGCGGTGGTCGCAGTGGCGGTGATCCTGCTGATCCGCAGAAAGTAAAGATCCATACCAAAGGTCGTACCGTAACGGTTCGGCCTTTTTTGCGAGAATATCTTGCAAAATGGAACAGACGGGTATATAATGGGCTTATGAAACGAAGCGGGAGGCAGTTGTATGCACATCGCAGAGCTTGCAAAGGAACAGGAAGGGTATATCATCGGGTTGCGGCGGTATTTTCACACCCACCCCGAGCTGACGGGGAAAGAATTTCAAACCCTCGCAAAAATCAAGGAAGAACTGGAAGCCATGGGCATCCCCTACGTGGAGATTCCCGAGGGTGGGATCATCGCCACGTTGGAAGGGAAAACGGAGGGCAAAGCCGTTTTGCTTCGCGCCGACGTGGACGCCCTTGCCATTCGGGAAGCGGAAGAGAATCTATGCCGTAAACGGATCTGTATCAGTGGGAACCCGGGGGTGATGCACGCCTGCGGTCACGACGGACACATTGCCATGCTGTTGGGCGCGGTCAAGGTTCTCATAGAAAAGAAAGACGAGCTTGGTGGCAGGGTCTACCTCTGCTTTGAACGCGGGGAGGAAGGGGGCGGAAACATCCGCTACCTTCTGGAATATCTGGAAAAAGAGCAGGTTCACATCGATTCCGTCTACGCCGCACATCTCTACGCAGGGGTGGAAAGCGGGAAGATCGCCGTGAATGACGGCGCCATGATGGCAAGCAATCTCCCCTTCCACGTGACCATCCGCGGGAAGGGCGGTCACGGAAGCCGTCCCGATCGGGCATGCAACCCCATCGACGCCTTCGTGGAGATCTACAGCCGTATGGGCAATTTGCGGATGACCAAGATCGATCCCTTTACCCCGCTGACCTTCTCTATCGGGGAGGTCACCGCAGGGAACTGTCAGAACGTGATCCCGGAGGAGCTGACCTTCAAGGGCACTATGCGTACCTTCGACCGCGAGGGTGCGGGGATGACCTTCTATCGCGAATTCAAAAAGCTGATTGACAGCGTTTGTGCGTTCCACGGCTGTGAGGCGGTGTATACCCGCTACAACCTGCCGGGGTTCCCCGTCATCAACGACAGAGCCTGTGCCGCCCTGGCACGGCAGGCCATGGGAGAGACCTTGGGGGCAGACTGTCTCGCAGAGGCGGAGCCTTGGATGGCTTCGGAATCCTTTGCCAAGTTCCTCCACAGGTGGCCCGGGGTGTTCGCCTTCATCGGGATCCGAAACGAGGAAAAAGGTGTGGGCGCAGAGCATCACAGCCCTGCATTTGACATTGACGAGGACGTTTTGTGGCAGGGCTCTGCCGCGGCGGCAAGCTACGCATTGGCATTTTTGAAGGGAGAAGGATATGCTGAAAGATAGCGTATTCCAAGGCCTGCAGACGGTGGTCTCTTACCCCGAAGGCTTTGAGGAGACTAAAAAATACCCCCTGGTGGTGTTCCTCCACGGGGCGGGAACGCGGTGTAATGATCTTGAGGTTTTGAAGCGGAACGCATGCTTCACCAACCTGCGGCTGCATCAGGACAGGGGCTTTCTGCTGGCGGCACCTCTTTGCCGGGTGCACGATTGGAACGAGGTGATGGAAACTGTCATCGCCTGGATCGACACTTTGCGAAACCTCCCCTACGTGGACGTGGAGCGGGTGTATCTCACAGGGAACAGCATGGGCGGCTACGGCACTTGGGAGCTGGCCTGCATCCATCCGGAGTGGTTTGCTGCCATTATGCCGGTGTGCGGCGGCGGGATCTGCTGGTTTACCTCCCGTCTGACGGAGATTCCCATACGTACCTTTCACGGACTTTGCGACACGGTGGTGGATCCCATCGACAGCCTGCAGATGGCAAAGGCCGTCAATATGCGGGGCGGTCATTGTGAGCTGATCCTCTACCCCCACTTGGATCACAACTGCTGGGACACGGTGTATACCACCGAGGAAAACTACGATTGGCTTCTCAGCCACACCCGCCGCGGCGAAAAAACGGAAGAAGAACCGCTTTCCGGGGAGATATATGGGTAAATTCATGAGAGGAAACCTTTTTGAAAAAAGGCTTCCTCTCATACTCTCTTTCCAAAAACTTTTTATGCAAAAAATCCTTGCCCGAAAAGAGCAAGGATTTTTTCATTCACTTCGTTTTGATCCAAAGTGCTTGATAAGGCCGTAGCCAATCTTTTTCGTTATCGTAATTGTTTAACAAAATGGCGCCGCCATGGGGGAAGCAATCGGGCAGGGCCTTTTGCTCAGCGCTGAAGTTGCACACCACGTACACGGTAACGCCCTCTGCGGTGCGGGTATAGACGGAAACGTCGTCTTGGTTCCAAAGGAGCTTGAATTCCCCGTCGGCAAGGGCGGGGATGCTTTTCCGCAGCTCAAACAGCTTGCGGTAGAAGTTCAAGACGGACTTGGGATCGGTCTCCTGCTCCGCCACGGTGTAGCCCGGGTCTGCCTGGGTCTTGATCCAGGGGGTGCCGGTGGTGAAGCCGCCCTCTTTTTCGTTGTTCCAGGGCATGGGAACACGTCCGCAGTCACGGCTGCCGTACTGCATTTTGGCAAGCAGTTCTTCCTCCGTCCATTTGCCCGTGGCCTTCAATTCGGCGTAAGCGTTCAGGGTCTCGATGTCCCGATATTCCTCCAAGGAACGGAAGGTGGGGTCGTGGAGGCCAAGCTCCTGCCCCTGGTAGATGAAGGGCACGCCCCGCATACCGTACAGCAAAGCCGCCAGCATGGTGGCGCTTTCGTAGGGGTAGTTCTCCCTGTCCCCAAAGCGGGAAAGGGCACGGGGCTGGTCGTGGTTTTCCATCACCAGCACGGGATAGCTGTCGTCCTTCAGGCCTTCCTCCCATTTTGCGAGGATGTCCACGAAGGCTTTTTTATCCAGAGGCTCGGGGTCGAATTTGTCTCCGCCCACACGTCCCAACAGCAGATGCTCAAACTGGAAGGTCATGGTAAGCTCCCCGCGGTCTTCTCCCGTGAGGTCGAGAGCCTGTTTGGGAGAGAGTCCCCATGTCTCACCCACGGTCAATGCTTTGTGAGGCTCCAACGCCTTCACGTGGAGCTCGTGCAAAAACTCGTGGAGGCGAGGCCCGTTGCCCCCTGCGTAGGGACGGGTGAAATCCTTGGAGATGTTGTTGATCACGTCGCAACGGAAGCCGTCCACACCCATATCCAGCCAATAGTTGATCATATCTGCGATCTCTTGCCGCACCTTGGGGTTTTCCCAGTTCAGGTCGGGCTGTTTTTTGGAGAACAGGTGGAGGTAGTACTGCCCGGTGGTCTCGTCGTATTCCCAAGCAGACCCACCGAAGGCCGCCGTCCAGCCGTTGGGCTCTTTGCCGTCAACGGGATCCCGCCAGATGTAATAGTCACGGTAGGGGTTGTCACGGCTCTTACGGCTCTCTACAAACCACGCATGCTCGTCGGAGGTGTGGTTCACCACCAGGTCCATCAGCAGACGGATGCCCCGGGCATGCATTCCCTCCAGCAGCTCCTTGAATTCCTCCAGGGTGCCGTATTCCGCAGCGATGCCCCGATAATCGGAGATGTCGTAGCCGTTATCGTCCCCCGGAGAGGGGTAGCAGGGGGAAAGCCAAACGGTATTCACCCCAAGAGATTTGATATAGTCCAGCTTATTGATGATGCCCCGCAGATCGCCGATGCCGTCCCCGTTGGTATCCAGGTAGCTTTTGGGATAGATCTGGTAGACCACCGCTTCTTTATGCCATTGTTCCATAGGAAGCTCCTCTCTTTACTTTTTGAATTGCTTTGCCAAACCGCCCTCGGAGGTCTCGCGGTAAATGACCTTCAGGTCCTTACCCGTTTCGTACATGGTCTTCACGATCATGTCGAAGCTGATCATGCGGGAATCCGCCAGGAAATCCGCCAGATTCACCGCGTTCAAGGCACGCATGGCGGCGATGGCGTTCCGCTCGATGCAGGGGATCTGCACCAGCCCCAGAATGGGATCGCAGGTAAGCCCCAGGTGGTGCTCGATGGACATTTCCGCGGAGTATTCGATCTGGTCAAGATCCAATTCGTAAAGCTCTGCCGCCGCGGCCGCCGCCATGGAGCAGGCCGTGCCGATCTCCGCTTGGCATCCGCATTCCGCACCGCTGATGGAGGCGTTGGTCTTGATCAGATTGCCCACCACTCCTGCCGTGGCAAGGGCGTGGAGGATCTGTTCTCTTGTGAAATTCCGCTTGGGCTGCAAAAACTTCAGCACCGCGGGAACGACACCGCAGGCACCGCAGGTGGGAGCTGTGACGATCTGTCCGCCGGAGGCGTTCTGCTCACTGACTGCGTAGGCGTAGGCGCAGATCAGGCGGTTCGTCTTGGTCTCTTCGCTTTCGTCGATGTGCTTTTGGCGGTAGAGATAACGAGCCTTCCGCTGGATACCGATGCCGCCGTGAAGGATGCCCTGAGCTTCCAGACCTTCCTTGATGGCGTTCTGCATAACGTCCCACACGCGGGAAAGGTATTCCCAGATCTCCTTGCCCTCGCATTCCTCCACGTACTGCCAGATACGGATATCCTTCTCACGGCAATAGCGGGAGATCTCGGAAAAGGAGTTCAGGTGGTACACCTCGTCGTGCTCCGCAAACTGCTCCCCCTCCGCAAGGATCTCCCCGCCGCCAACGCTGTAATAGCGGACGCGGGCGGTCTCTTCCCCGCCGTTAAAAGCAATGATATCCATGGTATTGGGGTGGAAATCCGTGGGGGTATCGCAATCCAATACGATGTCCAGCTCACGCTCCCCAAAGGTCTCCTTCAGGATGAAGTCCGTCATGTGGCCTCTTCCCGTTTTTGCAAGGGAGCCGTAGAGGATCACACGGTAGGCATCTGCGGAGGGGTATTCTTTCAAAAACCGCTCTGCCGCCGCCAAGGGACCCATGGTGTGGGAGGAGGAAGGGCCGCGCCCAATACGATATAAATAGCGCAAAGACTGCATAAAAGCACCTCTCGTTTTATTCTGAAGGTAGTATACCCCATTCCGGGAAGGAAGTCAAGAGAGAAGGACGCAGAAAAAACTTAAGAAACTTTCGTTTCCGGAAGGTTATATGGATTTTTCGTAAAAACAACGATCTGCGTTGGGAGAAAGGGTCTCGGTATAGCCCAGCTTGCGGTACAGATTACGGGCGGGGTAATTGTCCTTCGTGGTTTGGATGCCTGCTTTGGAGAAGCCTTTTTCCTTCAGGATGGCTTCCGCCCGGGTGACGGCGTAGCTGCCCACGCCCGTACGGTGATGCGCCTTTGCCACGCAAAGCATACTGATCCGGGCCTTTTCCCGTCCCTGCAATCCGTTCAGCTTCAGATACCCCACGGGGAGGGCACCCTTACAGATCAAAAAGTGGGCTTCGTCGGGGTCGTTTGCCGACAAAAGCTCCTTCCACAGAGGAAACGAGATCGCCTCACCGTGCAAGGCTTCCCGATTTTGGGCGTACAGAATACAAGCGAAATAGGCCTCCGTAACCGTAGCGGGCAATAAGCTGAAGGGAGAAGGGATGGGGCATTCAAACAGGATCTGCCCGTCGTTGATCAAAGAATTGAAGGTTGCAAAAGGACGTTCCGCAAAGCCCAAGGAACGTTGCAAGACGATGCTGGCGGTATTTTCCGGCTCTGCGTAGCACCAAAGGCGGGCAGCTCCCAATTCCCCGAGGCGGGTCTTGGCGGCGTTTACCAGCCCCGTGGCGATTCCCATACGGCGGTAAGCGGGGACGACGAACAGGTCGCCGTAATACCAAAGGGAGGGATCCTCCCAATTGCGGATGCAATGAAGTCTCCCTGCCACCTCCCCGTTTTGGTCGGTTGCCACCACGTCAAAGCAGGCGGCGGGGTCTTCTTCGTCGAATAATGATTGACGAACGCAATTGACCCAAGCGGGGTCGGTGATATGCCACTGCGCCAGGGCAATCTTTTCTGCCAGGGTATGTGACAGATACGAGCTGATCTGAAGGGTAATGAGTTTCGTCATAGGTCTCCTAAAAATAACTTTGTGTACCCTCAGTATAACGGCAAAAAGAAGGATTGCAAGGAGAATCAACCAACGGTATATAAAAAACGTAAGAACCCTTCTTTTTAGAAGAAAGGTTCTTTCACAAAAAACTATTAAGGTTTTTGAAGATTCCAAAGAAACTTTTTTCCTAAAAAGTTTCTTTGGCGGGTGTTTTAGAGGGCAGCGCCCTCTATGTCACTTCATCATGCCGTAGCCGCCGGCGTACTTGCTGACCTCGGAGGCAACCACGAAGACCTTGTTGTCGCAAACCTTGCGGATGGCTTTTAAGGTCTTGGGAGTCTCCTTGCGGGGCAGAACGATGAAGATCATGTTCATTTTTTCCGCAGAGCCGTGGCCTGCAAAAACGGTATACCCCATCCCGCGGGACTCCAGGTAGGCGGTGATCTTCTCGGTGCTGTCGTCGCTTGCGATGAGCTCTAAGTTGGAAGTACCCAAAGCGATCTTGTTTTCCAGGGTAGAGCCCAAGAACAGACCCGTGGCGTAGCCAACGCAGTAGAAGGCCAAAAGGAACAGGTTATCTCCCAACGTGCCGATGATGGTGGAGATCACCAAGCCCCAGATGGTACATTCCACAAAGCCCAGCCCTGCGGCCTTCAAGCGCTGTCCCTTTACCATCATACAAGTCTTGAGAGACTGGATGGTGATCTCTACGATCTTGGCACAGCAAACGATCAAGCACACCACAACCGGGTGCAAAGAATCCAAAAATTCAGACATACTTAAATCCTCTCTTTCAAATCTGTTCCAAAAGACACCGACAGCCTTCTTCGATATCACGGTAAGCGATTTCAAAGCGGTCGGTATACCAGGGGTCTGCCACGTCCCCGCCGCGGGGGGTGTAGTCCATGAGCTTACGCACCTTCTGTTGAGGGTCTCCACCAAGCATACGGTGGATGTTGCGCAGGTTGTTGCTATCCATGGCGATCAGTAGGTCGTAGTTTACATAATCTTCTTTTTGCAGTTGCACGGCCCGTTTGCCACCGCAGGAGATGCCGTGCTTTGCCAGTTCTGCCTTGGCAGGCGGGTACACGGGGTTGCCCACGCCGTTCCAAATCTCCTCCGTGGAGGTGGCGCAGGAGGCGATGCAAAATTCCTCTGCTCTCCCCTGCTTTTGTACCATATCTTTCAAGATAAATTCCGCCATGGGGGAACGGCAGATGTTCCCGTGGCAGACAAATAAGATCCGTGTCATAAGGTCTCCAAAAATTCATGCGCCTCTTCCCTGCTACGGAAGATCACCACCCGCTTCCCACGGGCGTTTTGCAGGCATTCGTAGATATAGGGCAGATTGTCTTTTCCGAAATTGACGATCCAGTCCCGAAACTCCGGGTCGAATTCTTCTTCGATCCAAGGCATATCCTCCCGTTTCTTGCCAATGCGGGATTCCACCCCCGCAAGGCACACCTCTACCGGGAGATCCAGCAAAAACACCGTATCGCAGGCGGCAAGCCGTGTCTCCAGGGTGCGGTTGTAATTCCCGTCAATGAGGAAGCGGGGCTCTTGTAAGATCTCCGCAAGCCTGTGATCAAACTCCTCGCGGGTGACGGTGGTTCTGTCCGCCTTGTGCCAGATCATGTCCAGGCAGTACAGGGGAAGTCCCGTTTTGTCCCGCAAAGCTCTGGCGAAGGTGGATTTTCCGCCCCCGGGGCAACCGATGACCAGCACCTTCTCCATGCTGAGAAGGTCGTAAGCCAAGCGGGGATCGCCGTTTGCCAGATAAATCGTCCCTCTGTGGGAAAAGCCTTCCTTGGCAAGGGCGTTCTGCATGGGCAGGTTGTCCTTGTGGGTGTCGATGCGGAGATGGGAAAACCGCTCCTTTGCAAAGGTTACGGCGGTATGTAAAAAGCCCTTGTGAGTGCCGTCGGATGCGATCCTGTGGATCACGCCGTAGGGTGCCTCGGAACGCCAGCCTTCTCCGTTGATGCGGTCATAAGTGGGGTCGGGTCCTTCCGACAGGAAGAACACTCCGAAGGCAACGCCGTCCTCCTCCCCCACGTAAAGCTTTTCGGCGGCGATATCAGCCTCCAAGACCTCTTGAGCAGGATATCCATCCTTCCACTGGTGGGGATTGCCCGTTGCCCGCATAAAGCTACGGGCAGCGGCGTAGATCTCTAAAATGCGGGGAAGATCCCCCGTTCTTGCAAGGCGGATCATAGGTCAAGCTCCAGCCCTGCGGGGCAATGGTCGCTGCCCATGACTTCGTTCAATAAGTAGCTGTCCTTCACCTTGGACAGAAGGCGGTTTGACACCACGAAGTAATCGATGCGCCATCCCACGTTCTTCTCTCTGGCGTGGTACATATAACTCCACCAGGAATACTGCACCTTTTCGGGATACAGGGCACGGAAGGTGTCCGCAAAGCCGCAATCCAACAGCTCCGAAAACTTCCCCCGCTCTTCGTCGGAAAAGCCTGCGCTGAAGTGGTTGGTCTTGGGGTTCTTCAGGTCGATCTCTTCATGTGCCACGTTCAGATCGCCGCAGTAGATCACGGGCTTTTTTGCGTCCAAGGCGCAGAGATACTCCCGCAGAGCATCCTCCCAGGACATACGGTAGTCCAGCCTTGCCAGCTCCCGCTGGGCGTTGGGGGTGTAGACGCACACCAGGTAAAAATCCTCGTATTCCAGGGTGATGGCTCTGCCCTCGGTATCATGCTCGGGGACACCTATGCCGTAGGACACGGAAAGGGGCTCCTTCTTGGCGAACACCGCCGTGCCGGAATAGCCCTTCTTTTCGGCGCTGTACCAATACTGAAAATACCCCTCCGGGGCAAATTCCGCCTGTCCTTGCTGCATTTTGGTCTCTTGCAGGCAGAAGAAGTCCGCATCCGCTTGGGCAAAGAAATCGGCAAAGCCCTTCCCCAGGCAGGAGCGGAAACCGTTGACGTTCCAGGAAATGAATTTCATAAAAAACCTCTTTGCTTCAGACCAAGGATTTCAAAAGGGTAACGGTATCGGAAAACCGTCCGTCGGCGGTCTGACAGCCGAACACCCCTACCAGCACCCATTTGTCCCCCCGCTTTTCTGCGGTCAACAGGCAATACCCCGATTGGGAGGTGTGCCCCGTTTTCAGCCCCACCACGTTCCCACGGTAGTAGGGAGAGTGCGGGTCTAACAGACGGTTGGTGTTGGTCCAATTGTTGGTTTCCCCGCTGTGGTAGGTCACCCTTGCGGAAAGCATCCCCGTGTAGCGGGTGATGATCTCATTTTCTATCACCAGCATGGCGATCTTCCAAAGGTCTGCCATGGTGGTGTAGTGGTCGTCCCTGTGGTAGCCGTCGGGAACGGAAAAGTGCGTTCCCGTCAGCCCGTCCGCCTGTGCGTGATCGTTCATGGCGGACATAAAAGCGTCCACCGCTTGGGTTGCGGAAGCATTCTCATCCTCTAAGATCACCCGTCCCGCTCCTGCGGCCAGGACGTAAGCGGCGTCGTTCCCGCTGGGGAGCATCATCCCCTGCACCAGCATTTCCGCAGTGAGGCGGTGGCCTCTTGCGATATAGGCGATGGTGGAGCCTTTCCCTACCAAGGAAAGCTCCTCCCCTGCGGTGATCACGTCCTTGGGATCCAGATACTGCAAGGCCACGTAGGCGGTGTACAATTTGGTGATGGAAGCGGGGTAGATCTTGGCGTTCAGGTCACCCTTTGAGAAGATAACGCCAAGAGAAGAATCGTACAAAAAGGCGTTCTTTGCCCCCACAGCGGTTTGCAGGGTGTGGACGGGCAGGTCGGTTTCCGTCTCTTCCTCAGATTCTTCGGAGGATTCCGCGGGGAACACGCCCACGGAAATATCCTCGGGCAAAGAAACCTCTTCCTCGAAAGAGCTCTCGGGGAGGCTGGCTTCCGGGGTGCTTTCTTCCAAAGAGATTTCCGGGATACTTTCCGCTTCGGAAGTCACCGGAGGCTTGCTGACCTCCAAGGGCGGGATGGAACAGGAGACAAGCAGGAAGCAAACGGTCAGTAAAAGGATCAGTTTTCTCATAAGATCTGCTCCATGCCTATTTTTTGGGGAGCCAGCCCCATATTCCGATAGAACTTCATGGCGTTTTCGTTACACGCCCAGACGTTCAAGGTGACGTTGTAGCAACCGCTTTCCCTTGCATACTCCACCACGTGGCGGTAGAGGGCGCTGCCGATATGCATCCCCCGTTTCGTCTCGTCCACGCAGAGGTCGTCGATATACAGGGTCTTCACGTTGGTGAGGATGTTGTTGTCGATATACTGCTGAAAAATGCAGAAGGCGTAGCCCGACACCTCGCCCTCTTCCTCCGCCACGAAGATGGGGCGGGTGTCGTCGGCGATGATGGCAAGCAGCTCTTCGTCGGTGTATTTCTTGGTGCCCGCCTTGAACAGGTCGGGGCGGCCGTTGTGGTGCACCGTCAGCACCTGCAACAGCAATCGATTGATCGCTCCCAGGTCGGCGGGGGCGGCTCTGCGGATGGTCATTAGGGAATTCACTCCAAAAAAGCATTTTTCTTATTATACCACTTTTTTCCATGGCTATCAATAGGAATTTTTGAAATTTTACGGGGCTTAAGAACCTTTCTTTTTAGAAGAAAGGTTCTTAAGAATCTCCAAAGAAAATCTATTGCCAAAAGCTGGCGCTTTTGGGGGAAAGAAAAAGGACTGCTCGTAGTGTTGTGAACAGTCCTTGTTAAATTCCCCCGCAAACGACAGTTTGCGGCATGAAAAGTTTTTGGGGATTCTTAAGGGGCTTTTTTCAAAAAGCCCCTTAAGTGCGCCCCTTTAAATCAAGCTCTTATACAGCTCGGTGATCTCCTCTACGGAGGTGTCTCTGGGGTTGCCGGGGCGGCAGGCGTCGTCGTAGGCGGACTGAGCCAGGAAGGGGATGTCCTCAGCCTTGACGATCTCCTTCAGGTCGGCGGGGATGCCAACGTCCAGGGAGAGCTGCTTCACCGCATCGATAGCCGCCTTGCGGTATTCCTCAACGGTCATGTTCTCGGTACCTTCCACGCCCATAGCGGCGGCGATATACTTGTACTTGTCACCGGTGGCGGGAGCGTTGTATTCCATAACGGTGGGGAGGATGATGGCGTTTGCCACACCGTGGGGAGTGTCATACAAAGCGCCCAAGGGGTGTGCCATGGAGTGCACGATGCCAAGACCTACGTTGGAGAAGCCCATGCCTGCCACGTACTGACCCAGTGCCATGCCCTCTCTGCCCTCGTCGGTGCCTGCTACGGCGCCGCGAAGAGAAGCGGCAATGATGCGGATGGCCTCGATGTGGAACATATCGGAAAGGGTCCAAGCGCCCTTGGTGATATAGCCCTCGATGGCGTGGGTAAGAGCGTCCATACCGGTAGCGGCGGTGAGTCCCTTGGGCATGGTGGCCATCATATCGGGATCGACTACGGCTACCACGGGGATATCGTGTACGTCTACGCAAACCATCTTGCGGTTCTTTTCCACGTCGGTGATGACGTAGTTGATGGTCACCTCTGCGGCAGTCCCTGCGGTGGTGGGAACGGCGATGATGGGAACGCACTTATTCTTGGTGGGAGCAACGCCCTCAAGAGAACGGACGTCTGCAAACTCGGGGTTGTTGATGATGATGCCCACAGCCTTTGCGGTATCCATGGAGGAGCCGCCGCCGATGGCGACGATGCAGTCTGCGCCGCAAGCCTTGTAGGCTTCCACGCCTGCCTGTACGTTTTCGATGGTGGGGTTGGGCTTGATCTCGGAGAACAGGGTGTAGGGGATCTGAGCGGCATCCAGCACGGCCAGCACCTTGCCGGTGACGCCGAACTTCACCAGATCGGGGTCGGAGGCCACGAAGGCTTTTGCAAAGCCGCGGGCTTTGATCTCGTCGGCAACGGCGGAGATGGCGCCCTTGCCATGGTAAGAGGTCTCGTTGAGTACGAATCTGTTCATAATGGGTGTCCTTTCTCTATTTTAATTTTGTTTGGTAACGATGGTTTCGGCACATTTGATGCCGTCGATAGCGGCGGAGATGATGCCGCCTGCATAGCCTGCGCCCTCTCCGATGGGGTAAAGCCCGGGGAAAGATTCCATGCCTTCATCCCGCAGGATGCGCACGGGGCAGGTACTGCGGCTTTCCACCGCCGTCATCACCCCGTCGGGGGTGTCGAAGCCCTTGATCTTCCTGCCGAAATAGGGCAAGGCCTCTGCCAGAGCGTCGCAGACGTAATCCGGCAGAACGGTACGCAGATCGGAGGGGGTGACCCCGCGGGAATAGGTAGGCTCTATACTGCCAAAGGCGGTGGTGGGTCTGTTTTCCAAAAAGTCTTCCACCCGCTGAGCAGGTGCTTTGTGGTTTCCGCCACCTGCACGGAAGGCGGCTTTCTCCAGCTCCCGCTGGAAATCCATGCCCGCAAATAAGTCCGCTCCCACGTCATGGGGAAAGATCTCGCAAAGCAAGGCGCTGTTGGCGTTTTTACCGTCGCGGGCGTGGTAGCTCATGCCGTTGGTCACCACGCCGTCCCCGTCGGAGGCAGCGGCAACCACTTCCCCGCCGGGGCACATACAGAAGCTGTACACCGTGCGGCCGTTTTCGGTATGGCACACCAATTTATAGTCCGCAGGTGGGAAATTGCCCCGTTCGCCGCCGTATTGGGCCTTGTCGATGAGAGTCTGCGGATGCTCGATGCGCACCCCCACGGAAAAGGGCTTTTTCTCCATGGGAACGCCAAGGTCACGAAGCATACGGAAGGTGTCCCTTGCGGAATGTCCGATGGCAAGGATTACGGTATCGCTTTCCAGAACGGTTCCGTCCTCCAGGCGTACACCCGTGACGTGACCGTTTTCGGAAAGCACTCCCTCCACCCGACAGCGAAAGCGTACCTCCCCGCCCAGGGAATGGATCTCCTCCCGCAGGTTCACGATCACCTGCCGCAGAAGGTCCGTACCCACGTGGGGCTTGTTCAGCCACAAAAGCTCCTCGGGAGCCCCTGCCTTCACCAATTGCTCTAAGGCGAAGTAGCCTCGGAAGGACTTATCCTTTACCAGTGTGTTCAATTTTCCGTCGGAAAATGCACCTGCGCCCCCTTCACCAAACTGAAGGTTGCTTTCCGTTTGCAGTTTTCCTTCCCGAAAGAAGGTATCCACCGCCTCCACCCGGGATTCCATAGAATCTCCCCGCTCCAAAACGATGGGGCGGTAGCCGCTTCGTGCCAGCATCAGGGCGCAGAAGATCCCTGCAGGGCCGAAGCCCACCACGATGGGGCGCTTGGCGGGAAGAGAACGGGGTACGGGAAAGACGTAGGGGGTCTCCTCGGAGGCAACGGAGAGCAGCTTGCCGTGCTTTTTCAGCAATTGCTTTTCCTTTTTGGG
This sequence comes from Eubacteriales bacterium, assembly GCA_045544855.1. Lineage (GTDB taxonomy): Bacteria > Bacillota > Clostridia > Oscillospirales > CAG-382 > Coliplasma. Next base: position 20,182 of record JAZPZV010000003.1, on the reverse strand, counting down.
GTCGCGAAGAGAGAGATCCGCCGTCCAGACGAAGACGGGGGTCTCACGGGCGTCCACGGAACGCTTGCGGGGGATCAGGGTGAAGTCCTCCTCCCCCATCCCCAAAAGGGAGGCGACCTTTTGAAAAAGCTCCCCGGGTGTACCCACGGGGAGCTTGAGATTGATGCGAAGCATGGGTTACGCTTTGTATTTTGCGTTATGCTCTGCCAGCTCGTTGTAATAACGGACGGAATCGGGATGGCCGCAGTAAGCGATGGTGCCGGGCTTGTTGAACATACCCTGGTACTGATAGATCAGGATCTCGTCCACGTAGGGGGCGATGGACTCGATCTGACGCTCCAGACGCTCAATGGTAGCGGGGATCAGAGCGGAGCTGTAAACCTTGCCCTCGAACTCAAAGGCTTCCATATCTGCCCAAAGTGCGGCTCTGCCTGCGGCATCGTGTGCCTTGCGGAGATTCTTGTAGTATTCTGCGGTGTCCTCGGGCTTGGACTTCTGCACGCCGATCTCATCCTGATAAGCGATGATATCCACGTCCAAAGCCTTCAGCTGCTCAACGTACTCGTCGTCGGCAACCAGAATGTTGGTGCCGTAGGGGGCGATCAGGGTCTTGGTGCCGGGAGCGATCTTGTGTGCGTGAGCGGAGTAACGGTTGACGTATTCGATGAATGCGGGGTGGAAGTGACCCTCGATGCAGGTCTCGTCCGGGAAGTACCAGCCGTAGAAGGACTCGTGATGGCCGTATTTTTCCCAAAGCTGTTCCATAGCCTTGAAGGCACGCTCGGTGATCACGGGGGAGGTCATGTTCTCCATGGTGTGGGTCCAAACGCCGTAGAAGCCGCAGGAAACGAACACCTTCATGCCGTTTCTGTCAGCGGCGTTCAGAAGTGCGCTCATGGGATCCTTGCAATCCATTTCCGCAAAGGGGAAGATATCGGTGTCGAAATAGCTTTCCGCATATTCCTCATAGCCCAGAGCGGTTGCCATCAGCACGATGTACTTCATGCCAACGGAAGCAAGCTCGTCTACCTTTGCTTCCCACTGCTCCGCAGAGAAGTGACGGCAGATGGGGTTCCAATACTTGCCCTCGGGGATGTTATGATGCCAAAATTCAAACCAAGTTCCGGTGATGGGTTTCTGCATGATTGATCTCCTTTGTTTTCAAGTCTTTCGTATAGGTATATGATACCTTATTCCCCGTGAAAATGCAAGAGTTTTTTTCATTTTGCCTTGAAAAAAGATGGAATTTATGGTAGACTACCCAAAGAAAACAGGAAAGGACGGTGCTGTATGGAACGGTTGGATAAGCTCATTGCCTCCCAAGGGAAGTATTCCCGCAAGGAGGTCAAGCAGCTGGTGGCCCGCCGCAGGGTCACGGTGGACGGTGTCTCTGTGAAAAGTGCGGACGTAAAGATCGACGAAACGGCGGCGGTCATTGCCATCGACGGCATTCCTCTGACCATCAAAAAGCACCTTTATCTCATGCTGAATAAGCCAAAAGGCTACGTCTCCTCCACGGAGGGGCACGACGGCGCTTACGTGCTGGAGCTGGTGCCCCAGGAGCTTTACCGTGACGGACTGTTCCCTGCGGGGCGGCTGGACAAAGACACCACAGGGATGATGATCCTCACCGACGACGGACAGATGGCACACCGCATCCTCGCCCCCAAAAAGCACGTGAAGAAGAAGTATTTAGTCACTTTGGACATTCCTCCCACGGAGGAAATGGTATTCCGCTTCAAGGAAGGCATCTCCCTTTCCGAGGGGCTCACCAAGCCTGCGGAGATGGAGATCTTGGAGGGCAACACTGCCTACGTCACCTTGGTGGAGGGGCGGTACCACCAGATCAAGCGGATGTTTGCCTCCTGCGGGGCTACCGTGGTGGGGCTCCACCGTGTCTCCATGGGGAACCTCACCCTGCCTTCCGATCTGCCCGTGGGCAAGCTGCGGGAGCTTACCGAGAAAGAATTACAACTATTGGAAGAATTGGTATAAAGAAAAATGCGTGCTTTTGACGGCACGCATTTTTTGATTATTGAGCTCAGTCCTCCTTAGGAGGGTCTTGAGGCGCGGAGAGATCCTCAGGCACAGTCGGTGGCACTTCCACGGTGAAATCCGGTTGCTGACTGTTATAGAACGCGGCAGTCTCCTGTTCCGGCTTGGCAGAGAGCTTTTTGCGGCGGAAGAAATAGACGATAGCGCCCAGGGGGAAATACATTTGCAACATAAAGACGCCGCTTCTCATGGTTGCCATAGATGGGAAGAACACAAGCCCTGCGCGGAGCAAGATATTTACGTTCCCTGCGGCAAGGGTCAGCGTAAAGCCTGCGGAAAGACAGCAAAGGACGATCCAAAGCCCTTTCAGACGGATCCTGCGACGTATGCAATCCACCACCATCCACACGGCAAAGGCCACGCAAGCCGCCATGAAAAGAATGAACGCCAACTGCAAAAGAAAGGGTACCTTCTCGGGAGACTTGGAAATATCCGTAAGGGAAGCATGAAAGCCGGCAAGCTTACTTCCGCCGGGGGCAGTTGTACAGGTTACCCGAAAAACCGTTCCATCGTCGGAGGTCACCTTAAAAGCGGTGCTGTAATAGGTCAAGCCGTTCTCACGGACGCTCCCCTGCTCCTCCACGGCGACGGTATATCCTTCCATATCCGCCCAAACGGAACGCAGAAAACGGTATACCTCGTCGAAGCTCTCCATGGGAACCTCGTCAGCCAGGAGAGAAGCGGCTTTTTCACGGTCGTCCGCTATCACGGCATCGATCATGGCTTTGCAAAGCGTTTCATGCTCCGCATAGGGATCTTTTTCCACGAACGCACCGCAAAAGAGCAAAGAGATCAACAGGATCCCCACCAAGCAAAGGGCTTTGAGACTACGTTTCAACAAGCAACACTCCTTTCTTGAAGATGAGTATACCATAGAAAAGGGTTCCTTGTCAAGAAAAAAACGGCACCCGGATCGAGTGCCGCATAGGTTATTTACGTTTGGGGATGAGCAGATACCCCAGGCTGACCACTGCCAGCAGAATGGCCACGGTCAAAACTGCTTTGCGGGGGAAGGACATTCCCTCTTCCTCGGCAGGTGCGGGAGGCTGTGAGGTACTTTCTTCTTTGGAAGAATCCTCGGGGATGCTCTCCTCTTTGGAGGATTCCTCGGGGAAGCTGATCTCCGGCAGTTCTTCCGAAGGGGTGTCCAACAAATACAGACTTCCCTTCCCTGCGTCAAAGCGGGAAAGGGCCGCCAAGGCCAACAGCACTTGGGTACAGGCGTTTTCGTTCCGCTTGCCTCCTGCAATATGGGAATAGCTTCCGTCCTCAAGGCGGAACTGCTTCCAAGCTTCGGTCATGTCTCCCGAGAACCGTGGATCGGTGCGGGGGTCAAGCCCCAGTGCCGTCAGGGCGATCACCACCTGCGCAACGCTTTCCGGGTTGGAAACGCCGTAGCTTTTGAACCCGCCGTCGGGCTGTTGCTTGGAGGCGAGGCAAGCGATGCCGTTTTCGATGGTAGCGGCGTAGTCTTCCTTGATAGGCGCCAGGGCTTGCAGTACCATGGCAGTCACGTCCACGTCGGCGTACTGTCCGCTGAGGGCAAAGCCTCCGTCGGCAAGCTGTAAGGACACCAGGGTCTCCGCCACGGAGGCGGTGGTATATCCTTCTATCTCCACCCCGTTGTGCAAAAGGTGCAGACCAAAGATCCAGCTCATGATCCCCTGAGAGCCAATGGAATCCTTTGCCATTTCTGCGGCGGTCTCTCTGCTTCCCCCTGCCGCCAGCCACGCCAAGGCGCACCGCTGTCGTTCCACGGGGTTCAGCCTATGTTCCGAGGAAAAATACGCCGCCAGAGCGGCAGCGTATTCCGAAAGATCGTATGCTTCCTCTTGCAGTGCAAGATAGAGGGCAAGCCATTCGCCCCCTTCTCCTGCCAAGGAAGGCAAGGTTTGTTCGGCGTAGGAGTCAAGATCCTCTCCCATCAGCACAGTGGAAAGGTGTTCCTCCTCCGTGGCACACACGGGCAGGAGCGATCCCGCTGTCAGGGCGATGCAAAGCAGAATGGCGAAAATCGGCTTACAGCTTTTCATGCTTCAACCGCTTCCCTGCAGGGATCAACAGGATCAACGCCACGAGACCCAGGGCGACCCAAGGGATCAACGCCCCTCTGTCCCCCGCCTCGGCACTGCTGTTGCTCACGGCCACGGCACACACGGGAGGCACCAGATTTGCCCCTTCCTTGAAAGCGCTGACCACGCAATAGCCTGCACCGTCGAAGGTGAGGGTGACCTTACCGTCTTGATCGGTGACGTAGGGGGTGGCTTTTCCGTCGATGGTAATGGAAGCACCCTCCACGGGAAGGGAAACGGGGTTCCAATCCGCATCGTAGCCCATGGCGTACAGAGTGAGCTGCAAAGTACCGTCGCCGGAGACGGCAACGTGTTCCTTATCAAAATAGCAATAGGTATCCGACCAGGCGGTGAGATCGGTATACACGAATGCGTGAACGGAATCCCCCTTTTCGATGGGGTCTGCAAGGCTTTGGGGAGATTGGTTGTTCAAATAATAGCCGTAGCTGCCGCCGTTTTCACAGCCCCACAGCTTGGTCATGGAAAGGCCGTATTCCGTACTCTCTGCAGAATAGCCCTCTCCCGCCCCGTTATACTTCTGTGCATGGGCACAGGTCAGAGCGTCGTGGATGGAGAGAACACCGTCTCCGTCGGTATCCTCCACGGCGATCTCCTCGTGGGCAAGCACGTTCTGCCCTTTATCGTCCGCCAGAGTTACAAATACGTATACACCTTCTTGTTCACTCTCTTCCTCTGCCAGTGCGGGAATGGAAACGCACCCTACCGCCAGACACAAAAAAAGAAGGCAAATCAAAAAACGTTTGCTCATACTTCTAAAACTCCAAAAGATTCTCTTGTTTTTCCGTGTAGCAGTATAGCATTTTCCCAATCCTTTGTCAACGGTGTTTCGGCAAAATTCTGCAACAATTCTCCCCTGTTTTTCGGGAAAATTTGTGGATATAAGGGAAAGATGATAGATAAAAAACTTTTCCGTCATGGCAGTAAAAAGGAGGCGGGCTTTGCCGCCCGATTTCCTTTTTACGCTTTTTCGACAATTTTCGACAAATTGTCAATTTTTGCCGTCGATTATGGGGTTTTATGCATGAAGAAGTGCTATTTTAGGCCTTGGGTGTCGATTATTAGGGTACGAAAGTTGCGCTTTTGCGAGGTTTTTTTGCGGTCAAAATATTGAATTTCCAAGTGGAAAATGGTAGAATATACCCATCAACAAATCTTATCTTGAAGGAGAAACATACAGGTCATGGAAAAAGTCAGAGTATTGATCGCAGAAGGCAACGACGAGTTGCGCACCCAATGTACACAGATCCTCCGCCGCCAGGGGATCAACGTTATCGGCGAGGCCGCCGACGGGCAGGATGCCCTTGTGAAGATCACCCGCTTGAAGCCCGGGGTGGTGATCTCGGATATGCATTTGGGAAAGATCGACGGTGTGGGGTTGATCCGGGAATCCAAAAAGCAATTGGGAGATGCCTACCCTGCCTTCATCATGATCTCCTCCTTCCACAATCCCGGGGTATTTGAGGAATGCGTTGAGGCAGGCGCGGCTTACTGCATGGTGATGCCCTTGGATTACAACACCCTGGGTGACCGTATTCGCCGCATTGGCGAGAAAGGCAAGCCCCGCGTTGGCGGTCATCTTCCCTCCCGTGAGGACAGCGATCTGGAGGCACAGGTCACCAAGATCATCCATCAGATCGGCGTGCCCGCTCACATCAAGGGGTATCAGTATCTCCGCACCGCCATCATTATGGTGGTGGAGAACACCGACGTGATCAACTCCGTCACCAAGATCCTCTACCCCTCCGTGGCAAAGCACTACGGCACCACCTCCTCCCGTGTGGAACGTGCCATTCGTCACGCCATTGAGGTGGCTTGGGATCGGGGCGATCTGGACGTGCTGAACAGCTTCTTCGGTTACACCGTACAGAACTCCCGCGGGAAGCCCACCAACTCCGAGTTCATCGCCATGATTGCCGACAACCTGCGGCTGAAGAACAAAACCGCCGCCGCTGTGTAAGGGCGACCAGAAGGAGGGGGCGATGGTGGGGCGTTGCCCCAAGCCCCATTCAAGAAACTTTTTGAAAAAAGTTTCTTGAAAATCTTCAAAAACTTTTCATTGTGAAGATAATAACAAAAACGGACTTTTGCTTGTACTTGCAAAAGTCCGTTGTTTTTTAATAGATGGAATACGTTTTCAGCACGTGGCGCTTGATGGCGGAATAATCCAGAGCGGTCACCTTGTCGCCTGTGATCATGGCGGCGCAGTAGGCTTCCGGGGCGAGGCGGTATTTGCCCAACACGTACTGCTTCACCATCATGTAGTCCATGGCGGTGATCCTGCCGTCTCCGTCCAAGTCACCCTTCACCGCTACGGTGTAGGTATTGTCCCCACAGATCACGGTGTCGCCCGTGTTCACCACGTCCCCGTCGGAAAGGGTGTTCCCCATGCCGTCGGTGAAGACCACTTCCCCGTCGAACAGCGGCTTCCATTCTGCCACGGTCATCTGCACCTTGCCGCCGGAGAGGATATTCTCCCGGATGGTCAGCCCGGAATCCGGCAAGGGAGAAACGATATTCCGCAGAGATTCGTAGTAAGCCGCCACGATAGCAGGCAGATCCACGTAGCACACGTTCAGATCCACGGTGGTGGAGATGCCGGGAACACGTCCCGTTTCGGAATACTGATACATCCCGCACTTGTCGCTGAGGTTCTGGGTCAACGTCCCGCTGGGAGACCATTTCGCCATCCAAAGGGCATCCTTCCCCCCCAGGGCTTCTTCGTCCAAGAACCAATCGAACCAATTATAGCTGGCGTAAACACCGCAGTAATAGCCTGCTTCCAGAATATGGGCACGGAACACCTGCGTCAGACGGGTCAGGTCCCCTGCGGGAAGTGCCTTCTGCTCCTCCGTCTCCACGTCCACGTAAACGGGAAGCTCAAATTCCTTGCCTGCAAGCCATTCTTCAAACAGCTTGGCGTCGGCAAGCATCTCTTCCTCCGTATCGGCGTAGGTATAGAAATAACTGCCCACCCAAAGTCCTGCGGCCTTTGCGCCCTGATAGTTGGCCTCGAAGTTGGCGTCCTTCCCCTTGGAAGTACCTGCCCGCAGGATCACAAAGCGGATCCCGCTGTCTGCCACCGCCTGCCAATCCACCTCTTTCTGGTGAACGGACACGTCGATGCCATAGGCGAAGACGGTTTTCTCTTCCATCCAAACGGCGTAAAGCTCCAAGGCTTCCTCCGCCTCGTAGACCCCACCCGGTGCGTAGGATGCGGAGGTGGCACCCGGATCCTTGGACCAGCCCAGGAAGTAATACCCTTCCTTTTCGGGCACGATCTCAGACAGAGTAAGAGGCTCCCCTTCGATCTTTTCCTGATCCTCGGGGCCGCCCGTACCGCCGGAAAGATGGTAGGTCACGGGGTATTTGGTGACTGTCAGACAAATACAGAAATCATCGGAGCCGTCCAATGCACGGAGGGCACACCAGCCGTGAACCGTTTTGCCCCACAGGTAGCCGTCCGCCTCTGTGGTCTCGGTGACCTCGATCTCGGTGTTCACCTTATAAGCGCCCACACGGTCGTAGCTCAGCCCGGGGCCTGTGCGGATCTTAATACCGGAGGATTCCGTCACCAGCCAAATGGGTGCGCCGGTGGACTGGGAGGGTGCTTTGATATAGTCCTCGTCCACGGTATACACCAGCAGACAAAGCACGGAATACTGGGAAAGTCGGGTGTTGGGGTAGCCCGTATCGCAAATGGCAACGTCGCCGTCCACCACACGGTCCACCGCTACGTAATGGCCGCCGTTCTTCACTGCGGCAATGATGATATACTCCTTGTCCGGATCGTTAAGCAGGGTACGGACGGTAGAGGTGGGATTAGAAGGGAAGTAATTCTTGTAGAAGGAGACCCCGGGGATCAACGCATCGAAGGCCGTCTCGTACTTGGCGGCGCCTTTGTAATTTACGTATTTGCAGCTGCCGTCATCGTACATCGCCTTCCCCAGGGTACCCGGGTCGATGGCGGTGCCGTCCTTCAGGGTCAGCCCGTAGGCACGGGCAAGGATGGCCATGGAGCTGATGAGACAGCCTGCGTGGCCAATGGTCTCGTTCTCGTGGCGTTTGCCCTGGGAATCCGTCCAGGGGTCCACGCCGATCTTCACGTCCGTCCAGCGGGGATCCTCCTGAGACCAGGATTTATATTCCCCGGCGGGCAGAGGGGTAGTAGCGCTGTGCCCGTAGGCAAAAGCATTCAGCGGCAAAGCCGCAAGCAACAATATCACCGACAAAAAACACCCAAGGATCCTCTTTTTCATCCGCTTTCGCCTCCCGTTTCGATCAACTTAGTATACCACAGCGATTCGCATTATGTCAACTCGGCATTGTATACAAATCAGCCCTAATTTTTTTAGGGAAAAGTACAAAATCCTATTGACAAATAAAAAGAAGTGTGGTATGATATCCATTGCCGCATATATGGGGCTTTTCAAATCGTGCTTTTTGGCGGCAACGCACAGGCACGTGCCTCTCAGGTAGCGAGACTTACGGAAAGTGAGGTTATATTGGAATGTACGCAGTAATTCAGACCGGCGGTAAGCAGTACAAGGTTTCCGAGGGTGATATCATCTTCGTTGAAAAGCTGGGCGTTGAGGAAGGTACCACCTACACCTTCGACCAGGTTCTGGCTGTTTCCGGCGCAGAAGGCTTTAAGGTCGGCGCTCCCGTTGTGGAAGGCGCAACCGTTACCGCAACCGTGGTTAAGAACGGCAAGGGCAAGAAGATCCACGTAATGACTTACAAGCCCAAGAAGAACGAGAAGAGACATCTCGGTCACAGACAGCCCTACACCAAGTTGCAGATCGTTGCTATCAACGGTTAAGATCTTATGATCCGAGCCACCTTTGATCGCGATTTTTCAGGCTTTACCCTTTCGGGGCACGCAGGCTATGCCGAAGCAGGCGAGGATATCGTTTGTGCGGCCGTGAGCGCCATGACCAATTTCGTGGTGAACGGCGCAGAGGCCTTCGGTGCAGAGGCAGAGGTTTCTGCCGAGGGTGAGGAGGCACAGGTCTCCTACCGATTGTGCAAGCCCTGTGAGGAAGCCGGCAAGCTGATCTCCGTCTTCTACGAGGAGCTGAGACAGCTACAAAAGCAGTACCCGGCGTACGTGCGGGTACAAAAAAATTCAAAGTAAGGAGTACGTAATCATGCTTAGATTGTCTTTGCAGTTCTTTGCTCATAAAAAAGGCGTTGGTTCTACCAAGAACGGCCGTGACAGCGAATCCAAGAGACTTGGCGTGAAGAAGCAGGACGGCCAGTCCGTTATCGCCGGCAACATCATCGTTCGCCAGCGTGGCACCTCCATCCATCCGGGTGAAGGCGTTGGCCGTGGTTCTGATGACACCCTGTTTGCTCTGGTTGACGGCGTTGTCAAATTCAAGCCCATCGCAGGCGGAAGAAAGAGCGTTTCCGTTCTCTCTGCCGACGCACAGTAATTCCTAAAAACGGTTTTACGAAAAAAGAACGAAGAACAGCCCTTTCAATCGTAGCAGACTGAAAGGGCTTTTTTCATCACGATATGCCCACGGGGGCATGAATCGAGGGATCGATATGTTTATTGATAAGGTAAATATTTTCGTCAAGGCGGGCAAGGGCGGCAACGGTGCCGTGTCCTTTCGCCGTGAAAAATATGTCTCCCACGGCGGACCCGACGGCGGAGACGGGGGCAAGGGCGGCAGCATCGTCTTTGTTACCGACGAAGGCAAGAACACCCTGTTGGACTTTAAGTACCGCCGCAAGTTCGTGGCGGAAAACGGTGCCGACGGTGCCGCAAAGAAGTTTATGGGAAAATACGGCAAGGATCTGGAGATCCCCGTGCCTCCCGGAACGGTGATCCGCGATGCGGAGACGGGACTGGTGATCAAGGACATGGGGGATTGCGACCGCTTCGTGGTGGCAAAGGGCGGCAGAGGCGGCTGGGGCAACACCCATTTCGCCACGGCTACCCGTCAGGTTCCCCGTTTTGCCAAGGAAGGCACCCCCGGGGAGGAAAAGAATCTGACGCTGGAGCTGAAAATGCTGGCGGACGTAGGGTTTGCGGGGTTCCCCAACGTAGGCAAGTCCACCCTGCTTTCCGTGATCAGCTCTGCCAGACCCAAGGTGGCCAACTACCATTTCACCACCCTCTCCCCCAATTTGGGTGTGATCTCCGTGTACGACAAGACCTTCGTAGCCGCGGACATTCCCGGGCTGATCGAGGGCGCATCCGAAGGTGCGGGGTTGGGTCACGATTTCCTGCGGCATATCGACCGTTGCAGGCTGATCCTGCACATCTTTGATATTTCCGGGTCGGAGCGTCCCGATCCTTTGGAGGACATCAAGAAGATCAACGCGGAGCTGGAAAAATACAGTCCCGAGCTGGCAAGCCGCCCTCAGATCCTGGTGGGCAACAAGATCGACCTTGGCTACGACGAAGAGAAATACCAAGAGATCAAGGCCTTTGCGGAAGAGAAGGGCTGGCAGCTGTTCCTCATCGCCGGTGAGATCGACGAGGGTGTTTCCGAGCTGATGAAGGCCACCGCCGCCTTGTTGGACAAGCTTCCTCCCATCCGTATTTACGAGCCGGAGTACGTCGCTCCCGAGCCCGAGAAGGAAGACTTCTCCGTGGAAGTGGTGCGAAACGGCGACACCTTCTTTGTGAAGGGCGAGTGGTTGCTGAAGCTCATCGGTCGCACGGATTTCGACAGCTACGAATCCTTGCAGTACTTCCAGAAGTTCTTGCGGGAAAAGGGCGTGATCCAAGCCCTGGAGGATGCGGGCATCGACGAGGGCGACACCGTCAACATTTACGACGTAGAATTCGACTTTTTATTTTAAACACATAAGAGGCGCCGCCTCTTATGAATCTCCGCTAAAGGGACTCATCCCTTTAGAATCCCGTATACAATATGTATTTCTCCAAAAACGACAGTTTTTGGCATTCAAGTTTCTTTGGAGTTTCATAAGAACCTTTCTTTTCAAAGAAAGGTTCTTATGCGTAAATCCTTATCAAAACACCGTTTCGATGAGCTTATCGCACTCCGGGGGTGAATACTGCCAGCCGTCCAGATGGTCGGTGTCGGGGTAGCGGTAATCGTTCATCAGCCCGTCCCCTTCGCACACGTCGATGATGGCCAGCTTGATCTTCATCTTCCCCGGAAGGATGCTCTTGATGTACACCGCGGCATTCTGACCGGGATGTACGTCGGGCTTGCACTCCGCAAGTCCTGCCAGATTGGGGGCAAGCTCCACGAAAATGCCGTAGCTTTCCACACTGCGGACGATTCCCGCGGCGGTCTGCCCGGGAGAAAAGCGGCTTGCGTTCTCTTCCCAGGTGCCCAGAAGCTCCCGATGGGAAAGGGTGATCCGCCCGAACTCGTCTGCGGAATACTTGATCACCGCGCGGATCTTTTGCCCCACAACGAACCGTTCTCTGGGATGGTTGATACGGGAAACGGACATACAGTCGATGGGCATAAGGGACACCAACCCGCACCCAATATCGCAAAACGCACCGAAGGGATCGAGATGGGTGACCTTTGCATCCACCACGTCCCCGGGGCAAAGCTTTTCTATGCAATTGTGCATACATTCCCGCTGGGCCTCCTTGCGGGAAAGGATGGGGTAGGGCTTGCCGTTTTCATCGGTCTTCAGATCGATGACCTTACAGCAAACAGGCTTCCCCACACGGGAGATGATGGCAATATCCTTGATCTCTCCTCCGCCTGTATACAGGCATTCCTCCTTGGGCATGATCCCGCGGAACTGCCCGAGAGATACGTGAAGATCCCGATCTTCGTCACAGAGGTAGCTTCTCCCCTCCAGGATGATGCCGTCCTCCATGGCGCACCGCAAGCCCTCTGCGGTTGCGGTATAGGTGCGGTTGCTTTCGGTACGCAACAGCCCGCCTTCGGGAAGATATGTATTTCGTTTCATTTCCATCAACGTTCCTTTGCAGTTTTTTCTTGTTTCATTGTATGAACGAAGGAGTTTCACTATGACAGACAAACTCACCCAAATCGAAAAAAGATACCAAGAGGTGGAAGCAGGCCTTTCCGATGCCAACGTGGTCTCCGACATGGAGCGCTACAAGGCACTGATGAAGGAATACAAAGAGCTGACACCCATTATGGAGGCCTTTGGCGCCTATAAAAAAGCCAACGCCGACCTTGAGGAAGCACAGCTTCTGCTGGGAGAAAACGATCCCGAGCTGAAGGAGCTGGCGGAACTGCAGGCGGCGGAAGCAAAAGAAGCCATAGGGAATTTGGAAGAAGAGCTGAAGCTTCTCCTGCTTCCCAAGGATCCCGACGACGACAAAAACGTGGTGGTGGAGATCCGTGCAGGAGCTGGAGGCGAAGAAGCCTGCCTGTTCGCCTACGTGCTTTACCGTATGTACCATATGTACGCCGATGCCAACCGCTTTGCCTTTGAGCTGGCTTATTGCAACGAGACGGAGCTGGGGGGCATGAAGGAGGTTTCCTTCCTCATCAAGGGCACGGGAGCTTACGCCAAGCTGAAGTACGAAAGCGGCGTTCACCGTGTGCAGAGAGTTCCCGAAACGGAATCTCAAGGCCGTATCCAGACCTCTACCGCCACCGTGGCCGTTCTCCCCGAGGCGGAGGAGGTGGACTACCGGCTGAACATGGAGGATCTGGAGATCACCACCCACAAAAGCTCCGGCGCAGGCGGTCAGCACGTAAACAAGACGGAGTCCGCCATCCGCATCATCCACAAGCCCACGGGGTTGGTGGTGGACTGCCAGGATCAGCGCAGTCAGCTCCAGAACAAGGCCAAGGCCATTGAGATCATGAAATCCCGCCTGGCCGCCATGGAAAAGCAGAAGGCAGAGGAGGCACAGTCCTCCAAGCGCCGCAGTCAGATCGGCACCGGGGACCGTTCCGAGCGTATTCGCACCTATAACTATCCCCAGGGCAGAGTCACCGATCACCGCATCGGTCTTTCCCTCTACGACCTGAACGGCTTTTTGAACGGCAATCTGGAGGAGATGATCGAGGCTCTGTCCGTAGCAGACCGCACGGCACAGCTTTCCGGTAACGAGGAGGCATGATCCATGAGCTTCAAAAACAAGCTTGCCCAAAGGCGGGAATGGAAAAAGGGCGTGAAGCACTGCACCTTTGACCCCATGGGGCCGGGGGTGGTGCGGATCCATCTGATCCCGCCCAAGTTCTCCCTGTTTGGCAATCCAAGCCATATCGTGATCTTGAACGGGTATTACCTGTTGCCCCTGGGCTATTCCTGGGCGGTGATGCTTTCCCATTTCATGGACGAGGTCAACGCCTTTGACGGCAAAGAGATCACCCCCGCAGACGAAGAGCGTATCTTCGCCCAAACCATTGCCAAAACGAAAAAGGTCTACCCTTCGGCAGACAAGGCGGTTTTGGAGGACGACCTGCAGGAAATGCTGAACGTGCTGTTCGCCGTGGCGCGGGGAGAGAAAACGGAAGCGATGATCGAAACCCTTTCCCTGCAGGCATACGCCAAGCATATGTCCGCACCCCACAGAATGGATCTGATGATCTCCGCCATGGCCGACGGAAAGGGTAATAGGCGTTGCAACCAGAACTGCCTGTTCTGCTATGCGGAAAATGAGCCTCTGGGAGCAAGACCCGAGCTTTCCACCCAAGAATGGAAGGGAATTCTGGACACCCTGCGGGAGTCCCGCGTGCCCATGGTCACCTTTACCGGCGGGGAGCCAACCCTGCGGGAGGATCTGCCTGAACTGGTGGAATACGCCAAATGGTTCGTCACCCGTTTGAACACCAACGGCGTTTTGCTTTCCCGTCCCCTTTGCGAACAGCTGAAGGCGGCAAGTCTGGACAGCGTTCAGATCACCCTGTATTCCCATAATGAAGACATCCACAACCGTCTGGTGGGTAGTACCCATTTTGCAGACACCGTACAGGGCATCCGAAACGCCCTGGCGGCGGGGCTGGACGTCAGTGTGAACACGCCCCTTTGCCACGCCAACAAAGACTACGAAAGCACCCTTTCCTTCCTGAAGGACTTGGGGGTGCGGTTCGTGACCCTCAGCGGGCTGATCCTCACGGGGAGCGCCGCCGAAACCACGGAAAAACAGCTCACCGAGGAAGCGCTTTTTGCCATTGTGGAAAAGGCAAAGGCCTTCTGCGACACCCATGGCATGGAGATGGACTTCACCTCCCCCGGGCTGATCGCAAGGGAAAAGCTGGAAGCCTTGGAACTTCACGTTCCCATCTGCGGGGCTTGCCTTTCCAACATGGCGGTAGCTCCCGACGGCACGGTGATCCCCTGCCAAAGCTGGCTGAAGGCGGACAGCGGTCTGGGCAACCTGCTTACCGAGGATTGGAAAGCCATCTGGAACCGCCCTGTGTGCAAAAAGCTCCGCGGGATGACGGAAAAAGAGGCGGAAGCCTGCCCCTTCCGAAAGGAGGCACGCCATGGCTAAGAAAAAGACGGCGGAGGACAAGTTCTCCCCGGAATATATTCGCAAGCATCGCACCTTCCCCGCTTTGAAGACCTTTCTTTTGGTGCTTTGCATCGTGGCGCAGATCGTTCTGGTCTGCCTTGCCATCTTTGCAAAAGCCCCTGCACCTCAGGATAAGATCGATTCCTACACCGTGACGGTGGAGCCCTTGGAAAACGGCTCTTTGGATATTACCTACGAGTTTATCTGGACGGCGCTGGATGAGGAAGAACCTCTCACCTGGGTGGAGATCGGCATCGCCAACAGCAACTTCTCCCTGTACCCGGACTCCGTAAAAGGCGGCACCGCCACCCGTGACGTTTACGACGGCTACTGCTACGTCCGTATGGACTTCCCCAGGGCTTATACCGGTGGGGACAAGGTGCAGTTCTCCTTTAAGATCAACCAACGGGATCTGTTGCACGGCGAGGGAAAGGAACGGTATTTCTACTTCGTTCCCGGCTGGTTCAACGCCACCCCCGTGGAGCAATACACCTTCCGTTGGAAGGATTCCTTTGACGTTGTTTCCTCCAATACCCAAAGCAACGGCGCCGGTTGGCTCACCCGGCAGGGCTCTTTGGAGTGCGGAGAATACGTACCCATGGAGGTGCACTATCGGGAAGGCTCCTTCCCCACTGCGGAAACGGTAGAGTTCTATCCCTTCGACGACGATGACGCCTTTAACGAGCTCCGAGGCTCTTTGTGGGCATTCAGGATCATCGCCGTCTTAGGTGCACTCCTGCTGATCATTGCAGAGGTCTACATTGTGGATAGCTACGTTTCCTATCACCGCGGGCGGGGTTTTATCCGCAGCGGAGGCTATCACGTACATCATTACGGGCGGGTAAATCCCCGTTACCGCGCTTACCGCGATGCCCAAAACAGCCGCGGAGGCGGCGGAAGAGGGTGCGCCTGTGCCTGTGCCTGCGCCTGTGCCGGCGGCGGCAGAGCGGGCTGTTCCCGCAAAGAACCGCACAAGCAATAAAAAAACAAAGATCCGAGTCTTTCAAAACTCGGATCTTTCTTTTGGCTTTATAAGCGGTATTTTCCAAGCACGTAAAGCTTCAGCATGATGTAATCCACTGCGGTAGGCTCGTCCTTCTGACCAAGCAAGGCGGCGTTGATACCGTTTTCGTCCAGATCGTAGGTACGCATGGCGTAACGCTTCAGCATCATGTAGTCCACAGAGTTGACCCTGCCGTCGGCATTCAGGTCGCCGCGGACGATGATGGTCACGGAGCGGATCACGGTGGAGCCGATGATGTACCGTGCCTCGTACCCGGTAGCAACCTCATCCGTGGGTTTCAGCTCTTTGCCCTCCTTGTCATACACGTGCACCAAGGAACCTGCCTTCAAAAGCAGCTGTGCCACGGTGGTATCGGGGCTGACGCCGCGAAGCACCGTATCGGTGAGGATGTACGCAGAGGGGATGTACCCCGGAAGGGCATCCGGATCGGGCAATTGGATGGGCGGCGGAGGAGTATACCCGGGATTGTTATCGCCGGGATCCTCCCAGGGATCATCGGGCTCGTCCTTAGGATCGTCATCCACCACGGGAGGCCTGTCCTTGGTGACGGTGATAAAATCTGCGGCAACGTAGCCCTCGTAGAATTCACCGTCCAGATACAAATGAACGTAATACCACGTCTTGTAGGTAGACTCATTATTCAAAACGATATCTTCCCCGATGATCAGCACCGTGGTACCGTTGTCCACGGAGATCACCTTTTTTCCGTTGGTACCTGCGGTGGCACGGAGATTCAGAGAAGAACCGGAGTTGACGGAAATGTAACCGTCACGCTCACGCTGGTTGGAGCCGATATCGGGATTTCTGTCGGGATCCAATTCGATATACGTGCTGTAGCAGTATCCCTCTACCACCGTACCGTTGATCAGCGCTGCCTCCACGTGATACCAGCCGTTCACGGGCTCGCCGAACAGGGTGATCTCGGTACCCTCGGCAACCAGACCCAAAGTGCTCGCTCCGGAGCTTGGGCTGGAGCGCACGTACAGGTTGGCGGTGGTGTAGGCAACGTAGTTCACCGTTTTACCCACGTTCACCGTAACGTCCAGATACACGCCGTTGACGGAGGTGATCCGTATGGTGGCCGCACCGGAACGAAGGGTGGTAAGCCATCCCTCCTGATCCACGGAGACCACGGATTCATCGGAGGAGCTCCACTCCAACGTCTTGTCAATGGCGTCGGCAGGGGCAATTTCCACGTCTATTTTATACTCCACGTTGATATTCAGGTTCAGCTCCGTTTTCGTGGAGATCACGGATACTTCTCGGGTATTCAGATAGATGCAGTCCGCAACGGCGTAGCCCTCAACGATCTTGCCGTTGGTGCAATTGCCGCGAACACGGTAATACTTCGTGCCGTCGGAGGATTTGTACAGCTTGCCGTCCACCACAGCGATGGGCATACCGCGGTACACCTTGCCCAGAGAATTGGAATCCCTGTCGGGGGCGGAACGGATGGCAACGTCATCGTCGAACACAAAGCCGTTGGTGCCCACGCAGACTGCACAGGCAGCCTCCTTGCCGTTGTATGTAGCGGTGATCAACGCCACACCCTGCTTCAGAGCGGTCACGTTGCCCTGATCGTCCACCTTGGCGACCTTAGGATTGCTGGACTTCCATTCCACGTCCACAGTCACGTCCTTGGGATAGGTGGTAGCGGTCAGCCCCAAGGTGCCGTTCACGGGGATGGCAACCTTGGATTGGTTCATGATCAGGCCAAAAACTCCGTTTTCATCTTCTGTGACGTCGTCCAGATCGTCCAGACCGTAGGCCTGAATGATACCAACCAGCTTATCCACGTAATCGTCGTTGGAGGAATAGCCCGCATCGATCATGGCCTGGATGGCTTTTTTATAGTTTCTCGCCTTGCGCACACCCTCGTATCGGTCGGTCAACAGCAAGGCGGAATGGTCTGCAATGCTTTCGTCCCAGCTGTCGTAAGCGCGCCAGATGCTGCCGTGGCGGGCGTAGGACGCGCCCTTGATCCGCACCAGATCCTCGTAGCTGTCGTAGATCACGTATTGTTTATAGTCAATAACCTTGCCGCTCCAGCTGGAATAAGCCTTGATGCCGTATTGGTTATGGGCAACCACGGAAAGACCGTAACGTGCCCAGCCGCTTTCATAGATCGCCTGCCCTGCGGTGAGGGAAGGGAAAATACCGGATTCGTAGGAATCCTTCAAAGCCAGACAGCTGATGACCCGCAAATAGATCTGCTGCCATTCGTTTAGCTTGGCGATATTATCTTTTACCCCCGCGGAAACAGTGGTCGTGGGGATCACAGGCACGGAGCACAAAACGAGCAGAGCAAGCATCAGGGATATGCAACGCTTGAGCAGGTGCTTCCGGTGCTTTGTTTTCGGATTCATGAGCCAACCTCCATCGTAATCAAAAGGAACGAACGATCCGTTCCCAAAACGTCCTTCAAGTGCGTTCGCATAGACACACGGGGGTATTATATCACAAAAGAAAGATTTTGTCAACTACCGTATCTTGTGGGAGATGTTTGGCGAAACCACTACCGTTTCGGTAACCGTTGACCGTGTCCCTCCCCAAAAAACATATATTTCCCGAATTGTTCACAAAACTTTCTATCCTTTCTCCTTGACAGTTGCCGTAAAATAGGTATAATAATGCATGGAAGAAAAAACAACCATTTCTTAATATGGAAAGGATGGACGCAAATATGACAGAATCGGAACGCATCTCGAAACTGACGTCTGCCGCCAAAAAAGGGGACTCCGCCGCCTTCGGCTCCCTTTACACCGCATACGGCAAACGGATCTATTATTTCTGCCTGGCTTTGGTGGGGGACAGTGACATCGCTTTGGACGTGACGGAGGATACCTTCGTTTATGCAAGACGGAACATCCGTCAGCTCCCGGGGGATCAGACCTTCTACCATTGGCTTTGCGGTAACGCATTCTACTTTGCCAAGATCGCCTTGGCTTCTATCCGCGGCGGCTCTGCCAACATTGAGCCCGTGGAAAATCCCGATACCGACTGCTTTGAACGGATGGTGGCAGATAACAAGCTCCCCACCCCCGAGCCCACCATTCGCCGTGCGGACCTGGAGGCCGTGACGGAGCTGGTCAGCCGTCTTCCCGACAGTGACCGTCTTTGCGTACTGCTGTACGACTACGCCACCTTCACTCCCGAAGAGGTTGCTTCCGTAGCAAGCTGTTCCGTGGAGACTGCCAAGTGCCGCATTTTCTATGCCAACGAGGCATTGGTGCAGGGCATGGAGGCCACCGCTCCCGGCTTCGGCGAGCTGTTGCGCCCCCATCTGGGCAGACTGCTGCGCACCTGCGGCAGAAACTGCAACCCGCCCGCAGAAATGGACGACCGCATTGCGGCGGCTTTACAGGCTGTGGAAGCGGATCTCCCCACCTCCTACGAGGATGCGGCGGACGAGAAGCCTGTGACCATCTCCAAAAAGTCCACTTCCCTTTTGTATATTCTGCTGGCATTGTTGCTGATAGGGGCCTTGGCCTACGTGATCTATTGGTTTGCAACTTCTCCCGAGGATGAAAGCTCCGACCCCGCTTCCCAAACGGAAAGCACGGAGTCTGTAGCCGGGGATAACTCCTCTCAGACGGAAGAATCCACCGTATCCGACGAGCCCTCCGGTTCCGAAGAGCCTTCCGAACCGGAAGAATCCTCCGAATCGGACGAGCCCTCCGAACCCGAAGAGTCCTCTGAACCCGAGGAATCCTCCGAACCGGAAGAATCCTCCCAGCCGGAAGAGCCTGTGGTGGCGGAGCTGCCCCGTACCACCGAGCGTCTCCGTATGCGCAGAACCATGGACACCTCCGACAATTCCAACATCATCGTGACCATTCCCGCAAACACCCACGTGGAGATCCTGGATTCCGCCACCGATGAAAACGGCGACCTCTGGTACTTCGTCCGTTACGACGTTTCCTCCGGTCTGTGGCACGAGGGTTACTGCTTTGCAGAGTATATCGAAACGGAATCCCAAGAATAATTTGCCAAAAACTATTGACATTTTACGCGTTTTGGAGTAAACTCTTAGACGGATTAAAAAGCGATTTTATAAAAGGAGATCAAAACATTATGGCACTTGTCAATTCTACCGAAATGTTTAAGAAGGCATACGCAGGCGGCTACGCTATCGGTGCTTTCAACGTAAACAACATGGAGATCGTTCAGGCGATCACCGAGGCTTGTAAGGAAGAGATGGCTCCCGTCATCCTCCAGGTTTCCAAGGGCGCACGCGCTTACGCTAACCACACCTATCTGGTAAAGCTGGTTGAGGCTGCAGTTCTGGAATGCCCCGAGATCCCCGTTGTTCTTCACCTGGACCACGGTCCCGACTTCGAGACCTGTAAGGCTTGCATCGACGGCGGCTTCACCTCCGTTATGATCGACGCTTCCTCCAAGCCCTTCGAAGAGAACATCGAGATCACCAAGAAGGTAGTTGAATACGCTCACGCTCACGGTGTTGTAGTTGAGGCTGAGCTGGGTACCCTGGCAGGTATCGAGGACGACGTTAAGGTTGACGCAGGCGCGGCTTCCTACACCAGACCCGAAGAGGTTGAAGAATTC
>JAZPZV010000002.1:0-44414 GCA_045544855.1 Eubacteriales bacterium | reverse complement strand
AGAAAAGCCTGCGGAGTCGAAGTTTTGCTTTTTGAAATTGCCCATTGTCTTTGGATATGCAGTTCCTTTTACAGCAATTTCCAAAAAGCAAAACCGTAAGGGGTCTCCTCAAAGTCTGATCTACCCCTACACGGGTAAACTTATATCCTTTTTAATAAAACAGTTCTTTGCCTTTGGAAAGGTACATCAGACTCTCAGTAGATCCCGCCTGCGGCGGTTTTGCTCCGAACGGCGTAAACGCCTTTTCTTCTCCGCAAAACTTCGACTCGCCCTTCGGGCTCCCTCAGGATGACACGTAGCCACCGCAGTTCCAAAAACAGCTTGCTGTTTTTCGTCGGCGAAATAAAACCACGTATAAAACAAAAGCCGAACGCCGACTTGATTTTTGGGGACGAGGCTCAAAAACTTTTTTCAAAAACTTTCAAAAACCCGTAGGATTTTCCCTTTTTCGGTTGTATAATGGGTGAAGAAGAAAAACAGGAGGTACTTGTATGTTCAAAAAGCTTTCGGTCTTCACGTTGTTTTTATGCTTGCTCTGCGCTTTGGCGGGGTGCACCGGGGAGGAGCCCTCGGAAAGCAGCTCCATGGAGGCATCCTTTATTTTGGATGTCTCGGGGGAGGAATCCAAGGAGGAATCCAAGCTGCCCGATGGACCTTACGAGGTTTCCGAGGAAAGCTCTGCTTTGCCTGACGAGTCCGACGAGGCGTCCAACCTGCCCGATGGGGAGCTTTACCACAGAGATCCCTTCCATCCCAACGACAAAACTCCCGTGGTGGTGCCGAAGGACTTCCCTGCCCTCTCCCTGTTTACCGACGGGACGGCAGAGCGTGAGGAGCATACCTACGCTTTTACGGAGAATTATCTGGTGACCAAGATCACCGAAGAAGGCTTTTACGGTACCTCTCCCTACTCCCATGAGGCAGACGTATTTGTTTTTGGTTCCTACGAGGGAATCTCCGTGGGGGATTACGTACGGTTCAAGAATACCGACCACCATCTGACAATAAAAGGCGGCAGGTACTTCCATGCCTTCCCCGCCGAGACGGTGAAGGAACTGCGGATTTTGGAAGAAGAGGATCTGGAGGATATTTTCGGTCTCGAGGTTCCTGAAAAGCCTGTGATCTACCTTTACCCCGAAGAGGAGACGGTGATCTCCGTGAAACTGGACTACAAGGGGGACCTGACCTGCACCTATCCCGCGTATGAAGGCGGCAAGGGCTGGGAAGACCTCACCGTGTCTCCCGACGGCACCATCTATAAGGACGGCAGAGAATACTACTGCCTTTATTGGGAAGGGAGAGGAAACGCAAACTACGATTTCTCCCGGGGCTTTTGCGTGAAGGGAGAGGACAGCGCAGCGTTTTTGGAAGCCGTTCTTCCTCAGATGGGGCTGACGGCAAGAGAGGCCAACGAGTTTATCATTTACTGGCTGCCCCGTCTGGAAGCAAACCCCTACAACGTGATCTCCTTCCAAAAAGAGGCATACACCGAGACGGCTCCCTTGGTAGTCTCCCCCACCCCCGACTCTATGCTCCGCGTGTTCATGGCCTTCTACGCTTCGGACAGCTACGTGGAGATGGCGCCCCAGGAATTTGAAGAATTCCACCGTGTGGGCTTCACCGTAGTAGAGTGGGGCGGCGCAGAAGTGAACAAATAAAACAAGTCAATCCCCTCCGTCTCGCTGATCGCGAGCCACCTCCCCTTCCTAAGGGGAGGCTTTTTTATGGGAGGCTTTTCGATCCAAGGCGATAGGCTCCCCCCGGAAGGTGGGAGCTGTCGGCGATAGCCGACTGAGGGGGTTGACCTTATGGACGTTTTCCCGATTTTCTATTGCAAAGCGGGAAAAAATATGCTACAATAAAAGAAAAACGGAAAGGGCCAAAGGTATGAGAACAAAGAAACTGCTTGCGTTGCTTTCTTTCGTGCTATGCATTACTTGCTTGCTGTCCGCTTGCGGAGAGGATCTGCCGGGGGTAGTGAGCCAATGGGAGTCAAGCTCCCCGGAGGAAAGCAGTACGGAGGAAGGCGGAGACGAAATGGAACGTAAGGAACATTTGGCATTGGATGCATTTTACACCTACGGCTTCAGCGCCGTGGTGACGGGGGATGAGGATCTTTCCGCCCTCACAGACGGGAAGACGGACACCTTCGTGTCTGTCAGCACCGATCTTGGGGGAGACGGGAAGGACACCCTGTCCCTCACCTTCAACGATTGGTACAGCAAGTCCCACACCGTGGAGATGAAGAAAGACTACTTCACCCTGCAGATCGATCTGGGCTTTGTATCCTCGGTGACTCGCATTGAGCTGGTGACGGAGGGCTACGAGGGGCACGCTATCGAGCTGTTCACCTCCGACGACGGCTACAACTTTACCAATTACGTCGGCGTCTTTGAAGAGACGGCTTTTGACGTGAACGTGGAGGCCAAGGCCTTGCTGTTGGTGCTTCCCGCCTCCGCAAAGGAAACGGTGAAGCTTGCCGAGGTAATGGTGACGGGCACGCAGACCCACAAGAAAACAGCCCTTGCCGCCGAAACCACGGTGGTCTCGGGGAAGGACGCCGTTACCGGGAAGGACGGCAGGATCCTGCAGGTGGATCTGGGCGAGACGAAGAACGTCTGTGAGGTACAGCTGCAGGGAGTGAGCAATATCCCCCGCCTCACCGTGCGGTATTCCGCAGACGGTGAGAACTGGGAGGACTTCGGGCAGAGCTACCTTACGGGGAAGAACCGCTATCTGGTCACCCGCAATCACACGGTGGAGGCTCGCTATCTGGAGCTTTACACCTATATTCCCAACGCCATCTCTGCCGACGCGGTTTCCGTTTTCGGCTGTGAAGAGGCCGTGGCAGAGCCGGATTACGACTTTATCAAGCGGAAGAATCAGTTGAGCAACACCAACGTTTCCGCCTACAAGGAAGCTTCCCTCAACGGTAGTTCGGAAGCAAAGCTTGCGGATATGTCCTTTGTGAATTTCGTAAAGGGCAACCAAGGCGAAAATGACCTGCTTGTGAACCTGGGGCAGAGCTATACCGATCTTTGCGCTTTGGCTGTCAATTACAAGGCAAATGAACTGACGGAAATTTCCGTAAAGGTGGGCGGCGAGGAGGTTTCCTTCACCGCTTACGACAGCCAAGTGGCAGGCTCTGCGGTGAAGTATCTGTTCTTTGAAGAGGCCGCAACGGGAGAGACGGTGGAGATCACCTTCCAAGCAGAAAAAGCCCCCGAGATCAGCGAAGTGATGGTCTACTGCGGACAGCCTCAGCTTCCCTTGGTGCGGGGCGGGTTCTTCCAGCTTCCCACCGCAGGGGGCAATAACCCTGCCTCCCAGAACAGCGAATACGCCTGGTATTTGCAGTTGAAGGGAATGCGGGATCTGGGCATGGAGTACGTAGTGATCCAGTACAGCGCCCATTACAACGCAAGAAGCACCCTCATAAACGGCAAGAGCATCAAGGGGAAGGGCTTCCGCTACACCGCTACCTACGGCTGTGAGGATCTTTGCAGTGCGGTTCTGGACGCCGCAGAAAAGCTGGGGATGCAGGTATATCTTGGCACCATGCACGATGCGGATTTCACCAACCCCATTGCCAATATGGAATCCTACGAAGGCATGGTGGACGCCGCCTTTGCCATCATCAAGGATATCAACGATCTGTACGGCGATCATCCCGCTTTTGCGGGCTATTACCTTTCCGACGAGACCTGCGACGCTTGGCTGAACCTGAAGGGCGGCGTGGATGCGGCACGGTACGTGTACAAGAATCAGTCGGATTACATCCGTGAGATCGCTCCCGAAGCCAAGATCATGATCGCTCCCGCCATCTGGAGAAGCGGCAAGCCTGCCCAGGGTGCGGACAATCTTTACAAAATGCTTGCCCCCGAAAAAGAGGGCGTCAAGCCTGTGGTGGACATCGTTGCCGCTCAGGACTGCCTTGGCAGAGAGCAGACTCTTTACGTTACCGATGCGGCTTACACTTCTTTTGAATCCTACGTGGAGGAATGGGCCAAGGCAGTACGCCGTGCGGGAGCGGAGTTCTGGCACGATGCGGAGGTGTTTGAGATCATCAGCTCCTCCAAGCGGGCGGACGAGGTGGTGAAGTCTCTGCAGATCGAGCTGAAGACCTCCGGCACCGTGATCGTGTTCGATATCCCCCATTACTTCTCCACCTATTCCATGGGTGCTTACAACGATTATAAGAACTGCTACAAGGTTGCCATCATGCGGGAGTACGTGAAGTATTACGGCACGATGGAGGCCTTTGACGGCATGGGTGCGGAAGCAGAACAGCCCGCAGTCATTACCGACGACGGCAAGGAGGTGGATACCTCCGGCAGACTGCCCGTGAACAAGCCCGTGATCTCCGAGAAGAAGTACAACGAGGGCGTTTTGCAAAACGGCACGCCCGATCCCGCCAACGTGACCGCTTGGCAGGACTTCAAGCTGGGGAACAACAGCGGTGTGAAGCCTCAATATGCGCTGTATTGGGATAGCGATGCCTTCTACGTACTGTTAAAGACGGGAGACACCACCCAGAGCTTTGGCAAGGGCGTTTGGTGGGAAGGCAAGGACGATCTTGTACAGATCTGGATGACGGCGGATGGCTCCACGGCCAACGGCGTATTGGAGCTGGACACCGGGATTCGGTACTATCTCCACAGGACCAAGGCGGACACCTGGGTGCCCGGCGGTGCGGCGGGTGAACTGACCACCTTCTCCGGGTTTACCTTTGAAGAAAAGGATGGGGTGTTGGTGATCAAAATGCCTTGGACTTCCTTGAACGTAGAAGCTCCCGAGGCGGGCTGCGGCGCGGTGATCGGTGTGAAGATCCAGTACATCGACGGTGCGGACAGCTCCTGGGCGGCCTCCGACGGCACCAAGGATCAGTCTGTTCAGGTAAGCGCATTGTTTAGTTTTTGAGTTGAGGTACGTGCAAGGGGCCCCGCCCCTTGCCGTCAAAGACGGCTTATCCTCTGCTTAGGGGGATGATCCCCCTAAGAACCCCGCAGTTTGAAAAGAATCCCCTTTGCACGGTGGTGCAAAGGGGATCATTTTTACTTCTTCAGTTCTTCGATCTCGCCTTCGGGGGCCATATAGCTCTTGATGTAGGGGGAATTCCCTGCGTAGAGCCACTGATAGCCGGTTTCGGCGGGCTTACAGTAGTGGGCCGCATTCTGCAGGATACGGCGGACGTAGGGGTTATGGTAGGTGGGCACGGTCTCGTGGCCGGGCTGGAAGTAGAACACCTTACCTGCGCCACGCTTCCACACACAGCCGGAGCGGAACACGTAGCCCGTCTCGTACCAGGACATGAACACAAGCTCATCGGGATCGGGGATCTGGAAGGGCTCTGCGTAGACCTCCTCACAGTCGATGTGGAAGTGGGAGGGAATGCCTGCGGCGATGGGGTGGGAGGGGTTGATGTTCCACATGATCTCGTGGAGGTTATCCCCCCACAGCAGGTTGCCGGTGGTGCCTACCACGCTGCGGAACACCTTGGAATAGTGGCCGGAGTGGAGGACTACCAGACCCATGCCGTTGTAAACGCGCTGACGGATCTTTTCCACCAGCTCGTCGGACACTTCACCGTGGGCCATGTGTCCCCACCAGAACAGTACGTCGGTATTTTCCAGAACGTGATCCGGCAGACCCTGATCGGGATCGTCCAGGGCGGCAAGGGTCACTTCAATATCATCACATTCCAGAAGAGCTCTGCCGATCTCGGCGTGGAGACCCCGGGGATACAGGGCACGTACCACGTCGTTGGTCTTTTCGTGGCGGAATTCGTTCCAGATGGTAACGCGGATCTTGCTCATATACATATCTCCTTATAATCAATTTTTCTCAGTATAGCACGGTTTTTCCCGCTTGTCAATATTTTTTACGGGTATAAAAGGTAGGGCTTGACCTCTTTTTCAAAGGCCTTGACCTTGCTTTCCTGCTCCGCAAAGAAGGCTTCAAGTTGGAAGTCTTCCTGCCGCAAGACGTCGGTGCCCAACAGCAAGTCGATAAAAGCGGGGGCGCCCTCCTTCCACGGGGGCAGGAAGGCAAACTCCTCGTGGGCGTTCTTGATGGCAAGGAGTAGCCGCACCCCCGTCTCGAAGGGGCAAAATGCTCTGCGGTCTGTGATATGCACCTGCACCCCGTGGCACAGGGTGTCCTTATGCTTGGAGAAGGCGGGGGTGAAGTGGCATTCCCGCAGCTTGACCCCGGGGAGGTTCAGCTTGTTGAAAGATTCCACCAAAGCGGCAGCATTCAGCCAAGGTGCGCCGATCCACTCAAAGGGGTGGGTGGTGCCTCTGCCCTCGGAAAGGTTGGTTCCCTCAAACAGGCAGGTACACAGGTAGGCGAAGGCGGATTCCACCGTGGGAATGTTGGGGGAAGGCGCTACCCAGGGAAGATCCGTTTCGTCGTAGAAGGTGTCCCTCGTCCAGCCCTCTACGGGAACGATCTTCAGATCACAGCCGATATGCTCGGTATGGTTGATATACCTTGCAAACTCCCCTACCGTCAGCCCGTAGCGGGAAGGGATGGGGTATCTCCCCACGAAGGAGGAGAAGGGGCGTTCCAGAACGGTGCCTTCCATCTTTCCCCCAACGGGGTTGATACGGTCAAGGATCACCAAGGGCTTCCCTGCCGCGGCGCAATCCTCCATGGCGTAGGACAGGGTATACACGTAGGTGTAATACCGCGCGCCCACGTCCTGGATGTCGTAGACCAAAGCGTCCAGGGGCTGTAAGATCTCGGGAGGAATATGGAGATTCCCGCCGTAGGTGCTGTGAACGGGGACACCCGTTTTTTCGTCGGTGTAGAAGGACACCTTCGCCCCCGCTTGATGCTCTCCCCGCACCCCGTGCTCGGGGGAAAACAGGCAAGCCAGCACCCCCCTTTCGTGGAGGATGTCGATGGTGGAAACAAAGTCCTTGTTCATCCCCGTGGGGTTGGTGATCAATCCCACCTTCCACCCGCGGAGCAAGGGAGTCAACAGCTCTGTGCGGTCGATTCCGTTTTTCACGGTTTGTTTCATAACGTCTCCTTATGGAACTCCCTGCGGAAGGCGGGGAGACGGTGATTCTCTCTGGTGGGGTGGACACGGTTGGTGAGCAGGATGGCGTATCTCCCCTGATCGTTGACGTAGAGAGAAGTCCCGGTAAATCCGGTGTGCCCCATGCCGAAGGAGCAAAGCTGGAAGCCTAAACCTCGGTTTTCCTCCATGCCGGGGGTGTAGTTGTGAACGGCTTTTGCAAACGTCTCGGGCTGTAAATATCCCTCTCCCTTACGGGAAAGCATGGAAGCAAACTTCACGCAGTCTGCCATGGAGGCGAACACCCCTGCGTTCCCCGAGATCCCGCCCAAAAAGGCGGCGTTTTCATCGTGGACGGTGCCCCGTGTCTCCCCTTCCGTGGCCACGCAGAGGGCCTCCGCAGGCGGGTTGTAACAAGCCGTCTCCATCCCCAGAGGAAGAAACACCTCACGGCGGACGATGGCGTCCAGAGGTTGCCCTTCGATCTGCTCTAAGATCTTCCCCAGCAGGATAAAGCCCATACAGCTATAGATCACGTCCTGCCCCGTGGGAAGCGCCAAGGGCTCTTTCAGAATGGTTTCCGCCGCCATGTCGGGGGTGATGCCTCTCAGCCACAGGGGGAAGTGTGCCTTGATCCCCGAGGTATGGGTGAGAAGGTTGTGCAGGGTGATCTCCTCTTTGCCGTGGCAATCCGAAAAGAACTCCCATAGGGTCTGCTCGGGCGAGACCTTCCCCTGCTCATAAAGCCGCAGGAAGGCCATGGCGGTGCCCATGAGCTTGGAAAGAGAGGCCATGTCGAACAGGGCGTGCTCCGCCATGGGAACCCTTTCGGGATACAGCGCCAGATCGCCCCCGAAGGAGGAATACAGCAAGGTGTCCCCTTCCCCCACCGCGGCGCAGTAGCCGGGGAATACGCCGTCCTGTAAGCCCTCGGCAAGCAGGGCGTTCAGTTTCTCCGTCATAACAGCATTTGCAGGTTGTAGAGGAACCATTTGCCGTCCACCTCCACCAGCTGAACCCAGTGGGTGGCGGTCTTGCTCCCCTTGGAGCCTGTGGCGGTGATCTCACCCTTGAAGGTCACGGCAGAGGAAACACCCTCCCCGATGATCTCTTTCAGCTCCGTCAAGGTCTCCTCGTCCACCTCTGTCTTCTCGGACAGTTCGTAGGCAAAGGTCACGTTGTCCCCACATTCTCCAAAGGCGTTATCGTACCAAGCCTCCAAACGGTTTTGGAAGCGGGCGGTGATGACGGAAGCCTTCTCCCCGGAGACCTTTTGCAGGTGCATCAGCATACTGCCGTGGTACATTTCCAGAACCCCGTCTCCGTCCTTGGCGGTCATGGCCTGCAGATAGGCTTCCCCCACGGGCTCGGGACCTCCCGTAAACAGGGAGAAGATCAGCGCCCCCGCCACAATGGCCAACAGGGGCAAAACGATACAAACGGGCAAAAGCACCCGAAAATCGGTCTTCTTTTTCTTGGTGTTTTTCTTCATAGCAAAATTCCTCGTTTTTACCTTTTTGTAATGGCTTTTAGAAGAACAGTTCATCGGGGTGGAGATACCACTGCCCCTTGTAGCGGAACATGATATACTCGCGATCCGCCAACGAGTAGCCTCGGTTCATGCCGTCCTCAGCTTTGTAGGTGAAGTACCCTTCCGCACCGAAGGAAACAGCTTCCTCGATCTCTCCCTCCAGATAGGGTGCCAATTCCTCCCGCACTTCCTCCAGCGCAGCCACCATGATAAACTCATCGGTGATCTGATAGGAAAAGGTATATGCCCCCAGCCGTTCCGTGAGATCTTCCTGCATATCGTCCAGCACCTTTTGCTGGTTTTCACGGTAGGCCGCCTTGTCCAACCCCATGTCACGAAGATAAGGCTCCCACATTTCTTCGGGGATCAGATCCATCAACGCCTTGGAATCAAAGCTTTCAAACACGCTCATTCTGGCTGCCAGAATACCGTGGGGGGAGGCGGTAGCGCCAAGGAAGAAGGTAGGACCCTTGGGCAAGCTGTCCGGCAGAATGTACCAGCTTCCGCGGATCTGGACCGTCACGAACTCCGCAAGCTCCGTGATGTCATAGTCACCGTTGTAATAATCGCAAGCGGTCTTCACCTTAACGGACACGGTAGCGGCCTCGCTGATCTCGCTCTCCAAATACTTCTCCACGTTCTTTTTCAAGGCCTTCAGCTCCTGCTTGCTCAGCTCTTCTTTGTCTTCTACGGTGAAGCGGACCTTTCCCCGAAGTTCATCCATAAGGTCGTCCAGCGCATCGAACTCCTTCTCGATGCCATCCCTGAACTCTTCCTCATCCACGCCGTCTTCTTTCAAAAGACCGTCCAGATAGCCCTTGGGAAGCAGGGCAAGCAGAGCGTCCGTATCGCCGTCCTTGTAGGCGGTCAGCATAGCCTCCACCACCTTCTCGGGAGACCCACGGGAGGTATCGCAGGAGGACAGGGGAACGATCCCTATGACAAGTACCAGCAAAAGGGAGATGAGTTTGATGGATTTCTTCATGGCAAAGCCCTCGGTTTCTAAAAAATCATACGTAAAGTATACAAAAATCTACTCGGTTTGTCAATAGAAAAAAGGACCGCTTGCGCAGTCCTTTCTTTTAGGTATTCTGAATTGGTTTAGAACAGATCCATAGAATCGGGAGCGATGTACCACTTGCCGTCATACTTGAAAACGGTGTACTCTACGTCCTCGTCCATTTCCATCTCTTCGCCCTCGAACTCGATGGTGATGGTCATCTCAACGGTAACGATGGCTGCTGCGTCGATGTCGTCATCCAGCAGGTCCTCCAGCTCTTCGTTGAGCTCTTCAACCTCGTCGTCATCCAGCTCCTCTACGTCGCCGATCTTATAATCGATCTCGTAGCCGTCTGCTTCTTCCATCTCTTCCTTTGCTTCCTCGAAGGTGTCTTCCAGATCTTCCCAGAACTCGTCCTCATCAACGTCCAGTTCCTTGTACATCTCTTCCCAAGCTTCGTCGGGGAGCAGATCCTTGACACCATTCACGTCGAAATCAGTCATGACCTTCATCATTGCTTCAACGACTGCCTCGGGAGAGCCGTTTGCGCCGCCGCAGGAGGTGAGTGCCAGGGTGCACATAACCAGAACCAACATCAGGGAAATAAGTTTCTTCATAACAAAAACTCCTTTGCATATTTTTATTTGCTGTTCATAGTATACACATATTTTGTTCATTTGTCAATGGGTTTTTGTGCATTTCCTATCGAAAACCACCTCTTTGTTCATGAAAAAGGACCAGATACAGGTTTTCGCCACGGGTTTTCCCGTGATTTTTTCCACAGCCCCTGCGTAAAGCTCCAGCTGTTTGCCGTGACGTTCCAGCAGTTCCTTTGGATCTTTGACACGGTCCGTTTTGTAATCCACGATCACAAGCTCTCCCTTTTCGTCCACGAAGAAGCAGTCGATAACACCTTGCAGAAGCACCCTGCCCTCTGCCCCCTCACGCAAGGCGGAGGCCTCCGTCTGCACGGAGAAGCGCATTTCTCTCTTGAGCTCCTTCCCTGCACGCATACGGCGGTAAAGTTCGCTTTGGAAGAAGGCGGAAAGTCCGCGGTGATCCAGCATGGAAGCCTGCTCCTTACTGAGCATCCGCAGAGACAGCAGACGTGCGGCCTCCCTCTCCGTACCCTCTTGCTCCACGCGGGCAAAATCGCAGAACTGCAGGAAGGTGTGGTTGGCGGTGCCCTGCGAGGCGAAGTCCGGGGCGGTGCGCTGTTCCAGGAAGCGGGGCGGGCGGGTGAGCTTTTGGGCGGTGTATTCCCGCTCCGTGCCTGTGACGGTCTCCTTCAGGTAGGAAACGGAGACCTTGGCGGGAAGCTCCTGCTTTTCGTAGGGGTAGCGGTAGCGAATGGCCGCCTTCACCGCCTCCGTGAGGAAACGCTCCTCCTCTGCCGCGGCGGTATTCTCCCTTGCGGTGTGGAAGGAAGATTCCTCGGGGGAGATCTCAATGAATTCAAAGGAGGGGTCCGTGCCTGCCTTCTTCACGGCGTACAGCACCAGGTCCATCATACAGGTGGGGGCAAGGCGGTGAAACTCCTCCTTTTCGTAGGCGGAGCGGGTCACCGCACCGGTGATATACAGCTTTTCCTTGGCACGGGTGCAGGCTACGTACAGCTTGCGAAGCTCTTCTCCCAATTCCGCATCCCGCTCCAAAAGCCCTGCGTACAGGTTGGGCAGAGGGTTGGTAACGGTAAGGCGGTCATAATCTCTCAGCTTGAAGAACAACCCTTTTTCCCGCAACAGAATATAGGGCTTGGGGATGGGGGGGAACAGCGATTGCCCTCCGCCGCTTAAGAACACCACCGGGTATTCCAAGCCCTTGGATTTGTGGATGGTGGTGAGGGTGACGCAGTCCTTCTCCCCGTTTTCGGAGAATGCGGGAAGCTCCACGCCCTTTTCTTCGGCGGCGCGCAGGTAGGAAATAAAGCCGGAAAGCCCTTTGTACCCCGTGTTTTCAAAGTCTCTTGCGTATTCGTACAGCATGAGCAGACCGCTTTTTTCCGATCGGGTGCACAGATGCAGCAGACCGCTTTCGGTGTAAAGCTCCCACAAGAAGCTGTGGCAGGCCTTGCCCTCCGCCGTCTCCCGCCCGTGGGCAAGGAAGGCAAGGGCGTTTTTACATTTTTCCCCAAGGGGGCTGTCTTCCTCCCCCGCCTTTTGCAGGGCGGCAAAGAGACTGCCCTTGGTGCTTTCCATACGGATGGTGTACAGCTCCCCGTCGGTGAAGCTCAGCACGGGACTCCGCAGGGAGGCAAACAGGGAGATGTCGTCGGTGGGATCGTCCAAAGCCTTCAGAAGTGCCACCATGAGACGGATCTCCGCTCTGTCGAAGAACTTCTGCGGCGTGGTGATGGCGTAGGGGATGCCCCGCTCCTTCAAGGCCTTTTCGTAGGGGGCGGTCTTATCCTTTAAGGTGCGAAACAGAATGGCAAAATCCCGATACCGCAGGGGTGCTTCCCCCTCTGCCGTCTCTCGGCTGCCCGTTTCCACAAGGCGTAAGATCTCCTCCGCCACGTAGGCCGCCTCCTGCTCCACAGCCTTGCCCTTGGCACGCTCCTCGCTGATGGAGACCGCCACGGTGACGGGCTGTTTGGGGGCTGTTGTGGCCTTCTTGAAGATCAGCTCCTCCCCCTTGTATTCCTTTTGGTAGGGGGTGTCTGCGGTGATCTGTGCAAACAGCAGGTTGGTAAAGTCAATGACTCCCTGCCCACTGCGGAAGTTCTCCCGCAGGAAGATACGGGTGCCTGCTTCCTTCTCTCCCTTTTCGTCCCCGTAGGCGTCCTTATAGCCCAAAAAGATGTCCGGGTAGGCGTTGCGGAAGCGGTAGATGGACTGCTTCACGTCCCCTACCATAAAGCGGTTGTTCCCCTTGGAAAGCAGGGTAAACAGCCTGTCCTGTAAGGGGGAAACGTCCTGATATTCGTCGATGTAGATCTCCTTGATATTGCTTTGCATATCCAGGCAAAGAGGCGTGGGCTTGCCGTCCTGCTCCAAAAGCTCCAAAAGGAAATGCTCTGCGTCGGAGAAGTCCAGGATCCCTTTTTCCCGCTTTGCGGTGTCGTAAAGCTCCTCGAAGCGGGTCAGGAACAGTTCCACGGCGGCAAGGATCTCCCCCATCTTTTCGTATTGACGGGCAAGCTCCCTTTCACCGCAGACGGCAAATACGTCAAGGATCCGTTCCGTTTCCTTTTTGATCCGCGCCCGCTCTGCGGCGATGTATTCCTTGGCCACGGGATCGGTCTTTTTGGTAAAGGTCATGCGGGGGAAGGGGGCTTCCCGCAGGGCCTTTGCGGCGTTTAAGAAGGATTTATAGCTTTCTCCCGAAGCCTTGTAAAGCGCCTCGGTATGGGTCTCCCACAGGCGGGTGGTCAACAGGGGGTTGGGATCCTCCGTGTGGGAAAGGGCGTAGTCGTTCAGCTCCAGAGCGGCATCCCGAATCTCCAAGAACCACTCCCCCAGACGGGCTTTGATCTCTGTTCCCCAAGGGGTCTCGAACAGGTCCGCCCCGTTTTTCAAAAGGGTAGCGGAAACGGTCATCTCCTCCCGCTTTTCCCGTAGCCAACCGAAATAATCGGTGTAGGCGCGGAGGTCGCCGTAAAGCTTCAGCATGGTCTCCGTAAGGGGTGCGTCGTCCTTGGTGCCGGAGAAGGTGTCCGCCAGAAGATGAAAGGCGGGGGAACCGGATTCATAAAAGGCATCCGTCACCAGCTCCATCGCCTCGGTGGCGATCATTCCCGTCTCTCTGTCGTCCGCCATGCGGAGCTTGGGAGAAAGGCCCAGGGTCTGGAAGTTTTGGCGAACGATCTCCAGACAATAGGAATGGATGGTGGAGATGTGTGCGCCGGAAAGCTCGTAGGTCTGGGTGCGGTAGTGCTTGTTGTTAGGGTCGGCAAGGGAAAGCTTGGTGATCTCCTCGTAAAGCTTCCGCTTCAAGTCCCCTGCAGAGGCCTTGGTGAAGGTCACCACCAAAAAGTCCGTAATGGAATCCCCGTTTTTGATCCGTTCCAGAATGCGGTGGGTCAGGACGGTGGTCTTGCCGCTCCCCGCACCTGCGGAGACCAGCAGATTGGTGTCCTGCAGATCCAAAGCCTTTTGCTGTGAAGGTGTCCACTTAGGGCTCATCCTCCGTCCCTCCTTCCTCGGTGTATCGGCAAGCGGATTGCAATTTGCAATACCGACAGGCGTCGTGATAGTTCCCCAGCTTCAGGGGGCGGATATCCATCTCCCCTGCAAAAATATCTTCCCCAAGGCGGATGAGCTGGGCTTCCACCAAGCGGTTCAAGCGTTCAAATTCCTCGGGGGGCAGGAGGTGCTTACTCTTTTTCAAAGCGCCCTCCTTATCGAACTTCACAGGGAGGTATTTGCCCCCTGCAGATCTGTCCATGGCAAGGATGATCTCCTCATCGTCCAAAAGCACCCCTGTGCGGCAGAGCTTTTTCTCTCTGTCGGTCCGGAGCTCTTCCTCCGTTTCGCTCCCGGTCTCCTCGGCAAAGGTCAAGCGCACGGGGTTGTACAGCACCCCTGCAGGGGTGAACACTTCCCCATCCTTGGCGTTCAGACGGCAATAGGCGAAGAGGTACAGAAGCATTTGCTGATCCAGGCCGTAGTCCTCCACGCTTTCCATGTGGAGCTCCTTGGCGTAGCTTTTGTAATCCACCACGCGGACGTAGGTCACACCGTCCTTTTGGTAGGTGTCCACACGGTCGATGGATCCGATCAGGTACACCCGCTTCCCCTCGGGGGTAAGATATTCCACGGCGGGAAGCTTACTGCCCTGCATTCCCATGGAGACTTCAAACCCAATAGGCACGAAGTCGGACAGGGAAAGCTCTCCGGTCAGGTTGGAAAGCAGGAGATACAGGGTCTTTTTCAAGTTCTCGCAGGTGTGTAAGAAGCGTTTGCTCTTATCGTCCGCTCCCCCCGTCACACGGGTGAGGTAATCGTCGATGTAGCCGTCCGCCTCCTTCCGCAGAGCTTCTTCGCTTTCCGGCGGGATAAATTTGCCCTCTGCCGTATGGGCGCGCAAAAACTGCTCCAGTACGGCGTGCAAAAAGCTTCCGCTTTCCTGTCCCGCAAAGCGGTTGGTCTTCTTTTCCTTCAGCCTCATCACTGCGTTGCCGAAGTAGGAGAAGGGGCAGCCGCGGTACAGCTCGATCTTGCTGGGGGAAAGGCGAAGAGATTCCCCTCTGTAAGGGATCTTAGCCTCCCGCAAGGTCATGGGCATACGGCTTTCCGGCAGGGTGATGCCCTGTTCTTTCAAAAGGGCGCGGAGTTGCTCCCGCTCGCTTCCCTCGGGGAGGGTGAAGAACATGGAGGCGGCGTTTTGGGGGGAGAACAAGCCCTGCTCTCCCCTGCCCGTATACAGCGTGGGCTTTACGTGGGGCAACAGCATCTTTACCCGCTCCAAGGCAGCGGAGGGGCGCAGCTCTTCCCCGCTCCAGGTACCAAGGGGGTAGGTGAAGATCAGCTTCTCCGAGGGGGAACAGACGGCGCTGTAGAAATAGAACCGCTCTGCGTTCATGCGGGAGGTCTTACCCTCCACCACGGGGATCTCCGCCGTCTCCAGGATCCCTGCCTCCTCGTCGTCGAAGAGGGGGTCTTTGCCGATGGTAGCGGGGAACACCCCGTCGTTACAGCCCATAACGATCACAGCCTTGGGGTTTTCGGGGCGCAACAACGCCGCCTCGCCCACGGTGACGGCATCCTCCGTCACAGGCAAAGCGCCCAAGGTATATTGGGTAAAGGTGAGCTTCAACAAAGACAGCATCC
Source organism: Eubacteriales bacterium (assembly GCA_045544855.1). Taxonomy (GTDB): domain Bacteria; phylum Bacillota; class Clostridia; order Oscillospirales; family CAG-382; genus Coliplasma. The sequence goes on along the minus strand of JAZPZV010000002.1, from coordinate 29,088 downwards.
GTGCCGCCGTCATGGGTTTTTCCCCGCAAAGGTCGTGCAGGCGGTCGAAGATGTCCATGAGCAGATCCCAAAGACCTGCCTCCCGCTCCGCCTCCTGAGGATCTCCTCTGAGAGCCTTTTCCTCCACCTTCAAGGCGAAGGTCTCCTGTGCGCCCACGGCGGACAGATGGTTATACAGCCCTGTCAAAAAGTCCTTGCCCGTTAAGTCCTTCCCCTTCAGCGCTTGGCGCAGAGCACGGAAGCAAGGCAGTACCTTTTCTCTGGCGGCGTTCACCGCGGCGAGGTTGGCACTCTGCTCCTCGTCCATGGGACGGTCGGAGTAGCCGTCGGGGTTGCGGGTCCAGGGGGTATCGCCGTACCAATCCTTCCCCCGCATGGACCAGCTTTCTCCGTAGCGCAACAGCAGGTCGCTTTCCTCGGGGGAAAGGGGGCAATAGCCGTTTTTCAGATATTTCCGCACGGAATGCAAGGCAAAGTCCGTGACCACCAGCTCTAAGGAAGCCAGCAAGAAGGCCGCCAAGGGACGGGAGGAAAGCTCCTCCTTTTCCGAAAAGAAGTAGGGAATACCGTTGCGGGCAAGCACCGCATCCAGAATACCGCCGTAGCTTTGTACCCCCCGGGCGAGAACGGTGACGTCGCGGTAGCGCATTCCTCCCCGCACCAAAGACAGGATCTTGGAGGCAACCGCCTCCGCTTCCCCAAAGGCGTGCTCCGCCGTGAGGATCTCCACGTCCCCGTGGGTGCCGCTGTACGCGGGGGTTTCCGCAGACCATAAGTATTGCTCCAAAAAACGCAGTTCCTCGGAGCTGCTTCGCTTGTATTCCCCAACGGGAACGTCCTTCACCTCATAGGCGTAGCGCGCCAGCTTTTTTGCGCATGCGGCGTTGCCCTCGAAGATCTCCCGCCCGTCGTAGGTAAAGCTGCAATACAGGTTGTTGGCCTGCTTTAAGATCTCGGAAAGCAAAACGTATTCCTGCCCCGTGAAGGTGTAATAACCGTCCACGAACACCGTCTTCCCGCGGAAGAAGGGCTTCTCCGCAAGAGAATCCGCAAGCACCGTCAGGGCGTCCCGCATATCACGGCGGGTGTCGTCAAAGTACTCGTCGTAGGCACGGTAAAGCAGGGCCACGTCCTTCACCTTGTTTTCCAGCCGTTTCCCCGAAAAACTCCCTTTTTCGACCTCTGCGTCCAATTTATCGGGGGTGATCCGCTGGGAACGGAGCTTGCCGAACAAGCCCAGAAGTCCGCTTGTAAAGTCGGGATCCTCCGCACTGCGGGCGTACTCCACCAAATTTTTGCGGTTTTCGTAGGTCAAAACAGACAAAAGGGCGCAGAGTGCGCCCTTGTCGGGATACAGCACCGAAAGATCCCCGTATTCACGGGCGATCCGCTCGGGCAAACGTTCAAAATTTAAGATCTCCACAGAGAGGTTACAGCCGTCCCCCAAACGGGCAAGGATCTCCCGCTCGTACTGCAGAGTCTGCTGTTCGGGGCAGATCCAGATGCATGACTCCCCTGCAAGGTAGGCTTGCTCCAATTGGTTGTAAAGACGGCTTGTCTTCCCGCTTCCCGCAGGACCGATCACTCGAATAAGCATGAGAACCACTCCAAAAGCTTAAACCTTACGGTGTATTTTTTCTTGGTGAACACCTTTCCCGAAGAGGGGTGGATGCCAACGGAATCCAGACTGTCCTCCGCATCCGCGGCGTTCATACAAAGAGGGGGGAACAAACAGCACCACCAATTCTTCCCCTCTCCTTCTCCCAAAAGGATCCGCAGGGAATAGTATTCCCCCGCGGGGAAGGTAACGCCGTCGTATTCACAGGCGGGGTATTGCTCCCTGCCGAAGACGGCTTTTGCAGTGTAGGAAACGCCCTGCTCTTTCAGCACGCGGTTGGCCACGTCCTCCATGCGGGAGGCGGCGGCTTCTATCTGTGCAAGGGCATCTTCCGTGGTAGAGGTGTCTGCAAAGAGATCCCCGCATTCTGCCACGATGGCGTCCCGCACCAAAAGCTTGACTGCCTGATCCTCCTCCCTGTCGGACTGTGCCAACACGTGGAGGCGGATAAGGGTGTTGTAGATCTCCCCCTCCCCTGCGGGGATGGCAAGATCCAGGCAAAACAGCAAAACGGCAGAGGCGCAAAGGGAAATAAGTATACGGTGGATCAGAGAAAATTGCTTCATGTCACAAGCTCCTTTTTTGTTGATGTAGGGAGTTTGGACAGGTTTTGGAAAAAATATACAGAATTTACAAAGTATGGCAGGGGTTTGCGTAGAAGCCCTCGTTTCGCAAGGCTTCCGCGGCGGGAACGGTGGCGTCTTCGGTTTCAAAAATACCGAAGACGGCACTGCCGCTCCCCGTCATCATGGCAAAGGTGGCGCCAAGCTCCGTCAAGCGGGTTTTGAGATGGGAGATCTCCGGCAGGACTGCCTCCGCCACAGGCTCAAAATCGTTGTAGAAGCCTTCCCTGTCGGGGTTGCTCCGGGATTCCCTTGCAGCATCGGCACGACGGTACATCTCGGGAGTGGAAAGACTTTCCTGCCCCTTGGCGATCACCAAGTACAGGGTGTCTCCCCCGGGTAAAGGGGTCAGAACCTCCCCGATGCCCGTGCAGAGGCATTTCCCGCCCTTGATGCAAAAGGGAACGTCCGCCCCCAGGGTCGCCCCCAGGGAAAGAAGCTCCTCTTCCGTGAGGGGATCGCCGTACAGCTGATTCAAAGCCTTCAGCACGGCGGCGCAGTCGGCACTGCCGCCCCCCATCCCCGCTCCCATGGGGAGGGATTTTTCCAGGTGGATGGCGGCACCGCCCGAAAGTCCCGTGCGGGCAAAGAAGGCTTTTGCCCCCTTGACGCAGAGGTTTTTCTCCCCTGCTAAGGTCTCGTCGTTGCAGGTGAAGGTAAGGGAATCCGCCTTCTCCACCGTCAGATCATCGTGTAAAGAAACCTGTTGCATCACGGTGTGGAGGGTGTGGTAACCGTCCTCTCTGATCCCCGTGATGGCAAGGGTCAGGTTGATCTTGGCGTATGCTTTGCACTTCATAAGGTCTTGACAAACTCGCCCAGCCGCTCCATGGCCTGCTCGATGTGGCGGACGGAATAGGCGTAGGAAAGGCGGGCGAAGCCCTCTCCGCTGGCTCCGAAGGCTGTGCCGGGGACGATGGCCACGTGCTTTTCGTACAGCAGACGCTCGCAGAACTCGTCGGAAGAAAGGCCGAACTTGCCGATGTAGGGGAACACGTAGAAAGCACCCTCGGGCATGAAGCAATCGATGCCCAATTCCCGCAATCGGGAGACGATGAGGTTTCTTCTGGCGTGGTATTCCGCCTTCATCATTTCGATGTCCCCATCCCCGTTCTTCAGCGCCTCGATGGCGGCGTACTGGCTGGTGGTGGGGGCGCACATGATGCCGTACTGATGGATCTTTGCCATCTGCTTGGTGATATAAGCGGGGGCTAAGGTATAGCCCAATCTCCACCCCGTCATGGCGTAGGCCTTGGAAAAGCCGCCCACCACCACGGTGCGTTCCCGCATACCGTCAATCGATGCGATGGAGGTATGGGTGTAATCGTAGGTCAATTCCCCGTAGATCTCGTCGGAGATCACCAGGGCTTCGCTTTCACGGATCACCTCTGCAAGCCCTTCCAGCTCTGTTTTGGTAAGGCAAGCCCCCGTGGGGTTGTTGGGGAAGGCCAGGATGATGGCCTTGGTCTTTTCCGTCAAAGCACTCCGCAGCTCTGCGGGGGTAAGCTTGAAGTTGTTCTCCCACTTGAGGGGCAGAGCCACGGGAATCCCCCCTGCCATGGACACCAAGGGTGCGTAGCAAACGAAGCAGGGCTCGGGAACGATGACCTCATCCCCCGGGTTCACAGTGGCACGGAGGGCAAGGTCAATGGCCTCACTGCCTCCCACGGTGACGATGATCTCGGATATGGGATCGTATTCCAGTCCGAAACGGCGGGACTGATAGTTTGCAATTTCTTTACGGAACTCCAAAAGTCCGTTGTTGGAGGTATAGTAAGTACGCCCCTCCTCCAGGGAGCGGATACCGGCATCGCGGATATGCCAAGGGGTGACGAAGTCGGGCTGACCAACGGTGAGGGCCACCACGTCCTTCATCTCGTCCAAAAGGTCAAAAAACTTGCGGATCCCCGAGGGCTTGATCTCCGTGACGGTATGGTTCAAACGTGTCGTAGGATCAAACATTACCAGCCATTGCCTCTCTTATCGGTGGTATCCTGCTCGTATACCACGTCGTTGTCCTTGTAGGTCTGCAAAACGAAATGGGTGGCGGTAGCGGTGACGCCCTCCATAGTAGCCAGCTTTTCCGCTACGAACAGCGCCACGTCACGCATGGTCTCTCCCTCCACGAACAGTGCCAGATCAAAGCCTCCGGACATGAGGAACACGCTCTTCACCTGGGGATAGGTGGAGATCCGCTCTGCTACGGTGTCGAAGCCCTTGTCTCTTTGAGGGATGGTCTTCAATTCGATCAGCGCACGCACCATGCGGCGGTCGGTCTTTTCCCAGTTGACGATGGTCTTGTAGGAGAGAATGGTGCCGTCCTTTTCCAATTGGGCAATGACAGCCGCCACTTCCTCCTCCGTTTTGCCCAGCATAACAGCCAAGGTCTTGGCATCCAAATGGGAATCCTTTTCCAGATAGGAAAGGATGGTGTTTTTCAGGTTCATCATATAGCCTCCATGATCTTTTGTCGGTTGCGGAAACGGGTGAGATAACGGAACCCCGCCCCTTCCGCAAGGGCGACGGCTTCTTTAAAGTTTGCACCCACGTCGGGAGAAATATGGGCATCGCTCCCCAAGGTGATATATTCTCCGCCCAGTGAGCGGTAGAAGGTCAAAAGCTCCGTGCAGGGGTCCGGCTCTGCAAGAGACCCTCTCCGCACGGCGGCGGTGTTGATCTCCAGGGCGATCCCTCTTTCGATCAAGGCCTTGAACACAGGCTCAAAGGTCTCCTTGGTCACGGGGAAGCAGTGCTGCCGCTCCGTTTCCACGTACCGCTTGGGGTACAGGATGTGGGTCAGCACGTCCACCTCCGCCTCCCTTGCAATGGCAAGCAGGTCGGCAAGGTAAGTCTCCCACAGATCCCGCAGGTGATCGTCGGAAAAGGACTTGCAATCCATGAAGTAGAAGTCGATATTCCCCTTGCCGTTGTGCTGAGAGCCAAGCACCACGTCGTAGTCCCGTTTGGCAACCAGTTTGCGGGCGGCCTCCAAGTCGTAGGCGGGCTGACCGATCTCAATGCTCCGCAGGACGTCCAGCTTCCCCGCAAAGGCTTCCTTGGCCTCTAAAAGCAGGGTCTCCTCCCGTTCTAAGTCGGGGGCTTCCGCAGTGCCCAACAGCACCATGTCCAATTCGTAATGGTTGGTCAGCGCCAGCTCGGCAAGGCCTTTTTTGACAGCCCATTCGCAATGCCCCAGCAGGGTGGCTTCGGAATCAAAGGATATTTCGTTGTGGGTGTGATAATCAAACAGTTTCATAAGCAGTTGGTAACAGTGTGGGTGATACGTTTGTTGTGATAAAACAGTTCTTTTGCTACAGAAAGGTACATCAGACTCTTATGAGATCCCGCCTATCGGCGGTTTCTGCTGTTCGGCTACGCCTCAACTGCAGAAACTTCGACTCGCCCTTCGGGCTCCCTCAGGATGACCAAGTCGGCGAAAAGCTGCATCTCTTGTATAACCTCATACCGCCGACGTCAAAAACGATCAATCGTTTTTGTTGGGTTTACACTTGTTTCTACGATCTCCCCGCAGGGGATACATTAAATTTGCGTCGCTTGCCCGGATTCATTCCGGGCAAAAAGACTCCGACAGAGGTTTTTCTCCATGTAGTTATCCGCGGAAGGGGCGCGGAAAACCGGAGGAATATCCCGAAGGGATGTTCCGACGAAATCAAAACAGCGTAAATTGATTAGACTCCGGCAGTCCTTCCAGACAGCCGTTGTTCCGCAGCATTTCCACCACGCTCTTGCCAACGCCGGGCTCCATCATCAATTCCTCCACGGTGGTGACCTTTCCGGAGGCGACGGATGCCTGAATACGTTCTGCCGCACCCTGACCCAACCCGGAAAGGGAGGTGAAGGGCAGACGCACCTTGCCGTCCTCCGGCAGGAACTTGAAGGCGTGGGATTTGAAGATGTTCACCGGCAGGAACTCCACCCCGCGGGCGTACATCTCCACCACCAGGTTGAGAATGACCAGCATATCCTCGTCCTTAGCGGTAAGGCTCTGAGCGTTCTGCAGCTCCCGCATCTTCGCCTTGATGGCACGAAGTCCCTGCATCACCAAAGCGCCGTCGAAGGTGTCTGCCTTGATGGTGAAGTAGGCGGCGTAGAAGGCCACGGGCTCGTAGACCTTGAACCAGCCAAGGCGCAGAGCCGCAATGGTATAGGCCGCCGCGTGGGCCTTGGGGAACATGTACTTGATCTTCTGACAGGATTCGATGTACCAATCGGGAACGTCGCACTTCTTCATTTCCGCGATCAGATCCTCCGTCAGACCCTTACCCTTACGGGTACGCTCCATGGCGGTGAAGGCCACGGAGGAATCCAGCCCCTTCTGCATAAGGTAGATCATAATACTGTCGCGCGTACCGATGATCTCGTGAATGGAGCAGGTGCCGTTGGCGATGAGATCCTTACCGTTGCCCAGCCAAATGCCCGTACCGTGGGAAAGGCCTGAGATCTGCAACAGGTCGGAGAAGTTCTGAGGCTTGGCGTCTTCGATCATCTGAATGGCGTATTTCGTGCCGAACTCGGGAAGGCCGAAGGTGCCCAGGTTGCAATCGATGTCCTTGGGGGTGATCCCCAGGGGCTTGGTGGATTTAAACAGCTCGTACACGTTGACGTCGTTCATGGGGAGCGCCATCACGGAACGGCCTGTATATTCTTCCAGAATGCGGTAGAAGGTGGGAACGTCGTGCCCAAGAATATCCAGCTTCAACAGGGTATCGTGGAGGTATTCAAAGGCGAAGTGGGTGGTGATGACCCCGGAGGATTCCTTCTCCGCAGGGTACTGCACGGGGGTGAAATCGTAGATCTGGTATTGCTTGGGAATAACCACGATTCCCCCGGGATGCTGACCCGTGGTACGCTTGACGCCGATGCACCCGTCGATAAGACGTTCGATCTCCGCACGGGTGAGGTCCTTTTTCATGTCCTCCAGGTAATGCTTCACGAAGCCGAAGCAGGTCTTGGATTGCAAAGCGGACACGGTGCCTGCACGGAAGATGTTCTCCTTGCCGAACAGCACCTCGGTGTATTTATGGGCGGCGGACTGGACGTCTCCCGAGAAGTTCAGGTCGATATCCGGCGCCTTTTCCCCGTGGAAGCCCAAGAAGGTCTCGAAGGGAATGTCATGTCCGTCCACCGTCATTTTCGTGCCGCAGTGGGGACAGTTCTTGTCGGGCATATCAAATCCCGAGCCGTAGGAGCCGTCGGTGATAAATTCGCTGTGCTTACAAACGGGGCAACGCCAATGGGGGGGCAGGGGGTTTACCTCGGAAATATGTGCCAGGGAGGCAACGAAGGAAGAGCCCACAGAGCCTCGGGAGCCCACGTAGTAGCCGTTTTCCTCGGAGTTACGTACCAGGTTACGGGCGATGATGTACAGCACCGCAAAGCCGTTTTTGATGATGGAGGTCAATTCCCTGTCCATTCTGGCCTTGACGATCTCGGGAATGGGGTCGCCGTAAAGCTTCTTGGCCGTCTTCTCGCAGGTACGGATCAGGTCCTCGTCCGCACCGGGGATCTCGGGGGTATACTGTCCGTCGGGAATGGGCTTCAAAAACTCTACGCTTTCGGCGATCTTGCGGGGGTTGTCGATGACCACTTCCCTTGCCTTTTCTTCCCCTAAGAAGGAGAAGGCCTCCAGCATTTCGTCGGTGGTCTTGAAATACAGCTTGGTCTCCTTGTTACCGTCGGCAAAGCCCTGACCCATCTGCAGGATCTGTCTGTAAAGCTCGTCCTCCGGATCTAAGAAATGAACGTCTCCCGTGGCGCAGACGGGCTTGTTCAGCTTGTCCGCCACACGGATCACGGTTCTGTCGTATTCGTGAAGCTGCTCCAATGCCTTTTGGGGATCGGTGCCCAGCTTGCCGTCCTCAAAGAGGAACCAGTTGTTGGTCCAGGGCTGGATCTCCAGATAATCGTACATCTCGGCGATCTTGCAAAGCTCCCCGAAGGGCTTGCCATCCACCACTGCCTGATAGAACTCCCCTGCGATACAGGCAGAGCCCAAGATCAGACCCTCGCGGTGCTCCTTCAGCACCGTTTTGGGGATACGGGGGTGGCGGTTAAAGTAGTTGAGGTAGGAGAAGGATACCAATTGATACAGGTTCTTAAGCCCTGTTTCGTTCTTGGCCAGCAATACGATGTGATAGGTGTTCTTCAGCCGCTTGGGGTCGGAATTTTCCGCCATGGCGGTGACCATCTCTCCCGTGGTGAAGATGCCGTTGGCGGCAAGCTTCCCGATGAGGCAATCGAAGATGCGTGCAAGCATTTCCGTATCCTCGTTGGCACGGTGGTGGTCAAAGTCCCCAAGCTTGAAATACTTGGCCAAGGAATCCAAAGTGTGGCGGTTCAAATCGCCGTTGATGAAACGGGACAGGGCCACGGTGTCCAGACAGGGGCAATTGAATTCCATGCCGTAATCCGCACAGGCCTTGCGGATAAAGGATGCGTCAAAGGAGGCGTTGTGAGCCACCAGCATTCTTCCCCCCGCAAAGGCAAGGAAATCTCTCACAGCGGTCTCCACGTCGGGGGCGTCCTTCACCATATCGTCGGTGATGCCCGTGAGCTGGGTGATGTTCTCCGGGATGGGCATACCGGGGTTGACGAAGGTCTCGAAGGTCTCCGTCATCTCCCCGCCCTTGTAGAGCAGAGCGGCGATCTGGGTGATGCCGCAATTCTGTACGGAAAGTCCCGTGGTCTCGATATCAAAGACGATGAACTCGTCCTTTTCAAAGTTCTTGTTATCCTTTTCGTCGGAGTAGAAGAACACCGCTCTGGCGGTATCGTCCACCAAATAGCCCTCCATGCCGTAGATAGGCTTCACGTCGGGGCATTTCTTGGTGGCCTTCATGATCTCCGGGAAGGCCTGCAGGTTGCCGTGGTCGGTGATGGCAAGGGCAGGACAGCCCCAATCCTGGGCACGCTTCATGATGGCGCCGGGATCGGACATGGCGTCCATGGCGGACATATTGGTATGGCAATGGAGCTCCACACGGGGAGTGGGGTTGGTCTCCTTACGGGACAACGCCTTCACCGTGGCCATGGCGGACACGCGCACCACCAGCTCTCCGTCAAACTCGGAGTATTGAGCCTTGCCCTCTACCAGAACGTAGGCGGGGGCTTTGGGGAAGGAGGTTCCCTTTTCCGCCTGGAAGCGCATCATCACCGAGGCTTCCCCGTCGGTGACGAACATCTTAAAGGAGTTCTTGGGTTTATCGTAGTTTTCCTTCTCCTCCCAGGAGAACAGCTTCCCCACGAAGGAAACGAAGGAATCCTTGCGCAGCATCTTAATAGGCACCAATGCGGTACGGTTCTTCAAAGTGCCGTAGATCGGCTTGGGCTCGGTGATGTCGAAGGTCATGTTGCCAACACGAAGAAGCACCTTGCCGTCCTCGGTATGCTCGGGAATGGCGGCATCGGGGCCGAAGAACTCCAGCGCCATGCTCTTTTGGTCGTTCAGGACGCTGGCACGGATGCTGTTGGCCTCTTCCAGAGCCTCTTCTCTGGCGGTCTTCCGCATGGCGGCTACCCCTGCGGCCTCGTAGCGGGAGGGGTCCACCTCTTCGCCCGTGATATATACGGCGATATCCAGCCCGAACTGGTGACGGATGCATTCCGCAAGGAACGCCGCCGCTCCGCTGTGGGTAACGAAGGCGGGAGATACGTACTGCCGCAGGCTGATCTCCAAAGTGCCTCTGGGGGCGTCGAAATGGAGAACGCAATCCTCAAAAAAGCCGTAGCTCACCCCTGAGCCCGTGACTCTTTTCAGCAAAGCGATCAGCCCCTTGACGCATTCCGGCTTGAAAGCTTCGGGGGGGTATTTGGGGAAGATCCGCACCTCGTTCAATCCGTAGGCGGTACGGATGAGATCCTCCAAGGCAAACAACGCGCGGGGCTCTTCCACCTTGGCAAAGCTTGCGTGGATCTCCACCCGTTTGTTTTCCTTATCCACCTTCACGGCAAAGCTTTCCATGCGGCGTACAAGGGCTTCGTCGTCCTTATCCAGGAGCGCACGGGCAAATTTCTTTTTGAATTGTTCTAAGATGTCCATGATACACTCCTTAAAGCGATTGACGCGATTGAAAAGCAACGCTTTTCAATCGATATCCGCGCGGCGGGGTACGCGCGCTTATCGCCGCCTTCCCCTACGGCGCGCGGACTCGCTTTGCTCGTCTTAGCGGTGTTTTTTCGTCGGCAAAGCCACCAAAAAAACGAATTCTCTCAAATATGTTGCCATTTCAATAGGCTGTTTCTTCTTACTTCAAAAGGCGGTTGATCTCTTCCCACAAAACGGGAACGATCCGGTCTTCGGAGATCTTTCCCACGATCTCTCCTTTGCGGAAGAGCACCGCTTCGCCCTTGCCCCCTGCCACGCCTACGTCGGCTTCTCTGGCTTCACCGGGGCCGTTGACCACGCAACCCATAAGGGCCACGTTCAGCTTCTTCCCGGCGGGGACGTTCAAGGTATCTATTTTCCCCTGCAGCTCTTCGGCGTAGCGGATCAGGTCCACTTCCGTTCTGCCGCAAGTGGGGCAGGAGATGAGATTCACCCCACCCAAAAGACCGCAGGCTCTCAGAATTTCCTTTGCGGCGTAGATCTCCTCCACGGGGTCTGCCGTCAGAGATACACGCATGGTGTCCCCAATGCCGTCGCAAAGCAGTGCGCCGATGCCCACGGCGGATTTGATGCTTCCTCCCCGCTTGGTGCCGGTTTCCGTGACGCCCAAGTGCAAGGGATACTCGCAACGCTGTGCCAGCAATCTGTTGGCTTTGATCATGTTGGGCACGGAGGAGCTTTTTACGGAAAGCACCAGATTGCAGAAGTCTGCCGCTTCAAACTCTCTTGCCGCCTTCAAGGCGGATTCGCAAAGTGCCTCGGGGGTGGGAGAGCCGTATTTGGCAAGGAGCTCCTTTTCCAAAGAGCCGCCGTTGATGCCGATGCGGATGGGAATGTTCTTTTGGTTGCACACCCTTGCCACCTGACGGATACGGTCTGCCGAGCCGATGTTCCCGGGGTTGATACGGATCTTGTGGATGCCGTACTCCGCCGCCTTCAAGGCCAGACGGTAATCGAAGTGGATGTCCGCCACCAGGGGGATATGGGAATGCTCCCGCAGATAAGGGATGGACTCCGCCGCTTCCTCCGTGTTCACCGTGAAACGGACGATCTGACAGCCCGCCTGCTCCAAGGCAAGGATCTGAGCCAGGGTGGCTTCCCTGTCTGCGGTATGGGTATTGGTCATGGACTGGATGGCCACGGGAGCACCGCCCCCGATGGTCATATTTCCGATTTTTACGATGTTTGACATAAGATGCCTTTCGGGGAGGCTTAAGAAACTTTCTTGAAAGAAAGTTTCTTAAGGATCTTCAAAGAACTTTTAATGCCGAAAACTGTCGTTTTCGGTGAATGAATGATAAAATACTCTTTCCAAAAACGGTAGTTTTTGGCAATAAGGTTTCTTTGGAGTCTAAGAACCTTTCTTTTTCAAAAGAAAGGTTCTTTTAACCGTTCTTTCTCAAAACAATGCTACGATATCCTTAAAGAACACCAGCGCCATAATGACCAGCAGCGCCACCATGGTGCCGCCCACGATCCGCTCCTCCACCTTTTTGGAGAGTGGCTTTCTGCGGATGGCCTCGATGACGTAGATCAAGAACCGACCGCCGTCCAACGCGGGGATGGGCAGGAGGTTCATAATACCAAGGGAAACGGAGATCATCATGGTCATGCTCCCCAGATTCCGCAGGGTGTCGGCAAAGTTATCGGCGGCATCCATAGCCTCTCCGATCTGCTCGCCGATGGCGACGGGTCCGCCCACAGCCTCCAGGCCGTAACGTCCCGTGAAGGTATCGATCAGGGAATCCACCGTCATATAGATGGAGTTATATCCCTGCCAAAAGCTTTCGTACAGGATGATCAGGGGCGTTTTGTCCTTGCGGTACACCCGAAAATCCATGGCACCGTAGACGATGCCCTCTTCCTCGGTATAAGCAAAGACCACGTTCTCCAGAAGCACCTCTTCCCCGTTACGTTCCACCAGCATATCCACGCCAAAAGCGCCGTCCGCCATGATCTTGTAGGAAAGATCCGGGAAGCAATGGATGGTCTTGCCGTCCACCTCCAGAATGATATCCCCGGGCTGTAAGCCGTATTTACCGCTTTCGTTGTGCTCCATCAGCTCCGCCACCTGGGTACTGCCGATAGCGTGGCTGGTGCTGACGAGAACCAGCATCACCAAAAACGCCAACAGGATGTTCATCAACGGTCCTGCCAGGACGATGAGCATCCGCTTGAAGATGTTTACCTCGTTAATCGGTTTTCTGCCGATGCAGGCCACCATGGATTCCACGTCGTCATCCTCCCCCGGCTCCCCTGCCATACGGACGTAGCCGCCAATGGGAAGTGCGCGGATGGAGAAGGTATTGATCTTGCCCTGCCAGCTCTTGATCTTGGGCCCCATGCCGATGGAAAACTCGATAATAGCCACCCCCGATGCGCGGGCGACCAGATAGTGACCCAGCTCGTGGACGGTGACCAGCAGGCCGAAGATCAGAAGGGTAACGAGAATGGTGATCATAAAAAACAGGGTTCCTTTCGTAGGTGAGGGGTCATTGTGCTCTTACGTATTCTCTGGCGGCTCTGTCTGCCTCCAGGATCTGTGCTAAGGTAGGATCGGGAACAAAGTGTGCGTTCTCCGTGGCGGAGATCACGATGTCAAACAACCGGGTATACCCGATCTCTCCCTTTAAGAATCTGCCCACTGCCTCCTCGTTGGCGCCGTTCATGGCGGCGGGGAGGTTGCCGCCTTTTAAGATGGTGTCCTTGGCCAGCTTCAGCAGGGGGAAGGTCTCCGTATCCGGGCGGAAAAATGTGAGCTTGCCTACCCGGAAGAGATCCAGCTCTCCCGAGGGGGATTCGGTACGCTCCGGGTAGGTCAGGGCATATTGGATGCAAAGCCGCATATCCGGCACGCCCATTTGTGCCAGCACGGCGTTATCTTCAAACTGAACCATGGAATGGATGATGCTCTCCCTTTGGATCACCACCTCGATTTGGTCGGGGTGGACGTCAAAGAGATGCACCGCCTCGATAAACTCCAGACCCTTGTTCATCAGGGTGGAGCTGTCCACGGTGATCTTGGGGCCCATGCTCCAATTGGGGTGGCGCAGGGCGTCTGCGGCGGTGACGGTCTTCAAGAATTCCTTGTCCTTCCCGAAGAAAGGGCCGCCCGAGCCGGTGAGCAGGATCTTCTTCACCTTGCCCCCGCACTGCAGGCATTGAAAAATGGCGGAATGCTCACTGTCCACGGGAAGGATCTTCAGGCCCTTCTCCCGTGCCAGAGACATCACCAAATCGCCCCCTGCCACCAGAGTTTCCTTGTTGGCCAGGGCAATATCCTTCCCTGCCTCTAAGGCAGAAAGGGTGGGCTTCAGACCTAAGATCCCCGTCAGGGCGTTCACCACCGTGGGGGAAGGATCCGTTGCCGCAAGCTCGGTCAGCCCCTCGTCCCCGGAGAGGATGCGGATGCTCGTATCCGCCAGGCGGGTCTTTAAGGAGCTGTAACGGGACTTGTCAATATAAACGGCGGCAGGCAGGAACTCGCGTGCCTGCCTTTCCAACGTTTCTTCTCTTGTACCCGCCGCCAAAGCGGTGACGGGGATGTGATGCTTACGGGCAACGTCCAAGGACTGGGTGCCGATGGAGCCCGTAGAGCCTAAAATACAGATAGAGGATGTCATAACAGTTTCTCAAAATAAGGGAATGCCAGCAAAAGCTGTAACAAAATGGCCACGGGGATGGTACTGTCAAAGCGATCCATGATGCCGCCGTGTCCGGGGAACAGCTTGCCGTAGTCCTTCACGCCGAAGTGGCGCTTTACCACCGAGGCGAACAGGTCGCCGTAGATGGAGACCACCGCCAACAGCATGGCCCCGATGAACACCACCGTCAAGGGAACGATCTCCCAGCTCTTGGCAAAGCCGTACACCAGCACCGCCGCGATACCCGTACCCAACACGCCGCCGATGGCGCCCTCCACCGTCTTTTTGGGAGAGATCTCCGGGCAGAGCTTACGCTTGCCGAAGAAGTAGCCGGAGAAATAAGCCATGGTGTCCGCCACCCACGGGATGCACAGGGCGATCCACAGGGGGATGGCCGCGCCGGGATCCCGATAGTTCAGGTACGCAGGGCCTTCCATCGCAAGGGAAGCCAACGCGGAAAAGCCGAACTGCACGTAGAAGAACAGCCCGAAGAGCATGACGAGACGGTCCACGGGGAGCTTTTTGTAACGCACCACCGCAGCCAGCATAAAGGCCAGCACGGTGACCACGTTCAAAACGTTGGGCAGGATGGAAAGGTACCTAAACCAATCGGTGAAGGCATACTCGTATACCAGTGCAGAGCTTGCGATCCGACAGCCGATGGTCAAAGTCAGGCTGAGGATGGAGACCACCCAGAGCCACACCTCTTTTTTGAACCCCACACAGGAGAAAAATTCATACACCGCCACAGCACCCAACAGCGCCCAGACGCAGGCCACCGCCCAAGCGGGGGCGAACAGCAGAATGGGGACCAGCAGGCACAAGGCGACCACCGCCGTGATGATACGGGTCAACATAAGGATACCTCCTGAATGGAAAAGTTAGTTTACTTTTTGGAAACAATCCCCTCCGTCTCGCTGAAGCGAGCCACCTCCCCTTACTACGGGGAGGCTAACACGCAGGATGCGAAGTTGTTAATAAATCATACTTCCACGTAATTGCGTGGAAGTATCTTACCTCTCAAGGGAAACGCAACGCTGCAAACACCGCCGAGACGCATAGGCTCCCCTTAGCAAGGGGAGCTGGCGGCGTTAGCCGTCTGAGGGGATTGTAAAGTACTTACCGCTTACTTGCCGAATCTTCTCTTGCGGGATTCAAACTCCCGCAGTGCCTTGTACAGCTCTTCCCTTCGGAAGTCCGGCCAAAGCACGTCGGTAAAATAATATTCCGCATAGGCGGACTGCCATAACAAAAAGTTGGAGATCCGATACTCTCCGCTGGTGCGGATGATCAGATCCGGGTCGGGGATCCCCGCAGAATACAAATGCTTTTCCAGCTCCTCTGCGGTGACTTCCTTCTTCCCTTCCGCCAACAGCTCGTTTACGGCGTGCAAGATCTCCTGTCTGCCTCCGTAGGAGATGCAGATGGAAAGCACCGCACCGGTATTGCTTGCCAGACGGTCTCTGCAATCCAGAATGGCGTTCCGTTCCTCGTCGGGGAAACGTGAAAGATCCCCCATCAGGTTCAGACGGATGTTCCGCTCCTGCAATTCGGGCATATAGCGGACGATGCCGTTCTTCATAAGAGACATCAGGGCATCCACCTCGGACTTCTCCCGATTCCAGTTTTCGCTGGAAAAGGCGTACACCGTCACGTAGGGGATCCCCAAGTCACTGCAGGCGTTGGCCACCTCGAAAAAGGCATCCAACCCCACCTTATGACCTGCGGAACGGGGCAACAGCCGCTTTTTTGCCCAGCGGCCGTTGCCATCCATGATCATTGCTACGTGGTTGGGAAGCTTTTTGAAATCAGGACGCTCCATCAAAGCTCCATGATCTCCTTGTCCTTCTTGGCAACCACTTCATCGACCTTCTTCACGTACTTGTCGGTAAGATCCTGAACTGCCTTTTCTGCGTTCTTCTGATCGTCCTCGGTGATGATGCTGTCCTTCTTCAGCTTCTTGATCTCATCGTTGGCGTCTCTGCGGAGGTTACGGATGGCAACCTTTGCTTCCTCGCCCATCTTAGCGGTCTTCTTGGTGAACTCCTTACGGCGCTCCTCGGTGAGAGGGGGGAAGTTCAGGCGGATAGCCTTGCCGTCGTTCTGGGGCGTGATGCCCAGGTCGGATGCGGCAATGGCCTTTTCGATCTCCTTCAGCATGGAGGTCTCCCAGGGCTGGATCAGCAGAGTTCTTGCGTCGGGAGTCTTAACGGTGGCAACGCCGTCGATGCCGGTGGGAGTGCCGTAGTAGGGAACGGTGATCTTATCCAGCACTCTTGCGGAGGCTCTGCCCACACGGATGGTGGCAAATTCGGACTCCAGGACGTCGATGGTCTTCTGCATTTTGGTCTCGTAAGGCTTTTTGTCGAAACTCATGGTGATTTTCCTTTCTATGTGAAGCTTTTTTTATTCGGTGATCAGGGTGCCCATGGTCTCCCCCATCACCGCACGGGTGATGTTTTCGGGGTGGGAGAGTGCAAAGATCAATGCGGGCATTTTGTTTTCTCTGCCGATGGCGGAGGCGGTGAGGTCGATGGCCTTGAGATTCTTGGAAAGGATCTCGTCGTAGGTCAGGGTATCGTACTTCTTGGCGGCAGGGTTCTTGGCAGGGTCACTGTCGTAGACACCGTCCACGTTCTTGGCGGAAAGCAGCACGTCGCACTTCAATTCCACAGCCCGGAGCATCATCCCCGTGTCGGTGGAGAAGTAGGGATAGCCCACGCCGCAGGGGATCAGCACTACGCTTCCCTGCTCCAAATATTCCATGGCCTTATACTGGGCGTAGGGCTCACAGACCTGCTGGATCTGGAAGGCGCTCATCACCTTGGCGTCCACCCCTGCGGCAAGCAGATAGTCCTGCATGGCAAGGGAGTTGATCACGGTGGCAAGCATGCCCATGTGGTCCCCTCTTACACGGTCGATGGAAAGACCGCCCTGGCGGGCACCTCTCCAGATATTTCCCGCACCGATGACGATGCCGACCTGTACCCCCGCCTTCACGCAGGTGGCGATCTCTGCGGCTACGGCACGAAGGAAACCGTCGTCAAGGATCCGATGATCCTCCCCGGACAAGGCCTCGCCGGAGAGCTTGAGTAACACGCGTTTGTATTTGGGCTGCATATTCATGGGCAGATTCCCCCTTATTGTATCGTTTGGAAATATTATAGCAAAGTTCTTTGAGAAACGCAAGGGTTAATTGTAAAAAAATTGTGAGAGAGAAGCCGTCCGCCAAAAAACGGTCATAAAACCGATTTTTAGCTGTACCACGGTTTATGTTCGTAGGGGTCGACGTCCTTCGGCGACCCGCATTGGGGAGGATAGGGATGCGTTTTTCCGCACAACGGCGGGGGGGATGTTCCACGCAACGAGAACGTATAAGATCGTTTCGTCATGCAACGCTTCCGGGTCGCCGTGGACGTCGACCCCTACGGTCACGCAAGGAACAACGTCATAATTCCTGCTTCGTTCCACGCAAGAAGGATGGTCGAAAACGGTATTCTTACAGACCTTGTTGCGGGAGGGATGGTCCGATTTTTCCCGTGCCTCGGTTTATACTCGTAGCCTCGCCTTCCCCTGTTCAAAACATCAATTTTTCCCGCATCACCCGCATATCGGTGACCTTGTCCCCCAAGAACTGCTCGATATAGGAGGGGTTCAGGTACTCGTTGCCGCAGGGAAGGGTGCAACGGAGAGCCACGCCCGTTTCCGTTTTGGCAAAGGATTTTTCGGTGATGAGAGGGGCGATGTCTACAGTTTTCTCCTGCGTCTTGGTCTTTTTCACCACGGGCATTTCCCCGGCGAAGAGGGCTTGGAAGGTTTCCAAATCAAGCCCCGTCTCGAAGGTAAGGGTATACTCCGCCGCTTTGCAGGGAGGGAGCTTCTTTTCGGAATACTCCACCTTGGTGAAGGTCATGCCCTCTGGAGACTGGGCCTGCAAACGTGCCAAGGTCTCTGCCTCGGCGGGGCATTCGTCCTCAAAGCGGAACTCCGCCACCTCGCAAATACTTTCCTGGAACAGGGAAAGGGGCTGGGCAAACATCAGCTTGGGATGGGGGTTGAACCCTTCGGAAAACTTAATGGGCAGACCCGTACGCAACAGCAGACGGGTGAAGGCTCTTTGGAGATCCAAGTGGGAGATATAACGGAGGTTGCCCGTTTTTGTAAAGGTTGCAAATACGTATTTCATCTCTCAAGCCTCCTTCGTAGGATGAGCGGAACAGCCCTTGCCGCCGCAGAGGGTATTTGCCCCGCAGGCGGAGCATTTGGTGCGGCAATCGGGGGTGGTGGTCTCCGCTTCTGCCTTGTGCTTTTCGGAAAGCAGGAATCTCTTGGTCACGCCGATGTCGATGAAATCCCAAGGCAACAGCTCCTCTTCCCCCATAACGCGGTTGGCGTAAAAGGCGGGGTCGATGCCCGTATCGGCAAAGTAGCCCATCCAGTTTTCGTAGGAGAAGAACTCGTCCCAGGCGTCGAACCTCTGACCCTTTTCCACGGCGTATGCCAGCGCCTTGCCCAGACGGCGGTCGCCCTTGGCGAACACAGCCTCCAGGCGGGACACCTTGGCGTCGTGGTATTTGTAGTCGATCTTGCGGGAGGTGATGTGGTCACGGAGCAATTTCTGCTTCCGCTCCAGCTCTTGAAAATCGTTCTGTGCTTCCCACTGGAAGGGGGTGAAGGGCTTGGGCACGAAGCAGGAAACGCTCACCGTGACGGTAACGCCTCTCCCCTTCCGTTTCTTAGCGTAGAACAGATCCACGATCTTCTGTGCCAGCTCCGCGATGCCGATGATGTCCTCGTCCCGCTCGGTGGGCAAACCGTTCATAAAGTACAGCTTCAAGCTGTTTCTGCCCCCGTCAAAAGCCTTCTCGCAGGCCACTAAAATATCGTCCTCGGCGATGTTTTTGTTGATCACGTCACGGAGTCTTTGCGTGCCCGCCTCGGGGGCGAAGGTAAGGCCGCTCTTCCGAACGGACATCACCTTTTCCATCAGCTCCTCGTAGAAGGCATCGATGCGCTGGGAGGGCAGGGAAAGCCCCACCTTTTGTTCCTCCGTCCACATGAGCAGCTTGTCCACCAATTCGGGCAGGCGGGGATAGTCGCTGATGCTTAAAGAGGTCAAAGAAATTTCGGAATAGCCCGTATGGCCGATGGACGCCATGGCGCAGGCGTTGATGCCATCGGGGGATTTGTCACGGTAGGGACGGTAGATCATCCCCGCCTGGCAGAAGCGGCAACCCCGGATACAACCGCGGGTGACCTCCATCATCACACGGTCGTGGACCACGTCCAAGTAGGGCATGGGAGACTTCTCGGGGAAGTACACCTTGTCCAGATCGGTGATGATGCGCTTCTTCACCGTGGCGGGAACCCCTTCACGGTTGGGAGTAAAGGAGCGCAACGTCCCGTCCTCGTTGTAAGTCACGTCGTACAGGGAAGGCACGTAGAAGCCTTCCAGCCGGGAAGCTCTGTAAAGCAGCTCCTCCTTGGAAGCGCCCTCCTTCTTGCAGGTGCGGATCAGCTCCGCCAGCTCGCAGAGAGCCTCTTCCCCTTCTCCGATGGAGAAGATATCCACGAAATCCGCCAAGGGCTCGGGGTTGTAGGAGCAAGGGCCGCCTGCGATGATAAGGGGCATCTCCCCCGTTCTGTCCTTGGCGTACATGGGCAGGCCTGCAAGACGGATCATGTTCAGCACGTTGGTATAGCAAAGCTCGTACTGCAAGGTGAACAGCAGTGCGTCAAAATTGCAAAGAGCATCCCCCGTTTCCAGTGCGTAGAGGGGCAGGCCGTTTTGTAACAGCTGTGCCTCCATATCCGGCCAGGGAGCGTAGGAACGCTGGCAATACACCCCGTCCATGCGGTTTAAGCAACCCACAAGGATGCGCATACCCAGGTTGGACATACCGATCTCGTAGGTGTCGGGGAAACAGAAGCACAGGTTCAGGTCTACGGTGGCGGGGTCCTTGTACTCGCTGTTCAGCTCGCCCCCCACGTACCGCCCGGGCTTCTCCACGTGTTTTAACAGATGTGCGTATTTCTCGGTGTTCATGTATATCTCCTTTTACGAAGGCTTAAGAAACTTTCTTGAAAGAAGAGTTTCTTGAACTTCAAAGAACTTTTATTGCCGAAAACTGTCGTTTTCGGGAGGGTGTATAAAAACGAAGAGGAAAATATCCTTGTGTCGGCAAAAACCGTTGCCTTAACGGGCGATTCGTGAATCGCCCCTACGGTTACGCAGGATGATGGGATAAAATCAAACCATATTTTCACGCAACGAGGTAGGTATAAAACGTTTTTCGTCCTTCCTATCTGCGGAAGAAAAGGCTACGTTTCTAACCTTTCCTCCCTTCGGGTTTGTAGGGGCGATTCACGAATCGCCCGCAAAGCGTTGTGTTGCGAAACGACTTTACGCTGTACCCTATGCGGGAACTTTTTTATTTTCCCCTCACAATGTGGGATTCCAAAGGGACTTGACCTGTTTACAGGTCTTCCCTTCTGGCGGGGTTTCTTAAGGGGCGGCGCCCCTTAAGCGTTCTCCAGCACGCTCTTCAAATACTGACCGGTGTAGCTGTCCGCGCAGGCGGCTACCTCCTCGGGAGTGCCGCAGGCAACCAGCGTGCCGCCGCCGTCTCCCCCCTCGGGTCCCATATCAATGATATAGTCTGCTGTCTTGATGAGGTCAAGATTGTGCTCGATGACCACGACGGTGTTGCCGCTGTCCACAAGCCGCTGTAACACGGCGCGAAGCTGATCCACGTCGTAGGAATGGAGTCCCGTGGTGGGCTCGTCCAAAACGTAAAGGGTCCTGCCCGTGGACACACGGGACAGCTCCGTGGCAAGCTTCACACGCTGTGCCTCGCCCCCGGAGAGGGTGTTGGAGGGCTGACCGATCTTGATATAGCCAAGCCCCACGTCCTGTAAGGTCTTCAGCTTCCGCTGGATGCCGCGGTAGACGGAGAAGAACTCCACCCCTTCGTCCACGGTCATTTCCAGAACGTCGTAGATGCTCTTGCCCTTGTATTTCACTTCCAAAGTCTCACGGTTGTACCGCTTGCCCTTGCACACGTCGCAAGTGACGTACACGTCGGGTAGGAAGTGCATTTCAATGAGATTGGTACCGTCACCGCCGCAGGCCTCGCAACGGCCTCCTTTTACGTTGAAGGAGAAGCGGCCGTCCTTGTAGCCCCTTGCCTTTGCCTCGGGAGTTGCGGCGAACACCGCGCGGATCTCCCCAAACATCCCCGTATAGGTGGCGGGGTTGGAGCGGGGGGTGCGTCCGATGGGCGACTGGTCGATCTGGATCACCTTATCGATGTGCTGAGTACCCAGAACCTCCTCATGCTTCCCGGGGACGATGGCCATTCTGCCCAGCTTCCGCGCCAAGGCACGGTACAGGATCAGATTCACCAAGGAGGATTTTCCCGACCCGGAAACGCCCGTGACACAGGTGAAGGTGCCCAGGGGGAAGTCTACGGTAAGGTTTTTCAGATTGTTTTCGGTTGCGCCCACCACGGTGAGCTTGTTGCCGTTGCCCCCCCGGCGCACCGTAGGCACGTCGATCTTCCGTTTGCCCGTGAGGTATTGCCCGGTCAAAGAATCGGGACAGCTTTCGATGTCCTCCGGCTTGCCTGCGTAGATGATCTCTCCCCCGTGGATGCCCGCCTTGGGCCCTACGTCCACCAGGAAATCCGCACTGCGCATGGTCTCCTCGTCGTGCTCCACCACGATGACGGTGTTGCCCAGGTCACGGAGCTTCTTTAAGGTGTTGATCAGCTTTGCGTTGTCACGCTGGTGCAACCCTATGCTGGGCTCGTCCAGGATATACAGAACCCCCATGAGAGAAGAACCGATCTGGGTGGCAAGACGGATCCGCTGTGCCTCGCCCCCGGAAAGAGAGCCGGATTTTCTGCCCAGGGTGAGATATTCCAGACCCACGCTCATCAAGAAGCCGAGACGGGCGTTGATCTCCTTGCGGATCTCCGCGGCGATCATAGCCTCGCTGTGGGAAAGGGTGAGCTTGTTCACGAAGTCCAAAGCCTTCCCTACGGAAAGCTGACAAAGCTCGTGGATGTTCTTCCCCCCCACGGTCACCGCCAGAGGCTCGGGACGAAGCCGCTTGCCCTTACAGGCGGGACAGGGGACGTTATCCATAAAGGTCTCGTAGTATTCCCGGATCTCAAAGGAGGGGTTGGTATCGTAACGGCGCTTGATGAGGTTCACAATGCCGTCGAACTTGGGCTCGCCCACGCTGCGGCGCTTGTTCCCGTTGCCGTACATCACCACCTCGAAGGCTTCTTCGGAGTATTGATTCATGGGGGTGTGGACGTTAAAGCCGTACTTTTCCCCGATGACCTCGATGATCTGACCGTAGTAGCTGTCCGCCTCCACGGATTTGAAGCCGTTACACACCACCGCACCGCCGTAGAGGGACAAAGAGCGGTCGGGGATCAGCTTTTCCACGGTGAGGACGAAGTTTTCCCCGATGCCGTTGCAGGCCTCGCAAGCCCCTGCGGGGTTGTTGAAGGAGAACATACGAGGCTCCAATTCCCCGATGGAGATGCCGTGGGTCTTACAGGCGTAGTTTTGGGAGAATAAGATCTCCTCGGGGTTTTCCCCAACGGTGACCACCAGCACCAGCCCTTCGGAAAGCTTTGCGGCGCTTTCCACGCTGTCTGCCAGGCGGGAGCGGATCTCCCCCTTCATCACCAAGCGGTCCACCACGATGTCGATGGTATGCTTTAAGTTTTTATCCAGGTCGATCCTCTCGCTGAGGTCGTAAAGACTGCCGTCCACACGGGCACGGACGTAACCGCTCTTGCGGGCATCCTCCAACACCTTGTCGTGCATACCCTTCTTCTCCCACACTACGGGGGAAAGCACCATGAAGCGGGTGCCCTCGGGCAATTCGAGAATACGGTCCACGATCTCGTCCACCGACTGCTGTTTGATCACCTCCCCGCAGATGGGGCAATGGGGAACGCCGATGCGGGCGTAGAGCAGACGAAGGTAGTCGTAGATCTCCGTCACCGTGCCCACGGTGGAGCGGGGGTTCTTGGAGGTGGTCTTCTGGTCGATGGAGATGGCGGGAGACAGGCCGTCGATGCTGTCCACGTCGGGCTTGTCCAGCTGTCCCAAAAACATTCTGGCGTAAGAGGACAGGGACTGGACGAAGCGGCGGTGTCCCTCGGCGTAGATGGTGTCGAAGGCAAGGCTGGATTTACCCGAGCCGGATAGCCCCGTGAACACCACAAGCTGCTCCCTGGGGATGGAAAGGTCTACGTTTTTTAAGTTGTGGACGCGGGCGCCCTTGATGATCAATTCTGCGGATGCCATGTGTTGTCCTTTCTGCGGTACGTGGGCTTAAGGAACTTTCTTGTAAGAAAGTTCCTTAAGAATCCTCAAAGAACTTTAAGTGCCGAAAACTATCGTTTTCGGAAAGGTGATATCAAAAACAAAGGGGAAAATATCGTGGTGTCGGCGAAAACCGTTTCCTTAACGGGCGATTCGTGAATCGCCCCTACGGTTACGCAAGATACGCCGGATAAAATCAAACCATATTTTCACGCAATGAGTAAAGTATATAACGATTTTACCCGTCCCCTATGCGGGAGAAACGGTCATTTTCAAACCCTTCCCCGGTTCGGGTCCGTAGGGGTCGACGTCCTCCGGCGACCCGTCTGCGTTGTGTTGCGAAACGACTTTGCGCTGCACCCTATGCGGGAAATATCTTCATTTTCCCTCACAATACCGGGTTCTTAGGGAGCGGGCTCCCTTAAGCTCAGCCGTCTTCGACGGCAAAGGGGCGGCGCCCCTTAAGCGTTACTCCTTCTCGCCAAGAATGCGCCGTATCCTGTCGCGCAAAGCGGCGGCGGTCTCGAAATCCAGCTCCTTGGCGGCCCGCTTCATCTCCACGGTGAGCATCTCCACCAGCTTGTTCTTCTGGGCCTTGGTCATCTTGCCCGTTTCGGAGGTCTCCGTCTTGGTGGTGATGGCGATGGGTGCACGGATCTCCTTGACGATGGTCTTGGGGACAATGCCGTTTGCCTTATTGAAGGCATCCTGCACCTCTCTGCGGCGGCGGGTCTCGGTGATGGCGGCGTGCATGGAGCGGGTCTCCTTGTCGGCGTAGAGGATCACCTTGCCCTCTGCGTTACGGGCGGCACGGCCGATGGTCTGAATGAGGGAGGTCTCGCTACGCAAGAAGCCTTCCTTGTCCGCATCCAGAATGGCCACCAAAGACACCTCCGGCAGGTCAAGGCCCTCACGGAGCAGGTTGATGCCCACCAAAACGTCGAACTCACCCTCGCGGAGACCGCGAAGGATGTCGATACGCTCCATGGTGTCGATGTCGTAATGCATATATTTGGTGCGGATATCGTTTTTTACGAAGTATTCCGTCAGATCCTCCGCCATCTTCTTGGTGAGGGTGGTGACCAGCACCCGTTCCCCCTTGGCGGCACGGAGACGGATCTCCCCTGCCAGGTCGTCGATCTGCCCCCCGGTGGGGCGTACCTCCACCTCCGGGTCCAAAAGCCCCGTGGGGCGGATGATCTGCTCTGCGATCTGGGTGGAAAGGTTCTTTTCGTACTCCCCGGGGGTGGCGGAGAAATAGATGGTCTGCCCACGCAGGGCGTCGAACTCGTCGAACACCAGGGGGCGGTTATCAAAGGCGGAGGGCAATCGGAAGCCGTAATCCACCAGATTTTTCTTGCGGGAGTAATCTCCCCCGGACATTCCCCGCACCTGGGGGATGGTCACGTGGGATTCGTCCACCAAAAACAAAAAGTCCTTTGGGAAGAAATCAAACAACGTAAAGGGTCTGCTTCCCGGTTCTCTGCCGGAAAGGACGCGGGAATAGTTCTCCACCCCGCTGCAGAAGCCGATCTCACGAAGCTGCTCCACGTCGAACAGCACACGCTCCTTGATCCGCTGGGCCTCGATGAATTTCTCCTGCTTTTCAAAGAATGCGATCCGTTCCGTCAGCTCGGCAAGGATCTCTTGAATCGCCTTTTCACGGCGCTCCTCCCCGGTGACGTAGTGGGAGGCGGGATAGATGGCGATGTGGGAAAGCTTAGCGGTGACCTCCCCCGTGGTCACGTCGATCACGCACAGGCGGTCGATCTCGTCCCCGAAGAATTCCACACGGATGGCGTCGGTGTTGGTGTTGGCGGGAAAGATCTCCAACACGTCCCCGCGGACACGGAAATTGTCACGCTGGAAGTCCATATCACTGCGGGTGTACTGCATGGCCACCAAACGGCGGATCACGTCCTCACGGGCGATCTCCAGCCCCGGCCGCAAAGAGAGAAGCTGGCTTTTGTACTCCTCCGGGTCGCCCAGGGAGTAGATACAGGACACGGAGGCCACCACGATCACGTCTTTTCGCTCCAAAAGTGCGCTGGTAGCGGAATGGCGGAGCTTATCGATCTCATCGTTGACGGCACTGTCCTTCTCGATATAAATGTCCTTCCCGGGGACGTATGCCTCGGGCTGGTAATAGTCGTAGTAGGAAACGAAAAATTCCACGGCGTTGTTGGGGAAGAACTCACGGAACTCCGAGCAAAGCTGGGCGGCCAGAGTCTTGTTGTGGGCAAGCACCAGAGTGGGCTTGTTCACTTCCTTGATGATGTTGGCCATGGTGAAGGTCTTACCCGAGCCTGTGACCCCCAAAAGGGTCTGGTCTCTGTCACCGCGGCGGACACCCTCTACCAATTTCGCAATGGCTTCCGGCTGGTCTCCCATGGGTTTGTAGCTTGACACCAATTCAAAATGATCCATGCCTTTGTCCTTCCTTTCCCCGTTTTTTTCGGTAACAAGACATTATACCATACTTTTCCCAAAAATGGAAGAGGTACAGAGGAATTTGTGAAAAAAGTGGCGGGGAAATAGGAACCTCATCCACCGCTACGAGAATTTGCAGGGCAAACGGACAAGGGGTCTCTCCGTCTCGTATCGGTTCCCCTTTGGGGAAGGGGGACCGGTGTGGAACGGAAGCGGCAAGAAAGAGAATATTTTCCGATCTTCCAGGCGGTGGATGAGGTTCCTGTTTGGCGCAAAAAGAGCCGCGGGCGCGACTCTTTTTTGGGATCTTTATTTCTTTCTCACGAACAGGATGACCACCACGGCAAGGGCGATCACGGCAAGGCCGCAAAGGATGGTCCACCAAGGGAAGGAGCCGCCCTCCTCTACGGGAGCGGGCTGAGAGGAAGCCGCCTCTTGGGAGACTTCTTGGGACTCTTCACTCTCGGTGTCGGAGGAAGAGGTGTTGGTTTCCGGTCTTTCCAAGGGCAGAAGGTAATCTCCGCCCTTGAAGGACTCCTTGGAGAACTTTTCAATACGCAAAGCAAGCTCGATATCCTGCAACAGATAGGGATCGGCGGAATACTTCTTCATGCCGTCGCAGATGGTTTGCAGATCCTTTTCAAACAGGTCGCCAAAGGACTCGGTGTTGCCGTTTTGGCTCATCCAGAGCTCCAGACGCTCCTTTGCCATCCCCTTCAGCGCTTCAACGCTTTCCGTCTCGTACTGGGTGAAGGACAAAGCGGGGGTCTTGAAGATAGTCTCGGCGAACAGGTCTGCGTAGCCGTGATCCACGTAAGCGCCCCATTCAAAGTAGCCGATGCCGTCTGCGCCGTGGATAGCGGTCTGGTTGGTCTGGAGGTACATCTCGTCAAAGGTCAGGGACATATAAGCGCCGTTGCCCATGATGAGATAGGTGCTGTCGGTGAGGTAGCCGGAGAACTTCTCGGTGGCGGTGCCCATGATGCCTTCTGCGTAGGACATGGGGTAAATGGCATCCACCCAGCCGTTCTGCATCCAAACGGAGCTGTCCTGACAGTAAAGCTCCTTGCCGGTATCGTTGGCCACGGCGGCGGAGATATACAGGTCGGGACGGTAAGAACGGATCATTTCGGTGAACTGTCGGACTCTCTCATGGATCAGGTTCACCTTGAAATCCACCCAAACGTTCCACTTGGGGTGATTGCGAAGCTGGGTTGCGATCTCGTCCACCACGGATTCGTCAAGGCCCGTAGTCTGAGCAAACAGCTTGCGGGAGGCCTCGTCGTAGCCGTAGTCGATATTGCCGTCGAAATAGGGGTAACGGATATAGTCGTACTGGATCCCGTCGATATCGTAGTGACGGACGATGAATTCCAGATACTCCATCATGGCCGCCATAAACTCCTCGTTGGCGGGGGAAGCAAACTTCTCCGCAGTATCCGAGGGCTTGTTGGTGGTGGCGATCCAATGGGGGTTCTTTTCTGAGCCGCAACCGTAGAAGGTGGGCACGGAAACAACCAGCTCCATGTCGTATTCCTTGCAGGCTTTGACGTAAGCGTCCAGAATGTCAAAGCGGCGGGCGCGGGAATCGATGGTGAAGGGGTGCTCGTCGGAGACCTTCACGATGCTTTTGCCGCTGTCGATGACGCCCAGGTTCAGCTGGTTGATGCCCACCCGCTTCATCTCGGCAACGGTCTCAAAAACGTCTTCCTCCTTGCGCTCCAAAGGAACGTACCAAACGGCCCGAACCTCCACGTCCCGAGATTCGATCATGGCGTTGCGGAGGGCGGTGATCTTCTTCAGCATGGCGTCACGCTGTTCCAGCGTTGTGACGGAAGAGAGGTCAAGGGCATCGATGGCTTCCTCCAGGCCCTTGTAGTCGATGAGGCGGAGCTGTTCCTTGGCGGTCTCCAGCTCCTGCTCCAGCAGAAGAAGCTCCCCTTCCACGGTGGAGCCCAGCATGGATTCGTCGTAGGTGACCTCAACGGTCATCCCCTTGATGACGCACTTGGCGCCGGGGATGCAGTAGATCTTCAACAGATTCTTGTCCTCCGGCTCGATGGCGGAAATGACAAAACCGCCTGCAGGCACTTCGTTGTCGTTGCCCCCTGCGGAGATCACGTAGCCGTCTGCACCTACCACCACCTCAAAGCCGTAGCCGTTGGTGCCGGTCTTGGTGCCCGCCTTGTTGTACACCACAAGGTATTCGGCGTAGCGGGGGGTATTGTAGTGGGTAAAGGGAATGTCCTGCTCGTAGAAGGGATCCACTTCCCCCTTGGCGGCGAGGCAACGCATGCCGTATTCGTCAAAGATCACGTGGTCGCCAACATCGATGCTTTCGTACATTTCAACACCGATATCCCCCGTACCGGAAAGCACGAAGCCTCCCACGGGAACGGCCAGGTTCTTGCCCTTGGAATCACCGCCTGCGATCTTTTGGGTCACCACCCCTTCCGGGCTGACAACAACGTTCCAGCCCCATTCGTTCTGCTGGGTGGTGGGTCTGTCCTTGTAAACGCACATGGTGTCCGCCCAACGAGTACCGTTGACGGAATCCACGGGGATGATCAGCGTGTCCCCGTTGGTGACCAATGCGGCGGGAAGCAGAGCGGCCAAGGCGGAGGTCAGGGTGATGGCCGCCAGAAGGGCCGCAAAAAATCTTGATCTTCTGAAAAAGCTTGCCATGAAAAAATCGTCCTTTCGTTTTTCATGGCAGTAGTATAACATATAAAATTTTATTTGTCAATTCACGAAAATCCCGCAAAAATCCCACGTTTTTCCGAAAAAGGGGGTACGGTAAGGGATACGTTCACGTAAGGGGCGGTCTTATAAGGGGCGGTCTTATAAGGGGCGTTGCCCCTTAAAAACCCCACTCAAGGGACCCGTCCCTTGAGAATCCCGCATTGTGAGGGAGGAAGAAAGATCAACAGGATGACACGCTGACGTTGGAACTGCTGTGTCTGTTTGTCACCCTGAGCAAGCGCGGGTCGTAGTAGTTGCGGCTGTGCAATACGGTATATCTCCGCGCGCGTCGAAGTTTTGCTTTTTGAAATTGCCCCGAAATCTTGGATATGGTTCTGTCTTCCACAGCAATTTCTAAAAAGCGAAACCGTAAGGGGTCTCCTACGAGTTTGATCTACCCCTACATAGGTAAACTTACATCCTTTGTGATAAAACAGTTCTTTGCCTTTGGCAGGGAACATCAGACTCTCAGTAGATCCCGCCTATCGGCGGTTTTGCTCCGAACGGTGCATCGCGGCCGATGCAGATCAAAAAGCAAACTGCTTTTATGCCGCTGTA
>JAZPZV010000001.1:0-33642 GCA_045544855.1 Eubacteriales bacterium | reverse complement strand
TATCATCATTGCGAAAAGAAATGCAGCCTGCGGCTGATGATATACACCTTCGGTGATGAGATGCACGCTTGCGCGTGATGATATACCATTGCTTTCGCAATGGATAAAAAATCGACAGGTCGAAACCTGTCGATTTTTGGTCGGAGTGAAAGGATTTGAACCTTCGACTTCCACGTCCCGAACGTGGCGCTCTACCAAACTGAGCCACACCCCGAAATCGCGCACCGTACTCGGCGCACGCTATGCATTATATATGAAAAAACAAACTTTGTCAAGCCTTACGGAAAATTAATTTTTGATTTTGTCCAGATAAGACTGCAAAATGATCTGCGCCGACATGGCGTCGATCACCGCTCTGCGCTTACTGCTTTTGAAGTCTGTAATGTTCATATAAGTGTAAGCCTCCACCGTGGAAAGCCGCTCGTCCATAAACTCCAAGGGAAGCCCGGTAGCCTCCACCAGCTTCTCCGCGAACACCCGTGTCTTCTCCGCACGGAAGGACTCACTGCCGTTCATATTGTAGGGGAGACCGCAAACGATCTTCTCGCCGCCCAGCTCCTTGATCTTCTCGGCGCACTTTTTCACCGCATCGTTCACCCCCGTCACGTTCAAAGAGCAAACAGCGCTTGCCAGAAACTCCGTCTCGTCGGAGGCGGCAACGCCCACTCTGGCGTCCCCGAAATCAATTCCAATGATCCGCATACCAAACCTCTCTTTTTTACAAAAACTTCCAAAAAGGAACGCACATATCTTTTCTTCTTCCGCACATACTATGAGTGTCCGAAAGAGAAACACTCAAACGGACGAACGGAGCAAATGATATGGCGAAAAAACGACCGATCGAAAATGTTGTTATGAACAGAAAAGATCGACAATCTTTCCCGATTCATTCCACACCGAAAAGGATCAACGACGGCTTTTACGATATGACCACCGACTTCATCGGTGAGATGTGTCTCTACAGCGAAACCGATCCGTTGGGTAGCTACACGGGTGTCCCCCGTGACGACGATACCCCGATCCAGGACGCAGACGACCTGTAAAAACCAAAACGATCCGAAAGAGCGTGAGCAAATTCGTCTCCTCACTTGGGGAGGTGAACTTGCTCTCTCTTTTTTTACTTCAGAATTTCCTTGATCTTCTCCGCCAGCAGGGCAGACACACGGTAGGAGGTGTTCAGATTGGGATGACCGCCGCCGCCCACCTCACCGGGCACTTGGTTCATGGATTCCACACCCAGGAAATAAGCGTTGCCGTGGGTCTCGTTGAACTGGGTAACAGCCTTCTCCACAGCCCCCATCTTGGTCTGATCCATCACGCCGTAGCAGTAAAGGATGGGCTTTTCGGGGTACGCTTCACGCACCTCGCCCATCAAAAGCTTGGCAGCCTCAATAAACTCCTCGTCGCCTACGCCGCCCCAGGCATCGTTGGTGCCTGCGTTGATCACCGTGAGATCGGGCGTCCATACAGAGTGATTCCACTCACCGCCCTGACGGTTCAGCCATGCAAAGGCCTGACGTAAAGTCATATCTTCACGGTTTCCCTCGCAGTTGGCAACAATGCCCTTGCCGGAAGCGCCGGAAAGCATCACCTCCGCATTGAGCAGATCTGCCGTCATGTAAGCGTAAGAGCGGGAGGAATCCTGCTCGTAGGTCACGTAACCGGGCTGTGCGGAATTGCCCAGAACGCCGTACCCGCAGGTGATGGAGTCCCCGATGAACGCCAAGCGCAAGGGCCTCTCTTCGGGTGCTTCCAAAAGCTTGGGAGCGTCACCCACCAAGGTCAGCTCCGTGGCGTACAGACATTCCATGCCCTCCACAACGCGCATCACCTTCACGGTGTGCACACCCTTTTCCAGATCCTCAAAGATCACCTTCTCGTTGCCGTTTGCAATGGCGAACCGCTGTGCCTTGCCGTCAACCCAGACACGAACGTAGGGCACTGCAGGATCGGCAAAGGGGGCAAAATGCAAAATAAACCCCGTGCCGCTAAAACGGAAGGCAAAGCCGCTGTCCGACCAGGGCATGGCAACAGAGCCGTTTTCTTCCAGATACGTCTTGCCCAACAGCAGGCAGGCGTTGTCTTCACCGAATGTATGCTGAGAATAGATCATGGTATCATTCCATCCTTTTTTTATCGCTTTCTTGCATTATACAGGAAAATCCTCCTTTTTGCAAGCATTCCCACATATTTTTCTTGACTTTTTCATGTTTCCTAAGGTATACTGTAAAAAACACTAAGGAGGAACGCCATGGAATGTACCCTTTGCCCCCGCCGTTGCGGCGCTGACCGAACCAATACCCCCGGCTTCTGCGGCGGAACCTCCCGCATCAAAGTCGCCCGTGCCGCCCCTCATTTGTGGGAAGAGCCCTGCCTTTCCGGGGAACATGGCTCGGGAACCATCTTCTTTTCCGGCTGTCAACTTAAGTGCGTCTATTGCCAGAACAGAGCCATTTCCGACGGTGGGGCGGGGAAGTATATCACCACCGCCCGGCTGACGGAGCTGTTCTACCACCTTGCTTCCGAGGGCGTCCATAATATCAACCTGGTCACCCCCGACACCTACTTGCCCCAAGTGGCAGAAGCGATCAGCACCGCCAAAGCGCAAGGCTTTTCTCTGCCCTTTGTCATGAACTGCAGCGGCTACGAAACGGTGGAATCTCTCCGTCTCATGGAAGGCCTGGTGGATATCTACCTCCCGGACTTCAAGTATATGTCCCCCTTGCTGGCAAAGAAGTATTCCCGCGCCCCGGATTATCCCGCCGTAGCCAAAGCTGCCCTTTCGGAAATGTTCCGCCAACAGCCCCAAATGGAATGGGGAAGTGACGGAATGCTGAAGCGGGGCGTCATCGTCCGCCACCTGTTGCTCCCCGGCCATCTTGATGACTCCAAACGTGTCCTGGCCTACCTGTACCAAGCCTACGGGGACAATATCTATATCAGCATCATGAGCCAGTTCACCCCGCTGGGGATCCCCATATGGGGGGAAAACTACCCCGAGCTGAATCGCACCGTCACGGAAGAGGAATACGATACCCTCATCGACTTCGCCTGCCGTTTGGGGATCAAAAACGCCTTCATCCAGGACGGCTCCGCCGCCTCCGAAAGCTTCATCCCCGCCTTCAATGGGGAAGGGGTGTAATGCATTCGACTCATTTCCCTCCCCGAAAACGAAAGTTTTCGGCATTCGGTTTTCTTTGGTACTTTCTTTTTCCGAAAAGAAAGTACGCCGCTCCACCGCTCCCCCTGTCTCCCACAAAAAAGCTGTAGCCGAAACCGACTACAGCTTTCTATTTATTCCTCAAAGAAAATGTACAAATGCAAATTGGACTTGCTCACCACGTAGGAAAGCTTCCTGACCCCCGGCACTATTTTGTAGATCTCCTGCTTCTCAATGAGCTCCGTCTGCGCCTTCAAAAGCTCCCCGTAGCTGTCAAACCGCAATACCGCGTAGCCCTGCCCTTCCTGCGCTTTGATGATCGCCTCGGCGCCTTCCTTGGTGTAAGCATCCAGATTCAACCCCTTGTATACGTAGTAGTTGAATTCTCTTCCGTTGCAGGGCGGCGTGGGGGCATCCTTGGAGAGGGAAGCACCGGAGGCGATCAGCTCTTCGCGAGTAACCCCAAAATAAGTGTACCCGAACTCCATATACTTCTGATAATATTCCGACTCAAATGCCGTGTCGTCCCAGGTCAGATCGAAGTAATAGTACTCGTCACCCAGCTTGCAGTAGTTCCAAACGTGGCCGTCGGATAAGGAGAACTTCTTGTAGCTGTTGAACTCCGCACCGCACTCGTACCCCAACCGCTTCATGATCAGATCGAAAGCCATGGTGTACCCACTGCAGATGGTCTTTCCCTCCATCAAACAGCCGTAAGCGTTGATCCCCGTGGTGTCGTACTCATTGTCCTCCACCAGATCGTGATCGTACCGTGCGTTTGTCAGAATGTAATCGTGAACGAACAGCACCTTCTCAAAATCCCCGTCCCGCTGTTTTGCCAGACGAACGATCTCATCCACCTTGTCCTCAAATTCCTCCTGCATATCCCGAAGATCCTTCTTTTTCACCAGATAAGCAGGCTTCAACACCAATCGGTATTCGCCCCCCGACTGGGTGTATTCCATGGCGAGGTTGTATGGATCCACCCAAAAGATATCGGATTGCTCAAAGAAGATCTGCCTGTAGAGAGTCTCCACGGTCTCCACAGCATTCTCCAGGGCCTTTTCGGTCTTGTAAACGCCAACGGTTGCAGACTCGCTGTAGTCTCTTACCGCCTGGCAAATGTTGAGATAAAGCTGTTTTTCCTTGGAGCTTAAGGAGCGGTAAAGAGGGTAGACGATATCCTCGTCCAAAACGTCATCCGCCTCGGCAGAAAAGGTTTCTTCCGCCTTCTCCTTCGGGATCAGTCCGCAGCCTCCCAAGGAGGTACAAAGAACTGCCATGGTAAGCAGCAACAAAATGACCTTTTTCATAACCGCAGCTCCTTTATTTTCTTCCCGTAGAGCCGAAGCCGCCCGCTCCCCGTTCCGTGCCGGAAAGGGAAGTGCACTCTTCAAACTCCGCGGTGAGATAGGGAACGATCACAAGCTGTGCGATCCGTTCTCCCGGGGCGACTACCTGATCGGTGGCTCCGTGGTTGTGCAAAACCACACGGATCTCCCCGCGGTAATCGCTGTCAATGACGCCCACCTTGTTGGCGGGCGCAAGATTCCGCTTCGCCCCCATACTGCTGCGGGCAAATACCAGCCCCACGAATCCTTCGGGGATCTCCATGGCAATGCCGGTGCTTACAAATACCGTTTCCCCGGCAGGGATGAAAATATCCTCCTCCGCCAAGGCGTAAAGGTCAGCCCCCGCAGCAGAAGCACTGCCGTAGGTGGGCATCACCGCATTGGGATGGAGTTTTACAAAAGGAACCTTCATTTTCATAGGAATAACCTATCCTTTACAGCAGATTTGCAATGTCGTAGATCAGCTTCTCGCTCTTTTCCCAGCCGAGACAGGGATCGGTAATGGACTTGCCGTAGCAGTTGTCTCCGATCTTCTGATTGCCGTCTTCAAGGTAGCTTTCGATCATCAAGCCCTTGATCATCCGGTGTACGTTCTCAGAATGTCTGCAGGAGTGCAAGACTTCCTTAGCGATACGCACCTGCTGATCGAACTTCTTGTTGGAGTTGTAGTGGTTGGTATCCACGATACAAGCGATATTCTCCAGCCCCTTGGCCGCATAGGCATCGTAGAGCTTCATCAGATCCTCGTAGTGGTAGTTGGGAATGCACTTGCCATCGTTGTCGATGCTGCCGCGTAAGATGGCGTGTGCCAAGGGGTTGCCGGAGGAGGTGACCTCCCAGCCGCGGTAGATAAAGGTGTGGGAATGCTGTGCCGCCATGATGGAGTTCAGCATAACGGAAAGATCCCCGCAAGAAGGATTCTTCATACCCACGGGCACCTCAATGCCGCTGGCGGTAAGGCGGTGCTGTTGATCCTCCACGGAGCGTGCGCCGATGGCAACGTAGCCAAGCAGATCGGAAAGATACCGATAATTCTCAGGGTAAAGCATCTCGTCCGCACAGGTCATACCCGTCTCGGTGATCACACGGGTATGCAGATGACGAATGGCCAAAAGACCTGCCAGCATATCCGGCTTTCCGTTGGGATCGGGCTGATGGATCATGCCCTTGTAGCCGTCCCCGGTGGTACGGGGCTTGTTGGTGTAAATACGGGGGATGATCAGGATCTTATCCTTCACGGCCTCCTGTACTCTTGCAAGACGGTTTACATAATCCATTACGGAGTCTTCGTAATCTGCGGAGCAAGGGCCGATGATCAAAAGGAATTTATCGCTTTTTCCGCAAAAAACGTCTGCGATCTGTTGATCTCTCAGCGCTTTTTGGGTCTTAACGGCCTCGGAGAGGGGATAGGCCTCCTTGATCTCCTGAGGAACGGGTAATTTTCTGTGGAATTCCATGGACATAGCGGGGTTCTCCTTGGGTATGAATATAAAATAAGTAACGATTGAGATTTCTCAACTTATTTTACGACAAAAATGCCCGTCTGTCAAGACGTAGCCTCCCCATCGCCCCACAAAAATTAACAAGTTCAGACGAATCTTTCGTGAAATCCCCACAAAACGGAACGAGGATTTCTTGACAAAGAACCCCGTTTTATGGTATGATAAACTCAGTAAATTATATCATAGGCGCTTGGAGGTTTCTTTCATGAAAAAATACATTCTTTGTATTCTTTTGGCAATAGCATTTTTGCTTTCCGCTTGTGGCGAAGCTATAGAGCAGAGCGTAGCGGAGGACAGCACTCCCGCTTCGGAAAGCGAAGCGGCATCTATGCCCGAGGAGGGATCCTCCGAGGAAGATGCTTCAGAGCCCGAACCCTCGGAAGACCCCTCCGACGATCCCTCCGAACCGGAAGACCCTTCCGATGATCCTTCCGATGATCCTTCCGACGATCCCTCCGAAGAGCCTCCCGTATCATCCATCTCTTCCGTGGACCGTACTCTTCGCTCCGTGGAGCTGGCCAAGGGCTGCAAATATACCTCTTCCGCCCAAACCAGCGAGCAGTATATGGATAAGGGCACTCTTTTGACCGATGGAAATATTCCTACGGACTTCAATACGGAAAGCTGGGCGGGTTATTACAAAGTTGATGATCTCACCCTCATTCTCGATCTGGGGGCGGTGAAGAATGACCTGGCGGATTTTGCTGTCCACGGCCTGCGACTGCCGTCCTACGGCATCGGGTCTCCCGACTCCGTTCTGTTCGAAATTTCCGAAGACGGCGAAGCTTTCCGCAAGATCGGAAAAGTTTACCGTCCCGGCGAGACAAATGCACAGGGAGCTTTTGCGTATCAGCTGAAGCTTGCCGACACCGTTTCCGCAAGATACGTACGGTTTACCTTTGGAGCGTGTGACCGCGTTTGGATGTTTTTGTGCGAGCTTACCGTTCGCTCCTATCTTCCCGATCCCAAGGGAGCGGGAGGCTACTACGGAGATGCCACACTGCCTGAGATCGACCCCGATGATTACTGGCCTGCGGCGGAGCAGAACTCCGAAAAGGTCAATTTGATCGCCGGAAAGCATCCCTACGTAACCAGCGAAGAAGAGATCGATTTTTCAAGAGCCACGGAATACTATAACAGCATTACGGCACTCCCTCTTCTCACCGATGAAAAGTTTGGCACGAGAGCCACCTATTCCGATCCCGCCTTGGTACATTTCACAGGGGCTCTTTCTCGCACCCTCACCTTCGACCTGGACCACACCTCTGCCGTGTCCGGCTTGATGATCCGTTTCCTGAAGGAGGATTCCTCCGGCGTCCTGCCTTCTCGCAAAATCGCCGTGTATCTCTCCGCAGACGGAAAAGATTGGGAAAAGGTTTACGACGAAGAGAATGACGTCGTCGGAACCAATATTTACCAAAAGAAAGAGATCTCCCTCAAAAATACATACGAGGCCCGCTTCGTCAGGGTACGTCTCTCCGTGGCCTCTCACGTATTCTGCGATGAGATTCAGGTATACGGCACTACAGCCATTCCCGAAAATGCAAAGGTTCCCACCCATACTGCCGAGCCCGAGCCGGAAGATCTGGGCTATGTCATGCCCGAGGATTTTCTTGGCATTCATAATGTCCTGTTGTCCTATCATTGCTTGCCGGATGAGATTTTCGCTCATTCCGAATCCGGGCTGATCACCGTAGAGGAGTACCTGCCCCACGTAGGCTATTACGATGAAACCGGTAAGCTGATAGATACCTTCTTCGACGGCTTCCTGTTCCTGCCCTATACCTCCTTCCATTACGGCGATTACGGAAAATCCTTCGAGGGATGGCAGTTCTACGTTGACGATATCTACACCAAGGATCGCAACATGGACGCCTTGAACCAAGCGGTGGGCATCGTGGGCGATGAATTGAAGCTGAATGACTACAAGTGTACCGTCTTCACCTCCATCCTCTATGCCTTCCCCAAGCTGGAAAACGGCACCCTCAACAACTTCGGGGATATCGATGGGGACGGCGTCATCGACAGCTTCTCCAATATCGAAAATCGCAAAAAGGCTATCAAATGGATCATCGATGAAGAATACAACCGCTTCCTGGAGGGCAATTACGGCAACCTGGAATTCGGCGGCTTCTATTGGTTCGAAGAATTCCTCCAGCTGGGCGACCCCGACGAAAAGGAGCTGACCCTGTACGCCTCCGAATACGTTCATTCCCTGGGGCTGAAGCTTTTCTGGATCCCGTGGTACTGCGCTTCCGGTTATGACAAATGGCAGGAATACGGCTTCGACGTGGCCTGTATGCAGCCCAATTATATGTTTGGCAACAAAAACAATCCCGACATTCTTCGCTTGACCGCAGAAAAGACCAAGCATCTCGGCATGTGCGTGGAGATCGAAATGAACTCCGTGAACAACGCCGCCGAAGTCCGCCGCTACATGGAATACCTTGCCGCAGGCGCGGAATACGGCTATATGAATGCGGTAAAGATGTATTACCAAGGGGGCGTTCCCGGGGCATTCTATGCGGGGTACGAGTCCACCGACCCCTTCAAACGCGCCGTCTACGACATGACCTACCTATTCGCCAAGGAGCGGTTCACCGCCGATCCCCCCTCTTACACCGTAGGTAAAACGGAATACACGTGTACGGATTCTCAGATCAACGGTAGCTTGGATCCTAAAACCGAACGTTTCTTCAGCGTGTTGCTGGCGGTCTCTCCCGCCCACGGCGACCTTCGCCTCAACAGCGACGGAAGCTTTACCTACTACGCCGACGAGGGTTTTACGGGTATCGATCGCTTTGCCGTGGTGTTGGACTTCGGCTATACCACCTCTCCCGAGATCGTGATAACCGTTACCGTGGAGTGAATTGTTTTTGAATTTTTTTGAAAAAACTTGACAATCCATGTCATAAGCCGTAAAATGATTCATAAAGCATCCCCCTTGCATTTTGCAAAAAAGGAGCATCTCTTATGAAAAAAATACTCGCACTTTTCCTTGCGGTGACGTTCCTCCTGGGAACCTTGCCGCTCTATACCGTCGCCTTTGCTGCTTCCGGCAATACCTGCGGCGGGGAAGGGAACGAATCCAACGTGACCTGGTCCTTCGATTCCGCCACCGGTACACTGACTATCAGCGGTACGGGTCCAATGGCCAATTGGTATCACGAAATGGATCTGGCCATTGCAGGGAGCTTTGGCTACAATGTGGAGGATTATCTTCCCGCAGACAAGGAATACGTCTATACCCCCTGGTATTCTTTGCGGGATAAGATCCTTCACGCCGTGATCAGCGATGGCATCACCACCCTGGGGGATTTCACCTTCAGCGGCTGCGAAAATCTGCAGGACGTCAAATTGAGCAAGGATCTCACCATCATCGGCCACGCCGCTTTTGAAAACTGTATCTCTCTTGCCAACGTAGAGATCCCCGCAGGCGTCACCGACATCGGCGTGGGCGCCTTCTATTCCAACATCAGCGCCACCTCCGTGACGGTTCCCGAGGGCGCCTTGAACATCGCCTACGGTGCGTTCTCTCTGTGTACGTCTTTGAAGGAGATCAGCCTCCCCTCCACGCTGAAAACTCTGAGCGCTTTGACCTTCGCCTTTTGCCAGAAGCTTTCTTCCATCGAGATTCCCGAGAACGTTCCCGGGATCAGCGGCTACACCTTCTTCCGTTGCACCGAGCTTTCCAAGGTGACCTTTAAAGGGGACATCAAGTACATCAATCAGAACGCCTTTGCGGATTGCAAGTTCTTAAACAACTTCACCATCCCCGAGTCTGTCACCACCATCAGCGACAGTGCTTTTTCCGGTTGCAGACGACTGGTGGTCTTCAACGTATATCCCGGATCTTTCGGCGAAGCATACTGTAAAGAGAACTACTCCGGCTCCGATTATACCATCAACACCATTCAGCATCAGTGGACCGTGGTGGAGATCGTTGCTCCCACTTGCTCCGAACCCGGCTACACGCTGGAAGAATGTTCCCTCTGCGGCGAGCAAAGGGAAGTGAACCCCGTAGATCCCACCGGGAATCATTCCTACGGCACTTATACCACCGTCTCCAACCCCGACTGCGTTACCCCCGGCCGCAAGGAGCGGACCTGTAAGCAGTGTGGCCATTT
This sequence comes from Eubacteriales bacterium, assembly GCA_045544855.1. Taxonomy (GTDB): domain Bacteria; phylum Bacillota; class Clostridia; order Oscillospirales; family CAG-382; genus Coliplasma. The sequence goes on along the minus strand of JAZPZV010000001.1, from coordinate 23,501 downwards.
GGATGTTTTGGAGACTCCCGCTATGGGACATATCTGCGGCGATTGGGTGGTAAAATCCAATGCCACCTGCTCCACCGAGGGAATCAAGACCCGTACCTGCTATTTCTGCGGCGACGTGGAGACACAGATCACCCCTGCTTTGCCTCACGCCTACGGGGAGTGGGAGATCATCCGCGAACCTGTTTGGGGCACGGACGGCGAGCAAAGGAGAACTTGCAGCACTTGCTCGTACGTAGAGATCCAAAAGATCCCCTTCCACGACCATGCGTATTCTGCCGTGATCGTACCGGCTACCTGCACGAGGGGCGGCTACACCACCTATACCTGCTCTTGTGGCGCAACCTACGTGGCCGATCATACCGATCCTCTGCCGCACACCTTCGGCGATTGGGAGACCACCCGTGAGCCGGCTTGCGGCGTGGACGGCGAACAGAGCAGAACCTGCTCTTCCTGCGGACGTGTGGAAAAAGAGGCGATCCCCTCCAACGACCACACCTATACCGCTACGGTAACGCCCCCCACCTGCACCGCGGGAGGCTATACCACCTATACCTGCGCTTGCGGTGCAAGCTATACATCCGACAGAACCGATCCCTTGCCCCATACCTACGGGGATTGGGAGACTACCGCAGAGCCCTCCTGCGACAAACCCGGTAAGCAGACGAGAACCTGTACCGCCTGCGGCCATACGGAAACGAAAACCCTTCCCGCCACAGGCCATACCTATACCGCTACGGTAACGCCCCCCACCTGTACCGAAGAGGGCTACACCACTCATACTTGCGCTTGCGGCGCAAGCTATACATCCGACAGAACCGATCCCTTGCCCCATACCTACGGGGATTGGGAAACCACAGCAGAGCCCTCCTGCGAAACGGCAGGGGAGCAGGCAAGGAGCTGTACTGCCTGCGGCCATACGGAAACGAAGCCCCTTCCCGCCACGGGCCATACCTATACCGCCACGGTAACGCCCCCTACCTGTACCGAGGAGGGATACACCACCTATACCTGCGATTGCGGTGAAAGCTACGTTTCGGATCAAACCGCAATCCTGCCCCATGCTTTCGGCGATTGGGTACAGACAGAGCCGGGTCTGGAGCACCGAACCTGTTCCTCCTGCGGCGCTGAGGAGACCCGAGAGGTGGCGATCTACGGTGACGTGGACGGCAACAGAACGGTAGACCAAAACGACCTGACCCTTTTGCTGTCTGTTCTGGTAGGGAAGACCTCGGGAGAGGGCAAGTCCACCGATCTGGATTCCGACGGCAGACTTACCGTCTACGACTGCGTATTGCTGCAGCAGCTTCTGAATTCTAAGGCATAACCAAAAAGAGATCCACCGTCCTCTCAAGACGGTGGATCTTTCATACCCTTATATCACTTTCTGAAAACGCCGATCTTCAGCTTTTCCAGCTGAACGGGGGTGCAGGATCCCGTGGCAAAGAACGCCACGCCCACAGCTCCTGCCTTGCGGCATTCCTCCACCTGCTTGGTGGATTCGATGACGGGCAGATGGTTGTACATAGGCGCAATACCGGAGATATTGGGTGCTTCGCCGTAATGCTCTACCATGTAAGCCACTTCCGCGCCCACGTCCTCGGCGTCGTTGAGGTACGCCATGGGGTAGATGGCGTCCAGCCATCCCTGCTTCACCCAGTAACGCCAATCCTGGCACTTCAAACGAACGGCTTCGTCGGGATTCCCGAACACCGCGGTGGAAAGCTGTATCTCACGTCCCGCCTTGCGGTATTCTCCGATGAGATCGTAAACGCTCTTCACGTAACGGGTAATCTTTTCCGCACGCCAGGTGATAAAGGTCTTCCAATCCTCGTGATCGGTGTCGGGAATGGTGTCAACGTCAATGCCCGTATCCTTCTTGAACATCTCCTTGGTCACAGGCTCAAAGCCCGCAGAATGCTCGATCCCATGGATCACGGGATAGCGAATGTAGTCCAACTGCAAGCCGTCGAAGTCGTAATGATCCAACAGCTCCTTGATGGAGTTTAACAGCAGCTCCTGCACCTCGGGCAATGCGGGGTTCAGGAAATAGAAATCGTCGTAAGCATCCAAAAGCAGACTGCCGTCCTTCTGACAAGCCATCCATTCGGGATGTACCTCTGCCATAGGGCATCCGGTAGATCTCACGCCGTAGAAGAAATCCTCAAACCATGCGTGGATCTGAATGCCGTGCTTCTTACCGTAGCGGATGAGAGATTCGATCACGTCAAATCCGTCCTCGTATCCCTTGCGGATGGGGAGGTAATCGTGAACGCACTTCTGAGCGTTGGCGTAGCCCTCGTAGTTGGTCTCTACCAGCATCAGGTTAAACCCTGCGTCTTTAAACTTCAGAATGGTCTTTTCAACCTCTTCCTCGGAATGCTCGTGGGGACGATGCCACACGCCGCGGATCTCGCCCTCTACGGAGCGGGCGGTGTGATAATATGCCTCCTCTGTAAGTGCGTCCACGTCGTCAAACCGACGATCCTCCAAGGCTTGCTTGGCCTCTGCGATCAATGACTCGGCCTTATCGCGGAGAATGTCTACCTTATCGGCAATGCAATCGTCTAAACGTTTTTGCACCACGTGGATCTTTTCCTCCGCATTGATCTGCAAAGAACGTTGATCCACCTCGGCAGACAGCAGCATATTCTCGCGATCGACAATGATCTTTGCGCCGATACAAAGAGCTTCGCCGATAAAACGCGCCGCCTTCCCATGACCGGAGACTACGTACCCGCCTTCGGGAATCTCGTTGTTGTTCTTACCGTATTTGACGACACGGCCTTCCAGCACACAGGCCTCAAGACCGTAAGTGTTGGTTCCCGTCCGCTGACCTTGATCGTAAATGACCAGCTCATCAGCGCCGCGGAACCCGTTGAATTTTGCAATGGGAAACGTTTTCATAGAAAAAGCCATCCTGCATAAGTATTTTGTATATTCTCATTATAGCACGTTTTTTACAAAAGTCAACCTTAAACAGCTTGATATTTGTAAAATTTGACAAGGAGAACGCCATGTATCTCACCATGAACCAAGCCTTCCGCGCCCTTTTTGGCAAAAAAGGCTATAAGATCTCTCTTTCCGCAGGGATGACCTGCCCCAATCGGGACGGCACTCTGGGGACGGGAGGTTGCATCTTTTGTAGCGGAGCGGGGGAGTTTGCCCAAAAAGGCAGCTCCGTCACAGCGCAGATCGAAGAAGCCGCAAGGCGGATCGAGAAGAAGAACAAAGACGGCCTGTATATCGCCTATTTTCAGGACTTCACCAACACCTACGCCCCGGTCTCCCGCCTGCGGGAGCTGTTTACGGAAGCCATCTCTCATCCCCGGGTGGCGGTGCTGTCCGTGGCCACCCGCCCCGATTGTCTGCCCAAGGACGTGCTGGATCTTCTGGAGGAGCTGAATCGGATCAAGCCCGTGTGGGTGGAGCTTGGCTTGCAGACCATCCACGAATCCACCGCCGCCTTCCTGCGGAGAGGATATCCTCTTTCTACCTACGATTCCGCCGCAGAAGCCCTTCACAGCAGGGGCATCCAGGTCATCACCCACCTGATCTTAGGCCTGCCCGGAGAAACGGAGGAAATGGTATACCAAACCGTCGCCCACGTGGGCAGGAAAACCGACGGGGTCAAATTCCACCTTCTGCACGTGGTGAAAGGCACGGATCTGGAAGTTCTCTACCGCAAGGGACTGATCTCCACCATGTCCTTTCCCGCCTATGCCCGCTTGCTGGGAGAATGCATCAACCGCCTCCCGCCCCACGTGGTGATCCATCGCATCACCGGAGACGGAGATAAACGCACCCTGGTAGCCCCTCTCTGGAGCGGAGACAAAAAGCACGTTTTGAACGCTTTGAACAAACGATTCCTTCAAGAAAACGTAAAGCAGGGCAAACTATATCTTGACATTTAGGTAAAGAGTCGTTATAATAGAAAAAAGCGCAGAAAAAGGAGAATAACTGCCATGTTCGTGATTTTGTCCGGTTGTGCCGCAGTGGGGAAGAACACCGTGATCAACACCCTTTTGGGGGAAGAAAACTCCGCCTTCGGCTTTATGCCCACCTACACCACCCGTGCTCCCAGACCGGGAGAGGTGGAGGGCTTTCCCTATCACTATCTTACGGAGGAGCAGTTCCGCGAGAAGATCGCAGAAGGCGAGCTTTTTGAACACGAATTTATCCATACCAGCTTCTACGGCTCTTCCCGCAAGCTTTTGGCAGAGGCCTTGGCAACGGGGAAGACCATCATCAAGGACATCGACGTAAAAGGTGCCGTCAACCTGGGCCGTATCCTGAAGGACGAGGTCAAGGTGGTCACCGTGTTCCTGTATATCGGCAAGGAAGAATTGGAACGCCGTCTCATCGGCAGAGGCGATTCTCCCGAGCAGATCAAGATCCGTATGTCCCGTTACGAAGAAGAGATGTCTTACTTCGATTCCTTTGATTACACCATCGAGAACGTCCATTTGGAAGAGACCGTTCGCCGCGTCAAGGAGATCGTGGCGAAAGAGTCCTCCCGTTGACCATGCAACCACAGTGCTTACGTCTTTCCCCGTAAGCACTTTTTCGTAGAGACCCTTGACAAATTTCTCACACCCGTGTATAATAGAGTTGGCACACAGTGTGCTGGCGAATTCAGGAGGTGCATCCCATGCAGGAAAAAGAATTGATCTTCGACGAAATGTCCGAAACCATCATTGCTGCGGCGGCTAAGCTGGCATCCGAATCAGGTGCCAAATCCGTGAACGTGCGTATGGTGCTGCAGGAGCTGGACATCACCAACCGTGTGTTCTATAACCGCTTCCATAACATTGATGAGGTGTTGCAGATCGCTTACGAGCGTCTCGTATTGCAGATCCGTCAGAGCATCATTTCCAAGTTCGATCCCGAGGGGGATTTCTTCTCTCAGGTGATCGACATCGTTGCCAACACCCTGGTCATGTCCTACCGCTTAAAAATGAAGATGAACGACTACGTCTTCCAAAGCGACTCCATCTATGGGGATAACTACCTGTGGTGGAAGGGAGAGATCACCAAGCTCATCGACTTCGGTAAATCCAAGAACCTTCTGAAAGACGTGGACAGCGAGGTAATGAGCTACGCCATCTGGTGCTTCGTCCGCGGCTACAATGCCGACGCCGTGGGGAGAAAACTCCCTCTTGAAGAAGCCGTCACCAACTTCAAATACGCCTTCGGCATCCTGCTGGACGGCATGAGAGCATAACTTGAAAGGAGATACAAGCATGGATCCCAAATACCAAGCCCTATTTACCCCTTGGAAGATCGGCAATGTGGAGATCAAAAACCGCATCGTCATGTGTCCCATGGGCGGAACCTCCCTCTTTGGCTGGATGGAGCATACCGGCAACCACTTCGACAAGGAAGCCGCCGCCTTTTTCCTGGAAAAAGCCAAAAACAACGTAGGCCTCATCATCCCCGGCATCGCTCCCATCAAGAGCACCTTTATGAACCAGTGGCTGTACAAGAACAAAAAGATGTTCGCACAGCTGAAGGAGTTTATGGAGGAGATCCACAAGACAGGCGCCAAGCTGTTTATCCAGATCACTGCGGGTATGGGCAGATCCTGGGCCATCCCCACGCCTCTGGTCATGCTCCACAATATGCCCGTGGTGCGGGATCTCATCAAGCCCATTATCAATATCCCTTATCAGAGTGCCAGCCCCAGCGAGCTTCCGTCCCGCTGGTCGGATAAGGTGACCTGCCGTGCCATGACGGTGAAAGAGATCGAAGAGATCGTGGAAGCCTTCGCCAAGACCGCTTTGATGTGTAAGGAAGCGGGGGTAGACGGCGTAGAGGTCCACGCAGTCCACGAGGGTTACCTGCTGGATCAGTTCACTCTGAAATATACCAACCACCGTACCGACGAATACGGCGGCTCCTTCGAGAACCGCTACCGCTTCGCTACGGATATCGTAAAGGCCATCAAGGAGCGTTGCGGCGCAGATTATCCCGTTTCTCTCCGCTACTCCGTGGAATCCAAGGTAAAGGATTTCTGCGTGGGCGCCCTCCCCGGCGAGACCTATACCGAGGTCGGCCGCGACATGGAGGAAAGCGAAAAGGCCGCCAAGTACCTGCAGGACGCAGGCTACGATATGCTCAACGCGGACAACGGCACCTACGACTCCTGGTATTGGGCTCATCCCCCGATGTATATGCCCCAAAACTGCAATCTGGAGGACGTTGCCCACATCAAGAAGTTCGTGGACATCCCCGTGGTCTGCGCAGGCAGAATGGAGCCCGACGTGGGCGCCAAGGCGGTGGAAGACGGCCTCATCGACGCCGTGGGCGTTGCCCGTCAGTTCCTTGCGGACCAGGAATGGGTCACCAAGCTGTTGGAAGACCGCATGGAGGACATCCGTCCCTGTATCTGCTGTCACAACGCCTGCTTCAACATGGCCCATTATAAGGGCGTGGCCAACGCACAGTCTATCTACGATGCCAGCCACATTGCCCGCTGTGCTCTTGACCCCAGAGTCATGCAGTCGAATAAATATTCCATCAAGCCCGCCAAGAAGGCCAAGAAGATCGCCGTCATCGGCGGCGGCATCGGCGGTATGGAGGCGGCCATCCTTTGCGCCAAGAGGGGACATACCGTCACCCTGTACGAAAAGAGCGGCGTCCTGGGCGGTGTGTTCATCGCCGCGGCGGCTCCCTCCTTCAAGGAAAAGGACAAAGCCCTCATTGCCTGGTACAACCGCGAGATCGCAAAGTATCCCCAAATCGAAGTCAAGCTGAACACCGAGGTGAAGGATATCTCCTCCCTGAACGCAGACGAGGTCATCGTCGCCACCGGTGCCAAGGCCAGAAAGCTCCCCGTGAAGGGCGCAGAGTATGGCATCGAGGCCATCGACTATTTGTTGGGCAAACAGCCCGTGGGAGACCGCGTTGTGGTCATCGGCGGCGGCTTAACCGGCTGTGAGATCGCTTACGAGCTGTCCTTGGCAGGTAAGTCTCCCGCCATCGTGGAAATGCAGAACGACCTCATCGTCTCCGATAAGATCTGCCTCGCCAATACCAGCTACCTCCGTGATTACTTCACCCTCCACAAGACTCCCGTCTACCTGGAAAGCCGTGTCACCGAGATCCGCAAGGACGGCGTCACCGTGCAGGGCAAGGACGGCAAGACCACGGAGGTTCCCTGCGACAACGTCATCATCTGCGCAGGGTATACCCCCGCTCCCGTCACCACCAAGGGCGTTCACGTCATTGGCGATGCCTCCAAGGTGGGCAGTTTGCGCACCGTGATCTGGCAGGCCTGGGACGTGGCCATGAAACTTTAAGAGGTGCTTACAATGATGCAACTGACCAAAGAACAACAGGAAATATACGACGGCAAGCAAGGGGAGACCCTTGCCAAGGTCATGAAGACCCTTGTCAAATACGGCGAGGTCTTCGGCGCAGAGAAAATGGTTCCCGTCACAGGGAAGCATAACCACTTGGTCACCTCCTTCGGCCTGAAGGCGTTGGGTCCCGTCTACGACCTGATGAACCAACTCATCGAGGCCGGCAACCTGTCCAAGCAGACCTTCTCCGCAGACCCCCGTCCCCTGGACAAAAAAGTCCCCGCAAATTTCCTTCAGAACTTTATCTTCAACCACTTCATGTATTCCCGCCAGGACTTCTACGAGGATCAGCTGAACAAGCTGGGACTCATGGAAAAGGATGCTTTCACCTGCACCTGCTATATGGACGAGGTGGGGAATAAGCCCCAAAAGGGAGACGTCCTTTCCTGGGCGGAATCCTCCGCCGTGGTGTACGCCAACTCCGTTTTGGGGGCGAGATGCAACCGTAACTCAGGGATCATGGATATCATGGGCTCCGTGGTGGGCTACGTGCCTTATTTCGGTCTCCTCACCGACGAAGGCAGAAAAGCCTCCTGGATCATCGAGATCAAAACCACCAAAAAGCCGGAGGCACAGCTTTTGGGTTCTGCCATCGGTATGAAGGTCATGGAGGACGTACCCTACGTGGTAGGGCTGGACAAATGGCTGGGCACCGAGTTGAACGACGAAGCCTGCACTTACCTGAAGGACTTCGGCGCCGCCACCGCCTCCAACGGTGCGGTAGGCCTCTACCACATCGAAAACCTCACTCCCGAGGCTGTGGAAAGCGGCAAAGCCCTCATAAACGAAAACGCCCGCACCTACGTCATCGACGACGCAGAGCTTGAGCGGGTCTACAAAAACTACCCCGTAGTGTGGAAGAACCCCGACGCCAAGCCCAAGCTTTGCTTCATGGGCTGTCCCCATATGTCCCTGCAGCAGTTGAAGGATTGGACGGACAAGGTAGAAAAAGGCCTCAAGGAGGCGGGCAACAAGAAGGTACTGATCCCCACGGTGTTCACTGCCGCCCCCGCCGTTCTGAAAGCCTTTGAGCAGACCGAGTATGCGGCTCGTTTGAAAGCAACGGGCGTCATCACCTCCTACATCTGCCCCTTGATGTACATGAACAACCCCTTGTCCGGGAAGATGCCCGTCATCACCTCCAGCAACAAACTGCGCACCTATACCACCGCCAAGTATTATACCGACGATGAGATCCTTTTGCAGATCACGAAAGGAGGCAACGTATGAAGACTTTTCAAGGCAGAGTCATTGCAAGCGGTAACGTCACCGCCGAAGCCGTGGTTTCCCACGAGGGGCTGAATACCTTAGCTTCCTTCCAGAAAGCCCTGCAGTTCGGGGATAAGACCGCCACCTGCGGCGACCAGAACAACCCCGATCTCTACGGCAAGCAAATGGCAGGGAAAGCCCTGTGCCTCCCCCAGACCATCGGCTCCACCACGGGAGGTCTGGTGCTGTACTGTGCCTGCTCCATGCACCGTCAGCCCGCCTGTATGCTGTTTTCCAAGCCCATTGACTCCTTGGCCGCCGCAGGCGCCATTTTGGCAGACGTGTGGCTGGAGAACGTCTCCATGCCCGTTATCGATTCTCTGGGAGATGAGTTCCTGCAGTACGTTAAGGACGGTATGCAGATCACCGTTGACGAAAACGGCACCGTCACCGTAGACTAAAAAACAAGAGAACCCGCCATCCGAAACGGGTTCTCTTTTTGTTGACAAACAGAAGAAAATAGATTACAATAAAGGTGCTTCTTCCGCACCGACGGGGAAGATCAGCCCCGACAATGCCACCTCCAATAGCGGCAAGGGATCGAAGGGACAGTTCAGCGCAGGCGCTTCCTCTTCCTCCATGGGAATATAAAGGGTCAGCGCCAACAGCTCCCCGGCGCAACCCACGGGGGTCACACCGAACTTCCAACCCATCTTCTCCGCAATCATCTGGAGCAACAGCAGGTCAAAGCAAACGTCACGGTAAGCCGAATCCAAAAGCTCCCCTCCGTAATAACAGGTCAAAAGCTTTGCCAGCGTTTCGTCGCCGAGAGCGGGTTCAAAGGTGACGTGCAGTACAAACTCCCCGTCCAGTAGCGTTGTTTCCGCCCTGACCCGTCCGTTTGCGGTATTTTCCGCTGCTACGGAAAGCATGGTTGCCGTGGCGAAGCGGATCACACCGGCGCATCCCACTCCGGTGGCAAAGCCCTCCGTTTGCTTCACGGAAAGGTTCACGCCGTTGGGACGCAAGAACCTTACGGCACAATCTAAAATGGGGTGTACGTTCCCCGTCAGTTCCACTGCGGAATCTCCGGTCAGCTTTCCCGCCGTCACGGCGAAATAAGCGGCCAAAGCGTTCTGATAACGGGCTACGCGGTTATAGCGAAGTCTTGCCCGGGTAAGCTCCTCCTTGGAGCAGCCAAGCATGGAAGCGCCCTGTTCCAACGTTTCCGCAAAGAACTTGGGTAGCTTTATGGCAAGCTCTGCCACATAATTGGCCATGTGAGCCGTAATGGTGCGGATGGCTACCCAATACCCCGTTTCATAGCGATGGATCACCGCCCCGTAGCAGTTCTCCTCGGTGAGGTCAAAAAACAGCTCCTCTCCCACCTCCAGCAAGCGAATCCTTTCCACAGCCTTTCCTGTGGCGTAGTTGTCGATCCTTGCCCCCATGCGAATGTGAAAGCTTCTCAAACGGGAGGCCTTGTTCCGATATACAATGATCCGTCTGTCATCCAACAAAAAGGCGGGGTAGGGAAGAGCGTCCAGCAGATCCTCCGCAGTATCCTTTAAGGGTGCGCAATTCGTCATAAAACAACAACCTCCAAATACAGTTCAAATCAAAAAAGGAGCTTCAACCATGGCACATCTTACCGTTGAATTTTTCTCCAATGTGCTGGGCAAATGCATGACCATGGAGGTCATTCTGCCCCAAAGCACCACCACACAGATCGGCATGGGCGGGTCGGATACCGCCGACACCTATCCCGTTCTGTATCTACTCCACGGAATGTCCGACGACCATTCCATTTGGCTTCGCCGCACCTCTATCGAGCGCTACGTCTCCCGGCTTGGAATCGCCGTGGTCATGCCCAATGCGGACCTCAGCTTCTACACCGATATGAAGGTGGGCGGTGCCTATTGGACCTATTTGTCCGAAGAGCTTCCCGCTATCTGCCGCGGCTTCTTCCCCCGTATCTCTCCCAAGCGAGAGGATACCTTTGCCGCAGGCCTTTCCATGGGCGGCTACGGCGCTTGGAAATTGGGACTCCGTTGCCCCGAAAAGTTTGCCGCCGTTGCATCCCTTTCCGGATGCCTGGACATCGTTTCCGCCGTCAAGCGGAACCAAGTGGGGAACCCCGCATATTGGAACAGCATCTTCGGTTCTGTGGAAGACCTGCAGGGAAGTGACGACGACCTGTTGACCCTGGCAACCAAGGTGGCCGCCATGCCCGATCCTCCCGCCCTCTACGCCTGTTGCGGCACGGAGGACTTCCTGTACAGAGAGAACCAAACCGCCATCTCCCACATCCGTTCCCTGAACCTCCCCCTTACCTACGAAGAAGGTCCCGGCGCTCACACCTGGGAATTTTGGGACGAATACATTCAGCGCATCCTGCAATGGCTTCCTATCCAACACTGAGAACGACACATTGTACCATATTTCCGCATAAAAAGCAATAGAAACGCGAAAGAATATGCAACCGCTTCCGAAAGCCTCCGCCATGAGGCTTTCTTCTTTTGTAAAGGGAGCTTGCAAAAAACGCCTCCTTTCTGCATATACTGAACCTATGGGAAAGGAATGGTGTTTACTATGTGTTCTATCTGCGGCATCTTCGGCCAACAAAGTGAAACCGCCATCGGGGCAATGAACGTCCCCATGTACCGCCGAGGTCCCGACCAAAACGGCTTCTTTCAAAGCGGAGATCTGGCCTTCGGTCATAACCGACTGGCCGTCATCGACCCGGAGCATGGCGTCCAGCCCATGACCGTCACCTACCGCGGCAACCAATATACCATCGTCTACAACGGAGAGATCTACAACAAGGAGGAGCTGAACCGTGAGCTGTCCCTTGCGGGCATTCGGGTAGAGACCCGATCGGACACCGAAACCGTTCTCTGGTCTTTTGTGCATTGGGGCAAGGACTGCCCGTCAAAGCTCAACGGCATTTTCGCCTTTGCCGTGTACGACAAGGAAGCGGATCTGCTGTTCCTCTGCAGAGATCGTTTGGGAGTCAAGCCCCTCTACTACACCTTCGCGGGGGAAACGTTTCTGTTCGCCTCGGAGATCAAAGCCCTTCTCGCCTACCCCGGGGTAAAGCGGGAGGTGGATCGTCAAGGGATCTTCGAATTGCTGTTTTTAGCCCCCGTCACCCTGCCGGAAAGCGGCACCTTCAAAAATATCCGCAAGCTCCTGCCGGGAGAATACGCCACCCTGCAAAAGGGCAAGCTGGAAAGAACGGCTTACTGGAAGCTGACTCCCAAGCCCTTTACCGACACAAGGGAGCAGGCCGTCCAAACCGTGAGAGAGCTGGTCACCGACGCAACCCGCCGTCAGATGGTCAGCGACGTCCCCTTGTGCACTCTGCTTTCGGGAGGCCTGGATTCCTCCGTGATCTCCGCCTTGGCGGCAGAATACTGTAAGGAAAAGGGAAAGACCCTGTCCACCTATTCCTTTGAATACGAATATAACCGCAAGAACTTCAAGACCTCTCTCTTCCAACCGGAAAGCGACGACGCCTACGCCTCCTGGCTTGCGGATAAATTGGGCACCCGCCATACCATCCTCACCGCCGAAAGCAAGGAAGTCTTCAGCCTGTTGAAGAACGCCGTGGATGCCCGTGATCTGCCGGGGCAGGCAGATATTGATTCTTCCCTTTTGTACTATTGCTCCAAGATCAAACAGCGACACACCGTGGCCCTTTCGGGAGAATGCTCCGATGAGATCTTCGGCGGCTACCCTTGGTTCTACCGCCCGGAAATGCTAAGCCGCCCCTTCTTCCCCTGGATCCACGATCCCTACGCCAGAGCCTCCCTGTTCGACCCCGCCTTTGCGTCTCCGGAGGAAGGCTATCGCACTATTTCTGCTCACTACCGCGGCATTATCCGTTCCGTGGAGCGCGGTGGGGAAGACAACGACCAAATGTACCGCTCCCGCGTGGCCACACAGCTTTCCGTGTGGTACTTCATGCAATCTCTTCTGGAGCGCAAAGACCGTATGTCCATGTACAGCGCCGTGGAGGTGCGTGTCCCCTTTGCGGATCACCGTATTCTGGAATACGTCTACAACGTACCCTGGGAATACAAATTCGAAAACGGCGTAGAAAAATCCCTCTTGCGCAACGCCATGGTGGGAGTTCTGCCGGAGCGTGTACTGTTCCGTAAAAAGAGCCCCTACCCCAAGACCCACGACCCCGTCTACGAGCTGCTTACCAAAACGGCTCTTCTCGCCATCCTCAACGACCCCAACAGCCGCCTGTATCCTCTCCTTGATCGAAAGAAGGTGACCGCCTTCATGAACGGGGAAGATGCCACCTGGTTCGGACAGTTGATGGCGAGACCTCAGCTTTACGCCTGGCTGCTCCAAATGGAATATTGGTTGGAAACGTATCAGATCTCCTTTGTGTAAAAATGGGTTGTTTACATTTTCCCTGTTGACAGAATGGAAAATCTATTGTAAAATAGACCCAATAGGAGGTATGAACCCATGCCTGTTTTCAAAATGCTATTCAAAAAACTGATTTTGCCTCTCCTGCTGGTGGCATTTGCCCTTTTCGTCGCAGGATGCGAGACGGAAGTTCCCCCTGTGAATACTTCTTCCGCGGCGGTCAGCGTTCCCGAGGAGAGCACTCCGACGATTTCCCATGAAGAATCCACGGAGGAATCCTCTGCAGAGCCTTCCGATGAGCCTTCCCGGGAGACGTCTTCCGAAGATTCCCTGCCTCCCGAAAAGACCGGTTTTGACCTGCATACCCTTTCCGGAAAGGATCTCCCCGGGGCAAGCGACGTAGAGGCTACTTTGATCAACAAGACCACCGACCCCACGCTGGACGCTTTTCTGAGGTCTTACAGCGGCAGTTTTCCCGCCGTAGGCGATATGGTGTACACGGAAGATGGCTTGCGTGTCTGCGTGATCTATTCATCCGTTCCGTTTTACGGCTCCTATCAGGCCAAGTGCCTTTGGTATCGCTTCGATCCCGCTACGGGAGAATTGAAGGATCCTGCCTCCAAGCGCCCCGAAGCCTTTGTGTACGACAAAAACGCCTACAACAAAAACGGCTATTTCTGGGTGGATTACGAGACCATCCTTTCCGGCACTGCCTGCCCCTACGTGGTGCTCTACAACGAAAACGGCGTCAACCGTACCCTGTGCTTTGAAGAGACCGCTTTGGAATACGTGCGGATCATACGCCAGAACGACACCCACGTGGTGCTGTCCGTCTTGCGTAGCGGCGAGCGGTACTACCGTATCCTGGATCGCGAGGGGAGGGTGATCGCCCAGCTGGAGTGGATCTCCGATGTGAGCTCCATTACCCCTTTGATGTTCGACAGTCATTATCTCTACTGCAAAAAAGATGCCGATGAGGATTTTGTGTACGATACCATCGGTGCCATCGATCTGAGTACGGGGAAATATCAGGATCTTCTCACCGTGGGCAACTCCGATTATTGGACGTATTTTGCCGACGGCAAGGGTATTGCCATCTATGACAACGTAGAGCAACCGGATTCCATCCTGTATTTTGCTACCGGAACCCAAACGTTGATGAGTTACCCCGCAAAACGCCGTGTCAACTATCTGGATACCTTCTACGGTACCCTGTACGGTATGCTCCAAGGAGAAGAGGATTCCCACGTATTTCTTTGGAACAACGATACGCTGACCCTCTTTGAATCCGAAGAAGCGTATTCCAACGATTGCCGCATCGTCATGGGCATGCATGGCGTTGCCGTTTTGGACAACGGAGCCCTTGCGGTATACGTACAATCCAACTAAACGAAAAAGGCGCATCCGATGGATGTGCCTTTTCTCATGACGTGCCTTTTCCTACGTCATTTGCTTTTTCACCTTCAAAAGTGCTCCCTTTTCCAAACGGGAGATCTGTGCCTGGGAGATCCCAATTTCTTCCGAAACCTCCGTTTGCGTCTTCCCGTTGTAAAACCGCAACGTGAGGATCTTCTTCTCTCTGGGAGTCAGACTTTCCATGGCCGTCCCGATGGCGATGCTGTCCAGCCAGCTGTCGTCGGTGTTCCCCGTGTCACCCACCTGATCCAGCACGTACACCGAGTCTCCACCCTCGGAATACACGGGCTCAAAAAGCGAAATGGGGTCTACAATGGCCTCTAAAGCATTTCGTACTGCCCTCGGGTTTTCCCCCAGCTCCTTGGCGATCTCTTCGGGAGAGGGCTCCATTTGTAATTCTCTGCTTAGCTTTTCCTTGGCCTTCATGGCCTTGTAAGCCAGATCCCGCAAGGATCTCGGTACTCTCAGCATACTGTTGTCCCGCAAATAACGACGGATCTCTCCCACCACCAAGGGAACGGCGTAGGTGCTGAATTTCACCTCCTGCGTCAGATCAAAATGATCCACCGCCTTGATCAACCCCACGCAACCCACCTGAAACAGATCGTCGGGATTCTCCCCTCGGTTCTGAAAGGATTGGATCACACTGAGCACCAACCGCAGATTCCCTGTGATCAGCTCTTCTCTTGCATACTTGTCACCCTGCCTCGCCCGTTCCAGAAGACTGCGCTTTTCTTCCTCCGTGAGCACCTTTAATTTCGACGTGTTGATTCCGCATATTTCTACCTTATGATACATAAAAGCCTCCGCTTTGGGATGTTGACCTTAGTCTTCCCAAGAACGAGAGGCTTTCTGTGTATAGTTTGTGACCTGTTTATAAAATTGCAACGGGGAAGTGATCAGATCCGCAGGGTCTCAAGCTCCACGGTCTCCTTCTTGACCTTTGCTTTGTCCTTCAATCCCATCAAGAAGATAATAACGCCGATGATGGCAAACAAAAGGCTGAAGCAAAGAAGCTTGTAGAAGGTGGCAGCGTAATCAACTGCGGGATCCGTAGCGGTGGAGCGGAGATGGATCAGCCACATAGCGGGAATGGACATGGCCTTTCCGAGACCAAAGCCCTGAAGCTTTGCAAACTCCGCAAAGGTGCCGATATACTGTCCCAAAGCAACGCAAACCACGGAAACGGAAGCCACCACGGCGTAAGCGCTGTTGCAGGGCTGCTTGCTGAACAGAGTAAAACCGCGATACACCAGGTATGCAGTGCCGAAGCCCAGAAGACTGAACACGTAGCTCATTTCAAAAGCGGAATCGTCAAAAATGGGGGAGACGAAGTAATAGATCAGGAAATAGGCCAGAATACCGAGAAGTCCGCCTGCGATCGCACCCAAAACGCCAAGCCCGGTTTTTTGCGGAAGCGCATTCTCGTCTGCCTTGGGAGTCTTGGAGGCCTCCTCCATCTTTTCCAGTGCGCAATGCTCACAAAGCAGGAAGTTGTTCTTCCCCTTGGTCAGCTTCTTGGGCAACCGCTTACCGATCTTGTTTCCGCAGCAGCTGCACTGGGTCACGCCCACCAGCTCCTCCGCCTGCAAAAACTCTACCAGCTTGTCTACCAGGGGAGCCAGCTCCTCGTCCTCACAGCTTACCGTGCAGGAAAGTCCGTCCACGTCCACGTGATAGTCCGTTACGGAATAGGTGGCGGTTGCAGCCTTGAATCCCTCGGAAATCTCCAGCAGACGAACGGAATCGTCCTCGGATTCATCGGGTGCCAGATAGTAGTTGATAAAAACGGTTTTCTGATTGCCGCTGTCGTAAAGGGTGATCAGGTACCCGCCGTAAACCCCATACATATGGGATTGCTTCTGATTCTGTTTTTCTGCATAAGTAAAGCCAAGCGCCTCGGCGGCACTCTGCAAAGATCTGCTGACCATATCCAAATATGCTCCTTACAAAAGATTACTTTAGTATACTCCTTTTCCAACCCGTTTTGATTAACACATTGTTAATATTTTGCCCAAATACCAATTTTTTTCCAAAGAAAAGTCCAAATTCACCCCTCTTATTGACTTTTCTTCGGAATGTGCTATAATAGGAAAGAAATCAAACGTAAAGGAAAGAAGCTATGAGACCCTTCAAAAACACCCTTTCCCGCATTCTGAGCCTTGTGCTGGGGATCTGCTTGCTGCTTCCCGTCCTGGCTGCCTGCCAAACGGAGCAACCGCCTGCAGAATCCTCTGCCCCCACGGAAGAGATCCCTCCCTACGAGGGTGTCTTTACCCTGACCTTGGGTGGCAAGGAATTTACCGTTACCCATCTGAACTGCAGTCCCGCCGAGGATTCCGTGGTACTGTATACCAGAGCCTACACCAGAGAAGATACCCTCTCTCTCACGCTGGGTGAGGATCAGGCCGGTCGCACCGCCGTGGCTGTTCGCGGCGAATATGCCGAAGGTAAAACGGAATATACCGTCATCGGCATCACCGAGGATGCCATGGCAAGTATGATCATTCCCTACAACGGCTTTGTGGTGACCCTTCCCACCGCCGCCTTGGCAGACCTTCGCGTCCGCACAGGGCAGGACGTGCCCGTCACCGGCGACGCAGTGATCGGAGGCTTAGAACGTATGGACGCAGGTGCTTTCCGTACCAACAACGAAAACAGAAACTTCTTAAAACGCCGGATCAATCTCCGCAACCCCATCTCCGCCATTACTGCAGAGGGCATCTATTACCTGGACGCCGCCTACACCAAGAACGCCGTTGCCCTTCCCGCAGGGTCCGCTGTGGCGGTGCTGGAGGGCGGCAAGGTGGTTTCCGTTACGGTAGGAGATGCTTCCGCCGTGGCAAAGGATCAGCTGGTGTTTGTGGGAGACTATAACGCAGCTTTCGCACAGAGCATGCTTCCCGCAGGGACGATCATTGCCTTTGAGGATCTGGAGAAGGTCTCCTCCTACCACGATTCCGAAGCCATCGTGATCGATAATACCGTGTACCCCATTGCCCAAGGCGGCTACAACAACGACCATATCACCGCAGGCGGCGTGTACGTCTACGACATGAACGGCGGCAGTGTGTCCACCCCCGATTCCGATGTGGACCGTATCGACGTGGTGATCCTCAACGACGTGGTCACCTACGTAAACAAAAAGAACACCCGCAGTATGCTTCCCTTGTCCGGCGGCGTGGCCGTCACCTTCGCAGGGGATATGGTTTCCGTCGCGGAAGGACTGACCATCGGTGAATCCATCGTTTCCGTGATGGTGGATACCGCAACCCTTCCCGTCAACCACGTGCGCATCGGAAAAGTTGCGTACGATATCCAAAAATTCAACACCGTCCGTGCTCCCGAGGGGGTCAGCTTGCTGTACACCTCCGAGTTCGGCTCCACCACCCAGACCAACCCCTACGGCGTGGAGATCGCCATTGCGGACGGTCAGGTGGTCGCCGTGGAGCAGGGAATGGGCGATATCGAGATCCCCGCAGGCGGCTGCGTCCTCAGCATCCACAAGGATCACCCTCTGTATCGTGAGGCCTGTGGCGTCAGAAAAGGGGACACGGCAAGAGTTTCCCTTGGGGAACAGAACTACAACGTCACCCCCTTGAAGGTTTCCGGCATCAACACCACCCGTCAGGAAAATTTCTTGGTGATCTACCGCTCCAAGGCCACCACCGGCAGTAATGAATACGGCTACGAGATTTTGGTGGACAAGGACGGCACCATGATCGGCGACTCCTATTCCGGCAACGCCGTCATTCCCAAGGGCGGTTACGTCCTCTCCGGCCACGGCACCAACAAGACCGCACTGGAGAACGCTTACTGCTACGGTGCCAAGGTGTTCTTCGACGAGGACACCATGACCGTCACCGCCATCTCCACTCCCGAGACCCTGTTCATCGATGCCGCCGTCCGTCTGGACGATCTGAAATCCCGCCTGGAAAATGCCAAGAAGACCTTGGTATATCTGGATTACAACGGCCTTGACGGTAAGGTATCCGCTTTGGAGAGCACCATCGAGGAGGCCAAGGATGCCTTCGCGCAGTGCAACTACGACGAAGCCCTTTCCAAGCTTTCCGAGGTAGACTCTTCCTGGGATTCCATGCTGTACTCCCTCATCGAGGCTCACCCCGTGGAAAACCGCGCCGTCTGGTACCGCAGCTCCGAAAAGAGCGATGCGGAGGTCAGAGCCGTGGTGGAAAAGATGAAGCTTCTGGGCATCAACACCGTCTACCTGGAGACCTGGTACAACGGCAGCTTCGTAGGCTTCTCCGAGAACGAGCTCATCAAGCACTGCACCGCCAACGGTAGCTACGACGCCATGGACGGCTTTGTACGCATTTGCCACGAAAACGGCATCGAGGTCCACGCCTGGGTGCAAAACTTCTTTATCGGCACCGTAGAGGCCCAGGAGCAGGCAAACATGGCTTTGGCCAACGCCTACCCCGATTGGCTGAAGGACAAGAACGGCAAGAACACCTTCTTCTACTCCGCCTCCAACACCAACTTCATTTTCTTGAACCCCTACGATAAGGAGGTTCGCAGCTTCCTCATCGACTTCTATAAGGAGATGCTGGAGAAGTACGATATCGACGGCATCCATCTGGACTACATCCGTTTCCCCGAGCTGAACTACGGCAAGACCGACTTCGGCTACAACGAAAACATCGTCACCGCATGGCAGATCGAAAACACCACCACCGTCAACCCCGCCACCCTCACAAGCGGCGCTCTGTATCAATCCTGGCTGAAGTTCCGTCAGGACATCATCAACAGCTTCGTGAAGGAAGTCTACGAGATGATCAAGGCGGAAGATCCCGATACTTGGCTTTCCGCCGCTGTCTACCCCGGCATCCCCTCCATCAAGAACGACATCTTCCAGGATTGTGCCAACTGGGTAGAAAACGGCTACGTGGATGAGCTCTTCTCCATGTCCTACGGTGCGGATAACGCCTACGTTTCCAATAACGCCTCCAAGTTCGTGACCCTGTCCGGGAACAAATGCTTCTACTCCACCGGTATCTCCGCCTTCGGCGAGACCGTTCCCATGAACTTCGCCCTGCAGATGACCGAGGTACGTCAGACCGGTGCAGACGGCGTAGCCATCTTCTCTCTGGCGAATATCGACGTTTCCAACTACTTCTATCCCGTGACGGAAGGCTCCTTCCGCAATCCCTCCGTCCAGGTGGATAAGCTGAGCGTCACCGCTGCCGCACAGCTGAAGTATATCTTGGATAAGGCAAAGAACGTCTATATGCCCTACGCAGGTCTCACGGAAGAGGACTACCAAGCCCTTTCCGCCCTGCTGACCCCCATTCTGGAATCGGCCGAATCCTTCGACCTTGCAAGCGCAACCACCGGGCAGAAAAAGGACTATTGCGTGGCCACCATCGGGGCTTTGAAGGATGTTACCGAAGCCGTCAAGGCTCTCTTCGACGATCCCGCCCACGGCAAGATCGCTGTGAAGGATCTGCAGGATCTGATCAATTGGTTGACCAAGAGCCAAAACCGCATAGAAGCCAGACTTCAGTAACTTCTTTCCGAAACCCTCTTGACAAACCCTAAGATCTGTGTTATATTGAACCATCCATTTTACGAAAGGAATACGGCAATGGCAGCTTATACTTCTGTAATGAATATGACTAACCAGCAGCTCTGGACTCCCGTCACCCATACGGGCACAGGCTTGTATTGTCGTACTCATTTTTCGTAAGAAGTAGCCTTTTTACACGAATTTAGAGAAACGGTGCAAGTCGATGTATTTCGATCTGCACCGCTTTTTTATATTTCCCGCTCCCGCAGGGAGCCTCGCCTTCCCCGCTTGCGGGGAAGGGGGACCGGTGCTTGCACCGGTGGATGAGGTTCCTATTATCAACATCCCGAAAGGAAACAACTCCATGAAAACCATCGATACCACCGTGCTTGCAGGCTATAACGCCGGCATCGAACGGGACCGCCTGCGAACAGGCATGGGTCTCATTGAATTTGAACGCACCAAAGAACTCCTCGCAGAATACCTCCCCAAGCCTCCCGCCGTGATCTACGATATCGGTGGCGGGTACGGAGAATACGCCTGGTGGCTGGCATCCCTTGGCTACGAGGTGCACCTCTTCGACATTGCAAAGACCAATATCGCCATGAGCAAAGACCTGGCAGTAGAGTACCCCGGAACCTCCCTCGCTTCTGCCGAAGTCTCCGACGCCCGAGAAATTCCCCGCCCCACGGGGAGTGCAGACGCCATCCTTTTTATGGGCCCCCTCTATTCCATCACGGAATACGAGGAACGGATCCTTGCCCTCAAGGAATGCCGCCGCCTCTTGAAGAACGGGGGAGTTCTCTTCACAGGCGCTATCACTCCCTACGGCGCCCTCATCGCCCGCATCACCCTCTACCACGCCACGGAGAAGAAAAAGAGCTACGAGCTGGACGACCCCGCCGTACTTGCCATGATGGAACGAGCCTTGACCGACGGCCGTTACGAAAATCCGGAACGTAAACTTTCCGCAGGTCTGGGCAGCTCCCATATGCACACCGCCAAAGCCCTGCGGGAGGAGCTTTCCGCAGGCGGCTTCCGTACCCTCTCTGTCCACGGCGTTATGGGAGGTGCCTGGCTGGCACCCAACCTTCACGCCTTGATGTCCGATCCCGCCACCAAAGAAACCCTCATGAAAACCGTCCGTATGCTGGACACCCACGAGGAGATCCTCGGCCTCTCCGGCCACCTCTTGGCCATTTCCAAAAAGTAATTTTGCCCCGCCCCACAGGGCATGCAATCATTTTTGCTCCCGAAGGGAGCCTCGCCTTCCCCTTTGGGGATAAGGGAAGCCCCGGAGGGGCGGATGAGGTTCCTATTAAAAGAAAGGAAACACCCCATGGAAACCAAAGACTACCTGAATACCTTCTACCAAAACATAGACGAAGACAGCCGCCTCACCACCCGTTACGGCATGGTGGAATACCTCACCACCATGCGCTATATCCAAAAATACCTCCAGCCCAATGCGCGCATCCTGGAGATCGGTGCCGCCACAGGCCGATATAGCCACGCCTTGGCAAGGGAAGGCTACCGGGTGGACGCCGTAGAACTCTTAGAGCATAACATCGAGATCTTCCGCCGTAACACCCTCCCCGAAGAACCCGTCACCGTCACCCAAGGAAACGCCACGGATCTTTCCGCCTTCCCGGACAACACCTACGACCTCACCCTCCTCCTGGGCCCCATGTACCACCTGTTCACCGAGGAAGACAAGCTGCAAGCCCTCTCGGAGGCCATTCGGGTCACCAAGCCCGGCGGGGTGATCTTCGCCGCCTATTGCATGGCAGACCCCACCGTCCTTACCTACGGCTTCATCCGCGGGGAGATCCATAACATCATGGAAAAATGCATGGTGGATCCCACCACCTTCAAAGCCTTCTCCCACCCCTGGGATATCTTCGAGCTTCACCGCAAAGAGGACATCGACGCCCTGCGAAACCGCTTTCCCGTGACCCGGCTCCACTTTATCGCCTCCGACGGCTACGCCCAGCATATGCGCCAAACCATGGAAGCCATGAACGACGAAACCTTCCAACTCTACCTGAACTACCACTTCGCCACCTGCGAACGCTCCGACATGATCGGCCTCTCCCACCATACTTTGGATATCTTCCGAAAGGAGTAACCCATGAACAAAACCCTCGTCCTCATCCTCGGCCCCCACGCCGTGGGGAAAATGACCGTAGGCCAGGAGCTTGCTAAGATCACGCCCCTGCGCCTGTTCCATAATCATATGTCCATCGAGCTTGCCCGTAAGCTCTTCGCCCATAACGAACCGGAATTTCGCCTCCTTAACGATTCCATCCGCCAAACGGTGTTCCGCCTGTTTGCCAAAGGAGACTTCCCGGGGCTGATTTTCACCTATATGTGCGATTTTGACCAACCCGCCGAATTCGACTACCTGCAAAACCTCATCCATCTCTTCCGCGGTGAAGGCGCAGACTGCTACGTGGTGGAGCTCACCGCCGACTTCGACGTTCGATTGCAAAGAAACAAAACGGAAAACCGCCTCTACCATAAGGAATCCAAACGAGACCTTGCCTGGAGCGAGCAGGAGATGCGCCATACCTCCTCCATCCACCGCCTCAATTCCTACGACGAGGAAGACCTCCCCTTTACAAACTTCCTGAAGATCGACAATACCCACCTTTCCCCCGAATCCGTCGCCCAGCAGATCAAAACCCATTTCCACCTTCCCGATTGCGTTGTACGATAAGCATTCAAAAAAGGAGATTCACAAATGAAATTAAAAGACCTACACGATTATGACGACGTAGCGGAGAACTACGACCTTTACCTGGAAGAAATGTACAGCAGGGGAGACAACCATGCGGGATTCCTGGATTTCTACCTTGACTTTGCCAAGGAATACGGCAAGGGCGGCGTGATCGATATTGCTTGCGGAACGGGAGCAGTCTTGCTTCACCTCGCAGAGAATGGGATCCTTGCCGACGGAACGGATCTATCGGAAGCAATGTGCCGTGTGGCTGACGAAAAAGCGAACGCAAAAGGCTTTCGCTTGCACATTTTCTCTGCCAATATGACGGCGTTCAAGAGCGACAAAACGTATTCCTGCGCCATCATTGCCCGAAGCGGATTCATGCACCTTTTGACTCCGGAACTGCAGAAAGCTGCGCTTTTGAACATTCGGGAAAACATATCCGACGGCGGAATGCTGACCTTTAATACCTTTGATCCGCATCCTTTCTTTCAAGCACAGCAGATGCAAACGAAAGATACGGATTATTCCTTCCGTTTGGAATATACCAATCAGCAAGGAAAACGCGAGAAGATTTACAACGCCATTTCCTATGATCCGTATACCCAGATCATGAGCGGAAATTGGAAGTTTGAAACTCTGAACGACAAAGGCGAAGTGATCGCCGAAAGAGTACGTCCCCTTAGAATGCGCCAGACCTATCGCCAGGAAATGAAATACTTGCTGGAATTGACAGGCTATGAGATCGTTAACGTCTACGGCGGTTATCACAAAGAATCCGGCGATAGCTCTGCCAAAAACGTTATTTGGTGTGTCAGAAAAAAATAGCTTCAACCCCAACCCCTGTTTCGTCCACTTATGTCCACCCACACCCGCCGCG